>JBAPXW010000001.1:0-1580 GCA_049284415.1 Leclercia sp.
GGCAAAGGCGATCAGAGCTTATATGAAACAGGCACCTTCCTCAACGATCCTCATTACGGATGAGGGAGCCGCCAAACAATTGTTACAAGGGTATCACCCTTAATATAAAAACAACACCTTTAAGGAATCAAAGGAGGAAATACACATGGCAGTAAAAGTTGGTATTAACGGATTTGGAAGAATTGGACGCGTTGTTTTCCGCGCAGCATTGAACAACCCTAACGTAGAAGTAGTGGCAGTTAACGATTTAACAGATGCAAACATGCTTGCTCATCTTTTAAAATATGATACTGTGCACGGAACTTTAAATAAAGAAATCACAGTTGACGGTGACTACCTTGTAGTTGACGGCCACAAAGTAAAAGTTCTTGCTGAAAGAGATCCTGCACAACTTGGCTGGGGCGACCTAGGCGTAGAAGTAGTTGTAGAATCAACTGGACGTTTCACTAAGCGTGCTGACGCTGCGAAACACCTTGAAGCAGGCGCTAAGAAAGTTATCATTTCTGCACCAGCATCTGACGAAGATATCACAATCGTTATGGGCGTAAACGATGACAAGTACGATGCAGCTAACCACCACGTAATCTCTAATGCATCTTGTACGACAAACTGCTTGGCTCCATTTGCAAAAGTATTGAACGACAACTTCGGCATCAAGCGCGGTATGATGACAACAGTTCACTCTTACACAAATGACCAGCAAATCCTTGACCTTCCGCACAAAGACTACCGTCGTGCACGTGCAGCTGCGGAAAACATCATTCCGACAACAACTGGTGCTGCAAAAGCAGTTTCCCTTGTATTGCCTGAACTTAAAGGCAAATTGAACGGTGGAGCTATGCGTGTTCCAACTCCAAACGTTTCATTGGTTGACCTTGTTGCTGAGCTTGAAAAAGACGTTACAGTTGAAGAAATCAACGCAGCATTCAAGAAAGCTTCTGTAGGCGAACTTAAAGGAATCCTTGGCTACAGCGAAGAGCCGCTTGTATCAAGCGACTACAACGGCAATGCATATTCTTCTACAATTGATGCACTTTCAACAATGGTTATGGAAGGCAGCATGGTAAAAGTAATCTCTTGGTATGACAACGAGTCTGGTTACTCTAACCGTGTAGTTGACCTAGTTGATTTCATCGCTAAAAAAGGTCTGTAAGCTATCATTGGATAAACCATCCATTAACGACTATAATGTAGTGGGATGAATTGGGGAGCGGGGAAAAGTCCCTCTCCCCTTTTTCTGCTTAAAAGCGCTTTGGCGCCATTTTAAAGGAGGTCTCTAGCCTTGAATAAAAAGACAGTTAAAGATGTGGATGTAAAAGGAAAACGAGTTTTTTGCCGCGTTGATTTTAACGTGCCAATGAAGGATGGACAGGTTACGGACGATACAAGGATCCGTGCAGCCCTTCCAACAATCCAGTATCTAGTTGAGCAGGGAGCGAAAGTCCTTCTTGCAAGCCACCTTGGCCGTCCAAAAGGGCAGGCTGTTGAGGAATTGCGTTTGACACCTGTAGCTAAGCGCTTGTCTGAACTGCTCGGCAAGGATGTAAAAAAGACAGACGAAGCGTATGGCGAGTCTGTAC
>JBAPXW010000002.1:0-278086 GCA_049284415.1 Leclercia sp.
GGTTAGCTTCAGCCAGTGCTGCGCCTTGCGCATCGTTCAGAGCAGTAACCTGGGATGCCGTGCGCTGCTGGTTAGCTTCAGCCAGTGCTGCGCCTTGCGCATCGTTTAAAGCAGTAACCTGGGATGCCGTGCGCTGCTGGTTAGCTTCAGCCAGTGCTGCGCCTTGCGCATCGTTTCGGGCAGTAACCTGTGATGCCGTGCGCTGCTGGTTAGCTTCAGCCAGTGCTGCGCCTTGTGCATCGTTCAGAGCAGTAACCTGTGATGAAGTGCGCTGCTGGTTAGCCTGAACTCGTTCAGCACCTTGCTTTTCAGCGCGGTCTTTCGCCGCCTGCTGAGCATCAGCCAGTGCTACGGCTTGATCGTTAGCGCGATGTTGATTAGCAGTAGTTAACGCAGCCCCATCAGCAGGGCTGTTCATTGGAACGCCCGTCGGATCGTTCTTTGTACCCATATTAGCTATCTGCTTATCAGCACGATCTTTCGCCTCCTGTTGAGCATCAGCCAGTGCTACGGCTTGATCAATAGTGCGTTGCTTGTTGGCGGCAGTCAGTAACGGGGACGCAACAGGATTGTTGATGTTGCCGCTGTTGAAAGCATCCAACTGCGCATGGGTCAACTCATTACTACTTACCCCTGTCCAAATTGAACCGTCCTGCAGAACCGAATAAGTGCCGTCGGCAGCGTGCCCGACGATCTGACCATGAGTATGGTCAACGGTTGCATTAGCATTGGACATCGTCACAGCAGATAACACGAGAACAGCGATTGTTGAAAATTTCATTATTTTTGCCATCAAGAAAATGTAAAAGTTCGTTATTTTTCGAAGAGAACTAACTTGACGGAAATTGACACTGTTAACTTTGCGCTATGACAATAAAAGTGTGATATCAGTCGCACATTTCGGTTTGATAAGAGCACTCAACCAGATTCCGGCACAGATCTGGATGGAAGGGGTGGCATTCAGGAATTTGACAACTTTTTGTATTGCGGCAACGACGAGGTCTAACTCTTTGTGGACATCCAGACAGGATCATAGGGTAAAAAACCGCACTTTCCATATGGTAAATGCATGTCGCCTGGTGCGTTATGGCAAGATAATTAATTAGCAAGAGGGATAATTATGATGAGGATTAGAGTATTGCCCTCATTATTTCGGTTGTATGTCGCAGATTTGTCACCAGGTGAGCCAGGATCGTTTGCAGCAAGACGTCGACGAATTTATAATAAAAACCGGTTCTGAATTTTATAAAACACTTGGTTTGAGGTGATGAATGGCAATCGCAGATTTGGATAAACAACCAGATTCTGTTTCTTCTGTGTTGAAGGTGTTTGGCATCCTGCAGGCGCTTGGAGAAGAGCGCGAAATTGGTATTACCGAGCTGTCACAGCGTGTGATGATGTCGAAAAGCACTGTTTATCGCTTTTTGCAGACCATGAAGTCACTGGGCTATGTCGCACAGGAAGGTGAGTCAGAAAAATACTCGCTGACCCTGAAACTGTTCGAGCTGGGCGCACGCGCGCTGCAGAACGTCGATCTTATTCGTAGCGCGGATATTCAGATGCGTGAACTCTCTCGTCTGACGAAAGAGACCGTTCACCTGGGCGCGCTGGATGAAGACAGCATTGTCTACATCCATAAAATTGACTCCATGTACAACCTGCGTATGTACTCCCGCATTGGTCGTCGTAACCCGCTGTACAGTACCGCTATCGGTAAAGTATTGCTGGCGTGGCGCGACCGCGAAGAGGTGAAGCAAATCCTCGAAGGCGTTGAGTACAAGCGTAGCACTGACCGGACCATCACCAGCACGGAAGAGCTGCTGCAGGTTCTGGATCAGGTGCGTACGCAGGGTTACGGCGAAGATAACCAGGAGCAGGAAGAAGGCTTACGCTGCATTGGCGTACCGGTATTCGACCGCTTTGGGGTAGTGATCGCCGGTCTGAGCATCTCCTTCCCGACGTTGCGCTTCTCTGAAGAGCATCTGCATGAGTACGTAGCAATGCTGCATACGGCGGCGCGGAAGATTTCTGAACAGATGGGTTACAACGACTATCCGTTCTGATTGAGATCGGCAATGAAAAACGCCGCCTGGATGGCGGCGTTTTTTATGCATCCGGTTAGCCGTTATCGACCACCATCTCGCTCTTACGCAGCAGCGGGCAGCGGGAGAGTCCGATAATTCCGCTGTCGGAATGAATATACTGTGCCGTGCTGATCCCGCGCGCGGTGAGATACTGGCACTGGATCCCCAGTCCGGCGGCATTCTCTTTACTGCCAATCAGCACGCCGTAGCCTGCAATCAGCAAACCAGTCCAGACGAGTGCTATAACAATCAGTGTGCGAATAAAAAAGCGCATTATGGCCTCATAGTTTTTATATGACTGCCGCACAGCGTAATCGATTCAGACACTTAAACAAGTGTATGATTCCGAAAGCAACGTGTTCGCATTACGGTTAGCCGTGGTTTAAGTTGCCCATGATAACCTGGGAACATGAGGTTAGAGGACGGAGAGTGGAGTGAAAAAAATACGCTGGATTATTCTGGCTGTGGTGTTGATTGCCTGCGTGGTGCTCTGGACACAGACCCTTAACGTGATGTGCGACCAGGATGTACAGTTTTTTAGCGGTATCTGTTCTATCAATAAGTTTATCCCCTGGTAAGCGTCATTTTTCGCGCAAATGATTTCCTTCCTGAATGCGAGTGGTAAGATGAGCGCTTTTATTGAGGGGGGGTGAAATGGTTGAGTTACTGAATGCCGGGATGTTGAGTGTGGCATCACTGGTTGTTTCGTTAGTCTTGCTGGTGGCAGGGCTGGTCGCGTGGTTTTTTGTTAACCGCGCCAGTTCTCGTACCAACGAGCAGATTGAACTGCTGGAAACGCTGGTGGAACTGCAAAAGCGTCAGAATGCGCTACTGCGTCGCCTGTGCGATGCCAACGAGCCGGAAGTAAAAGAGACGCCGAAAGTGGCAGAAGAAACGGCCAGCAATCAAGACGATGATTTTATTCGTCTGGTGGCTGAACGCTAAGCAGACCGGGAGGAGAGCATGGCCTGGAGCAATCCCTGGTATAATTCCTCCCTTGCACATCATACTCCGCAGGGTTTTCGCAATGCCGATGCCCCTGCTCATCAACCTGGCGATGTCGAACGCTGGCGTAAAGCGCGTAAAGCCGCCGGGTTGCCCAAACCGCCTTCTCAAGGCTACGAACAGTTTATCCGCCAGTGGTGGCAGCCTGTTACGCTGAACAGCGAACAGGAAGACGGTGTCTGGTGGCTGGGACACGCCAGCCTGCTGTTGCGCCTTAACGGTCGCTATATTCTGACGGACCCTGTTTTTTCCCATCGCGCGTCCCCCTTACCCTTTGCCGGGCCGCAGCGAAAAACCCCTTCGGTGATGTCGGTGGCCGCACTTCCCCCACTGGATGCGCTGGTGATTTCCCATAATCATTACGATCATCTGGATAACGCCACGGTGCGCCAGCTGATAAAACGCTTCCCGCAACTCACATTTTTTGTACCCTTAGGGCTCGGCGACTGGTGTCGTCGTCGCGGCGCAAAGCATGTTTTAGAGCTGGACTGGTGGCAAAGCTACGTTTTCGAGGGCCTGACGTTTACCGCTGTGCCTGCCCAACACTGGAGCCAGCGCTGCCTGTGGGATCGTAATCGCGCCCTGTGGTGTGGTTGGGTGATGGAAGGGAAAAACCAGCGTTTCTGGTTTAGCGGTGATACCGGCTACTCCCCGGAGCTGCTCACTATTCCGGAACGTCTGGGAAAGCTTGATACGGTTGCCTTACCTGTGGGGGCGTATGCACCACGTTGGTTCATGTCGCGTAATCATATGGATCCGCAGTCGGCCGTCGCTCTCTGGCAGCAGCTCGGCATGCCGCGAGCTATTCCAATTCATTGGGGGGTATTTGAGCTGGCAGATGAGTCACTTGACGAGCCGGTTAACGAGCTAAGCCAGGCGTTACAGGATGTCGCGTTGGATAACGATCGCTTTCACATCCTGAAGATCGGTCAATATTTATCCTTATAACAATTCCGCACCGGGTTACTGAATATTCTGTATTAAGTCGACGACAGTCATACATTATTTTAATCGAAACGTTTTGCTTGCCTTTTTTTGATGCAGGTTCATAAAAATATCATTATTTTGGTGCATGGCGATAAATAGAACAGCGGTGTATATAAGTTGCACAAGCGAAGCGATATACAATGTTTTCTTGGTGCAACCATTGCTTAGCATTGCGATCAATTCAGAATAACTTGTCATAAAAAGTACTAACTGGAATAGCCCCACAAGGAAACTTTTTCACCTTGCTGGACGGTTTGAGCATAGTGAGCTATGGTAAAAAAGTCTTTGATAACAGCACCTCCGCCCTCTGAGACGGGTCAGGCTGCCTTCCTGCGCGGTATACACAGAACGTGCGTATTTGTGCAGAATGTGGCAAATCAATCTCAGAATTTGTGCGACTGATCGAGACATGTTTAAAAATGGCTTGCCATTATTTAAGTAGTATGTGATAACACGGTTTAGGTCAAACGAGGTACAGTTCTGTTTATGTGTGGCATTTTCAGTAAAGAAGTCCTGAGTAAACACGTTGTCGTTGAATACCGCTTCTCTGCCGAACCTTATATTAGTGCCTCATGCAGTAATGTCTCAGTTTTATCTCAGTGAATGCCTGCGGGCTAAGAAAACATTCTAAGGAATTTTGCAAATGGCAAAGATTAAAGGTCAAGTTAAGTGGTTCAACGAGTCTAAAGGTTTTGGCTTCATTACTCCTGCTGACGGCAGCAAAGATGTATTCGTACATTTCTCTGCAATCCAGGGTAACGGCTTCAAAACTCTGGCTGAAGGCCAGAACGTTGAGTTCGAAATTCAGGACGGCCAGAAAGGTCCGGCTGCTGTTAACGTAACCGCTATCTGATCGAACACCTGCCAAATCTGAATCGTTCCGATGGTTCAGTTGCAGAGATAAAGCCTCGCGAATGCGGGGCTTTTTAATGCGTCTTTTTTCAAAGTGTTACCGCATCCGCTCCGGTTAGCAATTTGTTGCAAAGCTGCGAGGTTATTAGCATAATTTTCGCCCCTGCTGGTCATTTTTCCCGTTAAATCAGTGCGTTGTTAACTAGCCCTGGAGCACTGGTGAAAAAGAAACCCGCCCATCCCGCCGCAAACTTCACCCCGTTACGTTTTGCACTACTCTGTCTGGCCATTTTAGGCAGTCTGGTTTTCCTGCTGGGACGCGTCGCCTGGCTGCAAATCATCAAGCCGGATCCGCTGGTAAAGCAGGAAGATATGCGCTCGCTGCGTGAAGTGGCGATCGACGCGCCAAGGGGAATGATTGTTGACCGGGAGGGAAAGGCGCTGGCCGTCAGCGTACCGGTGCAGGCAGTGTGGGCCGACCCGAAAACCATACTGGGGAAAGGCGGTGTGGGCTTTGACGATCGCTGGCAGGCATTAGCCAGCGCGCTGCACCTGTCTCTTTCGGACCTTGCCACACGCATTAACAGCAATCCGCAGGGCCGTTTTATCTATCTGGCGCGCCAGGTGGACCCCGCGCAGGCCCACTGGATCGATAAGCTGCATTTGCCGGGCATCAGCCTGCGCGATGAATCCCGACGCTTTTACCCGGCCGGGCATGTGGCGGCAAATTTGATTGGCTTCACCAACATCGATGGGCAGGGCATCGAGGGGATCGAAAAAAGCTTTAATTCCCAGTTAACCGGTAAGCCGGGTCTGCGCCGGGTACGTGAGGATCGATACGGGCACGTGGTAGAAAATATCACCGAAGTCCCACCGGTACCGGCGCACAACATCCAGCTCAGTATCGATAAGCGCCTGCAAACCCTGACTGAAGATGCGCTGGATAACGCCGTGGCATGGAATAAAGCGGAGTCAGGTGCGGCGGTGCTGATTAACATCCAGACCGGGGAGATCCTCGCAATGGCGAGCTTCCCGGATTACAACCCCAACAATCGCGAAGGTGCGACGTTAAATGATTTCCGCAACCGCGCCATCAGCGACACCTTTGAGCCGGGCTCGACCGTCAAACCGTTGGTGCTGATGACTGCCCTGCAGCAAAATCTGGTGCAGCCGGACAGCGTAATCGATACCCATCCCTATACCTTGGCCGGGCACCGCATCCGCGATGTGGGCTACTACCCGGAACTGACGCTCACTGGCATCCTGCAAAAGTCGAGCGACACCGGGGTATCTCGTCTGTCGCTGGCGATGCCGATCCAGCGCCTGCTGGATACTTATCAGGCGTTTGGTTTTGGCCGCACCACCGGGCTGGGATTAACCGGTGAAAGCAGCGGTCTGCTGCCAACACGAAAATTCTGGAGCCAGCTGGATCGCGCGACTTTCGCGTTTGGCTATGGGCTGATGGTCACGCCGCTGCAGCTGGCTCATGTCTACGCCACCATCGGCAGCTACGGGATTGAACGGCCATTGTCGATAACCCGCATCGATCCACCGGTTATCGGCACCCGGGTAATGCCGGAAGAGATCGTGCATGAAGTCGAACATATGATGGAAAGCGTGGCCTTACCCGGCGGCGGCGGGATCAAAGCCGCGGTACGCGACTACCGGGTGGCGGTTAAAACCGGTACCGCGAAGAAAATTGATGACGGCGGACAGTATGTCGACAAATATGTGGCCTATACCGCCGGGGTGGCTCCGGCCAGTCGCCCGGTATTCGCCCTCGCGGTGGTGATCAACGATCCGCAAAACGGGGCTTACTACGGTGGGGCGGTCTCGGCACCGGTATTTAGCCAGATCATGGGCGATGTTTTACGCATCGAGAACATTAAACCGGACGGTTTACCGGCCGATTCCAGCCATCTTATCGTCATGCGCTAAGCGAGGCGTTTTATAGCGGGGCGATTAGCGGTACACTTTCGCCCTTTATGATTGCCCGGAGTTCTCATGACATTCTGCTGTCCTCTTTGCCACGCGCCGCTGGCGCACACGGATAAAAGCTACGCCTGCCCGCAGGGGCATCGCTACGATATGGCGAAAGAGGGGTATGTCAATCTGCTGCCGGTTCAGCACAAGCGATCCCGCGATCCGGGCGACAGCGCCGAAATGATGCAGGCGCGCAGAGCGTTTCTCGATGCCGGGCACTATCAGCCGCTGCGTGACGCGGTTGCCAGCAAGCTGGCAGAGATCCTGCCTGATGGCGCCTCATCGGTTCTGGACATTGGCTGCGGGGAAGGGTACTACACCGCCGCTTTTGCCCGTACCGCCGAAGAGAAGGGTGCCATCACGTTTGGTCTGGATGTCTCTAAATCGGCTATCCGGGCGGCCGCTAAGCGCTATTCGCAGGTGACATTCTGCGTGGCATCCAGCCATCGCCTGCCGTTTGAGCAGAGCAGTATGGATGCGGTGATCCGTATTTACGCCCCCTGTAAAGGTGAAGAGCTGGCGCGGGTGGTGAAAGAGGGAGGCTGGGTGATCACCGTGACACCGGGTCCGCGTCACTTAATGGAGCTAAAAGGGCTGATTTACAGTGAGGTTCTGCTGCATGCCCCGCATTCTGAACAGCTGCCGGGCTTTGTGCTTCAGCAAGAGCAGTCGCTGGCCTATCAGATGTCGTTGACGGGGAAAGAGGCGGTTGCGCTGCTGCAGATGACGCCGTTTGCCTGGCGGGCGAAGCCGGAAGTGTGGGAAACCCTGGCGGCACAGGAAACGTTCAGCTGCCAGACGGATTTCAGCATCCACTGCTGGCAGCGAGTCGATTAACCGGCGAAGTGATTCCACAGGATCTGCACGCCAATCCCGATCAGTACCACACCGCCGAGGATCTCGGCGCGTTTGCCTAACAGCGGGCCGATAAAGCGGCCAACCATAATCCCCAGTGTGGACATGATAAAGGTCGCACAGCCGATTGCCAGCGCGGTGGTCAGGATGCTGACCTGCAGGAAAGCCAGCCCAACGCCAACGGCCATCGCATCCAGGCTGGTGGCGATGGCGGTGGTCACCAGCAGCCAGAAGCCGTGACGGCGAACCGGCGTTTCGTCTTCATCGATATCGTTACGAACCCCTTCAATCACCATTCGGCCGCCGAGAAAAACCAGCAGCGTAAAGGCGATCCAGTGGTTCCACTCCAGCACGAACTGGCTGGCGAGCATGCCAAGCGCCCAGCCGATAAGTGGGGTCAAGGTTTCGATAGCGCCGAAGATAAGACCGGTACGCAGGGCTTCAGAGAATTTAGGTTTGTGGAGCGTCGCGCCTTTTCCAATGGAAGCCGCGAATGCGTCCATTGACATACCAAAGGCCAGAAGAATTGTTGCAGAGAGGTTCATCAGCGCGTCCAGACCGGGAATATCCATATGACACATCACTGCCCCCAGTAAACAGCAGTAGATGCATCTATGGTCTCGCCTGATCGTTCTGCTGACGCAGAACCATCCGTACGTGCCACGTTTTTCAACGAGTATGTTGACACGTACATTTCCGGCATAACGGAAATCGGCTACTCCCCAACGACGGGCGCAACCTTAACATATTTTTAGAATATAAAACAACAACAGCTAAGTATTATCTTATTAACGAAATGATAACGATTTTCATTTAGATTGATTCGTGAAAATAACGTTAAAAACATATCGTCATTAAGGTTAAATAATATAGCTTTGGCTATAACCGATTGCGGAAAATCTGCCAGAATATAGCCAATGCTATTTCTGTATCTTATTGAACCTTAACAAGTAATTTGTATATGTGTTCCAGGTCGTCTATATTTCGTACCCGAACAAGTAAACGCCGTTGCTCTAATTGCATCACCAGCACGCCGTCCTCAGATAAATTCATCTCTTTAATACGGTTATATTCTATCCAGACGTTGGCGAAAAAGAATCCAGCGCTTTTAAAGATTATTTTCGGGGCGCGGAGCCAGAACAGATAAAAGGCCATTAATGCCAGCACACATAATAACCATGTGGTTAATAAAGCACCCTGGCTCATCACGTTGTTATAAATCAGGATCATCAGCAGACCGGCGAAAATCACCGCATCAACACGACCACGACGCAGAAGAGGGATGGTGAGCAACGTTTTGCCGTAGCGGCGGGGCATGATCAATTCGTCGTAGATGGCATACGCCAGAAGAGCAACAATAAACAGTACCAGTACGATGTCCGTGATCGTCATTCATCCTCCAGATAAAAAAAACCGGGGGCAGGCCCCCGGTGTATCAGGTCAAATCTTACAGGCCCAGCAGGCCGATGGCGTAGCCAACGATACCGATGACGAAGAAGCCAACGATGATCCACAGGGCGTTAACTTTCTTACGCAGCAGCCACATACAGGCGAAGGTCAGCAGCAGTGGAACCAGGCCCGGCATAAGCTGGTCGAGGATTGTCTGTACGGTGGTGACGCGGGTCTGACCATCCTGACCGGTGATTGTCGAGACCACCAGCGGGATGTTGACGTGGGTCCACTTGTTAACCAGTGCCCCCATGACAAACAGGCCAAGAATCGACGCCCCCTCGGTCAGTTTCTGCAGGAAGCCGCCGCCCATATCTTTAACGATGTCGATACCCTTACGGTAGCCGTATGCCACGCCGTAGTAACGGGTTGCCAGACGAACGGCGTTAAACAGGATAAAGAACAGCAGGGGACCCAGCAGGCTACCGCTCATCGCGATACCTGCACCCAGTGCCGCAAAGACCGGACGCACGGTACCCCAGAAGATCGGGTCACCCACGCCTGCCAGCGGCCCCATCAGACCCACTTTGATCCCGTTAATGGCACCATCGTCAATCTCGGCCCCATTGGCACGCTGCTCTTCCATCGCCAGCGTTACGCCGAGAACCGGAGCCGCAACGTACGGATGGGTGT
Organism: Leclercia sp.; assembly: GCA_049284415.1. GTDB lineage: Bacteria > Pseudomonadota > Gammaproteobacteria > Enterobacterales > Enterobacteriaceae > Enterobacter. The sequence continues at coordinate 9,849 of JBAPXW010000002.1, forward strand.
TAAAGAATTCCAGGTGACGTTTAATCGCCTGACGACGCGCTTCGTTGTTTTCCGGATACAGGCGTTTGATTGCCGGTACCATCGAGAAGCAAAAGCCCAGCGCCTGCATACGTTCGAAGTTCCATGAACCCTGGAACAGGTTTGAACGAATGAATACGCCACGAATATCGCTCGGAGTCAGTTTCTTCTCCGGGGTAGTTTTTGTCATATCAACCATTTCGCTCACCTGCTAGTCCAGTTCGTTATCGAGATCGTTGTTGCCAGCAGCCTGCGCTGGTGCACCCGCGACGCGGTTATATTTCGGGCTCAGCTGGATGTAGAGGATGGCCATAACGGCACCAATCACACCCAACGCCACGAGGTTAAAGTTAGTAAACGCCGCGGTAACAAAGCCGAGATAGAAGAACGGCATCAGGTAGCCCGCACGCATCATGTTGATGACCATTGCGTAACCGACAACCACGATCATGCCACCGGCAATGTTCAGACCGCTGGTGACCACTTCAGGAATGGCATTCAGGAGACCCTGAACTTCGCTGGTGCCTACGGATACCGCCACGATAACCGCAGGAATCGCGATACGCATCGCCTGCAGGAACAGGGAGGAGACGTGGATCCAGGACAGTGCCGTCAGGTTTCCGTTGTCGGCCGCCTTATCCGCCGCATGCTGGAAGGCAACGGTAATGGTACGAACGATAATGGTCAGTACCTGACCGGCTGCAGCCAGTGGGATAGCCAGCGCGATACCGGCGCCGATATTCTGATGACCGGCGATAACCAGAACGGTCGAGATGATGGATGCCAGCGCGGCGTCAGGCGCAACCGCCGCACCGATGTTCATCCAGCCGAGGGCGATCATTTCCAGCGTACCACCGATGATGATACCGGTTTTCATATCGCCCAGAACGGCACCAATTAACGTACAGGCGACCAGCGGACGGTGAAACTGAAATTCATCAAGTACGGATTCCATACCGGCAATACACGCGACGACGAACACCAGCACAATCTGAAGAGTGGTAATCTCCATTGTACTTCTCCTATAACATAAGCTTTATGTGAAAATCAGCGCAGGGTTAATTCCCGACTTTGCCGATCAAATCCATCATTTTCAGTTTCTGATCGGTGGAAACTTTACGGGCTTCCAGTTCAATACCGCGTGCATTCAGTTTTTTAAATGCTTCGATATCATTCTGATCGACTGAAATCGCGTTGTTCACCTGGGTTTTACCCTGACGGAAAGCCATACCCCCGATATTGACGGAAGTAATGTTAACGCCGCCCTCGACGACGCGTTCGACGTCCGTTGGGTTGGTAAACAGGAGCATGATGCGCTCGCCCGCATATTTCGGGTTGTTATAGACGCGGATCATTTTGGCGACATCCACCACGTGCGCGGTTACGCCCGGCGGAGCCACCTGAGTCAGAAGGGTTTTACGCACTGTGTCGGCGGCAACTTCGTCGCTGACCACGATAATGCGCTGTACGTTGGTCTCTTTAGTCCAGCGTGTTGCCACCTGGCCGTGGATCAGACGGTCATCGATACGTGCAAGGCCAATCTGCATGTAATCGTTCGGGCCCATTGGCTTGAGAGGGGCTGCGGCTTTGACCGCTGCAGGAGCAGCAACCGGTGCGGCTTTCTCGACCGGTTTCGCTTTCAGCGCTTTCACGCCTTCGCGACCGGTTTCGACGGCCAGGGCCACCAGTTCGTCAAAGCTGGGGTTGTCATCACGCGCCATCAGCGTTTCAACCAACATCGGGATATTTACCCCCGCCACCACTTCGTGCTGTTCTTTATCGACAACAATACGGCTGGCGGCGTTAAACGGGCTGCCACCCCAGGTATCGACGAGGAACAGCACGCCACTGCCGGTATCCAGCTTTTCGAGTTGCGCCGTGTATTTCTCAATCAGCGTCTCGGCGTTTTCACCGGGAACGAAATCGATCCAGCCGACGTTTTCTTGCTCGCCTAACAACATCTCTGCGGTTTTAAGTAACTGCTCTGCGGCCCAGCCATGTGTGCCTATTACAATAGCAATGGTCACTTGCTACCTCCTTTTATTATCGTTTATGCACCTGTGTGACGAGGGCATCAGAATTCATCTTCGAAACAGCGAATCGATTCAGATAAGGGTTAGAGTCTAATTAACTAAGACGTACGCGATTTATTTTAGACAGTGAAAAAATAATTTATGTGATGAAGATCCGTAATTTAGCCTAAGCCAGCCAGATAATTTTATGCGCAAAAAAATGCTGAAACATCTGTTTGCAAAGGAAAGTAAATCTTTGCCAAAAAGGCCATGTCTCTGATATGTTTACCGTCCATTTCATTGTCAGGAGTATAGGGCAGTAGCCCACTGTATGGACCGTCACCGACGCCAGTCATTTTCCAGGCCAACTCTGGCCAGCCTTATCGGCGATTCGCGCCACTCACTTTCTACGTCTTTTAACGCTTCGCCCGTCTATTCCGCGGCGCCGTTTAGTCATTCCTTTAGCAGGAGCTTGTCATGGAATTCTTAATGGACCCGCAGATCTGGGTGGGGTTGCTCACGCTGGTGGTGCTGGAGATCGTGCTCGGCATCGATAACCTCGTCTTTATCGCCATCCTTGCGGACAAACTGCCGCCAAAGCAGCGTGATAAAGCGCGACTGATCGGCCTGTCGCTGGCGCTGATTATGCGTCTTGCGCTGCTGTCGGTGATCTCGTGGATGGTGACGCTTACCCAGCCGCTGTTTACCGCCTTTGATTTTACCTTCTCAGGGCGCGACCTGATTATGCTGGTGGGGGGGCTATTCCTGCTCTTCAAAGCCACCACTGAGCTTCATGAACGGCTTGAAAACCGTCAGCATGACGACGGACACGGCAAAGGCTACGCCAGCTTCTGGGTAGTCGTGATGCAGATCGTGGTGCTGGATGCCGTCTTCTCCCTCGACGCGGTGATCACTGCGGTGGGGATGGTGAACCACCTGCCGGTAATGATGGCTGCGGTTATTATTGCGATGGCGGTGATGCTGCTGGCTTCGAAGCCGTTGACGCGCTTCGTCAACGAGCACCCGACAGTGGTTGTGCTCTGTCTGAGCTTCCTGCTGATGATCGGTCTGAGCCTGGTTGCAGAAGGCTTCGGCTTCCATATTCCGAAAGGCTACCTGTACGCGGCAATTGGTTTCTCAATCATTATTGAAATGTTTAACCAGATTGCGCGCCGTAACTTTATTCGTCAGCAGTCGAATCAGCCGCTGCGTGCCCGTACCGCAGATGCCATTTTGCGTCTGATGGGTGGCCGCCGTCAGGCTCAGGTTCAGCAGCAGGATAGCGAAAACCATATCCCTGTGCCGGTACCGGAAGGCGCGTTTGTGGAAGAAGAGCGTTATATGATCAACGGCGTATTGTCGCTGGCCTCACGCTCCCTACGCGGCATCATGACCCCGCGCGGTGAAATCAGCTGGGTTGATGCCAGTCTGAGCGTGGCGGAAATCCGTCAGCAGTTGCTCTCTTCTCCGCACAGCCTGTTCCCGGTGTGTCGCGGTGAACTGGATGAAGTGATTGGCGTCGTGCGTGCAAAAGAGATGCTGGTGGCGCTGGAAGAGGGCGGCGACGTTGAATCCATTGCTGCCGCAACGCCGGCTATCGTGGTACCGGAAACACTCGACCCAATCAACCTGCTTGGCGTGCTGCGCCGTGCCCGCGGTAGCTTTGTGATCGTGACCAATGAATTTGGTGTGGTACAAGGCCTGGTGACGCCGCTGGACGTGCTGGAAGCCATTGCCGGTGAGTTCCCGGATGCTGACGAAACGCCGGAAATTATCAATGATAATGACGGCTGGCTGGTAAAAGGTTCAACCGACATTCACGCGCTGCAGCAGACGCTGGGTCTGGAACACCTGACCAACCACGATGACGATATCGCCACGGTCGCAGGCCTGGTGATTGCCATTAACGGCCAGATCCCACGCACCGGCGACGTGCTGGAGTTACCGCCGCTGAAGATCACTATCGTTACCGCCAATGATTACCGTGTTGACCTGGTGCGTATTGTTAAAGAGCAGTCCGCCCATGACGATGAAGAGTAATCAGGCCGGCACTACGGTATAAACTGCATTATCGGCTTATGATGCGAGGCTGGCGGAGGCGTGTTCTCCGCCAGCCACTTCGGAAAACTCCGAAGTGGCATCGGCTCTGCATACAAGAATCCCTGCAAAATATTGACCCCATGACGGCGAAGATGACTCGCCTGATCTTTTGTCTCGACCCCTTCTGCCACCAGCTCGATATGCAGCCGTTGGCCCAGCGCGATAATAATGTCCGTCACCGTTGAGTTTACTGCGTCTGTCCCGATGGCAGCGGTAAACGACTTGTCGATTTTCAGCACTTCCGGGTTGAGCTTTTCCAGCCATGAGAGCGAATTGGTGCCGGTGCCAAAATCATCAATCGCCAGCTTGACGCCCTTGCGGTGCAGCTCGTCCACGATGAGGTAATCCACTTCCAGCAGCGAGTCGCGTTCCGTCAGTTCAATCACCAGCTGCTGGGCGGGCTTAGCGCTGAACCAGACGCGATTCAGATCATGCAGCAGCACGCCGTCACGAAAATGGCTGGCCGCTACGTTGATGCCAATATGAAAATCTGGCGCGGTAGGGAACATGGCCAGGTGGCGCACGGTTTCAATCAGCACGAAACGGGTCAGGGGAATGATCAGGTTATGTTCCTCGGCGAGCGGAATAAAAATCTCCGGCGAAATCCACCCCTGACGCGGATTGTTCCAGCGCAGGAGGATCTCCACCCCCACGCAGCGCTGGTTTTGTGCATTCACCAGCGGCTGACAAAACAGCTCAAACTCACCGGCAGCCAGCCCCATGTTGATCTCCCAGGTAAAGCTCATCCGGCTGGCGGTCGCAAGCCAGGCGATATAACCCACCAGCATGCTAAAGATGAACGCCAGCGGCAGCTGCCTCGGCAGGTTTGCCAGCGCCAGCGCGCTGGATCCAGGACCGCTGACGGTGATCGTGAAAGGGAATGTTTCCGAGGTTTGCTGGTAGATACTGTCGTGTTTGCCAAACTCCAGCGTATCCGAGAGCTGGCTGTAATAGCTCAGATGCTTGCCGCCAACGCTTAGCCTGACGTCGCTGATGATCGGCAGCAGCGGTTCCAGCAACATCCTGGCAATCAGATCGATGTTCACAATCTGCATAATGCCGTCATCACTTTTCCCGGTGGCCGGATACCACTGGATCAGTACCGGGCTGCCGGTCAGTAGCGCCTGGTCAGTGGTGAGCAAGAGCAGCGGCTCGGCTGAGGGCAGCTGGGGCACAAACTGGTGAATAGGAATATCGCGGCGGCCAAAGGTGCTGGAGCAGTATAGAATGCCTTTCTGGATCAGGCCAATAGATCGCACCGACTGCAGGGAGGCTGCCTGTTTACGCAGGAGAAAATTGACCTCCAGGCAGGGCCTGCCGAGCAGTGGCTCGACAATGGCCCGCCCGGCCTGGATCGGCAAGAGGATTTTCTCCAGCGTTTCGACTGCGTGATTAACGAAGGTGGCGGTGGTCTGCTGATTTAAATTGCGCTGTGAAATAAAACTGCAGCCCAGCGTGGTAAGCAGGGTGAGAAGTGAAAGCGACGCACAGACGATGATACGCTTGCGGCGATAATTTTTAATGATCGTCTGCGCTGTTTGCATGCCACGGCCATCCCAAAAGCCACTGGTGCATATGCCCGTGGCAACAGAGGTAGTGTAGTGGGCAATTTTTCGGCTAACGAGAAAAGGGGCGCAATTTCGCCCATCCGTATCAGATGGGCGAAGGGAGTATGAGAAACGAAACCAACGGTAAAACGGGGAGGATTAGTCGCACTGCACCTTAATCGCCAGGCCGCCGCGAGAGGTTTCACGGTACTTGGCGTTCATGTCCTTGCCGGTCTCGTACATGGTTTCGATGACCTTATCCAGCGACACGCGTGGCGCGCTGGTGCGGCGCATCGCCATGCGCGTGGCGTTAATCGCTTTTACCGACGCGATGGCATTACGTTCGATGCACGGCACCTGTACCTGACCGGCTACCGGGTCACAGGTCAGGCCGAGGTTATGTTCCATACCGATCTCGGCCGCTACGCACACCTGCTCCGGGCTCGCGCCCAGCAGCTCTGCCAGGCCAGCCGCCGCCATTGAACAGGCCACGCCGACTTCACCCTGACAACCCACTTCCGCACCGGAAATCGAAGCGTTCATCTTGTACAGCGCACCCACCGCACCCGAGGCGAGGAAGTAGCGAATGTAGCTGTCCTGGGTGACAGGTTCGATAAAGTGGTCATAGTAGGCCAGTACCGCGGGCACAATCCCACAGGCACCGTTGGTGGGCGCGGTCACGACCCGTCCGCCTGCGGCGTTCTCTTCGTTCACCGCCAGGGCAAACATATTTACCCAGTCCACCACGTTCATCGGATCGTTGGAGTACTTATCGGTGGTCACCAGCATCCGGCGCAGGGCCGAGGCGCGACGCGGAACGCGCAGCGGGCCAGGCAGCACGCCTTCGGTATTGATACCGCGATCGATACAGGCGCGCATGGTCTTCCAGATATCGGCGAAATAGTCTTCGATCTCTTGCTTGCTGTGCAGCGCCAGCTCGTTCTGCATCACCATGCCGGAGAGCGACAGGCCGGTCTCTTTGCAGTAATTGAGCATCTCTGTCGCCGATTTAAACGGATACGGCACGTTCACATCGCCGGCAGCATCGTTGCCGAAATGCTCTTCGTCGACAATAAAGCCGCCGCCGATAGAGTAATAGGTTTTGCTATAGACCACTTTCTCGCCGCTGAAGGCGTGGATCTGCATCCCGTTTTCGTGCAGCGAGAGATTGTCGCTGCGAAAACGCATCCCGTCGTCCTGCGGGAAATCCACTTCATGCTGGCCGTTCGCCAGCAGCAGACGGCCACGTGTTTCCACGTCGCGAATAAACGCCGGAATGGCGTCAATATCTACGGTCGCTGGCATGTTGCCAGCCAGACCCATAATAATGGCGATATCGGTGTGGTGGCCTTTACCCGTTAATGAGAGCGAACCGTACACATCTACGGCTACGCGGGTAACGCTATCCAGTAATCCTTTTTCGACCAGGTCATCGACGAACTGTTTACCGGCCTTCATCGGCCCTACAGTGTGGGAGGAAGAGGGGCCAATACCCACTTTGAACATGTCGAATATACTAATCACTTTAACACTCCTGACAGGGTTACCGGGTTTCCAGTAACGATGTAATAACTGCGCATAGTGTAAGAGGGATACCGGCCGTCAGCTCAACTATTCACATGAATTTAACTAATGGCTAAGACCGGATTAACTAATAGCGGGAGGGCGATCGCAAAGGCGGAAAAAAAGAGCGAATGTAAAGTATAGTCAAGGTTTCAGGCCGATCTGCAGCGCCAGCTCACGAATAATTCCGGCCGTCATGCCCCAGACAAAATAATGCTGATACCACGAAAGCCAGACCCGATGTTCGTGCCCACGACGTTGAATATCCAGCGGATGATATCGGCTCAAACGCAGGGCTTCCATCAGCGGCATTTCAAACACCGATTCCACTTCGTCCACGCTGGCATGGTAGTGCAAATCCGGGGGAATAATCCCGACAACGGGGGTCACCTGAAACCCGGTCACGCTGTCTACCGGAGGCAGCACGCCAATCACCTCCACTTTATCCGGCGGGATCGCAACTTCTTCCTGCGCCTCACGCAGCGCGGCGGCAATTAACGAGGTATCGGTGCTGTCCACCGCCCCGCCCGGAAACGCCACCTGACCGGCATGTTTACGCATCTGTGACGAGCGGCGGGTCAGCAGCAGGCCAGGCTGCTCCCGACGCACCACCGGGATCAACACCGCTGCCTGGCGCTGGTTCAGCGACGATTTGTTGACCTGCGGGCGTAACAGCTGAAAACGTGAAAGAAAATCGTCAAGGGTCAGGTTGCGGCTATCCATCAGTTAAGACTCCAGTTGCTGCAGAATACGGTTCACTTTATCAAAGGTTTCCTGATACTCCGCCGCGGCCTGGCTGTCGGCCACGATCCCACCGCCTGCGGAGCAGTAGAGCTGTCCATCAAACGCCGTCAGCGTGCGAATGGTGATGCTGGTATCCATGCCGCCGCACAGGCTCAGGTAGCCGATGCTGCCGCACCAGGCGTTTCGTCGGTGCGGTTCCAGTTCGTCGATGATCGCCATCGCCCGCACCTTTGGCGCGCCGGTAATCGACCCACCCGGGAAGGCGGCGCGCAGCAGATCGCAGGCGGTACGCGCAGGCGGCAGGCGGGCGGTAATGGTGCTCACCAGGTGGTGCACGGCAGGGAAGGGCTCAACGACGAACAGTTCTGGTACCCGCACGCTGCCGGGCTCTGCCACCCGGCCAATATCGTTACGCATCAGGTCGACAATCATCAGGTTCTCTGCGCGATCTTTTGGCGAGGCGGCGAGTTTCTGTGCCTGCTGGCGATCGGCTTCGGCATCCGCCAGACGTGGCAACGTACCTTTAATAGGTCGGGTCTGGATGATCCCATCCGCCAGATGAATAAAACGCTCCGGCGACAGGCTCAGAATCGCCCCCTCATCGAGGCGTAAAAAGGCGCTGAACGGAGCGCGGTTTTGCGCATTCAGCTGGGTAAATGCCTGCCACTCATCGCCCTCGTAGCGGGCCTGAAAGCGCTGCGCCAGGTTAACCTGGTAGCAGTCACCGCTGTGCAGGAAGGCCTGCACGCGGTGGAATTTTTCGTGGTACTGCGCCTGTGTCATATTGGCCTGCCAGCCGGAGGTTAACCGGAATGCGGGTACCGTGGCAGGCGCGCGCCGGGATTCAAGCCACGCCAGTCGCGCGACTGCATCGCCATGGCAGACCAGCGACACCTTCTGTTGGTGGTGATCGACGATCAGCGCCCAGTCGTACAGGCCCACGGCCATATCGGCCAGGATGATATCGCGCGTTGCCTGTTCCGGCAGCTGTTCAAAGCGGCGTCCGAGATCGTAACCGAACAGGCCAAGTGCCCCGCCCTGGAAGGGCAGGTCAGGGTCTGGCGCGCAGGGCAGGCCCATCGCATCAATGGCCTGCTGCAGCAACGTTAGCGGACAGGCGTCCGAGTGAACGCCATCGATGACGGTGTCCGCACCGTGGGTCACCAGCGTGGTGCGCGGATCGGCCACCAGAATATCAAAGCGGCTGTAGGGATGATCCGCATGGCCGGAGTGCAGCAGCATCGCCCACGGCAGATGGCTTATCGGCGCAAACCAGAATTCTGCGGCGTCAGGGCGCCACGATAATGTCAAAACAGTGGGGGATAACGAGTTCATCGGTGGCATACTACCGGGCAGCGTGAAATAATTAGCGCTGATAATTTAGCAGGAGTTGACGATGTTTGCAGGTTTACCTTCACTGAGCCATGAGCAGCAACAAAAGGCCGTCGAGCGCATTCAGGAGCTGATGTCCAACGGGATGAGCAGCGGGGAGGCTATTACCATGGTCGCAGCAGAGTTACGCGCCACCCACACCGGAGAGCGGATTGTGGCGCGTTTTGAGGATGACGAAGAAGAGTAACCCGTCTTACACCGCAGCGATGATCTTAATCTCAACTTTGTACTGCGGTTTCATCAGCGTGGCCTGTACCGTGCAGCGTACAGGCGCGTGACCTGCCACGACCCACGCATCCCAGGCTTTGTTCATCGCCGCGAAATCGTCTTTATTTGCCAGAAAAAGGGTCGCATCCAGAATACGGGATTTGTCGCTGCCCTGTTTCTCCAGCACGGCGTCAATCTGTGCCAGGGTGTTGGCGGTCTGCTCAAACGCGTCGGCATCCAGATTCGCCGGTACGCCGGTGTAGTACAGGGTCTGGTTGTGGATCACCACATCTGACCAGCGGGCTTCGGCATCAATGCGAACAATTGTCATATACGATTCCTCGTTATTGTGAATTTCAGCGGGCAAGACTGCCATATTGTTTTGCCTGCGTCACTCTCGACTGGCGCCAGGGCGAGCGGCCTGACATAATCCCCTGTGCAAAAATACAGGGGGCAGAGTGGCAGACGATTTCTTAGCAGATGGGCAGTTAGCGCAGGCAATTCCCGGTTTTAAGCCGCGCGAGCCACAGCGTCAGATGGCGCACGCGGTCGCCAAAGCCATCGACAGCGGCCAGCCGCTGGTGGTGGAAGCGGGTACCGGTACCGGTAAAACTTATGCCTATCTGGCGCCTGCGCTGCGCGCCAAAAAGAAAGTGATCATCTCCACCGGATCGAAAGCCCTGCAGGATCAGCTCTACAGCCGCGACCTGCCGACGGTGGCAAAAGCCCTGAAGTACAAAGGCCGTCTGGCGCTGCTGAAAGGGCGCTCCAACTACCTGTGCCTTGAACGCCTCGAACAGCAGGCGCTGGCGGGCGGCGACCTGCCGGTACAAACCCTCAGCGACGTTATCATCCTGCGCAGCTGGTCCAATCAGACCCTCGACGGGGATATCAGCACCTGCGCCAGCGTGGCCGAAGACTCCGCCGTCTGGCCACTGGTCACCAGCACCAACGATAACTGTCTGGGCAGCGACTGCCCGCTGTATAAAGACTGCTTCGTGGTAAAAGCGCGTAAAACGGCGATGGATGCCGACGTAGTGGTGGTCAACCACCATCTGTTCCTCGCCGATATGGTGGTCAAAGAGAGCGGTTTTGGCGAGCTGATCCCCGAGGCCGAAGTATTAATCTTCGATGAAGCCCATCAGCTGCCCGATATCGCCAGCCAGTATTTCGGCCAGTCGCTCTCCAGCCGCCAGCTGCTGGACCTGGCGAAAGATTTCACCATTGCCTACCGCACCGAACTGAAAGATACCCAGCAGCTGCAAAAGTGTGCCGACCGCCTGGCGCAAAGCACCCAGGACTTCCGCATGCAGCTTGGCGATCCGGGCTATCGCGGCAATCTGCGCGAGCTGCTGGCCAATCAGCATATCCAGCGCGCGCTGCTGTTACTCGACGACGCGCTGGAACTCTGTTACGACGTGGCAAAGCTGTCGCTGGGCCGCTCGGCCTTGCTGGACGCCGCCTTTGAACGCGCGACCCTGTATCGCACGCGTTTGAAACGCCTTAAAGAGTTCAACCAGCCGGGTTACAGCTACTGGTACGAATGCAATTCCCGCCACTTCACCCTGGCCCTGACGCCGCTGACCGTGGCCGATAAGTTTAAAGAGGTGATGGCGCAAAAACCGGGCAGCTGGATCTTTACCTCCGCAACGCTGTCGGTGAACGACGATCTGCACCACTTCACGGAGCGGCTGGGCATCGAACAGGCGGAATCGCTGCTGCTGCCCAGTCCGTTCGACTACGCTACCCAGGCGCTGCTGTGCGTGCCGCGTAACCTGCCGCTGCCTAATCAGCCGGGGGCAGGGCGCCAGCTGGCGGCGATGCTCAAACCGCTGATCGAAGCCAACAACGGCCGCTGCTTTATGCTCTGTACCTCGCACGCCATGATGCGCGATCTGGCAGAGCAGTTCCGCGCCACCATGACTCTGCCGGTACTGTTGCAGGGTGAAACCAGCAAAGGCCAGCTGCTCCAGCAGTTTGTCAGCGCGGGCAATGCCCTGCTGGTGGCGACCAGCAGCTTCTGGGAAGGGGTGGACGTGCGCGGCGATGCGCTGTCGCTGGTGATCATCGATAAACTGCCCTTTACCTCCCCGGACGATCCGTTGCTGAAGGCAAGGATGGAAGATTGCCGTCTGCGCGGGGGCGATCCGTTCGACGAAGTCCAGCTCCCGGATGCCGTCATCACCCTCAAACAGGGCGTCGGGCGTCTGATCCGCGACGTGGAAGACCGTGGGGTGCTGGTGATCTGCGATAACCGGCTGGTGATGCGCCCTTACGGTGCCACCTTTATTGCCAGCCTGCCTCCTGCGCCCCGCACCCGCGACATCGATCGCGCCGTGCGCTTCCTTGCGGCGACCCGGACGGAGTAATTTACCTGGGGGTGTGCTAAAATATGCGCCTTTTTGTGACTTACCCTTGCGAGAGCGCGACAACGAATGCGAATTCTGGCTATTGATACCGCCACAGAGGCCTGCTCTGTTGCCCTGTGGAACGACGGTGCTATCTGTGCTCATTTCGAAGAGTGCGCCCGGGAACATACCCAACGTATCCTGCCTTTGGTGAAGATGATCCTCACCGAAGGCAACACCTCCCTGCATAACCTTGATGCTCTGGCCTATGGCCGTGGCCCCGGCAGCTTTACCGGCGTGCGCATTGGTATTGGCATTGCGCAGGGGCTGGCACTGGGCGCTGAACTGCCGATGATTGGCGTCTCGACGCTGGCCACCATGGCGCAGGGCGCATGGCGCAACACCGGTGCAACCCGCGTGCTGGCCGCCATCGACGCGCGAATGGGCGAAGTCTACTGGGCGGAGTACACCCGCGATGAGCAGGGCGTCTGGCATGGCGAAGCGAGTGAAGCGGTGCTGAAACCGGAAGCGGTAAACGAGCGCTTGAAAACCCTGTCGGGTGAATGGGCGACCGTGGGTACCGGCTGGCAGGCGTGGCCGGATATGGCTAACGACAGTGGCCTGACGCTGGTTGAGGGCAAGATGTTACTGCCTGCCGCAGAAGATATGCTACCGATTGCCTGTCAGATGCTGGCAGCCGGACACACCGTCGCGGTCGAGCACGCCGAGCCGGTTTATTTGCGAAACACCGTAGCGTGGAAGAAACTTCCGGGCCGGACGTGAATCTCAGTAATAGAATCTGAGAAAAGGAGTCGCACATGGCGGTTCAACAATGCGTAGTTCGCCTGCTGGCGGTGGGGGCGTTGACCCTGGCCCTGAGCGGGTGTGTTTCGGTTCCTGATGCGATCAAGGGCAGCAGCCCGACGCCGCAGCAGGATCTGGTGCGGGTGATGAATGCGCCGGAGCTGTACGTCGGTCAGGAAGCACGCTTCGGCGGTAAAGTGGTGAATGTGGAAAACCGGCAGGGCAAAACCCGACTGGAAATTGCCACCGTCCCGCTGGACAGCGGAGCGCGTCCGATCCTGGGTGAAGCTTCACGTGGGCGGATCTATGCCGATCTGAACGGGTTCCTCGACCCGGTGGATTTCCGTGGGCATCTGGTCACCGTTGTCGGTCCGATCACTGGCGCGGAGCAGGGCAAAATTGGCAATACGCCGTATAAATTTATGACCATGCAGGCCAACGGCTACAAGCGCTGGCGCGTTACGCAGCAGGTGATGATGCCTCCGCAGCCGATTGATCCCTGGTATTGGGGACCGCACCCATGGCGCTACGGCGGTTACGGTGGCTACGGCGGCTGGGCAGGATACGGTGGACCTGCAGAGGTTCGGACGATAGTCACCGAGTAACTTGCTGTTATTATTATAAAAGAAGCAGCGGCGCGTCCGCTGCTTCTCATTTTCGACGGCTATAACAAAAATAAATAGTGACGCGCTTCGCAACCTTAAATCCGGACAATTTTTAAACTGGTACGCTGAGTTAATATTATGTTAACGACTTGTATATTAACCGGGGTTGTGATGACGACGAACACGCATTTCAGAGGTGAAGTAGTGAAGAAGGTTTGGCTTAACCGTTATCCTGCGGATGTCCCCGCCGAGATAAACCCTGACCGTTATCAATCCCTGGTTGAACTGTTTGAACACTCCGTCGCGCGTTACGCCGATCAGCCTGCCTTTGTGAACATGGGCGAGGTGATGACCTTCCGCAAGCTGGAAGAGCGTAGCCGGGCTTTTGCCGCCTATCTGCAACAAGGTTTAGGTCTGCAAAAAGGTGACCGGGTGGCATTAATGATGCCCAACCTGCTGCAGTATCCGGTCGCGCTGTTTGGCATCCTGCGTGCGGGTATGATCGTGGTTAACGTCAACCCGCTGTATACCCCGCGCGAGCTGGAGCATCAGCTCAACGACAGCGGTGCAGCGGCAATTGTGATTGTCTCTAACTTTGCCCACACCTTGGAAAAAGTGGTTGATAAAACCCAGGTGAAACACGTCATTCTGACGCGCATGGGCGATCAGCTGTCTACCGCCAAAGGGACGCTGGTTAACTTCGTCGTCAAATACGTTAAACGGCTGGTGCCAAAATACCACCTGCCGGATGCCATCTCCTTCCGCCGCGCGCTGCACAACGGCTACCGGATGCAGTACGTGAAGCCGGAAGTGGTGCCGCAGGATCTGGCGTTCCTGCAATATACCGGCGGCACGACGGGCGTGGCGAAAGGGGCGATGCTGACCCACCGGAATATGCTGGCCAACCTCGAGCAGGTGAATGCCACCTACGGCCCGCTGCTGCATCGCGGCAAAGAGCTGGTGATCACGGCGCTGCCGCTGTATCACATCTTCGCCCTGACCATGAACTGCCTGCTGTTTATCGAGCTTGGCGGGCAAAACGTGCTGATCACCAACCCGCGCGATATTCCGGGGCTGGTAAAAGAGCTGGCGAAATACCCTTTTACCGCCATGACCGGGGTCAACACGCTGTTTAACGCGCTGCTCAACAACAAAGAGTTCCATCAGCTCGACTTCTCAACGCTGCACCTCTCCGCAGGCGGCGGGATGCCGGTTCAGCAGGCGGTTGCCGATCGCTGGGTCAAGCTGACCGGGCAGTATCTGCTTGAAGGCTACGGCCTGACCGAATGCGCTCCGTTGGTCAGCGTTAACCCGCACGATATCGATTACCACAGCGGCAGCATCGGCCTGCCGGTGCCCTCTACCGAAGCGAAGCTGGTGGATGATGAAGGTAACGAAGTGGCGCATGGTGAACCGGGTGAGCTGTGCGTGAAGGGACCGCAGGTGATGCTCGGCTACTGGCAACGCCCGGATGCCACCGACGAAATCATCAAAGATGGCTGGCTGCATACCGGTGATATCGCGGTGATGGACGACGACGGTTTCCTGCGCATTGTCGATCGCAAGAAAGATATGATCCTGGTGTCCGGCTTTAACGTCTATCCTAATGAAATTGAAGACGTGGTCATGCAGCATAACGGCGTGCAGGAAGTGGCGGCGGTGGGCGTGCCTGCGGGCAGCAGCGGCGAAACGGTGAAAATCTTTGTCGTGAAAAAAGATCCGGCCCTGACCGAAGAGGCGCTGGTCACTTTCTGTCGTCGTCAGCTGACCGGCTATAAGGTGCCGAAGCTGGTGGAGTTTCGCGACGAACTGCCCAAATCGAACGTCGGGAAGATATTACGACGAGAATTACGTGACGAAGCGCGTGCCAAAGTGGACAATAAAGGCTGAGCTTCGTGCTAGTCACTCCAAAACGCTGGCTACGCCGGCGTTTTTTTATGGGTGCAAACTAAAGAGAAAATGATTTGAACTACCAGATGATCACCACCAATGACGAGCTGGCTTCCCTGTGCGATGTCACTCGCGACGCGCCCGCCATCGCTCTGGATACCGAATTTGTTCGTACCCGTACCTACTATCCACAGCTGGGTCTGATCCAACTGTACGACGGCAAACATGTGTCGCTGATCGACCCGCTCGGGATCACCGACTGGGAACCGATGCGGGTGCTGCTGCTGAACACGGCCATCACCAAATATCTGCACGCCGGCAGTGAAGATCTGGAAGTTTTCCTCAATACGTTCGGCATTATGCCGCAGCCGCTGATCGACACCCAGATCCTGGCGGCGTTTGCCGGTCGTCCGCTGTCATGGGGCTTTGCCGCCATGGTCGAAGAGTATACGGGGCTGGTGATCGACAAGAGCGAATCCCGCACCGACTGGCTGGCGCGCCCGCTCACCGAGCGTCAGCTCGACTATGCGGCGGCGGACGTGTTTTACCTGCTGCCGATTGCCGGTCAACTGATGCAGGAGGCCGAGGCCTCAGGCTGGTTACCCGCCGCGCTGGATGAGTGCCGCATGACGCAGCAGCGTCGTCAGGAAGTCACCGACCCGAAAGACGCCTGGCGCGACATCAGCAACGCCTGGCAGCTGCGTACCCGTCAGCTGGCCTGCCTGCAGCTGCTGGCCGACTGGCGTCTGCGTAAGGCGCGTGAGCGCGACCTGGCAGTGAATTTCGTGGTCCGCGAGGAACATCTGTGGGGGGTGGCGCGTTATATGCCTTCCAGCCTGGGCGAACTGGACAGCATTGGTTTGTCCGGATCTGAGATCCGCTTCCACGGCAAAACGCTGCTGGCGCTGGTCGCCAAAGCCCAACAGTTGCCGGAAGACGAACTGCCAGAACCGCTGCTGAATCTGATGGATATGCCAGGCTATCGCAAAGCCTTTAAGGCGATTAAAGCGCTGGTACAGGAAGTGGCCGCCGAGAGCAAAATCAGCGCCGAACTGCTGGCGTCGCGTCGTCAGATCAACCAGCTGCTGAACGTGCACTGGAAGCTGAAAACGAATGGACAGCCGGAGTTGATTTCAGGCTGGCGCGGGGAATTAATGGCCGATCGTCTGAAGGCCTTGCTGGAAGAGTATCCGCAGTAAGCCGTAGAGTAGGCCGGGCAAGCGCAGCGCCGCCCGGCGTCTACAGGCCGCTTAACCTAACGTGACTCTTCCGTCTCCGGCAGGGTCACGTTGAGCTCCAGAATTGAGATATCCCCGTCCTTTTGCTCCAGCTGTACGGTGACCATTTCCGGGTCGATCTGCACGTACTTACAAATCACTTCCAGAATGTCCTTGCGCAGCTGTGGCAGGTAGTGCGGTTCCGCATCGCTACGACGGCGTTCCGCGACAATGATTTGCAGTCGCTCTTTCGCGATGTTGGCGGTGCTTTTCTTTCGTGAGAGAAAAAAGTCCAGTAATGCCATAACTTATCCTCCGAACAGGCGTTTGAGGAAACCTTTCTTCTCTTCCTCTATGAAGCGGAAAGGACGTTCGTCTCCAAGCAGACGATCCACGGTATCGGCATAGGCTTTACCCGCGTCAGCGTTGACGTCGAGGATCACCGGCTCGCCCTGGTTAGATGCGCGCAGCACGGACTGATCTTCCGGGATGACGCCAACCAGTTTGATGCGCAGGATCTCCAGCACGTCTTCCATGCTCAACATATCACCTTTGTTCACGCGACCCGGGTTGTAACGGGTCAGCAGCAGGTGCTCTTTGATCGGGTCCTGGCCATTTTCCGCACGGCGGGATTTTGAGGCGAGGATCCCTAAAATACGGTCGGAGTCGCGCACGGACGACACTTCCGGGTTGGTGGTGATGATCGCTTCATCGGCGAAGTACAACGCCATCAGCGCCCCGGTTTCGATGCCTGCTGGTGAGTCGCAGACCACGAAGTCGAACTCCATCTTTTTCAGCTCATCGAGCACTTTTTCCACGCCTTCGCGGGTCAGTGCATCTTTGTCACGCGTCTGAGAAGCCGGCAGAACAAAAAGGTTTTCAGTACGTTTGTCTTTGATCAGCGCCTGATTCAGCGTGGCATCACCCTGAATCACGTTAACGAAATCGTACACCACGCGGCGCTCGCAGCCCATAATCAGGTCGAGGTTACGCAGACCGATATCAAAATCGATAACGACGGTTTTCTTGCCCTTCTGGGCCAAACCGGTAGCGATGGCCGCGCTGGAGGTGGTCTTGCCAACGCCTCCTTTACCAGAAGTCACAACAATAATGCGTGCCATAGAAATTCCTTGTGAAAAAGGGATCAATTCAACGGTTGAACGGCCAAAGCGTTATCTGCCAGTCGCAGACGCGCCGCTTTGCCATAAAATTCGGCCGGGATTTTATCGCTCAGCCAGTAAACCCCCGCGATGGAGACCAGCTCCGCCTCCAGGTGGGTACAAAATATTTGCGCATCGCGCTCGCCGCTGGCACCCGCCAGCGCGCGGCCGCGCATTGCGCCATAAATATGAATATTGCCGTCCGCAATCAGCTCTGCGCCAGCGCTAACGTGATTGGTCACAATCAGGTCGCAGTTTGGCGCATAAATGCGCTGACCGGAACGAACCGGCAGATCAATAAATCGTGTTTTTGTGACAGGGATAACAGCGGGCTCAGGTGGAGCAGGGGGCTCGCTCTCCGGGAGGGCGGTCCGTGGGGCTTTTTCTTTGCCTTCGTTCAGCAGCGGAAGACCCGCACGGTCGATCTCTGCTTTCAGTTCGGCATCTTTACAGCCGCTGATGCCCACGATACGCAGCCCGGTGGCAGAAACCGCCTGTTGCAAATGCCGCCAGTTAACCGGTGCTTCGAGCGCACTGACGTTGATCACCACCGGCGCATGTTTCAAAAATGCGGGCGCCTGCGCAATTTTGTCTTCTAACGCCTGACGAATAACCTCGGGTTTTGCTTCATGCAAATGAACCACTGATAAGGTGAAGCTACTGCCTTTAAGCTCGATGGGCGTGTTTGACATCCTGGCCTTACTCAATTTGCTTTTAACCGTCACGCTAGCGCGACGATATTCCGAAGAGTACCAGGCATGTTATAGTCACAACTATATTGAGGCAAGTCACCCTCCGCGGTTATTCAGAGGAAATATATGTTTTGTGTGATCTACAGAAGTACCCAACGCGATCAGACCTATCTTTATGTCGAAAAAAAGGACGATTTCTCTCGCGTGCCTGAGGCACTGCTGAAGTCCTTCGGCAAGCCGCAGCTGGTGATGCTGATGCCGCTCGACGGGCGTAAACAATTGAGCAACGCCGATTTGCAAAAAGTAAAAAACGCGTTGTCCGAACAAGGCTATTATTTACAACTCCCTCCTCCGCAAGAGAATTTACTCAAACAGCATCTTGAAGAGCAGGGAAAAAAATAGTTTAAGAATTATCTGTTAGCATGACATAAACCTTTTTAGGGGATTAACATGTATCAACATCATAACTGGCAAGGAGCCTTACTGGATTTTCCAGTAAGTAAAGTCGTCTGTGTCGGCAGTAATTATGCTAAGCATATTCAGGAAATGGGCAGTGCGGTCCCGGACGAACCGGTACTGTTCATTAAACCTGAGACCGCACTGTGCGATCTGCGCCAGCCGCTGGCGCTGCCGCAGGGGCTGGGGTCCGTTCACCATGAAGTGGAGCTGGCGGTGTTGATTGGTGCCACGCTGCGCCAGGCCTCTGAAGAGCATGTGCTGAAGGCGATTGCCGGTTATGGCGTTGCGCTGGACCTGACCCTGCGTGACCTGCAGGGCAAAATGAAAAAAGCCGGCCAGCCGTGGGAAAAAGCCAAAGGCTTTGATAATTCTTGCCCGATCTCCGGGTTTATCCCGGTGTCAGAGTTTAAAGACGATCCGCAGAACACCCTCCTGAGCCTGAAGGTTAACGGTGAAGTGCGCCAGCAGGGGTCAACGTCTGACATGATCCACAAGATTGTGCCGCTGATCGCTTATATGAGCCGCTTCTTTACCCTCAAACCGGGTGATGTGATCCTTACCGGCACCCCGGAAGGCGTGGGCCCGCTGTCCGGCGGCGACGAACTGGACGTGGCCTTTAACGGCCTGTCACTGAAAACCCGCGTGCTGTAATCCCTTATTGCCGCCTCTTTCGGGCGGCAAAACTTGCATCATGGTGCCAGACTGGTTATAAGGTGCGCTTTCTTTTGTTGCGTGGACATTCTTATGAGCGAAATCCCTTTCTGGCAGAGCAAGACACTTGAGACCATGACCGACGCCGAGTGGGAATCACTGTGCGACGGCTGCGGCCAGTGCTGCCTGCATAAGCTGATGGATGAAGACTCAGACGAAATCTACTTCACCAACGTCGCCTGTAAGCAGCTGAACATCAAAACCTGCCAGTGCCGTAACTACGAGCGTCGCTTCGAGTTCGAACCGGACTGCATCAAGCTGACCCGCGACAACCTGCCAACTTTCGAATGGCTACCGCCGACCTGCGCGTATCGCCTGCTGGCGGAAGGGAAGGGACTGCCGGACTGGCATCCGCTATTGACGGGGTCGAAAGCGGCGATGCACGGGGAGCGTATTTCCGTGCGTCATATTGCGGTGAAAGAGTCCGAGGTGCGCGACTGGGAAGACCATATTCTGAATCATCCTACCCGCGCATAATAAAAAACCCGCCGCGGCGGGTTTTTTATTTGTCGGACATTAACGCCCGAACAGATCGCGTTTTTTCGGTTTGAACGGCTGGGCAATCAGCACCAGCAGTGCCACCACGAAGAAGGCGACAAAAATACCCACCAGCCACTGCGGCATCTCGAGCGTCAGGAACTCCCACTGGCGCACGGAGCAGTCACCTGAAGCGACAAACACCTGCGGCAACCATTTGTCCAGCGGCAGCCAGCTCGGGAAGCGGGCGGCAAAATCGCAGGTCATAAACGGCGACGGGTGCAGCTGCATCATCGTATGCTCCCAGGCCAGCTCAATTCCTTTCCAGGCACTGTACAGCCAGATAGCGATACCCGCATAGCGCAGCGGGGATTTTGGCGCAATGGCACCCACCAGGCCTGCGCCCATCACGCCGAACAGCGCACAGCGTTCATAGATGCAAAGCACGCAGGGTTTCAGCAACATCACATGCTGGAACCACAATGCCACCATTTCGAGGGCGAAAGCGGTCAGGGCCAACAGCAACCACGCTCCGCGACCGCGCGAGCATTGGTTCAAAAATCTCAACATAATCATTTCCCTGGGACATGCATAGAAAGCGCAGTGTAAACGAAAACATTTTGCGCGCCACCTGCGGCGCGCAAAATAAAACGTAATCGCGTATTTATCATTCGGAAAGTGCCACCGGGCAGCGAGCCGCCCGGTTTACGCACTTAAAGCGCCGTCAGTATACCCGTCTGCAGCATCCAATGTGTTAAAGGAATAAGGGTAATTTTGACGCACAGCAAGCCGACCCCGGTTAATACTACCGTATACGGCAACGCCATCCACACCATCCGGCCATAAGAGAGCCTTATCAATGGTGCCAGCGCAGAGGTGAGCAGGAACAGGAACGCCGCCTGGCCGTTTGGCGTAGCGACGGAGGGCAGGTTAGTACCGGTGTTGATCGCCACCGCCAGCAGTTCAAACTGCTGCTGGCTGATCGCGCCATTCTGCAAGGCGGTTTTAGCTTCATTGATATACACCGAGCCGACAAACACGTTGTCAGAAATCGCCGACAGCAGGCCGTTAAACAGATAGAACAGCGACAGCTGGGCATCGGGTTCAGCCTGCAGCACGTAGCGGATGATCGGCGCAAACAGCTGCTGATCGACAATGACCGCCACGATGGCGAAAAAAATCGCCAGCAGCGCGGTAAAAGGCAGCGCTTCGGTAAAGGCTTTGCCGATGGCATGCTCGTCCGTCACGCCGGTAAACGAGGTGGCGAGGATAATCACCGACAGGCCGATTAACCCCACTTCCGCCAGATGAAACGCCAGCGCGAAGATGAGCCAGGCGCCGATAAGGCCCTGGAAAATCAGCGCCAGCGTCTGCTGGCGGGTGCGCTCGCTGCGGCTTTGCTCGTCAAAGGCATGCAGCACCTCGCGAACCTGAACCGGAAGAAGCGTGCCGTAGCCAAACCACTGGCGTTTCTCGACCAGCCAGCAGGTGAACAACCCGCAAACCAGCACCGGCACGCTCACCGGCGCCACCCGCAGGAAAAAGTCGCTAAATCCCCAGCCGGCGGCCTTGGCGATAATCAGGTTCTGCGGCTCGCCGACCATGGTCATCACCCCACCGAGCGCGGTACCCACCCCCGCGTGCATCATCAGGCTGCGCAAGAAGGCACGGAACTGATCCAGCACTTCGCGCTGCTGGGCATCAACATGGCTGTCATCCTGCAGCGCATTTTCCGGCTGCGAAGAGGCTACCCGATGATAAATACCGTAAAACCCGACCGCGACGCTGATCACCACTGCGACGACGGTCAGGGCATCGAGGAAGGCCGACAGAAACGCTGCCGCCAGGCAGAAGGCCAGCGACAGCAGGGTCTTGGAAGGAATGCTCAACAGCAGGCGGGTAAAGATAAACAGCAGCAGCTGCTTCATAAAGTAGATCCCGGCCACCATAAACATCAGCAGCAGGAGCACTTCGAGGTTAGCCGCCAGCTCTTCTTTCACATGTTCCGCGCTGGTCATCCCGATCACTACCGCCTCGAAGGCCAGCAGGCCACCCGGCAGCAGCGGGTAACATTTTAACGCCATCGCCAGGGTGAAGATAAACTCCGCGACCAGCAGCCAGCCTGCGGCAAAAGGATCAACAAGAAATAATAAGGGGTTAATAACCAGAAAAACAATAAGGGTAATTTTATACCAGTCCGGTGACTGGCCGAGAAAATTACGCCACAGGGCGCTACCGTAAGACATTTCCACAACAGATTTCCTTCCCCGTCAGATTATTACGCCCTAAGTATACGCAAAGCGGGTCGGGGAAGGGCGGCTGCGGGGTATTTTAAATAATAAAAATAAAACGGCGATCCCCTTTTCTCGGCGCGCTGCGCTACCTGCCTCTGCCTGCCTCTGGTATGATGAGTAAATTCTGTAAAAAGCAGTGGAATGGAAAACTCAATATGGTCATAAAGGCGCAAAGCCCGGCGGGTTTCGCTGAAGAGTACATTATCGAAAGCATCTGGAATAACCGTTTTGCTCCAGGCTCGATTCTTCCCGCAGAACGCGAACTCTCTGAACTGATTGGCGTCACACGCACCACCTTACGCGAAGTATTACAGCGTCTGGCGCGCGATGGCTGGTTGACGATCCAACACGGCAAACCGACCAAAGTGAATAACTTCTGGGAAACGTCGGGTCTGAATATTCTCGAAACGCTGGCGCGTCTCGATCATGAAAGCGTGCCGCAGCTGATTGATAATCTGCTCTCTGTGCGCACCAATATCGCCACTATCTTTATCCGCACGGCGTTTCGTCAGCACCCGGATAAAGCACTGGAAGTGCTTGCCCGCGCCACGGTGGTGGAAGATCACGCCGATGCGTTTGCGATGCTGGATTACAACGTTTTCCGCGGTCTGGCGTTTGCCTCCGGCAACCCGATCTACGGCCTGATCCTCAACGGGATGAAAGGGCTGTACACCCGCATCGGTCGTCACTACTTCGCCAACCCGGAAGCCCGCAGCCTGGCGCTCGGTTTCTACCATAAGTTGAGTGAACTCTGTTCCGAAGGGATGCACGACCAGGTCTATGAAACCGTGCGTCGTTACGGTCACGACAGCGGCGAGATCTGGCACCGGATGCAAAAGACGCTGCCTGGCGACCTGGCTATCCACAGTCGCTAAAACAAAAAACCTCTCATTCGAGAGGTTTTTTTTTGCCGGGTGGCGGCAATAACACTACAACAAATTGCTCTTAGCCGGGCAGCGTTCCAGCAGCTCTACGCTGCCGTCTTCGTTTTGCTGCTCCAGCACAATGTCAAAGCCCCACAGCCGATGGACATGCTTCAACACCTCTTTACGCCCTTTATCCAGAGGGGCGCGGTTATGCGGTATATAGCGCAGGGTTAACGAACGATCCCCACGCAGATCCACATTCCACACCTGAATATTCGGCTCCAGATTGCTCAGGTTGTACTGGGAAGAGAGACGGGAGCGAATCTCGCGATACCCCTCTTCATTGTGGATCGCCGAAATCTCCAGATAGTTATTGTGATCGTTATCCAGCACCGTAAACAGGCGGAAATCACGCATCACTTTTGGCGACAGGAACTGGCTGATAAAGCTCTCGTCTTTGAAGTCGCGCATCGCAAAATGCAGCGTCTCCAGCCAGTCGGAACCGGCAATATCCGGGAACCAGTATTTATCCTCTTCCGTCGGCGTCTGGCAAATACGCTTGATGTCCTGGAACATGGCAAAGCCCAGTGCATACGGGTTAATGCCGCTGTACCACGGGCTGTTGTAAGGCGGCTGGAACACCACGTTGGTGTGGCTGTGCAGGAACTCCAGCATAAAGCGTTCGCTGACTTTGCCCTCGTCATACAGATGGTTGAGGATGGTGTAGTGCCAGAACGTCGCCCAGCCTTCGTTCATGACCTGGGTCTGTTTTTGCGGATAGAAATACTGGCTAACCTTGCGCACAATGCGCAGGACCTCACGCTGCCACGGCTCCAGCAGCGGGGCGTTTTTCTCCATAAAGTAGAGCAGGTTTTCCTGCGGCTCAGAAGGGTAGCGCCGCGCTTCAACCACCGTTTTCTCTTCTTCACGCTTCGGCAGGGTGCGCCAGAGGGTGTTCACCTGGCTCTGCAGATACTCTTCGCGGCTTTTCTGCCGGGCTTTCTCCTCCTGCAGGGAGATTTTCTGCGGGCGTTTGTAGCGATCCACGCCGTAGTTCATCAGCGCATGGCACGAGTCCAGCAGCTTCTCGACCTCATCCACCCCATAGCGCTCTTCGCACTGGGTGATGTAGTTACGGGCGAAAATCAGGTAATCGACAATCGAACTGGCATCGGTCCAGCTGCGGAACAGGTAGTTATTTTTGAAAAACGAGTTATGCCCGTAGCAGGCATGCGCCATCACCAGCGCCTGCATGGTAATGGTGTTCTCTTCCATCAGGTAGGCGATACATGGGTTGGAGTTAATAACGATCTCGTACGCCAGCCCCTGCTGACCGTGCTTATACAACCGCTCGGTTTCAATGAATTTTTTACCAAATGACCAGTGGGTATAGTTGATCGGCATCCCGACGCTGGAGTAAGCATCCATCATCTGTTCGGAGGTGATCACTTCAATTTGGTGGGGGTAGGCGTCCAGACGGTAGAGTTTTGCTAC
This sequence comes from Leclercia sp., assembly GCA_049284415.1. GTDB lineage: Bacteria > Pseudomonadota > Gammaproteobacteria > Enterobacterales > Enterobacteriaceae > Enterobacter. The sequence continues at coordinate 34,449 of JBAPXW010000002.1, forward strand.
CCGATCAATTTCGGCCAGATAGGTATCCAGCAGCTCAAACGTCCAGTCGGGTCCATCGCTCAGACGGGTGGTGTCCTTATCCATGGGGTCAAATGTAGCCATTAGCGCGCCCTCGTTGTGGGTAGCTCTCTCTGTCTGGAGAACCTCATTTCAAGCATAGAACACGCCAATCAAAAGCGTGCTGGTGCGCTATTTTTTTCTTTGCTATTTCCCGTTTTTCGCTGAGCGAAAAAGTGCTACCTCGCAGCATAATCAGCTGGTTAAAAATGCCGCGCAGCAGGAGATCCCAAATCCGCGCCACCCCCGTATGCAGGGGAAGGTGTGAGATAAGTCACCATAAAAAAGGCCTATGTTGAATAATATTTTCAGCTGGGTTATCAATATGTAATCAGAAGATTGTTCTTTTGCTTATAAATGGAGTGGCTATGCGTGTTGTCATACTGGGAAGTGGCGTCGTTGGCGTAACCAGCGCCTGGTACTTAAGTCAGGCCGGGCATGAGGTGACCGTTATCGATCGCGAACCGGGACCGGCGCTGGAGACCAGCGCAGCCAATGCCGGACAAATTTCTCCGGGCTACGCGGCGCCCTGGGCGGCACCGGGTGTGCCGCTGAAGGCGATTAAATGGATGTTCCAGCGCCATGCGCCGCTGGCGATCAGCCTCGACGGCACGCAGTTCCAGCTGAAGTGGATGTGGCAGATGCTGCGCAACTGCGACACCCGCCACTACATGGAAAACAAAGGCCGGATGGTGCGTCTGGCAGAGTACAGCCGCGACTGCCTGAAAGCCCTGCGCGCGTCCACCGGTATTCAGTATGAAGGCCGTCAGGGCGGCACCTTACAGCTGTTCCGCACCGCGCAGCAGTATGAAAACGCCACCCGCGATATCGCCGTGCTCGAAGATGCGGGCGTGCCCTACCAGCTGCTGGAAGCCAGCCAGCTGGCGCAGGTGGAACCGGCGCTGGCCGAGGTGGCGCACAAGCTGACCGGCGGGCTGCGCCTGCCTAATGACGAAACCGGCGACTGCCAGCTGTTTACTCAGAACCTGGCGCAGATGGCCGCCCAGGCCGGGGTCAAATTCCGCTATAACACCCCGGTCGATAAGCTGCTGTACGAAGGGGATAACATCTACGGCGTGCTGTGCGGCGATGAAGTGGTTAAAGCCGACGCCTACGTGATGGCCTTTGGCTCGTATTCCACGGCGATGCTGAAGGGCATTGTGGATATTCCGGTCTATCCGCTGAAGGGCTACTCCCTGACTATCCCGGTGAAAGAGGACAGCGGCGCCCCGGTTTCGACTATCCTTGATGAAACATACAAAATCGCGATCACCCGATTTAACAATCGGATCCGCGTGGGGGGAATGGCGGAAATCGTCGGCTTTAACACTGAGCTGCTGCAACCGCGTCGGGAAACGCTGGAGATGGTCGTCGGCGATCTGTTCCCGCGCGGGGGATTTATCGAACAGGCGACCTTCTGGACCGGGCTGCGGCCGATGACTCCGGACGGCACGCCGGTGGTTGGACGGACCCCGTTCAAAAACCTGTGGCTCAACACCGGACACGGTACGCTGGGCTGGACGATGGCCTGCGGTTCAGGACAGCTGCTGAGTGATTTGATCTCCGGACGCACGCCCGCCATTCCGTTCGATGATTTAAGCGTCGCGCGTTACCGTCCGGGTTTCTCTCCGTCACGTCCGCAGCATTTACACGGCGCGCATAACTAACAAGGAGTCGTCATGTCCCGTCCCGTTCAGGCTCAGCTGGATCTGCAGGCCCTGAAACATAACCTGCAAATTGTCCGCCGCGCCGCGCCCGCGTCCCGCATCTGGTCGGTAGTCAAGGCCAACGCCTATGGTCATGGTCTGGATCGTATCTGGAGTGCATTAGGCGCGACTGATGGTTTTGCGCTGCTCAATCTTGAAGAGGCGATCCTGCTGCGCGAGCGCGGCTGGAAAGGGCCTGTTCTGCTACTTGAGGGCTTTTTTAACAGCGACGAACTGCCGCTGCTGGATAAGTACCGCCTCACTACCAGCGTGCACAGCAACTGGCAGGTCAAGGCGCTGCAGAACGCCAGGCTGCACGCCCCGCTCGATATCTACCTGAAGGTTAACAGTGGCATGAACCGTCTCGGGTTTCAGCCGGATCGCGTGCACAGCGTCTGGCAGCAGCTGCGGGCGATCAAGAACGTGGGCGAGATGACGCTGATGGCGCATTTTGCCGATGCCGAGCAGCCGGAGGGCATTGCCGCGCCGATGCAGCGCATAGAGCAGGCGGCAGAGGGGCTGGACTGCCCGCGCTCGCTGTCTAACTCGGCGGCCACGCTCTGGCACCCGGAGGCGCATTTTGACTGGGTGCGTCCGGGGATCATTCTGTACGGGGCGTCGCCTTCCGGGCAGTGGCAGGATATCGCCAACAGCGGCCTGAAACCGGTGATGACCCTGCGCAGTGAGATCATCGGTATCCAGACCCTGAAAGCGGGGGATACCGTCGGGTATGGTAGCCGCTATCGGGCGTCTGGCGAACAGCGGATCGGCATTGTCGCCGGGGGCTATGCTGACGGCTATCCACGCGTGGCACCTTCCGGCACCCCGGTCTGGGTGGACGGTGTGCGCACCGGCACCGTCGGGACGGTGTCCATGGATATGATGGCAATTGACTTAACGCCATGCCCGCAGGCCGGGATCGGCTCGCCGGTTGAACTGTGGGGCAACGAGGTCAAAGTGGATGATGTCGCGGCTGCGGCGGGCACCATCGGGTATGAGCTGTTAACCGCCCTGGCCCCACGGGTTCCGGTGGTCACGGTATAGGGTGTAAACGCCCGGCGGCGCTACGCTTGCCGGGCCTACGGTTTCGGTAGGCCGGGTAAGGCGAAGCCGCCACCCGGCAACACAGGCTGCACGCTACTCCTCAACGTCCTCCGCCACGCGAACGCCCACTTTCAGCACCGCATTGTCCTCTTTCTCGGCCACCGTCCAGATCATCCCGGCAAACTCTACCTGGTCACCGACCACCGGCGCGGCACCCAGCAGCAGCTGGATAATCTCGCCCAGCGTCTGCTGCTTATCGCGATACTCCAGTCCCTCGTCCAGGCCGTAAATCAAGGCCACGTCGGCAAATTTGGCGCTGGCTTCCAGAATAAAGTCGCCGAAGAAGCGCTGATCCAGCGCCACCGGCGGCGACTGGCTGAACAGCTTGCCCAGCGCAGGCAGGTCGCGCTCGCGGCCAATCACGCAGAGAATATCGCCTTCACGCAGGCGCGTGCTCCCGGTCGGGTGCAGCAGGGCGTTATCGCGAAACAGCGCCGCAATGCGCGTTTCAGCTGGCATGTGCAGATCGCGCAGCGACGCCCCCACGCACCATTTGTCGGCGCTGAGCTGGTAGACAAACTGCTCCCACGGATTATCCGGATGAATATCCAGCCCGACGCGGGAGACCGGCCAGCCAACCGGCGGGATTACCACTTTGGCTTTTTTCGCCGCCCACGACAGGGACGTGCCCTGGAACAGCAGCGACACCAGCACCACGAAGAACGCCACGTTGAAGAACAGCCGCGAATTATCCAGTCCGGCCATCATCGGGAACACCGCGAGGATGATCGGCACCGCTCCGCGCAGGCCCACCCAGCTGATAAACACCCGCTCGCGCAGGTTAAAGCCTTTGAACGGCAGCAGCCCGGCAAACACCGACAGCGGACGGGCAAAGAAGATCATCCACAGCGACAGCAGCAGCGCAGGGACGGCAATCGGCAGCAGATCCGACGGCGTCACCAGCAGGCCGAGCACCAGGAACATGCCAATCTGCGCCAGCCAGGCCAGGCCGTCGAAGTTTTGCAGAATGCCAAAGCGGTTGCGGATCGGACGGTTCCCCAGCAGGAAGCCGCACAGATAAACCGCCAGAATACCGCTGCCGTCCAGGGCGGTGGTCAGGGCAAAAATCAAAATCCCGCCGCTCAGCGCCAGCAGCGGGTACAGGCCCGCAGGCAGCGAGATGCGGTTGATCATCTGCAGCAGTAAATAACCGCCGGAGAGGCCAATCAGGATCCCCAGCCCAAACTGCTGAATGATATGCCAGGCGAATATCCAGCTCAGGCTGGTCTCGTGCTGCTGAATCATCTCAATCAGGGTGATGGTGAGAAACACCGCCATCGGATCGTTACTGCCGGATTCAATCTCCAGCGTCGAGCCCACGCGTTCGTTCAGCCCTTTGCCACCCAGCAGCGAAAACACCGCGGCGGCATCGGTTGACCCGACAATCGCGCCAATCAGCAGCCCTTCCATGATATTCAGGTTGAACAGCCATGCGGCCATCATCCCGGTCAGGCCGGAGGTGATCAGTACCCCCACCGTCGCCAGCGACAGGGCCGGACCCAGCGCCACGCGAAACGAACTGGCCTGGGTGCGCATCCCGCCGTCCAGCAGAATCACCGCCAGCGCGAGGTTACTGACCATGTAGGCAAACGGGTAATTATCGAACGGGATCCCGCCCACGCCATCGATACCCGCCAGCATGCCGATCGCGAGGAAAATAACCAGAATGGGGATGCCAAGACGAGAAGAAAACGAACTCAATAAAATACTACAGGTTACAAGTACGGAACCCAGAATAAAAAGACTGATAATTGCTGCTGCATCCAATGTTTGCTTACTCCCGCCTGACGCTGTGACTGTTATTAAAACCCTACCATATTAACGACACCCACAGCGTTTAATTGAGGCGCTTAAGCCGCTTTTTTTACCTGTTTATTGTGGGATGTCCGCTCAGGGTTAAACGGGAGCCGTTCAGATTGTGCTCAAGCGTCGCCTGGGCGCCTATCGGCAGGGTCACCGTCTGCTGTTCGTGACCAAAATCGAGGCCGCTGATAATCGGTACCGACACCCGGGTGCGCAGGTAATCGAGCATCGCCCCGAGGTCGTATCCGGCGTCGTAATCATTGGCGGTGGCCCCGCTAAAACTGCCGAGCACAATCGCTTTTTGCCGATCAAGAATGCCCGCGTGATGCAACTGCAACAGCATTCGTTCGACGCGGAACGGGTGCTCGTTAATGTCTTCCAGCACCAGAATGCCGTTCTCAATGGCCGGAAGCCAGCGGGTGCCTATCAGCGACACCAGCATCGCCAGGTTGCCGCCCCACAGCTGGCCTGTGCATTCGGCGTCAGGGCCTTCGCCCTGCCAGTCGACATGGTAAGTGCTGTTGTTCAGCGCACGCCAGAAGTGCTCCACGGTAAAGGCATTCAGCGCCGGGGCGCCAAAATTGCCCGCCAGCATCGGGCCGCTAAAGGTGATGACGTTATGCAGGGCCAGCAGGCCAAGCTGGATCACCGTAAAGTCGCTGTGGCCGCAAATTAGCAGCGGCTGCTCGCGCTGACGCTGGGCCAGCCCCTGCCAGTCGATCTGCTCCAGCAGGCGGCTGGCACCGTACCCCCCGCGCACCGCCATCACAATCTGGTTGGTGCCAGCCAGGTGGGCGAGGGCGTTAATATCCATCAGTCGCTCGGCCTCAGTCCCGGCAAAACGCTGCTGGCGGCGGGGTATAATCGTCTGATTTTGTACCTGATGCCCGTCGGCCAGTAACCGCTGCACGCCCCGCTGGGCCGCTTCCTGATTAATGCAGTAACCTGATGGTGCGACGAGATGAAACTGTGACATGGCATTTCCTTGCTGACTTATAAAACCAAATGTATATATCATGCCGCCTGAGCGCGTCCTTCATCAAGCGGAGGATAGGGTGACAGCGATGATTGGCCATAAGGATAGATGACGTGAAATTGAGATGGTTTGCTTTTTTGATTGTGCTGCTGGCAGGCTGCAGTTCAAAGCAGGATTACAAAAAACCGGAATGGAACCCGGAAGTTCCCGTTAAGCGGGCGATGCAGTGGATGCCGATCAGCGAAAAAGCCGGTGAAGCCTGGGGCGTCAGTACCCGTCTGGTCACCGCCATTATTGCCGTCGAGTCCGGTGGTAACCCGACCCTGGTCAGCAAATCTAACGCCGTCGGCCTGATGCAGTTAAAAGCCTCGACCGCCGGGAAAGAAGTGTATCGTCACATGGGCTGGAGCGGGCAACCGTCCACCAGCGAGCTGAAAAACCCGGAACGTAATATCTCGATGGGCACCGCCTACCTGAGCATTCTGGAGCACGGCATTCTGAAAGGGATCGACGACCCGGAGGTGATGCAATATGCGCTGGTGGTGTCGTACGTGAACGGGGCAGGGGCGCTACTGCGGACCTTCTCGTCCGATCGCAAAAAGGCGATTGCCGAGATCAACGACATGGATAAAGACGAGTTCTTTGACCACGTAGTGAATAACCACCCGTCGCCGCAGGCACCGCGCTATATCTGGAAAGTACAGAAGGCGATGGACGCCATGTAACCGACAGACGGGCAGCGCATGGCTGCCCGTCTGCATTTAACGGACTTTATTCGCGCGTTCGCGTGCTTCGCGCTCCAGCGAGTAGATAATACGCTGCAGTTCGCGCTCCGGACCCGGACCAATATTCAGAAAGCGGAAGCTCAGGCGCGGGGTGGTGATGGTTTCGTTTTTGCTGTCCACCACTTTGCGTTCGCTGACCGTCATCAGTTGGGCATCGAAAAAGAAGCGACCCCAGCCGCCCATATCCAGTTCGATCTGCGAGAACCGCATCCCCTCCACCAGCGCATCCGGCTTCACGGTATCCATCAGCGCGCCCATCCCGCCCAGCGACAGGTCGTGCAGGCGAAAACGGATCACGCTCTTATCGGGCATCCTGGCCTTGCAAAAATAGGCCGGGTGCAGCGGGGCGCTGATACGGAAATATTCACGTCGCTGAATACTCCACACCGATGCCGGTAGTGGGGTGATAAACGCCGGCAGCGACTGATAGTTACCCTGTTCAAGGCGGGGCAGTTCGAACTCCACTTTGGCGCCCTGAGTATCGGCGGTCACAGAGATGTTCTCCGCCCGTAATACGGCGCGGTTTTCGTACTCCTGGCTGCCCAGATCCATCACCAGCCGCTCCGGGGTGGCGTCGAGGATCTTGCTGATGAACTGGTTCCCTGCCCAGTTGATACGGACAGGTACATCCTGCTTTTGCAGATCGCGTAATACACCTAATACAGCCAGCGGATTAGTTTTCAGGAACTGCTCACTGTAATTACTCACGCCCCAGGGCTCCTCGATGTTGGACAAACTGTGGTTGAGTTATCGGCACCCGTCGGGAGAACTTAATACAAATCTGCGATTTTTTATGGTTTTCCTGGCATTGCCTATACTTATGTTACCTGCGCGGACCGGTGTTCCGCGCAAGCTTAACTCTGCACGAGGGCATCGCTATGGGTATCATCGCCTGGATTGTATTTGGTCTGATTGCTGGTGTTATCGCGAAATTTATCATGCCGGGACGCGACGGCGGCGGCTTTATTGTGACCTGTATCCTTGGGGTCGTAGGCGCAGTTGTCGGCGGTTGGCTGGCAACGATGTTTGGCGTCGGCGGCAATGTATCCGGATTTAACCTGCACAGTTTTTTGGTCGCCGTGGTTGGCGCCATTGTGGTGCTTGCCATTTACAGGCTGGTACGACGCGCATAAACGTTTGACTGGACCGGTTTTGGTAGGCCGGGTAAGCGCAGTGTACGACCGGCCGAAATACGGTATCAATGAGAAACGGCTCTTTTGCAAGAGCCGTTTTTTTTGGCTTACTGCCCAACGCTTTTCTGCGTCTGCTCTGCCACTGGCTCATCATTCGCCGCAGGCTGGGTCGCCGGCACTTTGTCGCACGGTTTCTCCTCGGCACAGATCATATCCAGCATCTTCAGCGTCACCCCATTGGTCCAGCCAAAGCCATCCTGCAGCGGATATTCACCCCCGCCGCCGCCCGTACCGGTGCTGGACACATCGTATTTCTCCACCAGCTTCTGCTCGCGGTCATAGGTGTGCTGCACGTTGGTCAGGAATCGCCAGGTCACGTTCATCGCCACTTTTTTATGACCGTAGTTTTGTAACCCTTCTGCGGCCACCCACTGCAGCGGTGCCCAGCCGTTTGGTGCATCCCACTGCTGGCCGCTGTTGACGTTGGTGGTGGCAATCCCGCCCGGCTTCAGCAGCTGGGCGGCGGTGGCGGTTGCCACTTTATCAGCGCGATCCTGCGCTGCGGCGTGAACATACAGCGGGAACAGTGCCGCGGCGGTCAGCTGACTGCGCACCTGTTTGGTTTTCAGATCGTAATCCGCGTACCACCCCTCTTTGTCATTCCACAGATGGCTCTCCATCGCTTTCTGCCGCCCGGAGGCCAGCGTCTCATAGCGACTGGCGGCCGCGCTGTCACCCGCGTCCTGGCTGGCCTTCGCCAGCAGTTTTTCCATCTTGAACATCAGGGCGTTCAGATCCACCGGCACGATGCTGGTGGTGCGGATCGTGCCCAGCTTTTTCGGATCGTCCATCCAGCGCGAGCTAAAGTCCCAGCCGGAGGCCGCGGCGGAACGCAGATCGCGGTAGATCTCCGCGGCCGGACGGTCCGGGCTGTTTTGGGCGGTGGTGATGTCATCCATCCACGACTCCGGGCGCGGGGTGTCGCGGTCGTCCCAGTAGCGGTTGAGGATTGCCCCGTCGTCCAGCTTCACGACGCGTTTGTTGGCCTGCCCAGGCTGCAGGGCCTCCACGCCGTCCATCCAGTAGGCGTACTCTTTTTCCATCTGCGGGCGGTATTTTTTCAGCGCGCCGCTGTCGTGGGTCGCCAGCAGTTCCACCATTAAGGAGAAGAACGGTGGCTGGGAGCGGCTCAGGTAATAGCTGCGGTTGCCGTTGGGGATATGGCCCCAGGCGTCCAGCTCATGAGCAAAGTTGTCCACCATGTCGCTGATTTTGTCCCAGTGCCCGCTCTCCGCGAGCCCCAGCATGGTGAAGTAACTGTCCCAGTAATAGACCTCGCGAAAACGCCCGCCCGGCACCACGTAAGGTTTCGGCAGCGGCAGCAGCGAGTCCCACTTTCCGGCGCTGGAGGTGGTGCGGGTCAGCACTGGCCACAGGCCGTCGATGTGCGCGCGCAGGCTCTGTCCGGCAGGGGGAACGTACTTATCGCCTTCGCCCGGCAGGGTAAAGTTGGTGTCGACAAAGCGACGCAGGTCAAAGCCGGACTGTTTACGCTGCATCTGGTAATCGGCGAGGATCGTCTGCGGATCGTTTTTCGGCACCGCATCGGCAAACGTCTTCTGATCGGGAAACAGCTTGGCGCGTTGCACATCGTTAAACAGGGAGCCAAACAGGATATCCGGCGGCTGCGTCTGACCGTTGGCCGGGTCATCCGCATAGCTGAACGCAGTAACGCCAAGCAGCATACCGCCAATCGCCAGCCGCAATGTAGGGTGCAGGTGAGGACTCGTCATGATTTATTCTCCTTTATTCACTGAGCAGCGTAACCGCTGACATCAATCTCCTGAAAACCTTAGACGAAACTCCGCCAGTTCGCGTTGCGAATACGACATTTTGCGCAAAACCAGATTATTTACCGCTGCGCTTATTGGCCCCTGAATAGCACTGTTAAATATATGAATAACCACAACTCATTGCTGTGATAAATAACGACTAATCGCATGGATCACATAAAGCAAAAATCATAATTTCTTAGCGAGAAAACATAATGGATTCATTCCCTGTGCCTGTGGAGATTATGTCGCTGCATAAATACAGCAGGCTGGAAAATAACAGGGAGAGACGTGACATGTCGACAACGGAAAAATTAACGGTAAAAGAGAAAATAGGATACAGCCTCGGCGATGCCGCCAGCCATATCGTATTTGACTCCTCAGTGGCGATCCTCGCCTATTTTTATACGGATATTTACGGGCTGCCGCCGGCAGTGATGGGCACCATGTTTTTGCTGGTCAGGCTGCTGGATGCCATTACCGACCCGATAATGGGTGCCATTGCCGACGCCACCGCCACGCGCTGGGGCCGCTTTCGTCCGTGGCTGTTGGCTATCTGCGTGCCGTTCGCGGTCAGCTGCGTGCTGGTCTACTCGATCCCATCGTTTACGGACAGCGGCAAAGTCGTTTATGCCGTCGCGGCCTATATCTTTATGACCTTGATGTACACCGCCATCAACATCCCTTACTGCTCGCTGGGGGCGGCGCTGACCTCCGACCCGCGGGAAAACCTCTCCCTGCAATCCTGGCGTTTTGCTATCACCCCGCTCGGCGGTGCGCTCGGTACCGCCTGCATTTTGCCGCTGGCGGACTATCTGTTTCCACAGGATCGCGCCACCGGCATTCAGGTGGCGATGGCGATATTTGGCGTGATTGGCTGCCTGATGTTTGTGGTCTGCTTCCTCAGCACCAAAGAGCGCGTCCAGCCGATTAAAGAGGAGAACCTGAACATCCTGCGCGACGTTAAGATCCTGTTTCGTAACGAGCAGTGGCGCATCCTCTCGGTCTACAACTTTATGATGCTGGTGGCGGTGGTGATCCGCGGCGGGGCGGTGGTTTATTACGTCAATACGGTCCTCAGACAGGGCACCGATATCATCTCGCTGTTTATGCTCGGCGGGATGATCGCCTCGATGCTCGGGTCGGTGCTGGCCCAGCCGCTGGGCACGCGCTTTTGTAAAATCAAAGTCTCCTTCTGGATTAACCTGCTCAACGCAGGGCTTGGGATCGTCTGCTTCTGGCTGCCAGTACAGTACTGGCTGATCCCGCTGGCGGCCCATTTCCTGATCCAGCTGGTGCAGGGCGGAAATGGCGCCCTGCAATGGTCGATGATCACCGACGCCAATAATTATGGTGAGTGGAAAACCCAGCGCCGTATTACCGGCATGAACGTCGCGGCCAATATTTTCGTCATTAAATTAGGGGTCGCGGTCGGCGGCGCTGTTTTGGGCTGGGTACTGGCCGGGTTTGAATATCAATCCAGCGCGGATGTGCAATCCCCGCAGGCGGTGCAGGGCGTTATCTGGCTATTTACCCTTATTCCGTCGCTGTTTTATCTGCTGACTGCCTTTGCGATTAAATTCTACCGCCTGGATGAGCAGGCGATGAATAACGTGGTGGGCGATTTAAATAAAGGCCAGTTTGCCAGGTCGTGAGTATTTACTGAAACCAATGATAAACAAATGGGATGGAATCTATGCGAATGAACACCCTTGCGCTGCTGGTCAGCGCCTGTTTTCCGGCCTCGCTGTTGGCCGCCACGCAGACAGTGAGCGTGGATGAAAAATTTGCTCAGCTCGAAGCGAGGTTAGCCAACGCCGAAGCGCGGGCGGCAAAAGCCGAAGCGCAAATTGCCGATTTACAGCAGGTACAGCGCCCACCCGCCGTGAGCGTCGAGTCTGCCGAACCTGTCACCACCCCGGCGCCGAAGCTGACCCTCTCCGGCTATGGCGATATCCGCTTCTACGGCGACGTGGAATTTAACATGGATGCCGCCAGCCGCAGCGGCAGCCTCACCTCGATGAAAACCAGCGCCAACAAGGACTGGGCCCCGTCAAATAACGAACGCTGGGATATCAATGGCCGCCTGCTGCTGGGCTTTGACGGCTACCGGCGGATGGACAACGGTCAGTTTGCCGGGTTCTCAGTGCAGCCGCTGGCGGATCTCACCGGCAAGATGAACCTCGATGATGCAGCCTTCTTCTTCGGCCAGGAAAACGACTGGAAAATCAAAGTCGGGCGCTTCGAGGCCTACGACATGTTCCCCCTCAACCAGGATACCTTTGTTGAGTACTCCGGCAACACCGCCAACGATCTCTACAGCGACGGTTACGGCTACATCTACATGATGAAAGAGGGGCGCGGACGTAGCGACAGCGGCGGCAACTTCCTGCTGAGTAAAACCCTCGACAACTGGTACTTTGAGGTCAATACCCTGCTGGAAAACGGCAGCTCGCTGTTCGTCGATCAGCAGTATCACGGCATGACGCTGGATAACGACAAAAACGTGGCCTATCTGCGCCCGGTTATCGCCTGGACAAGCGGACGCTTCTCAAGCGCGCTGGCGATGGAGAGCAACCTGGTCAATAACGCCTACGGCTACCGCGATGCCGCGGGCCAGTGGGTCGATCAGTCCGACCGTACCGGCTACGGCCTGACGATGACCTGGAACGGGCAAAAAAACGATCCGGATAATGGCATGGTGCTGAACCTCAATACCGCGTATCTGGATGCCAGCGACGAAACTGACTTCAGCGCCGGGTTCAACGGCCTGTGGAAAAACCTCGAACTGGGCTATATCTACGCCCACAACGAGGTCGATAAATTCAACACTGCCGGACTGAATGACGACTGCGACGGCGACTGCTGGATAACCGATCCGGGCGAGTACGACATCCACACCCTGCACGCCTCCTACCTGATCCCTAACGTAATGAAGATGAAAAACTTCAATATTTACCTCGGGGCCTACGCTTCCTGGGTTGAAGCGCATCCGACCGAGGGTAACAACGACACCGATGCCCGCTACGGGGGCCGCGTCCGCTTTAAATACTACTTCTGATCGAACGCCCGCCAGGCCTCCTGCGGGGGCTGGCGGGCTACCTGCCAATCCGCCTAAAAATTATACTGGATATTTAAACAGGTATTTGTATACTAATAGAGCAAATTACCCGCGTAATGTATGAATGAGGGGTGAAACCTATGGTAATTCCTGTTGAAAACGTCCAGTCCCACGACCCGCTTGCCACTATCAGCAGCCGCGAAATCGCGAAGATGACCGGTATCGCCCATACCGAGGTGAAGCGCATGGTCACCAGCCTGGAAACGGCACAGCGTCTTTCGCAGCCGGTAACGGCCAGTGCGTATGAGCGCGAAGGTGAAATGTGGCAGGAGTTTTTGCTGAACAAACGGGACTCCCTGCTGACCGTTTCACGTCTCTCGCCGGGCTTTACGGCCGCGATGCTGGATTGCTGGCAGGAGCGTGAGCGAAACGTCAATATCCCTGACTTCACCAACCCGGCGGTGGCGGCGCGCGCCTGGGCCGAGCAGTATGAGAAACGCCAGCGGGCGGAGGAACAGCTGGCTCTGTGGGCGCCAAAGGCGGCGTTTTTTGACCAGTTCGTCAAGGTGAATGAGTCGCTGGGTTTTCGTCAGCTGTGTAAAACCTTCAAGGCCAAAGAGCCCCAGTTTCGGGCGTTCTTGCTGGAGCGCAACATCATGCAGCGCGTCGGCGGGGCGCTGGTTCCGCCTGCGCACCATATCGAGGCGGGGTACTTTACCCTGCACAGCGGCGTGGGTGAAAACCAACGTAGCTGGTCCCAGGCCCGCTTTACCGCGCGCGGCGTGAAGTGGGTGGCTGATCTGTGGGCCAAACATTTGTCATCGCTGGCAATTGAGATGCCCTGCGTGGAACGCGGCGAGGGAGCCACGTCGACGAACAGCTGGCTTTAACCGTTCCGGTCAGATCGCCTGCGGAGTCTGGCTGGCTTCCCGCAGTGCGCCCGGCGACTGGCCGACAATCCGCTTAAACGCCCGGCTGAAGGCCGCCAGCGAACCGTAGCCGAGGCGCAGGGCCACGGTTTCGATCGGCTGATTCTCCTGGCCGATATACTGAATCGCCAGCCGCATCCGCAGCTCGCTGAGGTATTTTGCCGGGGTAGTGCCGGTAGCGGAGAGAAAGCGTTCGGCAAACACCGAGCGCGAGGTACCGGCCTCTTTTGCCAGCTCCGCCACGCTCCAGTTCACCCCCGGCTGCTGATGCATGGCGTAAATCGCCCGGCTCAGGCGCGGGTCGCGCAGCACCTGCACCCACCCGGTGGCTTTGCCGCAGCCCGCCTCGACCCAACCGCGCACGATCAGCGCCGCCACCACGTCGGCAAGCCGGGCGAGGATCCCGGCAAAACCCACCTGCTGCGCCATCGACTCCCGCTCCATGGCGGCGAGCAGCGGGTGGATCTCCGGCCAGGTGGAGATCAGGCGGCTCACCATCATCACTTCCGGCATCGCTTTGATCAGCGGCTGCATCCCACCCAGCTCGAAATCCATACATCCACTGAATATCACCACGGTGTCGCTGTCCGGGCAGGGCTCGCAGTGAATATCAGACACCGTGCTGCAGATCGGCTCGCTGTGAAACTCCGTCACCGGTATCACCGTCGCATCGTCGTCCGAGAGCAGGTCGTGGGGATCGCCGTTGGGAATAAACAGCGCATCGCCGCTGTTAAGCGCAAAGCGTGCCCCGCTGCGCATGCGCAGAACCGCCGGGCCGCGGCTGATAAAGTGAAACTGAGCCTTGCCAGGGATATAGCCACAGGCCACGCCAAACGGCGCGCTGGCTTCGATCCGTCGGTATCGGACACCCGACAGGCGCATGCCGCGCAGTAATTCGCTGATCATATCAGGTGGCTGGAGAGTCATTTCTGGATTCCCGGACGATTAATCAATAATTGAAGATTATATGTCATAGATCGTCTGCGGTGAACTTCCTATTATTTGCGACATAAGTCACATATTAATAACCGGAGAGTAACAGATGCATTCATCCATCAGCGCAAATGAGGCCAGCACGCCAATAATTCCCGCCTGGCGCGCGGTCTGGTCGCTGGGGCTGGGGGTGTTCGGCCTGATCATCGCCGAGTTCTTACCTGCCAGCCTGCTGACACCCATGGCAGAAAGCCTTGGCGTCAGCGAGGGGGTCGCCGGGCAATCGGTCACCGCCACCGCGCTGGTGGCGCTGGTCACCGGCCTGCTGATCACCTCCGCCACCAAAAGTATCGACCGCCGCTGGGTACTGATGTTCTTCTCGGTACTGCAGGTCATCTCCAGCCTGATGGTCGCCTTCGCCCCGTCGCTGCACGTGCTGCTGATGGGACGCTTGCTGCTGGGCGTGGCGATTGGCGGTTTCTGGGCAATGTCCACCGCCACCGCGATGCGGCTGGTGCCCGCCAGCGATGTACCAAAAGCGCTGGCGATTATCTTCTCCGGCGTGTCGATTGCCACCGTGGTGGCGGCCCCGCTGGGGAGCTATCTCGGCAGCCTGATCGGCTGGCGCAACGTGTTCCTGCTCTGCATCATCCCGAGCCTGCTGGCGCTGGTGTGGCAGCTGTGGGTCCTGCCGTCGATGCGCCCGGAGAACAGCGGCAGTCTGCGCACGCTGGTGCGGGTGCTGCGCCGTCCGGGGATGATGGGCGGTCTGCTGGCGACAATCCTGATTTTCAGCGGTCACTTTGCCTTCTTTACCTACCTGCGTCCGTTCCTCGAGACGGTAGGGCAGGCGAACGTGGAGACGGTCTCGCTGATCCTGCTTGGTTTTGGCGTGGCGAACTTCGTGGGCACCTCGATTGCCGGACATCTGCTGGCGCGCAATCTGCGTCTGACCCTGGCGCTGGTGCCGTTCGCGATGGGGATCCTCGCCCTGCTGATGGTAGCCTTTGGACATCTGGCGATGGTCGACGGTCTGCTGGTCACCCTGTGGGGCTTTGCCTTTGGGCTGGTACCAGTGGGTTGGTCAACGTGGCTGGCAACCACCGTCACTGACGAAGCTGAAAGCGCGGGTGGCTTGATGGTTGCGTCGATTCAACTGGCGATCAGCGCCGGCGCAGCAGGGGGCGGGGCAGTGTTCGATCTCAACGGTGCCAGCGGGGTATTCACCGCCAGCGGCGTGTTGCTGGTGGCCGCAATGGTGATGGTGTTGGCCGGGGTGCGGGTTAAACCGGTGGTCTCTGAATAACTAAAAACCTAATGCGATAAATCTATTATTGAAAAATTAATGGCTTACAGCGGCTCCCGGGTCCGGCTGAAAATCGCCGAGACGTTTGCGACTGGCCGGGGCCGCCCGCAGGGATGCGGGCGGAGGATGCGAGTCACAGGGATGTGACAACGCATCCGACCCGAAAGCCAGGCGCAATAAGTCGAGGGAACCGCGAAGCGGCGATTTTCTTTGCCGGGAGACGAGATTGTTAAGAGGGCGCGATAGCCCTCTTAACACGTTCACCGGTTCGGTAACGTCAGAGAAGCAAGGAACGTATGGTGAACGGAACCACCACAGGTGCCGGCATGTCCCCTCACCCTAACCCTCTCCCCAAAGAGGAGAGGGAACCGTCCGCGCAAATCATTAAGCCCGGGATTCAGCTTTCTGCATCGGAATCAATGCAATCACCACCGCGCCCAGCACCAGGAACCCCGCCACCATAAAGATCCCGGCGTTAAAGTTACCGGTGACATCCTTCATCCAGCCCATCAGCAGTGGCCCCAGCGCGGCACCGGTCATCCCGGTGGCGTTGATCACCGCAATCCCCAGCGCACGGGCGCGCAGCGAGATGGCGCGGTCAGGCGTGGTCCAGAAGATCACCATCGCCGCAAAGGCACCGGCCGAGGCCATGATAATCCCGGTGAACTGCAGCATCGGATCGCTGCTTGAGGCGGTCAGGATCCAGCCCGCAGCGGCAAATAGGTACGGCAGCAGGGTGTGGATTTTACGTTCGTTGTACTTATCTGAACGCTTACTCCACCACACCATCGCCACGATGGTGCACACCTGCGGAATGGCGCTCAGCAAGCCGATGGTCACGTTGCTGCTCTCCTGATTGAAACTGCGCAGGATCAGCGGCGTCCAGACGCTCAGGGCACTCAGGGTGTTCGTCAGGCAGAAATAGGCCAGCGTGTAGAGCATGATCGTCGGGGTAAACAGCTCGCGGAACATGCTGCGCTGCGTCGGCACCAGCGCGGCGTGTTCCCGCTGCTGGGTGCTGATGGCGTTCAGGCGATCCGCCTCAAGCATCTCATTCAGACAGGCTTTGTCATCGTCGGTCAGCCAGCGCGCCTTCGACGGGCTGTCATCCAGCCAGAACCAGACCACAAAGCCCAGAATCACCGACGGGAAGCCTTCCAGCAGGAACAGCCACTGCCAGCCTTTCAGATTCATCACCCCGTCGAGGTTCAGAATATACCCCGAGGCCAGCGACCCCAGCGCCATCGTAACCGGCATGGCAATCATAAACAGGGCGTTGGCGCGGGCGCGATAGTGCGCCGGGAACCAGAAGGTTAAATACAGCAGCAGTCCCGGCAGGAAGCCCGCTTCAGCGATCCCCACCATCATGCGTAGAACATATAAACTACCAGGGCCGGTGGCGAACATGGTGGCGGTGGACGCAATCCCCCACACCACCATCAGAATGGCGATCCAGCGCCGGGCGCCCACGATACTCAGCATCACGTTGCTGGGGATCCCGCAGATCACATACATCACGTAAAACAGGGTGGTGGCCAGGCCAAACATGGTGCTGGTCAGGCCCAGATCTTTGCCCATCGTCAGGCCGGCAAAGCCAATGTTGATACGGTCGAGGTACGAGAAGACGAACAGGATGAACAAAAAAGTGATCAGTCTCCGGAACAACTTTTTGATCACGATCTGCTGACGCGGATCCAGCGCGGCGTCGGCAGAGGAGGGCGGAGCGAGCACGTCGGAGCGTGTCTGTTCCATCGATGGACTGTCGTTCATGAAAAGCTCCACATTGCGATTATCGGTATTGTTGTCCCGTGCAACCTGAACACGTGGCTAACGTATAGAAAACCGCAGGCATGGACGTCAATTTTATGTTTAAAAAATGATACGCAATTGTTAATCACGTAGCATTTTTGAATCGTAATGCGAGATCGATCGGCTTTCGCCAGACCCAGCGCGCAACTGCCCCCGCGGGCGGGTGTGAAGAGGCTATAGCGGGCGGGAAATAGCGGGTATAATTGCCGCCATTGCGCCGCTTCTGGAAAGGAACCTCATGAGTCAACTCCCCCCACCGTCGGACATCGACACCGGCTTTCATCGCGAAGCGTTCCCGTTTTACTGGATAGTCAATGTCTACGCGCGCTACACGCAAGTGATGGAAATTGAACTGAAAAAAGTGCAGCTCGACGTCTCACGCTTTCGGGTACTGATGATCACCGAGCAGTACGGTAAAGCCAGCATCTCGCAGATCTCTGAATATGCGATGACCAAAATGCCCACCGTCACCAAAATTGTCGGTCGCCTGCGCGATGACGGCATGGTGACCACCGCCAGCAGCGTGCAGGATGCCCGGGTGACCGAAGTGATGCTCACCGATGCCGGACGCGAAAAAGTGGCCGAGGCACACCGTCTTGCCAGCAAGGTTTTCGAGAAGGGATTTAAGGGCATGAGCGCCGCCCAGATGGAAAAAATGAACCTCTCTCTGGCGAAGGTCCTCGATAATCTCAACGATCTCTGACCCGCCAGCAGACAGAATTGCGGTTTTGTGACAGCCTTAAAAATTCCAGATAACCTCCTGTAAAACAATCACTTTATTTAAAGCCGCCCTGATCCTCAGGGCGGCTTTTTTTACATTCCCGCGAAAACTTTATTGTTATTTTTCATCATCCTGAATCACTTTTCACAAATGTTATAAAAATGTATCAGTGTTACTGTTTGGTAAAATTAACGTGAATTATTACTTGAATATTCATCTAAATCTCTCATGATTGTATCAACTTCACCCGGGTTGAAGACGCAGCGCAGACTGCTCACCCCGATATGATTCGTTTTTTCTGGTTAAGGTGTGAATGATGCAGCCAGTTACTGAGAGCAATGGTTACGTGCAACGGTTTACCCTCGGTGAGGGCGACCTCTGTTTCGCGGTGAAAGACACGCTGGATATCGCCGGTTTTCCAACCCGTGCAGGCTGTCCGGCGCTGGAAAACCGCCCGGCGGCAACACAGCATGCCGAGGTGGTTGCCACGCTTTTGCACCAGGGCTGCATCCTGACCGGTAAAACCACCCTGCACGAACTGGCGTTTGGCGTCACCGGCATCAACCCGTGGAGCGGCACCCCGCGTAACCCACAGTTTCCGGCGCTGATCCCGGGCGGTTCGTCCAGCGGATCGGCGGCGGTGGTGGCGTCCGGTGAGGTGGACTTCGCCCTCGGTACCGACACCGGCGGCTCGGTGCGGATGCCTGCCGCCTGCTGCGGCGTGCTCGGCCTGAAGCCAACGTACGGCACAGTCAGCAGGGAAGGGGTAATGCCCGCGCACAGCTCGCTGGACTGCGTCGGGATCTTCGCCCGCCAGGCCCGCGTCCTGCGTCAGGTGCTGACCCGTCTCGCCATCCCGGTGAATGCGCCGCTGACCGCGCTGCCCGCCATCGGCTTTATCCCGGCTGCGACGCCTGAAATCGATTCCCTGCTGCTGAACGCGCTGGCGCAACTCGACCTGCATCCGCAGCAGATTGACCTGCCTCGGCTTAACGACGCCCACCGCGCCGGGCTGACCCTCATCAGCCATGAAAACTGGCAGGCGTTTAACCCGCTTTTAAGCAGCGATGCGGTCTCCGCCGATGTGGCTGCCCGCATCCGTGCCGGGGAAAGCATCGACGCCGACGCCATGAATACGGCAGAAAACATCCGCCAGATCTTTACCGCCGAGGTCGACTCACAGCTGGCGACAACCCCGCTGCTGGCGCTGGCGACCCTGCCGGAACTGCCGCCGACGCTGGCCGAGGCCCAGGATCCGCTCAGCGTGGTGAACCTCACCCGGCTGGTGCGCCCGTTCAACCTCAGCGGCCACCCGGCGCTGAGCCTGCCGATGGGCGAGATTAACGGTCGTCCGGTGGCGCTGCAGCTGGTGGCCGCCAAAGGCCAGGACGGTCTGCTGGTGCAGGCCGCCGAATGGCTGACCGGGCGACGACGCCACTAACCACCCGTTTCTTCACCTGACTCAACACTAACTCAGTGAGTACCACTCATTGCGGCAGCACTCGTCTTGCTGCGGGCCGCACACTCTTTTCGGGAGGAAGCTATGTCTGCTGTTCATGTTCGTGAGGAACTCGTTCCACTGCTGAATGACGTTGCGGCCCGCAGCGCAGATTTTGAGCAACAGCGTCATATCTCTGACGACATCATCACCCGATTTAAGCAGGTCGGCGTGTACCGCGCGCTGGTGCCCAAAATCTACGGCGGTGACGAGTGCTCCCCGGCCCAGTTCTGCGAGCTTGTCGAGCAGATCGCCACCGCAGATGGCTCCGCAGGCTGGGTCGCCAGCTTCGGTATGAGCCCGTTTTATCTTGGCGCGCTGCCGCCGGATACCCTGAAAGCCCTCTACCGCGACGGCCCGGACGTGGTCTTTGCCGGCGGCATCTTCCCACCGCAGAAAGCGGTGCTGGCAGACGGCGGCTACCGCGTCAGCGGACGCTGGGGCTTTGCCAGCGGCAGCATGGGGGCCTCGGTGTTTGGCGTCGGCATTCTGCCGGAAAGTGGTGAAACCCTGCCGCGGATGGCGGTCCTGCCGCGCGACAGCGTGCAGATCGACCCGGTATGGAACACCGTCGGCCTGGCGGGCACCGGCAGCCACGATCTGGTGGTGAACGATGCTTACGTCCCGCAGGAGTGGACCTTCGTTCGCGGCGGGGCCCTTAACCTGGAGGGCGCGCTGTACCGCTATCCGGTGCTGTCGCTGGCGACCCAGGTGCTGTCGGTGGTGGCCCTCGGCGTGGCCCGCGCGTCGCTTAACGAAATTTATGCCATTGCCCATCGTCAGCAGTCGGTGACCGGCGCCCCGTGCCTGGCGGAGCGTCCGCAGGCGCAAATGCAGATTGCCCGCTGTGAAGCGGATCTGCGCTCGGCGCGGGCCTGGTTCTACGACGCCATTGACGATATCTGGCAGTGCATCCTCACCGGGGATGAACCCGCCAGCGAGCAGATCAATGCCCTGCGCCTGTCGTCCACCCACGTGACGCGCGTCGCCGCCGAGGTGACCCGTCAGGTGCTGGCGCTGAACGGCATGGGCGGCATCACCCTGAAAAGCCCGCTGCAGCGCTACGTGCGCGACACCCTGGTGATCACCCAGCACGCCTTTATGGGCGATCTCTCTTATCTCAATGCCGGAACGGTCTATTTCGGCGGTAAACCCCTCCCGGGTTATTTGTAATTTTTACGACAGGAGCAACAGATGAGCCAGACAACAACCTTACGCGTGCTGTTTTGCATCGGTGTAAACCAGAACTTTTTTGATGCCAGTGCGGCAGAAGCCAAACAGGTATGGGCCGCCTTCGGGGTGATGATGAAAGGCATCGAAGAGACCCAGGGGATCAGGGTTATCGGCAACATGGACGACGACCGCCTGATGGTAGGCCCGTCGACCACCGCCCCGTGGACCGCCTACGTGCTGGCGGATGCCGACACCATTGAGAGCGTGGCCGCCGCCTGCAACCTGTTCCGCACCACCCCGGTGGGCGACAGCGGCAGCAAGCTGTGGAAGTACTGCAAAATCGAAGCCCGCGTCGGTCGCGAACTGATCATTCAGTAACGGAGTCACTCATGAGCCCACAGGATGCGCTGCGTTTACAGCAGCTTGAGGATCAGCAGGCAGCCCGCGTCTGCATCAGCAATTACATGCGTCTGTGCGATCGGCTGGACAGCATGGAGACGGTGCAGGCCATTGGCGCGCTGTTCAGCGAAGGCGGCTGCTGGGAAGGGCTGGGGGAGCCGTACGCCACCCGGCTGGGCAAATATCAGGGGCGCGCGGAGATAGTGGCGATGATGGCGGGCTATGTCAGTCACCCCGCGCACTTTGCCATGAACGCCCACTTTTTATGCTCCGAAGCGCTGTATCACGAGGCCGATGGCGAGCTGCATGGCCGCTGGCTGATGCTGCAAACCTCCACCTTTACCGCCGGAGGTGCGCATCTGAATGCGGCCGAGATCAAGATTATTTTCCGTCGCGAGGCGGGTGAAATGACCATCCACCATTTCACCACCCGCAACCTGTTCAGCAGACCGGTGAGCCACTGGCACGCGACGGATGCGTTACCGGTACCTGACAAAAACGAGACCGTCGAAGACGAGCAGGAGAACGACCATGCAGTGTGACCACATCATCAATGTCAAAAATATCGATACCACGACGCAGCCGGTCCCGGGCCGGGAAGAGATTGCCGCGCTGGTGCAGGCCGACCGCGTGCACACGTCGCTGTATACCTCCGACGAACTGTTCCAGCTCGAGCTGGATCGTATCTTCAGCAAAACCTGGGTCTGGGTCGCGCACGTCAGCGAAATCCCGGACACCGGCAGCTTTAAAACCACGGAGATCGGCACGCAGCCGGTGATCGTGGTCCGCGATCGCAAAGGCACCCTTCATACCCTGCTGAACCGCTGCCGTCACCGCGCGGCCACGGTGTGCGAACACCGCAGTGGCAAAACCAACAGCTTTGTCTGCCCATATCACGGCTGGGGTTACGCGCTCGACGGCAGCCTGCGCGGCGTGCCGCACCCGGAGAGCTACGCCGACCAGTTGGAGAAAAACGAGCTGGGTCTGGTGTCGCTGCGTACCGAGCAGTACGCGGGCATGGTGTTTGCCACCTTTAACGAGCAGATCGAACCGCTGGAGGATTTCCTCGGCGCGGCCAAAAAATGGATGGATCTGTTTATGAAGCAGGGCGCGGGCTACCCGATCAAAACCGGGCCTGCGCACCGCTTCCGTTTCCCGGGCAACTGGAAGATCCAGCTCGAAAACACCACCGACGGCTATCACTTCCCGGTGGTGCATCGCTCCTTCTTAAGCTCGGTCGATAAGCAGACCGAAGAGATGCTGAACTTCGTCGACGGCAGCGGTTACGTCGAAGATCTCGGTAACGGCCACAGCGTGATGGTGATGATCCCTGAGCTGGTGGATCTGGATGCCAACCTTGATGCGCCGATCCCGGAACGCTTTGTCGAGCTGGCGAATGAACTGCGCAAAGAGCATGACGAACAGCAGGTGCGCCGCATCGTGCGCGCCGTGGGCGGGTCCGGTTTTAACCTCAACCTGTTCCCGAACATCGCCTGCTCGATGGCCTTCTTCCGCGTTCTGCAGCCGGTTTCGGTGATGGAAACCGAAATCCACCACGCGGTGATCACCATGGACGGCGGGCCGGAGATCGCCAACCAGGCGCGCCTGCGTCTGCACGAACACTTCCAGGGCCCGATGGGCTTTGGCACCCCGGACGACTCCGAAGCCTGGGAGCGCGTTCAGCGCGGGGCCACCGCCGGGGATGACCTGTGGATCATGCTCAACCGCGGTCTGGCCGGGGAATACCGCACCGACGATGGCCTGCGCAGCGACGTCAGCGCCGAAACCGGGATGCGCGCAGCCTACCAGCAGTGGAAAAAGTTAATGACGGAGACGGAACAATGATGACCCCAGATTCTGCACTGTTTGCGGCCATGTCGGTGATCAACCTCGAAGGCGATCTGCTGGACCAGGGCGAGTTCAACGCCTGGCTGGATCTGTGGCAGCACGACGGCCTGTACGTGGTGCCGATCGACCCGAACGAGACCGATTTTAAAAACACCCTTAACTACGCCTGCGACGATCACCATATGCGCGAGCGCCGGGTAAAACGCCTGTACAGCGGCGAATCCATCTCCACCACGCCGCGCGCCAGAACGCTGCGCACCTTGTCGCGCTTCCGCCTGCTGGAGTCCAGCGAGGAGCGGATCGTGGTGCGCGGGGCGCAGTCCCTGTGGGAGCACCGCAAAGGGCACAGCCGCCACTACGCGGCGGACATTACCTGGCACCTGCAGCCACAGAACGGCACGTGGCTGATTGCGCAAAAAGTGATCCGTCTGGTTAACAGCGACGATGTGTTGCACAGCATCGGCTACATCCTCTGAGGAGCCGTCCATGACGCAAACCGTATTAGTCACCGGCGCGGCCGCCGGGCTGGGCAATGTTATCGCCGCCCACCTGCTGGAGCAGGGGTTCCAGGTGGTGCTGACCGACGTTGATGTCAATCGCGCCCGGGAAGCCGCCGACCGTCTGGATGACGGCCAGGGCAAGGTGCTGGCGCTGGGGCTGGATATTCGCCAGCCCCAGGATTTTGCCCGCGCGCTGGAGGCCACCGTTGCCCGTTTCGGCAGCCTGCAAGTGCTGGTGAATAACGCCGCCCTGACCTTGGCGACCCCGGTAATGGACATCCCGGTGGAGGAGTTCGACCGGGTGATCGCCACCAACCTGCGCGGCACTTTTGTCGGTTGCCAGACGATGGGGCGTTATTTCGCGAGCCGGGGTTACGGTCGCATCGTCAACCTGGCCTCCCTCGCCGGGCAGAACGGCGGCACCGCCTCCGGGGCGCACTACGCGGCCTCGAAGGGCGGCATTCTGACCCTGACCAAAGTGTTTGCCCGCGAGCTGAGCACATCCGGCGTGACGGTGAATGCCATCGCCCCCGGCCCGCTGGACCTGCCGATGGTTCACGCCCTGGTGCCGGAAGAGAAGATGGCCGGGCTGCTGCAGATGATCCCGGTGGGCCAGTTAGGTGAAGCCGGGTTTGTCGCCCAGGCCGTGGCCTTGCTGGCATCTGAACAGGCGTCGTTTGTCACCGGGGCGACCTGGGACATCAACGGCGGTCTGTTTATGCGTTAAGGAGTCAACATGCTGACATTACAGGTTATCAGGCGAGAGTTGCAGGGCGAGGTGGTCCTGCTGACGCTGGCGCATTCTGACGGTATCGAGCTGCCGACCTTCAGCGCCGGGGCGCATATCGATCTGCATCTGACAGAAGATCTGGTGCGCCCGTATTCCCTGTGCGGCGACCCCAAAAATCGCCAGCACTACCAGCTCGGCATTCTGAAAGACAGCCAGTCGCAGGGCGGCTCGCTGGCAGCGCATGCCCTCAACGTTGGGGATCGGATTCAGGTCAGCGATCCGCGCAACCTGTTTGCGCTGAATGACGAGGCCAGACACAGCCTGCTGATTGGCGGCGGAATTGGCATCACCCCGATGCTGGCGATGGCCGCCGAGCTGCACGCCGCCGGGCGGTCGTTCAGCCTGCACTACTGCGCCCGGTCCCGCACCCAGGCGGCGTTTATCCCCCAGCTGGAGCAGTCGCCGTACGCCGACCGCGTGCAGATGCATTTCAGCGACGCCCAACGGCTGAACCTGGCGGCAGTGCTGAGCGACGTTCCGGCCAATACCCACGTCTACACCTGCGGCCCGATTCGCCTGATGGAGGCGATTGTGGACGAGGCGACCCGCCACGGCTATCGCCCGGAGCAGGTGCATCAGGAGTGCTTCAGCGCCGAGGTACAGACCGGCGGCGCAGCCTTTGAGGTGTTTGCCGCCAGCAGCGGTATCACCGTGCAGGTGCTGGAGAACCAGAGCATCGTCGAAGCCCTGGCGCTGGCCGGGCTGAAGGTGTGCGTCTCCTGCAAGCAGGGGATCTGCGGCAGCTGCCTGACCGACGTGCTGGAAGGCGAGCCGGATCACCGCGACAGCTATCTCACCGATGAAGAGAAAGCCGACGGCGACCAGATTTTGTTGTGTTGTTCCCGTGCGAAAAGCGCGCGTTTAGTCATCGATCTGTGAGGAATACCTTATGACACTGCAAACCGAATTTCGTAATGCAATGGCGCAGCTGGGGAGTGCGGTCTCGGTGATCACCACCGACGGCCCGGCGGGCAAATTTGGCTTTACCGCCTCTGCCGTCTGCAGCGTCACCGACTCACCGCCGACGCTGCTGGTCTGTATGAACCGCAACTCCTTTGCCAACGAACACTTCAAACAGAACGGCACCTTGTGCGTCAACGTGCTCTCCAGCGATCACCAGGATCTCTCCGGGGTGTTCGCCAATGCCAGCCTGCGTTCCGAGGAGCGTTTTGGCTACGACAGCTGGCAGGTGCTGGCCAGCGGTGCGCCGGTGCTGAGCTCGTCGGTTGCCAGCTTCGACTGTGTGATCGACACCTGCCACGAAGTGGGCAGCCACTCTGTTTTCTACTGCCAGGTGCAGGCGGTGCGCATCAGCGAAGCGCCGCGTGGGCTGGTCTACTTTAACCGTCGCTACCATGCCGTCGGGCATGACGTACAAGCGTAAGCCAGACAACAACAGGGATAACGCTGATGAGTAATGTCGTGACTGAAAACAGCAATGCCCCGGCGGCGGTTCCCCAGGATGCCGGGCAGATGCGCAAGCTGGTGTTCGCCTCGGTGCTGGGCAATGCGCTGGAGTGGTACGACTTTTTCCTGTACGGCACGGCGGCGGCGCTGGTGTTTGGCCCGCTGTTCTTCCCGGTGGGCGGCGACCCGATGCAGGGCACGCTGCTGGCGTTTTCCGGCTTTGCGGTGGGCTTCCTCGCGCGTCCGCTGGGCGGCATCGTCTTCGGTCATATCGGGGATCGCTACAGCCGCAAAATGACGCTGATCATGACCCTGACCCTGATGGGGGCCACCACTTTTGTTATCGGCCTGCTGCCGGTCTATTCGCAGATTGGCATCCTCGCACCCATTGCACTGATTAGCCTGCGCTTTTTACAGGGCGTGGCGTCCGGCGGGGAGTGGGGCGGCGGCGTGTTGATGCTGAGCGAGAATGCCCCGGCGTCGCGTCGCGGGTTCTATACCGCCTGGAGCCAGATGGGCGTCTCGGGTGGCTTTGTGTTGTCCGCCTTCGCCTTTTATCTGGTGCAGAAGCTGCCGGAAGAGGACCTGATGAGCTGGGGCTGGCGCGTGCCGTTCCTGCTGAGCATCGTCATCTTCCTGGTCGGGGTTTACATCCGCAAAAACATCCGCGAGAGCAAGGCCTTTACCCAGGCCAGACCGGAAGATAAGCATGAGAAGATCCCGCTGATGGTGATTATCCGCGAGCACCCGAAAGCGCTGCTGCAGGCCATCGCCCTGCGTCTGCCGGAGAACGGCGCGTCGTACATCTTCTTCACCTTCTCGGTGGTCTACGCCAAACACATTGGCATCAGCACCGGAGAGATCATCAGCGCCGTTACCCTGGCGATGCTGGTGGAGTTCTTATCGATCCTGTTTTGGGGCGCGCTGTCGGATCGCATCGGCCTGAAGCCGGTCTACTACATCGGCGTAATCGGCCTGCTGGTGATGGCGTTCCCGTTCTTCTGGCTGCTCTCTACCGGCGACTACGGCTGGATCATGGTGGCGATGCTGCTGGGCCTGCCGTTCTGCCACGGGGCGATGATCGGCACCCAGCCGTGCATCATGAGCGACCTGTTCCCGGTGCGGGTGCGCTACTCCGGCCTGGCATTAGGGCACGAAGTGGGCTCGATCTTCTCCGGCGGCCTGGGGCCGATGCTGGCGGTGGCGATGCTGATGTACTTCGACGCCTCGTGGCCGGTCTCCCTGTTGCTGATGGCCTACGCGCTGCTGGCGTGGATTGCGCTGCGCAGCCTGCCGTCTGACAACAATAAAAATGAGGTAGCACCATGATTGATAAGAGGATTGCCGCCATCGACGGCGCGGTTGCCGACATCTTCGACGGCGCCATCGTGATGGTGGGCGGCTTTGGCCCGGCCGGACAGCCCGCCGAACTGCTCGACGCCCTGATCCGCCGCAAGCCGCGCAACCTGACCTTAATCAGCAACAACGCCGGGAACGGCGACTACGGCCTGGCGGCGCTGCTGAAAGCGGGTTGCGTTCAAAAAGTGATCTGCTCCTTCCCGCGTCAGACCGACTCCTGGGTGTTTGACGACCTCTATCGTCGCGGGGAAGTGGCGCTGGAGCTGGTGCCGCAGGGTAACCTCGCGGCGCGCATTCAGGCCGGTGGCGCCGGGCTCGGCGGCATCTTCACCCCCACCGGGTTTGGCACCGAGCTGGCGGCAGGCAAAGAGACGCGGCACATCGACGGCAAAGACTACGTTTTCGAAACGCCGCTAAAAGCCGACTTCGCGCTGATCAAAGCCCTGAAGGCCGACCGCTGGGGCAACCTGATTTACGACAAAACCGGGCGCAACTTCGGGCCGATTATGGCGACCGCCGCCAACTGCACCATCGCCCAGGTCAGCGAGATCGTACCGTTAGGCGAACTCGACCCGGAGGCGGTGGTCACGCCGGGGATTTTTGTCCAGCGCATCGTCCCGGTGGCGACTGCGCGCCAGACCCAGACCGCTTAAGGAGCATACGTGAATAAATTGACTCATCAGCAGCTGGCCGAGCGCATTGCCCGCGACATCCCGGAAGGCGCGTACGTGAATCTTGGCATCGGCCTGCCGACCCGGATTGCCAACTACCTGCCCGCCGATCGCGAGATCTTCCTGCACAGTGAAAACGGCATCCTCGGGATGGGGCCAGCACCTGCGCCGGGCTGCGAAGATCCGGAGCTGATTAACGCGGGCAAGCAGCCGGTGACCCTGCTCGACGGCGGGTGTTATTTCCATCACGGGGACTCGTTCACCATGATGCGCGGCGGGCACCTGGATATCTGCGTGCTGGGGGCGTATCAGGTTTCCGAGCATGGCGATCTG
The DNA here is from genome assembly GCA_049284415.1 of Leclercia sp. GTDB lineage: Bacteria > Pseudomonadota > Gammaproteobacteria > Enterobacterales > Enterobacteriaceae > Enterobacter. The sequence goes on from JBAPXW010000002.1 coordinate 62,582, forward strand.
GCGAACTGGAGCACCGGGGAACCGTCCTCCATCCCGGCGGTGGGCGGGGCGATGGATCTGGCGATTGGCGCGAAGCGCGTATATGTGATGACCGAACATCTGACCCGCCAGGGCGAGTGCAAAATCGTCAAAACCTGTACCTACCCGCTGACCGGGATGGCCTGCATCGACCGCATCTATACCGACATGGCGGTGATGGATATCACTGCGCAAGGCATCCTGGTGCGCGAGCTGTTTGGCGACGTCACGCCCGAGTACCTGCAGTCGGTTACCCCGGTGGCGCTGACCTTTGCCCTTAACGCCGAAACCGAGGAGGCGTGATGGATCTGGAATATCGCCTCGATGGCCCGCAGGACGCGCCGCTGCTGGTGCTCTCCAACTCGCTGGGTACCACCTCGCAGATGTGGCAGGCGCAGATGGCCGACTTCACCCGCCACTTCCGCGTGCTGCGCTACAACACCCGCGGGCACGGTCGCTCTCCGCTGGCAGAAGGGGGCATCACCCTCGACAGCCTGGGGCAGGACGTGCTTGCCCTGCTCGATCATCTGGACGTGGAGCGCGCCGCCTTCTGCGGCATCTCGCTCGGCGGGATGACCGGCCTGTGGCTTAACCGCCACGCGCCATCGCGTTTTTCGCGCATCGTGGTCGCTAATACCGCGGCGAAAATCGGCGAAGCCAAAGGCTGGCTGCAGCGTGCCGCCACCGTACGTCAGCAGGGGATGGCTCCGGTTGCCAGCGGCGCGGCGGATCGCTGGTTTACCCCGGCATTCCGCGAGAGCAACCCCGGCGCGGTCCAGCTGCTGGTGGATGGCCTGGCCGATACCCCGAAGGAGGGCTATGCCGTCTGCTGCGAAGCGCTGGCCGTTGCAGATTTACGCCCGGACGTGGCGGCGATGCTGCGCCCGATGCTGGTCATCGCCGGGGAAGAGGATCCGGTGACTACCGTTAACGACGGGGAGTGGATCGCCGCCCAGGCCAAACAGACCCGCTGCGTGACCTTACCCGCTTCGCACCTGTCGAACGTCGCCTGCCCGGTAGCGTTTAACCAGCAGGTGCTGACCTTTTTAACCGCAGGAGCTGCGACATGAGTATCACCATTGAATCCCTGGCCTGCTGGCTGGTGGATATCCCGACCATCCGCCCGCACAAGCTGTCGATGGCCACCATGGGTTGCCAGACGCTGACAATCGTCAGAATGGAATGCGCCAACGGCATCACCGGCTGGGGCGAAGCCACCACCATCGGCGGCCTGAGCTACGGCGCAGAAAGCCCGGAAGCGATTAAATCCGCGATTGAAACCTATCTGGCCCCGCTGCTGTGCGGCCAGACGTTCAGCGGCCCGGCGGCGCTGGCGGACAAAATGAACGCCCACGTGAAGGGCAATACCTTTGCCAAATCGGCGCTGGAAACCGCGTTTCTCGATGCGCAGGGCAAAGCGCTGGGCCTGCCGGTCAGCTCGCTGCTGGGTGGGGCGCTCACCGCGCGGCTGCCGGTGCTGTGGACCTTAGCGAGCGGCGACACCCACAAAGACATCGAAGAGGGCAAACGCCTGCTGGCAGAGGGGCGTCACGACACCTTCAAGCTGAAGATTGGTGCCCGCGGGCTGGATGTCGATATCCGCCACGCGCTGGCGATCAAGGCCGCGCTGGGGGATGAGGTCAGCATCCGCGTGGACGTCAATCAGGCGTGGGATCTCACCACCGCCATCAAGGGGATGACGCAGCTGCAGGACGGCGGTATCGACCTGGTGGAACAGCCGATCCCGCTGTGGGATCGACAAGGGTTAATCGCCCTCAGTCAGCGCTTTGCGGTGCCGATCCTCGCCGACGAAGCGGTGGCAACCAGCCATGACGGCTACGCCCTGGCGAGCGGCGGCTTTACCGGCGCGTATGCCCTGAAGATCGCCAAAGCGGGCGGCCCGGTGCAGGCGCTGAAGCTGGCGCACGTGGCCCAGGCGGCAGGCGTGGCGTTGTACGGCGGCACCATGCTGGAAGGCACGCTGGGTAGCGTCGCCTCGTTACATGCCTGGTCGACGGTAAAAATGCAGTGGGGCACCGAGATGTTCGGCCCACTGCTGCTGAAGGATGACATCGTGGTCCATCCGCTGGATTTCAGCCACGGACAGGTGACGTTACCGCAGGGGCCGGGATTAGGCGTCGAAATCGACGAAGAGAAGCTGCGTTACTACGCACGTAAATAAAGGAGAACGCGATGCTGTTTAAAGTGGAAATGACGGTCAACATCCCGTCGTCCCTGCCCAATGAGCAGGTTGAAGAGATTAAAGCCAAAGAGAAAGCCTACTCCCAGCGTTTACAGCGCGAGGGGAAATGGCCGCACATCTGGCGCGTGGTCGGCCAGTACGCCAACGTCAGCATTTTTGACGTGGCGGACAACCAGGAGCTGCACGAGATCCTGACCGCGCTGCCGCTGTACCCGTGGATGGAGATCAGCGTGCAGCCGCTGTGTGCGCACCCGTCGTCCATCTATAGCGAACAAACGTCGTCGAAATAATTACAAAAACGTACCCTACAAAGAGGAATAAGCAATGTCACAGAACCCTGTACATCAAACCGAGCTGGACACCTTACTCGCCATCAGCAGCGGCTTAAATTCCACCGGTGGCAACGACCGTTTTAAGAACATCATGCATCAGCTGCTGAGCGATGTGTGCAAGACCATCAAGCAGTTTGACATCACCGACGAAGAGTTCTGGCTGGCGGTGAACTACCTTAATGAGCTGGGCGGACGCCAGGAAGCGGCGCTGCTGGCTGCCGGTCTGGGGCTGGAACATTATCTGGATATGCGTGCCGATGAAAAAGAGGCAGCATCCGGTGAAGAAGTGGGTACTCCGCGCACCATCGAAGGGCCGCTGTACGTGGCTAACGCTCCGCTGAGCCAGAGCTTTGCCCGCATGGACGACGGCAGCGAGCAGGCCGAAATCATGTGGCTGCAGGGCCAGGTCACCGACCTGAACGGCAAACCGGTGGCGGGCGCGATTGTCGATATCTGGCACGCCAACACCCTCGGCGGCTACTCGTTCTTTGATCAGTCCCAGAGCGAATACAACCTGCGTCGCCGCATCCTGACCGATGAAAATGGTCGCTACACGGTGCGCAGCATCGTGCCGTGCGGCTACGGCTGCCCGCCGGATGGCCCAACCCAGAAACTGCTGACCGCGCTGGGACGCCACGGCAATCGCCCGGCGCACGTGCATTTCTTCGTGTCGGCTCCGGGGTACAAACACCTGACTACGCAAATCAACCTGAACGGCGATGAGTACCTGTGGGACGACTTCGCGTTTGCGACCCGTGCGGAGCTGATTGCGGATCCGGTGAAAATTACGGACAGTGCAGTAGCTAAACAGCGCGATATTGAGGGGGAGCATACCGAGGTTAATTTTAGTTTTACGCTGGTGGCAACGAATGAAAATGCTGAAGAGCAGAAGATTAAGCGTGCTCGAGTGAAGGAGTGATTTACACAAGGCCAGCCAGGGCGATATCCGTATCGCTCTGATTTATATGGCAATGGAGTTTTATATTGTAAAGGTAGCTCTGCATAATCGACCTCACCTAAAAATATGTAGCTGCTTGGTTTTAACTAATGTGCAATGATGTAATGCTTTGTAATTTAGAGAATATTACTACACTTTTAAATCACACCTCAGCTAATAAGAATCATTATTTTAGGCTATAAGCCATTAATGAAAATAGACTACTATTATTTATTATTGATAAACCTCTCTAGCTAACATCATTAATAATGGAGCCTATTCTTTATATTCCAGAGGTGTGCTATGTCTTCAGTATCAATGCTTCTCATTTTTGTTATATCTTGGTTTCTTTTACATTTTTGGATTTTCCCATTAACTCAACAAAAATGGGAGAAAAGTACTATGCGTGTAAAAGTGACAATGGCAGGTGTAACGGCGGTAATAAAAAAACTTCGAACTTTGATGCTGACCGGAGTCATCGTTCTGAGTTTAGTAATGATACTAATTATTATCTGTGAAAAAATTGGTGAGTCTGCTGTTTATTGGCCGCAGGAAGTAATCGTACATGCAAAATATTTATATGTTTTAATTAAGACAATAGCTGGGGGGTATAATAATTTTATAGGTTTGTTGGCTTTGGTGGGGGCTGGGCTAGTCCTATATTTTGCAAGTCGATCAGCAAAAAAGAGAGTAGCAACTTTTTGGGCCAAACGAGCTCAAGAAGAGCTTGATAAGTTGCTTGATAACCCATCTTACCTCGAATCCTTCAAAAATGATCCTGAACTGTATCCCAAAGTGAAGTGCATACTGGAAACTATTTCACAAATCAAAATATTAGAAAGCATGGATCAAAAAGATGAAGTGAATATTGCAAGGCTCAAAATTATTGTTAATGCCTCTTTATCTGATTTGGCTATTGAAATTGCCAATAAAAACCTAGACTTTTCATCTGCACAATCGCATGGTGAGGATGCAAGTAAATATACTCTCTGGCAACGTTTTTTACACGTATTGATGAGCAGGCAGTTGGGGAAAGATTTTCAGTTGATAAGTAAACCTTTAGGATGGGTAGTAACTGGATTGTTCATTGTTTCTTTAATTGGATGGAATTCGGTCCCTCTTGCAAATAGTATGCAGTTGGCAATTAACAATATTCAGGTACAAATTTTTGAAAAGAATGCCCAGGATAATTTTAATGAAATTATGTCAAGCGTATCCTCGGAATTAATCCCAGATTATACTGAAGATGATGATTTATCACTACAGTCAGCGGTAAATATTATTACTCGAACTTTCATTTACGAAGCTACACGTTCTCCTCCGATTCATGCTTCAGTTAGTACAGTAGCAAATAACTCAAAATCAGAGTTTGTACGAGCAGCACTCAATGGACAACAAATTGATAAAAACAAGGTTCATGATTCTGCACTTCTAAGGAATGAAATTGCCAGGATAGTTAAGGAAGGTAATGTTGTTGGCTCGTCATCAACAAGAGATATCATTGAAGTTAAAGTCAAGAAGATAATTAAGAAAATTTATGAGCAGAACCCTGAGTTATTATCCAAACTGGTATTACGCCTTGAATCCCGTTATGGCGAATTTTTACCCGCTTTAGATGCCCAGAGTATACTCTTTTCTCGGGTATTAGAAGAGGTATCAGGAGGAGTAAATATTGATATTAATAGTGAACTGGGCACACAGGCACAGAGATTTGTTAAAGAATTCGGAAGAACTGCTATTAACACTTGGCTTGATGCTTCTCTCAAACAGTACATGGTCGATATTTTAAAAGGGGTAGCGCAGCCCGAAGTAAAAAGTATTATCAATTTCGAGTTATCTCAAAAAACATCACGATTTTGGAATGCTATTAAGGCAGAGGAGGGAAGTGATTGGCTGCCCAGTAATAAAGCTCATCAGGAAGATATAATGAATAGAAAAGTGGTGAATCACATTATTGATAAATATAATGTGATAGATGTAATTTCAGAGAAAGGCATTAAGGAGAGTATGGGTGGGTATGATGGTTTATTTCCAAAAAAGAGTGGGAAGGATGTTTCATTTAGACAAAAACGCGCCATGGATTTTAATTTATCAACGAGGAGTTTCAGAACTCGCGGTGTTGTTTTGGGGCGTGAATTGGAAGGAAAAATTCCAGAGGTCGTTGATATGCGATGGGAATTAATACCTGGTAGAGATAGCGAGATAGCGTCACGTCTGAAAATTGAAATCCGTGTCAATGATTCCGAGAAAATGAAAAGTCACTGGATTAACATTGGTAGTATGGAACGTGGGGTTATTAATCAGAGTCTTCGGTATGCAGCTGACCAGCGAGTTGTTGCTACAACGATAATACCCGGGGATGGTAAATTTATCAAACAATTAGTTTATTTACATCCTAACCTTATTGATACACCCTTAGGTTGTAGAATAATTCATTTGGATACTTTTGCTGATACTTTTCCTTTGCACTTTAAGGATAAGTTAAATATGGTGCCACCTTTAACCGAATTGTTATCAGATCGTCTCCAGATGAACAGATGGCTTTCAGTGATGGAATTAGGTGGAGTGATTGAAACTGAACAAAAAAATAAATGTGAAATTAGCAGGGTGGATGAAATTCTGACAAAGTATAATATGGGTAAAATAATGTTTTCTACTGAGTTAAAGAGACGTCTAGATGAATTCATTGCTCAAGTTCTGAAGTCTCCTGAAGGAGGGAATTCATTTATTTTAAGTGTTAATAAATGTTTGTATAATTCCTCTGGAAATCTCGCTAATTGCTTATGTACACAAATAGGGTCTAAAAAATTCCCTCAATCATATTGGTACCCTGTTGACCATACATCTCAGGTTCGGGAACGTCTTGTTCAAGGCGATGCAAATTTTGACTGGTTACGACCCTCCGACGACCATCTTTCACACCTCGATTTCTGGACTCTTACTACATTTTCATGGAAAGACTCTTTTACTGGAGGTTTTGATGAATCTAAAACAACTGCTTTTGATTTCCCATCTGCACATATTGATGCACTTCGCAATGTGATTGCTAAAAATATTGTCGACTATATACATACAAATTTGCGCAGTCCCAGCTATGATGACTTTATGGCTCCGGTTGAAGATTTTATTATAATGCAAAGTTTTGCTCGTGCGGCGCTCAGTGGGAAATTAGGGGCACATTTTCCAATGTATCGTTTGGTTCAACTTGAAAAAGATACTCGCTCTTATGTTTCTACCCAGCCAACAATGCGATGGGTAGCTAATGAAAACAACAGGATGGAGTTTGAAGCGCTTCTTCAAGATGCAGATAGTCAAGCTATAGAGCGTTACTATGCGTATCAAACAGATTTTAAGCTACGTATAGATGAAAAGCGTGCTATGTGTGGTAGCGCTTCAAAATAAAAAATACTTAGTATAAATGTTAATTATGAACTATTCTTATTTTACGAAAAACCATCAGCAACATATACGGAGATTTTATTTTTTTATGGACTTAAGTTCGGTTAGAATTTAGTTATGTTGCTGGCGATTATTATTGAATATTAAAGGGGGTGCTCAACTAATGATGACCTCATGTTTTCATAAATAGCGAAGGAATCCTCGACGTTGTAGCGCTGATTGGAATAGAAATAGCATGTCAAAGAAAACCGCCTTTCTTGGGCTGCTATGCTAGCGCAATTAAGATTTTAACGGGATACGCTGTCGCGACATAAAATATCCTCCTGTAGAGTGCGGGTTCCTACGCCCGGTTGCGGATGTGCCGCAACGTGGGCACTTTACGGCCCTCAAAAAATGAAAAAAAGGCGTAACCCTGAGTTACACAAGGTTACTTTGGGGTTTGCGAGGCGTCTTCCAGAAAGGGCAATGCCGGGGGCGCTTCGCTTGCCCGGCCTACAAAAACCACCTCAGCAGGTAGATGTTTCGACAGGGCTTACCACTTCATCTCACCCGTATTGACCTTGGCACTCAGCTCAAGCGAGCTCTCATCCGCCAGACCCGGGTATGCCGCTTTCATGGCGTCGATAACCGCTGCCGATCCCTTCTGGCTGGCCAGCGTCTGCTCAAATTTTTGCAGATAAGTGTGGGTGAAGGTGATGGCCGCGTCGTTTGCCGGGCGCTCGCCCAGGTAGTGACCAGGAATGACCTGCTGCGGTTTCAGGGACTGCATTTCACCAAGCACCGTCATCCAGTCCTGACGCACTGCCGGGGTTTGCGTATCCGCAGTCCAGACATGGATGCCGGAGGCAATCCCGGTTCCGCCCAGAATCGCCTTGTTCGCCGGGATCCAGACATAAGCGGCATATTCACCCGCGTGTTTCAACTCCAGCGCTTCGCCGTCGACGGTAAAGCGGGTGGCGTGAGTCGCCTGCGGCACGATGATTTTTGTCGGTGCGCCGTCCTTCATTTGCGGGCCCCAGAAGGCCAGTTTGGCGTCTTTGGTGGCCTTGATATGCTCGACAACCGCCGGAGAGGCGATGACGTTTGCCTGCGGGAAGGCGGCGACCAGCGGCTGAAGTCCGAAATAGAAATCCGGATCGCCGGAGGTGATCACAATCGCTTTCAGGGTTTTGCCACTGGCTTTGATCATCTTCACCAGCTGTTCGCCATCCTTGACGCTGAACTGGGCATCAAACAACACCGCTTCTGTCGGGCCGGAGACCAGGGTGGACGATACCGGGAAAATGCCTTTTTCCTGCGGGTTGTAGACCTCAAGGTGCAGCGGGGCGGCGAATACGGGCGCGGCGGCCAGGGTTAATACCAGCGAAAGGGATTTCATGCTCATGGTGATCCTTAGTTGTTTATCTGGGTGAGTTGCGGTTTAACCAGTGCGAAAAAGGCATCCGGTTCACCGTAATAACGTCCGACAGGCAGCAGCGTGCTGTTCCCGTCGGTGTCGATAATCGCGGCGGTGGGGAACCCCTGGCCGTTGACCCTCGCCATCAGCATTCGCGCATGTTGAATACGCTCCAGCGCTTCCTCTTCCTGAATTTGTCCGAGCCTGATGTCAGGCCCCGCTGTCTGGTTCAGGATCTCATTCACCACGTCGGGGTGGGTGATGTTTTTCCCGTCCTGATACCAGGCCCGCTGGATGGCATTGAGAAAGTGCAGATCGGCGCCGGGCAGGGCAAACCGCTGTGCCGCCAGCAGTCCGCGCGTTGTCGGCAGGGAGTCGAGGACAATCTGGCTGTCGGCCAGCAGCCTGTGACGATAGTCTGCGCCAAACGTCATGCCGGTTAAGGCGGCGATACGGGCATCATGCTCGTTAACGTGCGCCAGCCAGCTGGCGTCCAGCTGTCGGCGATGGGGGCCAATAAAAAGCCCGCCCGGCAAAATATGCTGTGCGGGAAAATCCTCGGCGACGCGGTTAAGCAGCGGCAGAGCGCCATAGCTCCAGCCACACAGGGGATCAATAATCCAGTAAAGCCCGGCCTGAAATGCCATGACGATGTTCTCCGTTTTGGGGTTGAGTACATTCTACGGATTTGCATGTCTGACAGAATTCCTGAAACAATACATGCTGAGTTTCGTAAAACGATCAGATGGAGAGGCAATGGACAGGATCATGGCGGCAATCACCTACAACCGTATCTGCGAACTCGGCAGCCTGAGTGCGGCGGCCCGATCGCTTGGGATATCCCGGCCGATGGTCAGCCGCTATCTCGATGAGATGGAAAAGTGGGCAGGGGCGCGACTGATCCACCGCTCAACCCGGCGGCTGACCATCACCCCTGCGGGAGAGAAAACGCTGGAGAAAACCCGGCAACTGGCCCTGCTGTCCCAGGGTATTGAAGGGGATACGACCCGAATCACGCCGTCGGGTACGTTACGTATCGCCTGCGCCCACTTTACGGCGACGCACCTGCTGGGGCCGGTGATCCCGCCTTTTCTCGAGCGTTATCCCGCGTTGCGAATTGAAGTTGATATCAATAATCACCCGGTGAGTCTGGTGGGGGAGCGTATCGATCTGGCGATCCGCATCACCAATGAACCGGAACCGGGTGCTATCGCTCGTCATTTGGGAACATGCCAGTCCGTGCTATGCGCCTCGCCAGCCTACCTTGCCCGTGCGGGGGTGCCGACCACGCCTGAGGATCTTGCCCGGCACAATTGTTTGCACTACAGCCGTTTTTCCGGGCAGTCATGGTCTTTTCGCGATCGGGAGAAAGGCGGGATGTCGGTGGCGGTGAGCGGTAATTTCAGTGCCGGGATCTCGTCACTGTTGTGCGATATGGCCGCCGCGGGTGTCGGCCTGGCGATGGTGCCCGCCATCGAGGCGCAAAGCGGGCTGGAAAGCGGTCGTCTGGTACGGGTCTTGCCGCAGCTGGAGCCGCAGCCGCTAGGTATTTACGGGCTGTATCAGTCCCGCGATCATCAGCATGCGGCGCTCAGTCTGTTTCTCGACGCCATTAAAGAACATCTGATGCAATCCTAAGTCGGAGCATTATGAATTCGCCGAATAACGCATCCTGTAGAGTGTGAATTTACCGCGCTATTGATCATCAAAAAAATAAAGGCCCAATTAATGGGCCTGATACGAGCGGAGCTCAACGACGCTTATTCAAACCAGCATCGTTGACCGTTATCCGCCTGTGAAGCATCCGGCAATTCATCACACGGCGGCAAGGTCACGCCGTCGCGGGTGATATAGTGACTATGGTTCCCGGCCTCTTTATTGTAACCGGCTCCTTCAGGTACGACGACACAGCCATAAAGCACGCCACAAACAGCAGAAACCAGCACGATTTTATAAATATTTTTCATCATAAACCCAACATTGTAATGATATAACCAATAAAACAAATCACCGCCCAGACTGTAAAAACAGGGCTACTCATTTCAGAATGACGCCCATCACTTTATCGTTTGATTGATTAACATCTAATACCATGCGCACACCGTCATTCGTAAATTCAAGCGGTGCGTTCTCATCCTGTTTCCATCCTGCAGCCACTATCGCCGGAACCACTTCACTTAACGACTTTCCGGCAAGCGCCTGATCCATCGTCTTTGCTGCCGCCTCATATTCCGCTGGATTTGTTTTTTGGTGTCCATGCGATGCCCTTTTGAAGGCGTTATTTTCGGATTTTGATTTGTGTATATCGCACCCGTTACCGTCTGTTGCTTGCGTACATCCGCTGCGCGCTAACTGCGCGCGATATGCAGGTGTAATAGCGTGAGCAGCACCAGCCACAGACAAACAAAAAAATACCGTTACTAATTTTGTTTTCATTAACATTTACCCTTTTTCTACTTCTTCGATCGTTTTATTTACAGCGTTCTCAATCATTATCCAGAAGGTTTCTTTATCTTCTTTAAATAATCGATAGGCTTTCATTGCTATTTTTACATCCTGTAAGGATGCAAAAATTCTTTGCCGACAGGCATCTTCAGCCTCTAAAGGCTCTTCTTTATCCACGGCGATAATTTTCATCTTTATAGTTTTTATGCGTTATCTTTCGGTGCGTTGTGTGTTGCTTTTTATTTAATGGCTCACTAATTCATTTGTTTTGTGAACATGAATGAGCGTTACGTTATGCAAACTGATTACTTACAGTTACTAACTAAGGGGTACACCTTACTTTTCGCCGTGAAGTAAGTGAAATAGCATTTTAAGCTAAATTCCTAACTGGTTAGACCATTTAGGGCTTAGTTAAGGTGGGGTTATAAGAGGTTTAAACATTCTAAAAAAGCGGGTTAAGGACTTGAGCATAACGGCTGACTTTGCTCAAAAAAAAGACCGCCGAAGCGGTCATGGTGCTGGTAACCCTTACTGGTGTCACTTTCCGATTTCTTTACGGACTAACGCCGGATAGGAATGCTCAGTCTCTTTTCCGGTACGGATATTCAGGATCGTGTAGCGCGCATCCGGGAAGGTGCCGGCTTTTTTCACCACCATCATCGATTCACCCTGTTGATTGCGGAACATCTTTCCGGAAGGGTATTTCGGCGCATCTGGATTCTGGCATGGGCATTGTGGATCACAGTGACTCATTTTTTCCCCGGTAAGGCTTCATCAGCCAGCAATTGAAGGGATCATCATAAGCACAGGCTTATGTCGGTGTAGACCGAAAACGATACGCCTGTGAGTCATGAATAGCCATTAAATTGTGAGCAAATAGCATTTACCAGCATGGGTAGAGACAGGGTGGTGTCATGGTGTAGACTGTGTATAGTCTGTCTGGCTGCATGTTCCTGTGGGGAAGGTAACACGCAGCCAGAGGGGGGCATTACTTCGCTGAAAGTTCGTTGCGGATAATCTCTGCGCCAGCGCGCAGCGCGTTGAGCTTGCCGTTAGCAACCCGACGCGATAACGGTGCCATGCCGCAGTTGGTGGAAGGGTAGAGCTTGTCGGCATCGACGAACTGCAGCGCTTTGCGCAGCGTATCCGCCACTTCCTCTGCGGTCTCAACGGTGTTGGTCGCCACATCAATGGCTCCGACCATCACTTTTTTACCGCGGATCAGTTCCAGCAGATCCATCGGCACCCGCGAGTTGTGGCATTCCAGCGAGACGATATCGATAGCCGATTGTTGCAGCTTAGGGAAGGCTTCTTCATATTGCCGCCACTCGGTGCCCAGCGTCTTTTTCCAGTCGGTATTGGCTTTGATGCCATAGCCATAGCAAATATGGACTGCGGTTTCGCACTTCAGCCCTTCAACGGCGCGTTCTAACGCAGCGATACCCCAGTCATTCACTTCGTCAAAGAAGACGTTAAAGGCTGGTTCATCAAACTGGATAATATCGACACCGGCCGCCTCTAATTCTCGGGCTTCCTGGTTCAGAATTTTGGCGAATTCCCACGCCAGCTTTTCACGGCTTTTATAGTGGTTGTCATACAGCGTATCGATCATCGTCATCGGCCCAGGCAGCGCCCATTTGATCGGCTGTTTAGTGAGCTGACGTAAGAATTTGGCATCGTCAACGAATACCGGCTTCTGGCGTTCTACCGCCCCGACCACGGTCGGCACGCTGGCGTCGTAGCGATTACGAATCTTAACCACCTCGCGTTTCTCAAAATCCACGCCGCTGAGGTGCTCGATAAAGGTGGTGACAAAGTGCTGGCGGGTCTGCTCGCCGTCGCTGACGATATCAATCCCGGCGCGCAGCTGATCGAACAGCGACAAGCTCAGCGCATCCTTTTTTCCCTCGATAAGTTCTTCGTTTTCTAATTTCCACGGGGACCACAGCTTCTCCGGCTCTGCAAGCCAGGACGGTTTCGGTAAGCTGCCGGCAGTCGACGTAGGGAGCAATGTTTTCATAACAGGTGACCTTATATTTTTTTAATTAATTAAACAGCGCAGTTAGCAGACCATTGCTCAAGAATATTCTTGTAAGGTTTGATGAAATGCTTTTCGGTGAACTTGCCTTGCTCAATCGCCAGCTGGCTACGCTCTTCCCGATCGTAAACAATTTTGGTTAATGAATGATCCTGGTTATTCAGGTTCGGCTGATAATACTGCCCGGCGGTAGAGTTGGCGTTGTAAATCTCCGGGCGATAAATCTTCTGGAATGTCTCCATTGTGCTGATGGTGGCAATCAGCTCCACAAACGAGTAATCACGCAGTAAATCGCCGGAGAAATAAAATGCCAGCGGCGCGGCGCTGTCTGGCGGCATGAAGTAGCGCACCTGCAGACCCATTTTTTTGAAGTACGCTTCCGTCAGCGAGGTGCCATGCTGTTGGTATTCGATGCCTAAAACAGGATGCACATTGCCGATGCGCTGATAGCTGTTTTTGTTCGAAACGCTCAGGCAGATCACCGGCGCTTTGCTGAAGTTCGCTTTGTATTCCGCTGAGTTAGCGAAATGCTTGAAGATGTTACCGTGCAAATCACCAAAGTCATCCGGGATGCTAAAACCGGCCTGGTTTTTATTATGGTCTAACAGCCGCACGCTAAAATCATAATCGCGAACGTAAGACGAGAAGTTATTCCCGACAATACCCTCGATGCGCTCGTCCGTTTTTTTATCAATAATATTGGTTTTCAGGATTTCAATTGCCGGGAAAGCCTGATTACCGTCGCCAATATTCATCTCAACCGAAATGATTTCAAGTTCGACGGAATAACGGTCGCCGTTAGGATTATCCCAATGCGCTAAGGCGTTAAAGCGGTTATCAATCATCACTAACGTATTGCGCAGGTTCTGCTGGCGGTTTTCCCCGCGGGCCAGATTGGCAAAGTTGGTGGTAATCCGCGTGTTTTCCGAAGGATTATAATTCTCGTCGAAGCGACTGTGTTTAATCGTAAATGTGAAATCATTATTCATTATATTCAGTCTTCTTGTTGCTAATTCGTTAACATTACATACGTTATGCCAGAGCCTCAGCAACAGTGATAGCGACTAAATTTCACTACAACATGAGATATCTTCATGTTGTAGCCTGAGCGGGTTTCATCATGACTCTTTTACAGCATTGTGGGAGGTCATCTGAGGCGCATTGTCGAGCCGTCGAATCGCCGGTACCAGCGCGGCGCCCAGGGTAGCGATAACCACCGCAATAGCGGAAACCAGCAGCACATTACTGGAACCGTACTGCACGGCCAGCGGACCGGCAATCAGCTCCCCGAAGGGTATGGCTACAAAGGATCCCACCGCGTCATAGGCATACACCCGCGCCAGCTTGTCCGGCGGAATATGCGTTTGCAGCGAATGGGCCCAGGCCACACCAAACAGGCCAAACGCCACCCCGGCGATAAAAAATGCGCCAATCAGCCACGGGGTGGCGGCGAGCTGACTCATCATGAAAATGGGTAACGCGCAAAAGGCCGTTAACATCACCCCAATAAACAGATCCCGGCGCGGACGCCAGCGCAGGGCGAGGGAAGAGCCCACGATCAGGCCCACGCTCTGCGCCGCCACAATGATCCCCCAGTGCGCGCGGCCAAACGAGGCGTCGGCGATCACCGGGCCGAGCACCATCATCACCCCGCTGAAGGCGGCATTGATAATGGTGAACTGAACGACAATCGACCACACCCAGGCCCGGCTGGCGAACTCTTTCCAGCCCTCTTTTAAGTCCTGCAGGATATTGCTTTGCGGCGTCCCGGTGTCGACCCGGGCAACGCGAATAAACAGATACAGCGGAGCCGCGGCGGCGAAGCCCAACGCATCAATCGCCAGTCCCCAGCCTGGCCCGACAGAGCTTACCAGCAGCCCGCCCAGCGACGCGCCGATCACCGTTCCGCTATAGACCCCAAGCTGGATAAACGCATTGGCCTGGCGCAGATTTTTTGCAGGAACCGTCTGGGGAACCAGCGCCGAAGAGGCCGGTAAGGTGATGCCGGCAGCGGCCCCGTTCACCGCGCCGAGCAGGGCCAGACTCATCACCGTGGCGGAACCGTCCAGCACCGACCAGGCGACGACAGCCTGTGAAACGGCAGCAACCAGCGAAGACGAAACCAGCACCCGGCTGCGCGAATAGCGGTCTGCCAGCACGCCCCCCAGCAGCAGGAAGGCGACATTAAAGAGGGAACGCGAGGCAACCACCCAGCCTAAATCAGAGACCGAACCGCCAATATCCAGCACCGCAAACGCCAGCGCAATGGGGGCGATACCGTTGCCCAGCACGGTGAGCAGGCGCGCAAAAAAGAGATGGCGGAAAGGAGAGAAGTGAAAAGGGTGCGCGCGTTTATTGTCGGTGTTCATTTTTAAGGGCTTCGCAGTTAAAGGCAGTCAGTCAGATTTTCAGGGTATCAATGACGGCTCGCAGGGCGGGTGAGACGTTGCGATGCGGATAATACAGGAATAACCCCTCCATGCGCAGGCTGTAACGCTGCAATACCCGGATCAGGACACCCCGTTCCAGGTCATCGGCCACCAGTTCAACAGGCACATAGGCCAGCCCCAGACCCAGTCGGGCGGCTTCGGCTTCCATATAGCTGTCCGATAAGGCCCACTGTCCCTGCGGCTGATGGGTGATTTTTTTACCATCCTGATTGAGTTCCCACTGGTACAGACTGCCGTCGGCAAGCTGGTAGGCAATGCAGGGATGGGCCACTAAATCCGCGGGGGCCTGCGGAAAGCCGTAGCGGCGAAAATGTTCCGGCGTCGCGACCACCGCCATCTCCATGTCGGGCGTGATGCGCACCGCGATCATCCCCTGGCCCACCTCCGGGCCCAGACGCACCCCCGCATCGAAGCGCTCGGCGATAATATCAACGAACCGGCTTTCGTTCATCAGCTCCAGCCGGATATCAGGGTATCGCTGTTTAAACACCGCCAGCTTCGGCAGCAGACATTTATCAATGGCGTGCTGGCTGGCATTGATGCGCACCGTACCGGATGGGGTCTGGCGATAATGGGCCAACGTCGCCAGCCCCAGATCCAACGCGTCAAACCCGGATTCTGTCGTCTGGTAAAGTTGCTCCCCCGCCTGAGTCAGTGACAGCCTGCGGGTGGTGCGCACCAGCAGCTGAACGCCCAGCCGCTCCTCAAGATCGCGTACCGAACGGCTGATCCCCGATTGCGCAAGCCCCAGCCGCTGTGCGGCGGCGGTGAAACTGCCTTCCCGCACCACCTGCATAAACAGGTACAGCTCATTGTAATTTTCCCGTTTTGCCATCGTTCGGTTCCTGCACGTATTTATAACAATTTGATATTAATCCTAGCACCACTTGCCCTCTAATCAGCACTATTTCTGCTAACTATAATCACCCTCATTGCAACAAAGCACAGCAGCGTTGTCCGTATGAAACCTGTACCTAAATCGTGTATTTCAGGGGATCTTTCATGAAGACGTTTACCCAAAAACTGACAACCGCACTACCCGCAATGCTGCTCTGTGCATCATTAAGTGGAGTCTCGACAATGAGTAATGCGGATACAACGAATCCGAACGCCCCCGTTTCAATGATCCAGAAATGGGACAAGACCTTCGCCGAAAGCACTAAGGTCGATCACCGCAAGGTGTCCTTCCAGAACCGCTACGGCATCACCTTAGTGGCGGATCTGTACCTGCCGAAAGACCGCGGCGATCGCAAGCTGGCCGCGATTGCGGTCAGCGGTCCCTTTGGCGCGGTCAAAGAGCAATCCAGCGGTCTGTATGCGCAGACCCTGGCTGAGCAGGGCTTTGTGACGCTGGCATTCGATCCTTCTTACACCGGCGAATCGGGCGGGAGTCCGCGCAACGTCGCTTCTCCGGATATCAACACCGAAGACTTTAGCGCGGCGGTGGATTTCCTCGGGTTACAAAAAGAGGTGGATCGCAACCGGATCGGGATCCTCGGGATCTGCGGCTGGGGTGGGATGGCGCTGAATGCCGCCTCGATGGATACTCGCGTCAAAGCGGTCGCCACCAGCGTGATGTACGACATGAGCCGGGCGATGGGCCACGGGGTTGGCGACGGCAAAGACCGTTATTCAGCGGCCGACCGTCATGCCGTGCTGGAGTATCTGAACGCGCAGCGCTGGAAGGATGCAGAAAGCGGCACCTTCGCTCACGGCGGGCATGATCTGAATGTCGACCAGAACGGCAACGTCAGCGCCGGGGAACGTATTCTGCCCGAGGCGTTACCTGCCAATCCGCATCCGGTGCTGAAAGAGTTCTTTGACTACTACCGGATGCCGCGCGGGTTCCACGAGCGTTCCGTTAACTCCACCGGTGCCTGGACGGCGACCATGCCGCTGTCGTTCATGAACATGCCGCTGCTGAGTTACGCCAATGAAATCACCATCCCGACGCTTATCGTCACCGGTGAGAAGGCGCACTCACGCTACTTTGCCGAGGATGCGTACAACGCGGTTGGCAGCAAGCACAAAGAGCTGGTGGTGGTCCCGGGCGCAAACCATGTGGACTTATACGACAATGCCGCCGGTAAAATACCTTTTGCCCGCTTTGAGCAGTTCTTCAAAACCAGCCTGAAATAAACCCCTCACCAGCACGTTCAAGCCACCGGTCTCTGATCGGTGGCGTTGACGCTGGCCTTCGCGAAATCTGAATAATGTCCACACTCAGCCACACCAGATCACATCAACACGCGTACTGGGGCGGTATTTTTGCCATGACCCTGTGCGTCTTTGTCCTGATTGCATCCGAATTTATGCCGGTCAGCCTGCTCACCCCCCTTGCTACAGATTTGGGCGTAACCGAGGGGCTGGCAGGGCAGGGGATTGCCATCTCCGGCGCGCTGGCGGTGATCACCAGCCTGACGATTTCTAGCATTGCCGGTAAGGCGGATCGTAAATATCTCCTGCTGGGGATGACGGTGCTGATGGCCGTGTCGGGGGTGATTATCGCCTTTGCGTCCAGCTATCTGGTCTATATGGCGGGCCGGGCCTTGATTGGGATCGCCATCGGCGGGTTCTGGTCCATGTCCGCCGCCACCGCCATTCGGCTGGTGCCGTCGCATCAGGTCTCCCGTGCGCTGGCCATTTTTAACGGCGGCAACGCGCTGGCGACGGTGGTGGCCGCCCCGCTGGGCAGCTATCTCGGTGCCACCATCGGCTGGCGCGGGGCGTTTCTGTGTCTGGTCCCGGTGGCGGTACTGGCCTTTATCTGGCAGTGGATTAGCCTGCCCAACATGCGCGGTGACAATAAACCGTCGCGCGGAACGGTTTTTCGCCTGTTCAATCGTCGCATCGTCTCGCTGGGCATGCTGGCCTGCGGCCTGTTCTTTATGGGGCAGTTCGCCTTATTTACCTACGTGCGCCCGTTTCTGGAAACCGTCACCCGGGTAAGTCCGTCCGGTTTATCGCTGATCCTGCTCACCCTCGGGGTGGCGGGTTTTATCGGCACGCTGATCGTCTCGACCGTCCTTAATGCGCGATTTTATCTGGCGCTGATGGCCATCCCGCTGCTGATGGCCGCCATCGCCGGGATGTTGCTCCTGACCGGGCACAGCGTCTGGATAGTTGCTCTGCTGTTGGGCTTGTGGGGGATGCTGGCAACGGCGGCGCCAACCGGGTGGTGGACGTGGATCGCCCGCACCTTACCCGATGATGCCGAGGCCGGTGGGGGGCTGATGGTGGCGGTTATTCAGCTGTCGATTGCGCTGGGCTCAACGGCAGGCGGCCTGATGTTTGATAATCTGGGCTGGCAGAGCGCGTTTGCGATGAGTGGCGTACTGCTGCTGTGCGCCGGGGGCCTGACGTTGATCACATCACGTCAGGGTCACGCGGGCTGACCTTACACGGACGCGGCGGCAAACAAACCCGGGGTGGTGCCAAAATGCGCCCGGAAGTGCTTAATCAAATGGCTCTGGTCAAAGAAGCCGATATCGCTGGCTACCTGGGCGGCACCGACCCCCTTGGCCAGCAGCGCTTTGGCTCGTACCAGGCGGATTTGCGTCAGATACTGGTGCACCGAGAGCCCGGTCATCTTCTGGAAGGTGCGCATAAAATAGAATTCACTTAAGCCCGCCACCTGCGCAATCTCCTTCACCGACAGGGATCGGGTGTACGAGCAGTGCAAAAAGTCGATGGCGTGACGGATCTCCGCCCGCACAAAGCCCTGGCGCGACCCTTTGACGGTGCGCTCGCCGTAATGACCCACCAGCAGATTAAGGATCTGATACATCACGCACTCTTTTTCCAGCGGGTCAGGACTCTGCTTGATCACGCTCGCCGCCTGCAGCATGCGGCGGGCCATCACGGGATCGTACCGGATCCCCTGCGTGCCAAAATTCACCTCCCCTTTGCCGCTGAGTACCGTTTGCGCAACCTCGTTGAGCAGGCTTTCACCCGGATAGAAGGCGCAGTAATCCCAGCCTTCATCACGCTGCACGGCTTCGCCGGTGTGTACTTCGCCTGGGGCGATAATCATCACCGAGCCCGCCGCGGCGATGCCATTTTCCCGGCATACCCGGGTACGCTGCGCCCCGCGGGCAAACGCCGCGATCACAAATTCATCATGAAAATGCGGTGGGTAGCTGTGCTCATAGCAGGTGGCCTGCAGGATCTCCATCCCACCGTGCAGCTGGCTGTCGCGCCACAGGCTGATCTCATCGCGTTTTTGTTGCACCACGTCCGCTTCCTCTCCCCGCCTGCGTAAATTTCACGGCTGAGCAGGATTTTACTATAGCGATTTTAGCTAATTCGTAAGATTGTTATTGAGCTAAGTAATATAAGGGAAAAAGAGATGTTGATGAAGACAAACACCGACCGGGGCGCCTCCACGTCAGGCGATTTCCGCGCCGGTGTCGCGGCCTGTCTGCCGACCATTCCGGGTTACTGGAGTATAGGCTTTGCCGCCGGGGCGATTGGTACGCTCTCCGGTTTTACCCCCGGACAAATTGCCCTGCTGGCCGGTGCCCTGTACGCCGGGTCAGCGCAGTTTCTGTTTTATTCCCTGTGGGCAGCGGGGGCCGAAATGGCGTCAGTGGTGCTCAGCGTGCTGCTGGTTAACCTGCGCTACCTGCTGATGAGCTCCTCGATGAGCGTGTTTTTTCGCGACTACAGCACGCTGCAAAAAATGGTCAGCGGGCTGCTGCTGACGGATGAAACCTTTGGCGTGGCGGTTCAGCACGGCAGCCCGCAGGGCAAAATCAGCTATGCCTGGATGCTCGGTCTGAACGTCACCGCCTGGCTGAACTGGATTTTTGCCTGCGTGATTGGCGCCTGGCTGGCAACCACCTTGCCCGCGTCGCTGATGGAAGGGCTCGGCTTTAGTCTGGTCTCGATGTTTATCGGCCTGATCCTGATGATGTGGTTTGCCAGCCGCCGAAAGACGCTCGAAACCCTGAACATTGCCGTTGCGGTGGCGATCACCTTGTTCTGCGCCGGAAGTGGTTCGCTCAGTCTGGTGGTGATTATTGCGGCCTCCCTCGCGGCGACCCTGGCAACCGTGCTGTTACGCACCCGGAAAGGAAAATAGGATGGAACGACATATTGTGCTGGCGATTATCGCCTCTGCGCTGGTGACCGCCCTGATGCGCACCGTACCCATTTTGCTGCTGTCCCGCTTTCGCCTGCCGGGCGTTGTGCAGCAGTGGCTGAGCTTTATTCCCACCGCCATCATGGCCGCGCTGGTGGCTGCCGAGCTGCTGAGCAAGCCCGCAATGACTCCTTCCGGGATAAGCATCGCGCTGCTGGCGGCGGGGTTCGCCACCCTGGTGGGGGTGATAACCCGAGGGCTGTTCGCCACGGTGATTGCCGGGGTGGTGGCGTTTACCGCCGCGGGCTATTTTCTGGCGACTTAATATGCAAACAAGAAAAAGGCCCGATCACCGGGCCTAATGCCGAAGAGATGCGATTAGCTATCATGTAATTCACTTACCAGAGAACCTGCTGTATGGCCCTGCAGATCCAGTCAGGTATTATCTTTATCGAGTGACATATAACGTTCCTTCTGGAAAATATTCAAATCAGGATGCAAACAGAGGGACGCTCTCCCTCGGGAAATAATTCACATCAAATAATCCTTGCCCGCACTTTTTTTCATCCAATGTCCAGGCTCCAGAAAAACGGTCTATTAATGGTGGGTCGTTGAGTGTCCTGCTGGCATCAGGGAGATAGATACGATTTTTATTTACCGAGTAGATTGCATTTCGCCATTTAAATGCCAAAGCCTCTTTTTTAAAAGCGGGCACGCCAGGCTCTATCTCCTGAGCCTGATTTGATTTTATGACCAGGTCCAGGTTGTCAGGGTATTCAAAAGCATGAAACACGATAAGAATATCGTTCAGGACAGGATTGTGAATCACATGCCCATGAAATAAATTATTCCTGCACAGCACGGGAGCATTGAAATCCCATGTTGTATGATAGGCTTCCTCAATGGCGTGAAAAAGGAAAGTGATATGTTTGGCTAGCTCACTATGTAACAGGCGGAATTTTCTAGAGAAAACCCCTGCATTACTGGCCCAATTCGATGTTTTTAAATAATCCTTTGTTTTAAATTGATCTTTATCTTTGTACGAAGAGCATATGTCAGGATTGAAATCATCAGGCGCGATAATGTCTGAATCTTTAGTCAGAAACTTTTTCAATCCAAAAGGGCAGGCATATCCAACATTAATAACGATAACTCTGTTGTTATTTTCGGAAGTTTCAATCGACAGTAAATCCTCTAATTTTTTAATGTCGCTCATGGTTATGTTCCTTGTTGATTTATTTTCAATGGCTATGGTTTCTCAATAAAAGAAAGCGAAGGGTCCAGTGTGTAATTAAGGATTTCGTTCCCCTTTGTAAAATGAATCAGGGTAGGGGTGCTGATACCTATGAAGTCAGTGTTAAGATCCATGTCCGGCAGTGACAGGCCAGGAGGGAGATCGGTTGCTGTTAAATAGTATGACAAGCATGAAGAATTAAAATCAAAGCGCGAGTTTGGTTTTCCCTTTGTTATGATTGCTGGCGATTTATTTATAAACAGTGCAAGGTACATCTTTGCCGAATCTTTGATGTCAAAGCTTCGGTCGGTCGTTATTTTCAGTTGCCCGGCAATCATGTTAGCGTAATAAGGCTCATCTGAAAGAAAACTCCCATTAAGATACCTAACAGATACTGAATCAGCACCACCTTTGACATCGGGAAACACCGCTTTCGGGGGTTCCCCTGACGTGAATTGAATACGGGCATCATACTCTCGTGTGGCACTCCCCCAGCCAAGACCAAAATCAACCGGGTTCCACGTAAAGGTATAATGACCATTGTTATTGATGATTTTTTGCTGCCACACAAGTGACATTACCCCCCCGGGGGAAGCGTTAGTCACAAAGATAGCAACACCCAGATGACTACCACTGTTATTGGTTACGGTGACAGAATACATCGTGATATAATCAACCTTGTGGATATTTTTCTCAAAAACCAATCTGCTGGCCATCGCAGATTGGTTTTATTATGTAAAAACGATGAAGAGTTGGATTTATTGATAAGCTGAAAGAAAAAAATCAGCCTTCAATAAATTCCAGCGTGTCGGTGAGTGTAAAGTTCAGCGCGGTAATGCCATTTTCAAACACGATCTGTTTCGGTTGGCTGACATATTTCCCTGAAACGGCAACACCTTGTTTAGAATCCGTCGTACAAATCCAGTAGGTCGGATGCGTGTCGAACATATAGTTCCCATTTGGCCTTCCCTGCATGGCGAATGCCGGCTTTGAATTCATATAAACTGCCAGACTCATTGCTGCTGAGTCCTTAGTGGTGAAAGTTTTATCTGTCTGTACCCCCATGCTGCCCAGTAACACTTCTGGATCATGATAGGCTTCCGGGGCGGTTTTAAATTGCTTGTTAACATAGGTTACGCCCATGCTGTTTTTTCCGCCGGATGCGGTGGGGTTCATTTTCTGCATCAGACCACCAGAATTCCACAATACCCCTGGGGCCAGAGGTAGATTGCTGGTGCCCCAGTTTAATGCCCAGTCAATACCCCAGGAATAGGTATTTTTGTTTCCATCATTGATGTTCTGCAGCAACCAAATAAGGGGCAATCCTTTAATGTTCGGATAATCTTGATAAATAGCGACCTGTACATCACTACCACTCTCATTCTTTACTGAAACTGAATAATCTGACATAATTATTTCCTTTTTAATTACGGTTGGTCGATGCAGTGCAATATGGTAAATATCATCACTGTCATCGCGGTCTTTTAATTAATGGCAAGGTTAATTTAATTATTAAATTTGGATGGCAGGAGTTGATCCTGCTTTCGTAAAAGGAAGGAATGAAGTGAGAAATATATAAGAATCCGTTGCTCTGTCATATTTGACAGTATTCCGGTTCAGTTCATTTTTCCTTGCAAATATAATGGTTGCTTGAGAGGCTTCTTTCTGCGGCGCTGATCACACTTTGGTCATTATATAACTTAAATCGATCGATTAAGAATTATTAATCCATTAAACAAATTAATTGTAAGCGTTATATTCCCGAAATTGATCTTTTATGCTTTCGTGACAGGGATGTTCACCTTTAGTTGAGGCAGGTACAGCAAATAACCACAGAAGCCGTATGCTCCTGGGGTTATTTGCTGGCCGGCGTGACCAGCCCGACGCTGACAATCCCTTTGTCCCAGATGATCTGGTGCAGGGATGACTGAATAATGCTGGTGATGGGTTTGGGCGTTAACAGCGCCCAGCAGATCCCGCCTGGCCTGCGAACCGAGCGGTAGGTCACGCCGATTTCGCCCGCCACCCGCAAACGGGCACCCAGAAGCTGCGGCTCGCTGTAGTCCGTGGGATGGTAATACGGGTGCGTGCCCGGCAGGCCAGTAATATCGGCAAAGGCGGTGTGACCCAGTTCGGTCTCCAGGCAGCGGTATTCAAAGCGTTCGAACTTCAGTTCAGGCACGTTCTGCCAGTAGTGCTGGCAGTGATAGACAATCTCGGCCAGCGCCGTCTCCTGGCTGTCACCGAGATAATAAATACCAAAATCGCCATTCGAAAAGCGGCTGCCGTCCGGATTGACGTGGGTGAAGGCCGCCATAGCGTAGTGTGCACCGCGGATCCCCAGCACCCACTCCTCGCGAGGAAGCAGGTTAAGGTTTCCCACTTCGCTGGACAGTCGCGGATTGGTGAGTTTCTGGATCTCGTAGAGAACGTCAAACGCCTCCGGGCTGGCAACGTCCTCAAACACGTAGATGGCCGGGTACTTGGTATGCAGCAGGCGGTAACCCTTGAGGGGAACCTGCGCCGTTCTTGGGATCTCCGCATCGGTCATCCGGCCAGGCCCCCGCGCAGCACGTCGACGCGCTTCGCCACTTCATGCAGATTGCCGAACTCACCGCCCTCAATGAACGACAGCGGGGTGGCCCCGTTGAAGTAGGCATTGTGGTTAGCCATGGTCATAAATCCGTACACGTTCTCGGGATTGCTGAACACAATGCGCAGCGCCGAATGCATATTCAGCAGGTAGCTGATCCGGGTGAGCTGGTCATGGCTCAATGACGCACTCTGCGTGTCGCTGTGACGGTACTTGTACAGCGCCGCCCGCGACAGCTGCAGAATGTTCTGCTGCTGCTCAGTGGTGCAGCCCCACTTTTCGAGGATGTTCATCGCGGCCCGGATGGCGATTAAATCGCGATCCCCGCGGGCTATGGAGGCCGGATTCAGGTGCTTCGGCATGGAATGCTCCCTGTGCTGAGAATGATTGATATAGTCTCAGCATGAACTAAATATCCTTATTTGTCTACGTGAAGACAGCGCGTGGGGCCCACGTTGACGGCGTTACGCTAGCGGACGGATCTCCTTTGAGCGCAAAGTCAGCTGAACGGGCACCGATTTATACGACGGCGTGCCGCTCTCTTTATCCAGATAATCGAGGGGAACCAGCACGTTAGCTTCGGGATAATAGGCCGCTACCGTCCCCGGCGCGATGCGATAGGCCACCAGCGTGATGTCGTTAAGACGCTGGGTGCTGCCGGGCAGCGCGGTGGTAATATCCACCCGGTCGCCATGCTCCAGCCCCCGTTGCTGCATATCCTCTTCGTTCATAAACAGCACGTCGCGGCGACCAAATACCCCGCGATAGCGGTCATCGAGGGCGTACAGCGTGGTGTTGTACTGGTCGTGACTGCGCAGGGTGACCAGCCGCAGCACGTTTTCGCCGACGCCCGGACTGTTCTCCTCGACGCCCTCAAACAGCGAGAACATCGCTTTGCCGCTGGCGGTCGGCCAGACGCGCTCGGTTGGCGGCAGCGGCAGGCGAAAACCGCCGGGGATCCTTATCCGCGCATTGAAGTTTTCAAAGCCGGGCAAAGTCTGCTCGATTCGCTCCCGGATGCGGTCGTAATCGGCCACCAGTTCCAGCCAGTCGACTTTACTGTCGGGCAGGGTGGCGTGGGCGATCCCGGCGACAATCGCCGGCTCCGAACGCAGCAACGGCGAAGCCGGTGTCAGTTTGCCGCTGGAGGCATGGACCATCGACATGGAGTCCTCGACGGTGATCGACTGCGGGCCTGTGCGCTGCATATCGAGCTCCGTGCGCCCCAGACAGGGGAAGATAAAGGTCTCTTTGCCCACCAGCAGATGGGTGCGGTTGAGTCGGGTGGCGACGTGCACGCTGAGATCCAGTTTGCGCAGGGCGGCGAACGCCCGGTCGTGATCCGGCATTGCCACCGCGTAGTTACCGCCAAGACAGATCAACGCTTTGGCCTGCCCGTCGAGCATCGCCTGCGCGGCCTGCACCGCATCGTGGCCGGCAGCGGATGGCGGGGTAAAGCCGAACACCTCCTCCAGCTTAGTGAGAAACGCCGCCGACGGTTTTTCGGTGATCCCCACCGTGCGGTTGCCCTGCACGTTGGAGTGCCCGCGCAGAGGGCAAATCCCCGCCCCGGGTTTGCCAATATTGCCACGCAGTAGCAGCAGGTCAGCAATCAGGCGCACGTTTGCGGTGCCTTTGTTGTGCTGAGTAATGCCCATCCCGTAGGTGATGATGGTAGCGTTCGATTTCGCGTAAGCCTCGGCGACGCTCTCCAGCTGCGGGCGTAATAACCCGGAACCCTGCTCGATGGCCTCCCAGCCGGTGGCGGCGATATCGGCGGCAAACTCGGCAAAACCGGCGGTGTGGCGGGCGATAAAATCGTGGTCCAGCACGTTGCCGCGCACCGCGTCCAGCTGCAGCAGATGTTTCGCAATGCCTTTGAGCGCGGCGGCGTCGCCACCGGCTTTGACCTGGAAGTAGGTCGAAGCGATGTCGGTAGCGCTGTAGGTCGTCATCTCCATCACGCTTTGCGGATCGGCAAAGCGCTCCAGGGCCTTTTCACGCAGCGGGTTAAAGACGATGATCGGTACGCCCCGACGGGCAAGCTCGTGTAGGGTACCCATCATCCGCGGGTGGTTGGTGCCCGGATTATGCCCGATGGAGATAACCAGCTCGGTGTTATCAAAATCCATCAGCGAGACGGTGCCTTTGCCAATGCCGATTGAGCGGGGTAGGCCGACGCTGGTGGCCTGATGGCACAGGTTAGAGCAATCGGGAAAATTATTGCTGCCCAGCTCGCGGGCAAACAGCTGATACAGGAACGCGGCTTCGTTCGAGGCGCGCCCGGAGGTGTAAAACTCGACCTGATCCGGCGCCAGACCGCGCAGTATCTCGCCGATGCGGGCAAATGCCTGCTCCCAGCTGACCGGGCGCAAAGTGTCGCTTTGCGGATGGTACGCCAGCGGGTGCGTCAGACGGCCCAGCCCTTCGATCTCGAAATCGGGTTTTTCCCACAGTTCGCTGACGGTGTGTTGCGCCAGATAGTCTGGGGTGACGCGCTTTGTGGTGGCTTCCCAGGTCACCGCTTTGGCACCGTTCTCGCAAAACTGAAAGGTGGATTTGTGTTCTTTATCCGGCCACGCGCAGCCCGGACAGTCAAAACCGTCGGGCTGATTGGTGCGCAGCAGGGTGGCAGGCGCGTCGAAGACATCCATCTGCGTGCGCACCGCAATCGCCGTGGCTTTTAAGGCTCCCCAACCGCCTGCCGGGCCTGCGTAATGGTGAATGCCTGGAACCTGTCGTCTGTGGTTACTCATCGGTGCTCCTGTGGGGGGCGAGGTGGCGGCTGATTTCGGCCAGCAGCAGGCGTCATCATGTCCGTCTGACCCCGATTCTGCAGAGGGATGAAATATCTTTGCTACAGATAATTTCCAAATCAATTACAAATTATTCACATTTCGGCTCACAAATCCATCATCAGATTCGTGTGGGTCATTGTCAATGGTTGTATATACATGATCGGTCATGCGGGAGTGCGGTGGCGCAGGCAGGGGTTTTGGCTTTCCGGCAACGGGCAGATAAGGCAAATGCCGGCCCTGACAGGGAGGTCAGAGCCGGTGCAGGATCAGTTAATCTTGCCTAAGAAATCACGTTTACCAAGCGGTACGCCCGCCTGACGCAAAATGTCGTAAGCGGTGGTGAAATGGAAATAGAAATTTGGCACGGCGAAGGAGAAGACAAAGCTACGGGCGGTGAAATGCAGTTCATGTTCGCGCGCTTTCACCTTAATCGGCCGCTCATCGTCACCCTCAAGCTGCGCATCCGCCACTGTTTCTAACCACTGGAGGGTTGTGGCGATCCGGGTCTGTAACTGTTCAAAGGTGCTCTCGTTATCTTCCATCACCGGGGCGTCGATATCGGCCAGACGCGCCACGCCGCGCTTCGCCATATCGCAGGTCACCTGCACCTGACGCACCAGCGGGAACATATCGTCCGCCAGTTTTGCTTCCAGTAAAGCGCTCTCCGTGGTGCCGTTTTCTTGCGCCCAGATGCGCGCTTTTTCGAGGATCGCGCTCAGGTTGTGAAGCCCATGGATGAACTGCGCTTTTGTTTCGCTATACAGTGACATTGCAAACTCCTTCATCGTTATTGAGTGCCCGGTCAGACGCTAGCGCCTGACCGGTATGCCAGGGTAAACCGAAACAGCAGATTTGTCAGGCTCAAACGCGCGGTCTTACGCTGCGTTAAAGGCAAAACCTTCGTCGGCCCAGCCGGTCAGCCCGCCGATCATGATTTTGACCGGACGACCCAGCAGCGCCAGCTTCAACGCGGCCCGATCGGCACCGTTGCAGTGTGGCCCGGCGCAGTAGACAACAAACAACGTATCGGCAGGCCACTGTGCCATGCGCTGCGCGTCGATATCCCGATGGCGAAGATGGATGGCTTGCGGAATATGACGGCGTGCAAACGCCTCCGGGCTGCCGACCACGTGCAGCAGCACAAAATCCATCTCGCCGTCTTTGATGGCACTGTGCACATCGTCGCAATCCGTTTCCACACTCAGTCGTTGTAAAAAATGCGCAGCGGCGCGATCGGCATCTGCTGCAGGATAATCAGTTACGTAGCTCATACTCACTCCTCTTAAATTGAGTCTTTACTCTAGGGCCAGGGTGCAGCTTTGACAGCTGGCAGAAATGCCATATACCATCAAGATCATGACAAAATTGTGCGGGTGCGGTGATGAACAATCCTCTGGTGGTGGTGCTGGCCTATGACGGCTTATGCACCTTTGAATTCGGCGTCGCGGTAGAGATTTTCGGCCTGGCGCGTCCTGAAATGGGCGAGAACTGGTATCGCTTCGCGGTCGCGGGCGTTGACCAGGGGGAGCTGTGCGCGACGGGGGGCGTCCGACTGGTGGTGGATGGCGGGCTGGAGCTGCTGGACCAGGCCGGAACCATCGTGGTCCCCGGCTGGCGCGGTGCGGACACGCCGGTGCCCGCCGAACTCTGTACCCGGCTGGTGGCTGCGCATCAGCGCGGGGCGCGGGTGATGTCGATCTGCTCCGGCGTGTTTGTACTGGCCGCCGCCGGGTTGCTCGATAACCGGCAGGCCACCACTCACTGGCGCTATACCGACTTACTGCAGCAGCGTTACCCGGCCATTCGGGTCACGCCGGACGTGCTGTATATCGATAATGGCGATGTGCTGACTTCAGCGGGCAGCGCGGCGGGTATCGACCTGTGCCTGCATCTGGTCCGCCGGGACTATGGTTCCGTTGCGGCAAATCAGGTGGCGCGTCGGCTGGTGGTTTCTCCTCATCGCGATGGCGGGCAGGCCCAGTTTATCCAGCAGGCGGTGCCTGTCGCCTATGAAGGTCATCGACTTGGCGCGTTGTTTGATTATCTGCTGGAGAACCTTGCCACCCCGCACAGCGTTGACTCGCTGGCAACGTTTGTCGGCATGAGTCCGCGCACCTTTTTGCGCCGGTTTGCCGCCACCACCGGCAGCACACCGGCCCAGTGGTTGCTTAACGCCCGGTTGAGCCGCTGTCAGGATCTGCTGGAAAACAGCGCACTGTCGATTGAGCGAATTGCCGAGGTGGCGGGGTTTGGCAGCGTGGCGACGCTGCGGCATCACTTTAAAAACCACTTCGCGACCACACCTGCTGCGTATCGGAGAGGGTTCTCGACATCCTGTGATTAGCATTTTCCACTCATGAATAACGAAAACGAAGCAGAGTGTCATTACTGCTTTTTACGTCTGTCGGTCGAGAAGTAGCCAGTCGCACGCCGCACGTTTTTATCCTGAGGCCATTAACAGTATGATGCGTCTCGGCGAAACGTTGAATAAACAGGTATCACGTTGAATAACGACAGTTTTATGCCTTTTACGCCTCTGAATTGATTAATGCGCGTGCAAAAAAGGCTCATCCATCGCGATCGCGCAGTAACCGAAAAAATAAAAACATAGATTCAGCACTCTACTTCTCTCGTCTGCCAGCGTAATGGCAGTCTGATGAGACCCCATAAGGTTAATATTATGTCAGTCACTCTTGATATGCCGGTCACGCAAAAGGCGGTGCTCGATAAAGCGAGCATTCGTCGGGTGGTGGTTTCCAGCTGGATCGGTAACAGCATCGAGTTTTATGATTTTCTGCTGTATGGCCTGGCGAGCGCGCTGATTTTCAGCAAGGTCTTCTTCCCGACCGTCAGCCCGATGGTCGGTATCCTGGCCTCGTTTGCGACCTTCGGCGTCGGCTTTATTGCCCGTCCGCTGGGCGGCATCTTCTTTGGTCATATGGGCGATACGCTGGGGCGTAAAATCACGCTGTTGATAACCCTTGGCGGAATGGGAACCGCGACCTTCCTGATTGGCTGCCTGCCCTCCTACGACATGATCGGGATCTGGGCCCCGGTGATGCTGGTGATCCTGCGCTTTATCCAGGGATTCCTGGTCGGTGGGGAGTGGGGCGGCGCGATGCTGATGGTGGTCGAAAGCGTCCCGGCTAATCGTCGCGGTCTGCTCGGTGCCATTCCGCAGACCGGCGGGTTCTCGGGCCAGCTGCTGGCGACCGGTATCTTCGCGCTGGTGATGATGTTGCCCGATGAGCAGCTGTTCTCCTGGGGCTGGCGTATTCCGTTTATGCTGAGCGTGGTGCTGGTTCTGGTGGGGCTGTATATGCGTCGTCGTCTCGATGAAACCCCGGTGTTCCAGGAAGTGCGTCGTCGCGAAGCGCAAAATAAACAGGCTAAAAAAGAAGTAAGCCCGGTGGTTCAGGTCGTGCGTACTCAGTGGCGCAGCATCGTGCTGATCATGCTGCTGCGTTTTGCCGAAAGCGTGCCGTTCTTTATGTGTACGGTGTTTGCCGTTTCCTATGCGACGACCACCTTAGGGATAGAAAAACAGACCATGCTCGGCGTGGTGATGATGACCTGTGTGCTGGCCTTCCCGATGCATGCGCTGTTTGGTGCCCTTTCTGACAAAGTAGGTCGCCGGCCGGTGTACATCTTCGGTGCCTTGTTTGCTGCGGCAATGGCGTTCCCGTTCTTCTGGCTGCTGGAAAGCGGATCCTTTGTGCTGATGGTGCTCGGTTATGTGCTGCTGATTAACATTGCCCACAACTCGATTAACGCGGTGCAACCGTCGTTCTTTACCGAAATGTTTGGCCCGAAAGTCCGCTACAGCGGGGCGTCGATTGGCGCACAGCTGGGTGCCATCGTGGCGGGGGGCTTCACGCCGTTTATTGCCAAAGGCTTAACCGCGCTCGACAACAATGACTGGACGCTGGTGGCAAGCTACGTGGTGATTGCTGCGCTGGTAGCGGCCTATGCGGCCTGGCGTGCGCCGGAAACCTCAAAACGTGATTTAACCAAAGATCATCTTTGATACGGATCGGTCAGGGTGAAAGCCCTGGCCGCTGTCGAACGTCTTCTTTGCCACCCTTGCCGCAAAACTGGAGATCCGCTGTCGCGAGGCGGGGTATCAGCTGCGTTCCCACTTCGGCTTTATCCCGGCGGATATTAAAATTGGTACCTTCGATGAACACCCCATGCTGGGCTTTTTATCCAACAATATCTGGTCGGTTCGCCAGAATGAGGACGCCTGGGTGGAGAAAGCCGTGGACGCGATGCTGCAGATAATCAATGGCGCAGAGCAGAAGAACCTGCGCGCCATTATCCCGATGACGCTGATTCATTGGGCGCGGGCGAGCCTGTAGCGCGCGGGCGGGTTTATCCCTGGCGGTTCACGGCAATCGAATCGCGGGCAACAAATTCTGCGGGCAAAACGTTATTACCGGGCGTGCTGGCCTCTGTAGCGGCGAGCACTCTGGCTACCGCTTCTTTACCCTGGGCGTCCAGATCCAGTCGTACCGTGGTGAGCGCCGGGATGAAGAAGGCGCTTTCATAGCTGTCATCGTAGCCAATCACGGACACCTGCTCGGGTACTGCGATGCGGGCCTTGCTCAATGCGCTCAGTGCGCCGAGGGCCATCTGGTCGTTCCCGACCAGCAGGGCGCTAAAACCCACTTTCTTGTCGATAAGCTGCTGCGCACCGTCGTGTCCGCTTTGCGCATCCCAGGTGCCAAAAATAACCGCCGCAGGCGTTTTATTAAAGGCCGCAAGGCTGCTTAGCCAGTTAGCCAGACGCAATTTGGCTGAAATAGAGTGCTGCGGGCCGGGCATCAGCACAATATCGTTGTGCCCCAGTTCGCATAAGCGTTTAACGCTCTCCTGAGTGCCGTTTGCCGGATCGAAGATGACGTGAAACACGCCGCTGTCCGGGGCGACGTCGAGAAACAGGCAGGTGACATCGGTGTTGTGTTCAGCCAGCTGTTGCGCGAGGGGCGTTTCCAGCGGGACGTTGATCAGGATTTTTTCGATAAACTGGGATTTAAAATCGTTGATCGACTGCTGGATCGCCGTGGCGTCACTGTCATCAATCATCGAAATCAACACCTGATAGCCCGCGTCACGGGCGTGCTTTTTTACTGATGCGGCTATTTGTGACGGGGCATGCAGCGCCAGAGAGGTGGTAATTAACCCCAGGGTCTGGGCGCGTTTCCCGACCAGCTGCTGCGCCAGACGGTTTGGCACGTAGCGCAGCTCCTCAATCGCCTGTTCGACGCGAATACGCGTTTTTTCGGCAACGTTCACCGATTTATTGAGCACCCGGGAGACAGTTTGGTAAGAGACACCAGCATGGCGAGCGACATCTTCCAGCGTCGCATTTCTGTTTTTGTTCACCCTCAATCCTTTCTTTTTACGTGGCGTAAACGGCGCGTTTCATCTGTGCGTTTTGCCAACATTATATCAAAATGTCATACGTTCACATGGTGAAATTTCGCGATCTTGTTCACCTTTTGACGCTTAAAAAATTGCGTTCTGTGAAGCTGATTGCAGATTTCATTGCAGGGAGTTGTTTGCGTCAATTGTCAGGTATTGTATGTAACACGCTGATGTGAACGTCATACATTTTAACAGTGAACAAAATCAATCTGACGTCACAGCACACATCTGACCTAAAAAGAACGCTATTCGCTGAGCAGTCAGCGAAGCCCTGATCCTGTTCCTTGTTGAGGAAGAAAAAAATGGTTACCGGTAAAAGGAACTACATTCTTTTAAGCATTTTCGATTTTCTGTACCTGTTTGCCTGGTCGTCGACGATGGCCTTCTTTGTTATCTGGACCACACAGCATCTGGGGATCAGCGCCACCAAAACCGGGTGGTTGTATGCGATTAACGCCTTTATCGCGCTGACCATGCAGCCTTTCTTTGGCTACATTTCTGATAAGTTCGGCACCAAAAAATCGTTAATCTTCCTGATTGTGGCGCTGCTGCTGCCCGTCGGGCCGTTCTTTATTTACGTTTATGCGCCGCTGCTGGTGAGTTCCTTCTGGCTCGGGGCGGTATTAGGCGGGATCTACCTCGGCATTATTTTTAACTCCGGCTGCGGGGTGATTGATTCCTATATCGACAAGATCTCTCGTCGTTATTCCTTCGAATACGGTCGGGTGAGAATGTGGGGGTCGCTGGGTTGGGCGGCAGCAGCCTATATTGTGGGCCGCAATATTAACGACAATCCAAACCTCTCTTTCTGGCTGGCCAGTATTGCCATCGTATTAGCGGCTATCTGCTTCACGCTGACCAAAATTACCGTCACGCTTGAAGAAGAGAAAATGACCTCTTCGTTAAAAGCGGGGAACGTGCTGGAGCTAATGAAAGATAAGCAGTTCTGGATGCTGATTATCTTTACCCTGTTCGTTACGCAGATCTATGACACCTACGACCAACAGTTTGCGCAGTATTTCTCGTTACAGTTCCCGAGCGTGGACGAAGGCAATAAATGGTACGGCACGCTGGCATCGGTGCAGGTTTGCGGCGAAACCTTATTCCTGGGGCTGATGCCGTGGTTTGTTAACCGCGTTGGCGCGAAGTGGGCGCTGGTGATTGCCGGAACCATTATGTCGGTGCGTATTCTGGGCTCCGCCGTTCCGCTGGGGCCGGTGTGGATTGCCGCAGTGAAGATGATGCACGCTATCGAAAAACCGCTGATTTTGATCTCGGTCTTTAAGTTCATCGCGCAGAACTTCGATCACAAACTGTCTTCCACCATCTACTTATTAGTGCTGTTTGCGGCCTCTATTGCCACCACGGTTTACTCCCCGGTAGTAGGGCATTTCTACGACACCATTGGTTTTGCCAATACGTACATCATTCTTGGCGTTATTTCAGGGCTCTTTACCCTGTTCTCGGTGTTCTCTCTCAGGGACAGAAAAGACAAAGTCATTGATCTCTCTGTGAAGAGCGAGTCTTTAGCATAATGGAGGTGGTTATGAGCAGGTTATTTACGCAACTCAATTTATTACACGGTGCGGATTATAATCCTGACCAGTGGCTCGATCGGCCCGATATTCTTGAGAAAGATATCGCGATGATGAAAGAGACCCAATGCAACGTGATGTCGGTAGGCATATTCAGCTGGTCGAAACTGGAACCTGCAGAAGGGGAATATCAGTTTGGCTGGCTGGATAAGGTACTGGATACCCTGCACGCGAACGGGATTTATGTTTTCCTGGCGACACCCAGCGGCGCTAAACCGGCCTGGGTATCTGAAAAATACCCGGAAGTGCTGCGCACCAATAGCGATCAAAGCAAAAATCTGCACGGAGAACGGCATAACCACTGTGTCTCTTCACCCGAGTATTTACGCTTAACCGGGAACATTAACCAGCAGCTGGCGAAACGCTATGCCCACCATCCTGCGGTGCTGGCCTGGCATATTTCGAATGAATATGGCGGCGAGTGCCACTGCGACCATTGCCAGCATGCGTTTCGCGACTGGCTGAAGAACAAGTATCAGACGCTGGACAATTTAAATCAGCGCTGGTGGAGCTCATTCTGGAGTCATGAATATTCCAGCTGGAGCCAGATCCATTCCCCGGGGCCAAAAGGGGAACAGTCTGTGCATGCACTGAATATCGACTGGCGACGCTTTGTGACCGAGCAGGTTGCGCTGTTTTGCCGCCATGAAATTCAGGCGGTTAAACCGTACAACCCGTCTTTGCCCGCCACCACTAACTTTCACGGCGTGTTCTACGACTACGATTACTGGCGTCTGGCGCAGGAAGTCGATTTCATCTCATGGGACAGCTACCCGGAGTGGCACCAGACGCGGGATCAGCAGGATGTTGCCGCTTACACGGCGTTCACCTTTGATCTGATGCGCAGCCTGAAACCCGGCCTGCCGTTCCTGCTGATGGAGTCTACGCCGGGCACCACCAACTGGCAGGCGATCAGTAAGCTCAAAAAACCGGGGATGCACCTGTTATCGGCCATGCAGGCGGTGGCCCATGGCTCGGACTCGGTGCAGTATTTCCAGTGGCGCAAGAGCCGCGGCTCGGTTGAAAAATTACACGGCGCGGTGGTGGATCACGTTGGCCATCTCAATACCCGCGTTGGGCAGGATGTGAAGCAGGTCGGTGCGGCGCTGGAGAAACTGGCCAATGTGGCGGGGGGGGATTACCGGGCTGAGGTGGCAATAGTCTATGACTGGGACAACCGCTGGGCGGTAAACGATGCTGCCGGGCCGCGCAACGCTGGGATCAAGTTTGAAGAGACGGTGCAGCAGCATTATCAGGCGCTGTGGCAGCAAAATATCCCGGTGGATATCGTCTCCCAGCAGTCGGATCTCAGTGGCTATCGTGTGCTGATCGCCCCGATGCTGTATATGGTGAATGAAGCCTTTGCCGAACGGGTGAATCAGTTTGTGGCAGCAGGCGGCGTGTTTATCGCCACCTACTGGACGGGGATCGTTAATCCGGACGATCTGTGCTTCACGACGGGTTTCCCCGGTCCGTTGCGCGAGGTGCTGGGCATCTGGTCAGAAGAGATCGACAGTCTGTACGACGGGCAGACCAACCAGCTTGCCATTACGGCATCTGACTGGAGCAGCCCGGTTCAGGAGTACACCTGTAAGGAACTCTGCGATTTAATCCATGCAGAAACGGCAGAGGTGCTGGCCGTATATCAACAGGACTTTTACGCGGGCCGGCCTGCGCTAACCCGAAACCAATACGGAAAAGGGCAGGCGTATTATCTGGCGGCCAGAACCGAGTGTGAGTTCCTGCATGATTTCTACCAGACGATTGCGGATAAACACGGCATTGCCGCCTGCACCGCGATGCAACTTCCGGAAGGGGTTGTCGCCACGGCAAGGCACAATGCGGGGCTGACGTACCTGTTTGTGCAGAACTACAGCGACCAGGCGGTCACGCTTGAGCTGGCGGAAGAGAGCCGGGGGCTGGAGCCGCTGCTGAATGGCGACCGGCTTGCGGGGCACCAGTATGCAATGCCTGCGTTTGGGGTAGAGGTGTTTATGGCGGGCGCGTAAGCAATTGAGTGCCGGATGTCCCAAATAAAAAATCCACGCATTGGCGTGGATTTTATTTTGGCTGGCTAAGCATCCGCAGATGCCAGAACCTTAGACGTTAAACAGGAAGTTCATCACGTCGCCATCTTTAACGATGTACTCTTTGCCTTCAGCACGCATCTTGCCGGCTTCTTTCGCGCCTTGCTCGCCTTTGAATGCAATAAAGTCTTCAAATGCGATAGTCTGTGCGCGGATAAAGCCTTTCTCGAAGTCGGTGTGGATTTTACCCGCCGCCTGTGGTGCGGTTGCGCCGACAGGGATGGTCCATGCACGGACTTCCTTCACGCCAGCGGTGAAGTAGGTCTGCAGGTTCAGCAGCTCGTAACCGGCGCGGATCACGCGGTTCAGACCTGGCTCTTCAATACCCAGCTCGGCCATGAATTCTTCACGGTCAGCGTCGTCCAGCTCTGCGATATCGGATTCAACCGCGGCGCACACGGCAACCACAACAGACCCTTCGCCTGCGGCGATTTCACGCACTTTGTCCAGGTACGGGTTGTTCTCAAAACCGTCTTCGTTGACGTTAGCGATGTACATGGTTGGCTTCAGAGTCAGGAAGCTCAGGTACTTGATCGCCGCTTTGTCTTCTTCAGTCAGGTTTTTCAGCGCACGCAGCATGCCTGCGTTTTCCAGCTGTGGCAGACATTTTTCCAGCGCAGCTTGTTCCGCTTTCGCGTCTTTATCGCCGCCTTTGGCTTTTTTCTGCACGCGGTGCAGGGCGCGCTCGCAGGTGTCGAGGTCAGACAACGCCAGCTCGGTGTTGATGACTTCGATATCGTCAGCCGGATCCACTTTGTTGTTTACGTGGATGATGTTGTCGTTTTCGAAGCAGCGCACCACGTGGCCGATAGCTTCGGTTTCACGGATGTTGGTCAGGAACTGGTTGCCCAGGCCTTCGCCTTTGGATGCGCCTTTTACCAGGCCTGCGATGTCCACGAATTCCATGGTGGTCGGCAGAATACGCTGAGGCTTAACGATCTCGGCCAGCTGGTCCAGACGTGGATCGGGCATTGGCACGACACCGGTGTTTGGCTCGATGGTGCAGAACGGGAAGTTAGCCGCTTCGATGCCCGCTTTAGTCAGCGCGTTAAACAGGGTGGATTTGCCCACGTTAGGCAGACCAACGATACCGCATTTGAATCCCATGTCTGAATCACCTTAATATCTTGATATTCAACGCGTTAGGCTTAACGAGTCGAAGAAAAGTAAATAACTGCGCCCATTATACACGTAACCCGCAGGCTGCGCGGTAAAAAAGGCGTTTCGCGCCGGTTATTGCGCTTTGAAAGCGTGAAGACGATTAGTGGCTTTGGTTAAGCCCTCTTTCAGCCAGACTTCGGTGCAACGCACCGCTTCGTCTACCGCATCGTCGATCAGTTTCTGCTCGGAAACCGGTGGTTTACCCAGCACAAAACCGACAACTTTGTTTTTATCCCCCGGATGGCCGATACCCACGCGCAAACGGTGAAAATTCGGGTTATTGCCCAGTTTGCTGATGATGTCTTTTAAGCCGTTATGCCCGCCGTGACCGCCGCCGAGTTTGAACTTCGCCACGCCAGGCGGCAGATCCAGTTCGTCGTGCGCCACCAGGATTTCGTCCGGGTTGATGCGATAGAAGGTCGCCAGCGCGGCAACGGCTTTACCGCTTAAGTTCATAAACGTGGTCGGCACCAGCAGACGCACATCGGCCCCGGCCAGATTCACGCGCGAGGTAAACCCAAAGAATTTAGGTTCTTCACGCAGAGGCGCGCGCAGCCGCTCCGCCAGCAGATCAACATACCAGGCACCCGCATTGTGGCGGGTGGCCGCATATTCCGCGCCGGGGTTGGCCAGGCCGACAATCAGTTTAATCGTCACGTTTTTGTTCCTGAAAGTGCTAAGTCTGGCGCGTAGTGTACTGTCTGCCGCGCCGCTTGACAAAATTCTGCGAGCCGACCCATAGAATCGGAATAATTACGCTGTTGAACCATTAGAATTTCATGCTACTCAAAGGCTTATTTGTAAAGTTTTGTTACGCCGATATGCGTAATTGTGATCGCTGACGCAATCCGCGAAAGGGGTGTTGTCTATACTTTACACACAAGGATTAGGGAGATATTCCCCCTACGACCCAAAGTTCCGGAGGTGACAGATGAAACGCAAAAACGCTTCGTTACTCGGTAACGTGCTGATGGGGTTGGGATTAGTCGTCATGGTTGTCGGCGTCGGTTATTCCATTTTAAACCAGCTTCCGCAGCTCGACCTGCCACAATATTTCGCGCACGGCGCGGTTCTGAGCATCTTCCTGGGTGCTGTTCTCTGGCTGGCGGGTGCTCGCGTCAGCGGCCATGAGCAGGTCTGCGACCGATACTGGTGGGTGCGCCACTACGATAAACGCTGCCGTCGCGATCAGCATAAGCATAGCTAACAATGCATGACGGATGGTAAGAGAAACGGTTCCTGAGGGAACCGTTTTTTTTTGCATCTTTTGTTGACCCTCACGTAACGTAAGGCCTCAGAGTGACGCAACTGGCACAAGAGAAGGAGCCGTTATGTTGATTCAGGTGGGGGAACTGGCCAGGCGGGCCGGGATCACCGTAAGAACGTTACATCATTACGAACAAACAGGGTTGTTGCTGCCTTCAGCCAGAAGCGCGGCAGGGTACCGGCTGTATAACCTGGCGGATGTTCAGCGCCTGCATATGATTCAGGCGCTGGCAAAGTCGGGGCTGGAACTTGCTGAAATCAGGGACTTTCTGGATAAGGAGCCGCTCGCACTGGCTGAGCTTCTCGACGCACAAATTCGCCTGCTGGATAAGCAGGTCCGCAGCATTAACACGCTGCGCGACAGGCTTGCGGATTTGCATGCCGGGCTCACGGCGAATGCGGCACCCGATCTTGAGTCCTGGCTACAGACTCTGGAGTTAATGAACATGTACGATCGCTGGTTTAGTCACGAAGAGTTACAGCAGTTGCCGTTTGCGGCACATAAAGAACAGCTGGCAGAAATCTGGACCGTCCTGGTCGAGGAGGCCAACGCGCTGCTGAAACAGCACGTCGAGGTAGCCGATCCGCGGGCAATGGATCTTGCCACGCGCTGGATGCTACGCCTGGAGCAGGACACCGCAGGCAAGCCTGAATTCCTGACCCGCATGAATGAGATGCACAACGTTGAGCCACAGATGCGCGAGCAAACCGGGATCACCCCTGAGATGATCGATTACGTGACCCGGGCGTTTGCGGAAAGCAAACTCATCATCTGGCAGCGCTATTTATCCCCGCAAGAGATGGCGTTTACCCGCGCACACTATTTTGATCGGATGATGGAGTGGCCGCCGCTGGTGGCAAAACTGCACCAGGCGCAGGGTGAATCACTGGACCCGTCGTCAGAAGCAGCGCAGCAACTGGCGGAAAACTGGCTGGCACTGTTTCAGTCCTATGCGGGAACCGATCCAGCCACCCAGCAAAAATTCCGCGTAGCGATGCAGCAGGAGCCGCATCTGATGAAGGGAACCTGGATGACGCCTGCGGTGCTCGACTGGCTCCAGCAGGCGATCGGGATCATGATGCAACGGCGCTTTTCAACGCGCGGTTAATGGCAGGTCGGCTAAGGCCGCATCGCGATTTGGATAGAACGCCAGGCGGCCAGGGATCGGCTGCACGCCCGCTCGTGCCATAGTGCGCAGCGGCTGGAACTCCAGATTACTCACCCGCAGTTCACACCCTTCTGGCAGGCGCTCGACAAAGCGCTGAAACGCATCCAGCCCGCCGGCATCCAGCACCGGTACGGCATCCCACTTCAGGACCACAATCCGCTTACCCTCGAGGCGTGAGGCCAGATCGTTGAATAAACCTTCCGCTGCCGCAAAGAACAGGGGGCCGATCACCCGCAGCACCAGCACGTCGTCCGGCACCTCAACGTTGACTGCCGCCAGCCGCGTCATCCGCGCTATGCGGCGCATAAACAGCAGCGAGGCCAGCACAATCCCGACGCTAATGGCGATCACCATATCAAACAGCACGGTCAGGGACATGCACATCAGCATCACGATGATGTCGTCCTTCGGCGCGCGGCGCAGCAGGTTCACTACTTTGTGCGCCTCGCTCATGTTCCAGGCCACCATCAGCAGCAGGGCGGCCATCGCCGACAGCGGTAGCCATGAGAGCAGCGGGGCCAGCACCAGCAGGGCGAGGATCACCAGTAGCGCGTGGATCACCGCCGACACCGGCGAGGTGGCCCCGGCGCGGACGTTCGCCGCCGAGCGGGCAATCGCGGCGGTGGCGGTGATGCCGCCAAAGAACGGGGCGATGATATTCCCCAGCCCCTGGCCGATCAGCTCGTTGTTGGCTTTATGCTTGGTGCCGGTCATGCCGTCCAGCACCACCGCGCAGAGCAGCGACTCAATGGCCCCCAGCATCGCCATCGAAAAGGCGGCCGGGAGCAGGGCGCGCAGGGAGTCCCAGCTTAAGGTGAAGCTCGAGCCGGGGAGATCCCACGGCAGGATCAGCTGCGGCAGCAGCTGCGGGATGCCGTTACCCTGCGAGCCATCGGCCAGCAGATAGTGGAACTGCGAGCCAATGGTAGCGACATGGCCGCCCAGCAGATTGACCACGCCCATTACCGCGCAGCCCAGCAGCAGCGCGGGCAGATGCCCCGGCAGGCGGATGCCCAGCCGTGGCCAAAGAATTAACGTGCCCAGCGTCACAATGCCGATTGCGGCGTCGCCGGGGTTGGTGGTTGGCAGCGCCATCGCCAGCGCACCCACTTTTTGCAGGTAATGCTCCGGCACGTGGGCCATCTGCAAACCGAGGAAATCCTTAATCTGCATGGTGCCGATGGTAATGCCGATCCCGGAGGTAAATCCCAGCGTGACGGACAGCGGGATGTACTCAATCAACCTGCCGAAGCGCGCCAGGCCGAACAGAATCAAAAATACGCCCGACATCAGGGTGGCGACCAGTAATCCGGCCAGGCCGAACTGCTGGGAGACGGGGTAGAGGATCACCACAAAGGCCGCGGTCGGACCGGAGACGCTAAAGCGCGAGCCGCCGGTCAGGGCGATCACAATCCCGGCTACGGCGGCGGTGTACAGGCCATACTGCGGCGCAACGCCGCTGCCAATCGCCAGCGCCATCGCCAGTGGAATAGCGATAATGCCGACGGTAATCCCGGCGATCAGGTCACGGGTAAAGCGTGACAGGGTATATTTTTCTTTCCAGCAGGCGTCGATGAGGGCGCGGAACGGCAGAACATGTGAGGAAATGGGGTTTTTCACAATTATCATCCCTGGGCGCATCATCTGTCATATCAATGGCAGGTGAAGGAGGCATTGGTCATACAAATAAAAGCTACAGACAAAAAAACCCGCCGTAGCGGGTTTTTAGACTGCGTCCGATTAGTGCTCGAACATTGCAGAGATGGATTCTTCGTTGCTGATACGACGAATCGCTTCGGCCAGCATCCCGGACAGGGTCAAAGTACGCACGTTAGGCAGGGCTTTGATTTCGTCACTCAGTGGGATGGTGTCGCATACGACAACTTCATCAATGACGGAGTTGCGCAGGTTGTTTACTGCATTGCCGGAGAAGATCGGGTGAGTCGCGTAAGCGAATACGCGTTTAGCACCACGCTCTTTCAGCGCTTCGGCGGCTTTGCACAGAGTGCCGCCGGTGTCGATCATGTCGTCAACCAGCACGCAGTCGCGGCCCGCTACGTCACCGATGATGTGCATCACCTGAGAAACGTTAGCGCGCGGACGACGCTTGTCGATGATGGCCATGTCGGTGTCGTTCAGCAGTTTGGCGATAGCACGCGCACGAACCACGCCGCCGATGTCCGGAGAAACCACAATCGGGTTGTCCAGGTTCAGCTGCAGCATATCTTCGAGCAGGATTGGGCTACCGAATACGTTATCAACCGGAACGTCAAAGAAGCCCTGGATCTGCTCGGCGTGCAGGTCAACCGTCAGAACACGGTCAACGCCAACGCTTGAGAGGAAATCAGCGACAACTTTAGCGGTAATTGGCACACGAGCGGAACGGACGCGACGGTCCTGACGGGCATAACCAAAGTAAGGGATAACAGCGGTGATACGGCCAGCAGAAGCGCGGCGCAGAGCATCGACCATAACAACCAATTCCATCAGGTTGTCGTTAGTTGGAGCACAGGTGGACTGGATGATGAAAATATCACCACCGCGTACATTTTCGTTAATTTGTACGCTGACTTCGCCATCGCTAAAGCGACCTACGGCGGCGTCGCCAAGAGAAGTGTACAGGCGGTTGGCAATACGTTGTGCTAGTTCCGGGGTGGCGTTACCAGCAAAAAGCTTCATATCAGGCACGAGAAGAACCTCAGGCATGCGTCCAATGGTGGATAGCTTCACCGTAAACTGTGCGGGCCAGGCGAATGCTATCCAGGCGGTGTATTAAAGAGCGCGATGCAACGTCTGGAACAGGGTGACGTTGTCACCGAAACTCAGATTGCGCCAGAATGGCCTGCTGTAGCGGGGAGGTGTTCATACCACGCGCTACAAAACCATGCAGCCACTCTGGAGCCAGCTCGAGCACCTGACGTGCAGCAGATTCCGTGTCAAATTCAGCAAAGACACAGGCCCCTGTGCCAGTCAGGCGCGACGGCGCGTATTCTAACAGCCAGGAAAGCGCTTCATCAACCTCGCGAAAACGTTTTCTTGCGATAACCTCGCAATCGTTGCCAAATTCACAGTTTAATAACGTTTCTATTGACCGAACCGGGGTGTTACGCGGAAGGTCCGGATCCTTAAAGATAACTGGCGTCGGAATGCTGACCCCAGGGTGGGCCACCAGGTACCATTTTTCCGCCGGACTGGCCGGGGAGAGGATTTCGCCCACCCCTTCGGCAAAGGCGGCATGCCCGCGTACGAATACCGGCACGTCAGCCCCGAGCGTTAACCCCAGCGCCGCCAGTTCATCCACCGACAGGCCGCAGCCCCACAGGTGATTGAGCACCACCAGCACCGTGGCGGCGTTAGACGATCCGCCGCCGAGCCCGCCGCCCATCGGCAGGCGCTTCTCAATGCAGATATCCGCCCCGCTGCCTGCAGGCAAACGCCCCGACTGCGCCGCAGTCGCCATCAGCAGGCGGGCGGCGCGCACGATCAGGTTTTCGTCATCGGGCACACCCTCGACCGGGGTGAGCAAGCGGATCTGCCCGTCCGCGCGCGGCTCAACAGAAATTGTGTCGCCGTAATCGATAAACTGAAACAGCGTCTGCAGGGTGTGATACCCGTCAGCGCGCTGGCCGGTAATGTACAAAAACAGGTTCAGCTTTGCCGGTGAAGGCCAGTGGCTCATCATTTGACAATCCAGTTATCCATTTTGAGCTTGATGCGCTGGCTGCCTTCGGTCAGCTCCAGGCTGGACGGCAGAGCCGGCTTGCTGTTGCTGTCGTAGCCGCCGTACACCACTTTCCATTTTTTGCCGTTCTGGCTGTAGTTCACTTCGCTGAGGCGATACTGGTCGTCGAGCTTATAATCGGTGGCATCGCCCGGCAGGCCGAGGATCCACTGGCGCAGGCTGGTAATCGGAATCGGCATCCCGGTCAGCTTACCGATCATCTCTTCGGCATCGGTACCGGTGTATTTCTGGCCTTTATTATCGGTAATTTGTGCGGATCCCGGCTGGGCGATCAGCTCCATTTCGGTGCTGCCAAGCGGGTTCAGCAGCAGCAGGCGATAGCGATCCTGGCCGGTCTGCTGCCAGAAGAAGCGCGCGTACACTTTCTGTTGGTCGGACAGAAAAGCAAAGGCACCGCGCGTCTGATACTGGCTTAACGCGCGCACATCTTGTTGATGCTGGCGCCACTGGGGGGCGTCCGGGCTTTTGCCTGGGCCTTTCGGCGGCGTGATGGAACATGCGGTCAGCACCAGCGCGGCCAGGGGCAGCAGGCGAATCAGTCTGGTCATAATGGTGACAAATCCTTGAGATACGTGGCAGTTATATTCCTTAATGCTAGCGCCCGCTTATGGCAGCGTCTACGCTCATATTGT
Source organism: Leclercia sp. (assembly GCA_049284415.1). GTDB lineage: Bacteria > Pseudomonadota > Gammaproteobacteria > Enterobacterales > Enterobacteriaceae > Enterobacter. The sequence goes on from JBAPXW010000002.1 coordinate 106,587, forward strand.
CTTAAATCATGAAATTAGCGCGCAACACCTATTACTCCGAAAGGGGGCAGTCTCTTTTATTGATCTCGCGCATCCTGTATGATGCGCCCTGCTAACCTTATTAACGCTGGTACTACTCCCGCTCACATGACCCTTTTAGCACTCGGTATTAACCACAAAACGGCCCCGGTTTCGCTGCGAGAACGCGTGACGTTTTCGCCGGATACGCTCGACCAGGCGCTGGAAAGTCTGCTTGCCCAGCCAATGGTGCAGGGTGGGGTGGTGCTGTCGACGTGCAACCGTACCGAGCTGTATCTCAGCGTGGAAGAGCAGGATAACCTGCACGACGTGCTGATCCGCTGGCTGTGTGAATACCACAAGCTGAACGAAGATGAGCTGCGCAATAGCCTTTACTGGCATCAGGATAACGACGCCGTTAGCCACCTGATGCGGGTTGCCAGCGGTCTGGATTCGCTGGTGCTGGGCGAGCCACAGATCCTCGGTCAGGTCAAAAAAGCCTTTGCGGATTCGCAAAAAGGTCATCTCAAGGCCAGCGAGCTGGAACGTATGTTCCAGAAATCCTTCTCCGTCGCCAAGCGTGTGCGAACCGAAACCGACATTGGTGCCAGTGCGGTTTCGGTTGCTTTTGCTGCCTGTACTCTGGCGCGACAAATCTTTGAATCCTTATCGACGGTTTCCGTGCTGCTGGTCGGCGCGGGTGAAACCATCGAGCTGGTCGCCCGTCATTTACGCGAGCACAAAGTTAAAAAAATGATTATCGCCAACCGAACCCGCGAGCGCGCTCAGGCGCTGGCAGATGAAGTGGGCGCGGAAGTGATCGCCTTAAGCGACATCGACGCGCGTCTGAATGAGGCCGATATCATCATCAGTTCCACCGCCAGCCCGCTGCCGATTATCGGCAAAGGGATGGTTGAGCGGGCCCTCAAATCCCGCCGTAATCAGCCGATGCTGCTGGTGGACATCGCCGTCCCGCGCGATGTCGAGCCGGAAGTGGGCAAGCTGGCGAACGCCTATCTGTACAGCGTGGACGATCTGCAGAGCATCATTTCGCATAACCTTGCCCAGCGTAAAGCGGCAGCGGTGCAGGCGGAGACGATTGTCGAGCAAGAAACCAGCGAATTTATGGCCTGGCTGCGCGCGCAAAGCGTCAGCGAGACCATTCGTGAGTACCGCGGTCAGGCGGAACAGGTGCGTAATGAACTGACTGCTAAAGCGCTGGCCTCCCTGGAACAGGGTGGCGATCCGCAGGTCATCATGCAGGAACTGGCATGGAAACTGACCAATCGCCTGATCCATGCCCCAACCAAATCACTTCAACAGGCCGCCCGTGACGGGGACGACGAACGCCTGACCATTCTGCGCGACAGCCTCGGGCTGGAATAGCGCACTATACCCATAATTTTTATTACAAGGTGCCCCTACGCCTATGAAGCCCTCTATTGTCGCCAAACTGGAAGCGCTGCACGAGCGCCATGAAGAAGTTCAGGCGCTGCTCGGCGATGCCGCGACTATTGCTGACCAGGAACGTTTTCGCGCGCTGTCGCGCGAGTATGCACAGTTAAGTGATGTATCACGCTGCTTTACCGAGTGGCGGCAGATTCAGGAAGATATCGAAACCGCGCAGATGATGCTCGACGACCCGGAAATGCGCGAAATGGCGCAGGAAGAGTTGCAGGACGCCAAAGCCCGCGCGGAAGAGATGGAGCAACAGCTGCAGGTATTGCTGCTGCCAAAAGATCCGGACGATGAACGCAACGCCTTTGTCGAAGTCCGCGCCGGTACCGGTGGGGATGAAGCGGCGCTGTTTGCCGGGGATCTGTTCCGTATGTACAGCCGTTATGCGGAATCCCGCCGCTGGCGCGTGGAGATCATCAGCGCCAACGAAGGTGAGCACGGCGGCTATAAAGAAGTGATCGCCAAGATCAGCGGTGACGGCGTATATGGCCGCCTGAAGTTTGAATCCGGCGGTCATCGCGTTCAGCGCGTACCGGCCACCGAATCGCAGGGGCGTATTCACACCTCCGCCTGCACCGTGGCGGTGATGCCCGAGCTGCCGGAAGCCGAGCTGCCGGACATCAACCCGTCCGAGCTGCGCATCGATACCTTCCGTTCGTCCGGAGCCGGCGGTCAGCACGTTAACACCACTGACTCCGCAATCCGTATTACCCACCTGCCAACCGGCATTGTGGTGGAGTGTCAGGACGAACGTTCTCAGCACAAAAACAAAGCCAAAGCGCTGTCGGTGTTGGGCGCGCGTATTCGCGCAGCTGAAATCGCCAAACGTCAGCAGGCCGAAGCCTCAACCCGTCGTAACCTGCTGGGCACCGGCGATCGCAGCGATCGCAACCGGACCTATAACTTCCCGCAGGGGCGCGTGACCGACCACCGCATCAACCTGACGCTTTACCGTCTGGATGAGACGATGGAAGGCAAGCTGGATTCGTTGATCGAGCCGATCGTGCAGGAGTACCAGGCCGATCAGCTGGCGGCGCTGGCAGAGCAGGACTAATGGATTTTCAGCACTGGCTACGTCATGCGGTCAGCGAACTCAGCGCCAGCGACAGCCCGCGTCGCGACGCGGAGATCCTGCTGGGGCACGTCACCGGCAGGGCGCGGACTTATATTCTCGCCTTTGGTGAGACCGTGCTGAGCCAGGACGAAGAGACACAGCTGGCTGCGCTGCTGGCCCGGCGCAAAACGGGCGAGCCGGTGGCGCATCTGGTGGGCGAGCGCGAGTTCTGGTCGCTGCCGCTGTACGTCTCGGCGGCGACGCTGATCCCGCGGCCCGATACGGAATGTCTGGTAGAGCAGGCGCTGGCACGATTGCCCGCGTCGCCCGCGCGCATTCTGGATTTAGGCACCGGCACCGGGGCAATCGCCCTGGCGCTGGCCAGTGAACGCCCGGACTGTCAGGTTACGGCGGTTGATGTGATGCCCGACGCGGTGGCGCTGGCGCAGCGCAACGTCGACCGTCTGGGGCTGTCAAACGTCACCGTGATGCACAGCAGCTGGTTTTCAGCGCTCGCCGACCGCCAGTTTGAGACCATCGTCAGCAACCCGCCCTATATTGATGAAGCCGATCCCCATCTGGGCATTGGCGATGTGCGCTTCGAGCCGCGCAGCGCGCTGGTTGCCGCCGGGCAGGGGCTGGCCGATCTGAGCCAGATTATTACCGACGCCCGCCAGCATCTGGTGAGCGGTGGCTGGCTGCTGCTGGAGCACGGCTGGACCCAGGGCGAGGCGGTGCGTGCGTTGTTCCTGCAGGCGGGTTATCAGCAGGTGGAAACCTGTCGCGATTATGGTGGCAATGAACGTCTTACCGTAGGCAAGCGGACATGAACGGATATTCACTGCTGATCGCTGTGCATATTGCCGCCGTCGCGCTGACCGTCAGCTTTTTTGCGCTGCGTTACTGGTGGCGCTACAGCAATAATCAGCTTATTAATGTCCGCTGGGTGCGGATCGCGCCGCACTGCATCGACACCGTGCTGTTTCTTTCGGGTGCGGGGTTAATGTGGATGACGGGCTATCTGCCGTTTACCGATGATGGTGCATGGCTGACTGAAAAGCTGTTTGGCGTTATCATCTACATCGTTTTGGGTTTTATTGCGCTGGGGCGACATCGTCCGCGCAGCCAGCAGGTAGGCTTTGTTGCTTTTCTGCTGGGGCTGGTGGTGCTGTACATCATCATTAAACTCGCCACCACAAGAATACCGTTACTGGGGTAAGTCATGAAGTCCTTGGCCGATTTCGAATTTAATAAAGTGCCGCTGTGCGATGGCATGATCCAGGTCTCGGAGATGATCCGCGATGATTTTGTCTCGCAGAACGTCTACGACGAGCTGGAGAAGCTGGTGAGTCTGGCGCGTGAAGAGATTCATCAGACGCGCCCGCAGGACTGGCAGCTGGAAAAGCTGATTGAACTGTTCTACGGCGAATGGGGCTTCAGCGATAAGCGCGGCGTGTATCGTCTTTCCGATGCGCTGTGGCTCGATCAGGTTCTGGAGCACCGCCAGGGCAGCGCCGTTGCGCTGGGGGCGATTTTGCTGTGGGTAGCGCACCGTCTGGATATCCCGCTGGTGCCGGTCATCTTCCCGACGCAGATGCTGCTGCGCGCCGAGTGGCTCGACGGAGAAATGTGGTTAATCAACCCATTCAACGGCGACACCCTCGATGAACACACCCTGGACGTCTGGCTGAAGGGCAATATCAGCCCGGTGGCTGAGCTGTTCAATGAAGATCTGGACGAAGCGGACAACGCCGAAGTGGTGCGCAAGCTGCTGGACACCTTAAAATCTGCGCTGATGGAAGAGCGGCAGATGGAGCTGGCGTTACGCGCCAGCGAGGTGCTGCTGCAGTTTAACCCGGAAGATCCGTACGAAATCCGCGACCGCGGCCTGATCTATGTCCAGCTGGAGTGCGATCACGTGGCGCTGACTGATTTGAACTATTTCGTTGAGCAGTGTCCGGAAGATCCGATCAGCGAGATGATTCGCGCGCAGATTAACTCCATCGCGCATAAACAGATTACGTTGCATTAATCTTAATTCCGATTCACCCCTGAATAAGGCGATCCTATGAAACAAAAAGTGGTTAGCATTGGCGATATCAACGTCGCGAACGACCTGCCGTTCGTGCTGTTTGGCGGCATGAACGTTCTGGAATCCCGCGATCTGGCGATGCGCATCTGCGAACACTACGTGACCGTCACCCAGAAGCTGGGGATCCCGTATGTGTTTAAGGCCTCTTTTGACAAAGCCAACCGCTCCTCTATTCACTCTTACCGTGGCCCGGGCCTGGAAGAGGGGATGAAGATTTTCCAGGAGCTGAAGCAGACGTTTGGCGTGAAGATCATCACCGACGTTCACGAAGCCAGCCAGGCGCAGCCGGTAGCTGACGTGGTTGACGTGATCCAGCTGCCTGCGTTCCTCGCCCGCCAGACCGATCTGGTCGAAGCGATGGCGAAGACCGGTGCGGTCATCAACGTCAAAAAACCACAGTTCGTCAGCCCTGGTCAGATGGGTAACATTGTCGACAAGTTTATCGAAGGCGGTAACGACAAAGTGATCCTCTGCGACCGTGGGGCTAACTTCGGTTATGACAACCTGGTTGTGGATATGCTGGGCTTTAGTGTGATGAAGAACGTGTCAAACCAGTCCCCGGTGATCTTCGACGTCACCCACGCCCTGCAGTGCCGCGATCCGTTTGGCGCCGCCTCTGGCGGTCGTCGTGCGCAGGTTGCAGAGCTGGCGCGTGCGGGTATGGCGACCGGTCTGGCGGGGCTGTTTATCGAAGCTCACCCGGATCCGGCCAACGCGAAATGCGACGGCCCGTCCGCGCTGCCGCTGGCTAAGCTGGAACCGTTCCTGAAGCAGATCAAAGCGATTGACGACCTGGTCAAAAATTTTGAAGAGCTGGATACCAGCAACTGATCATCATGAATGAAAAAACCCGCCTCGGCGGGTTTTTTTATGCCTGATAATGCCCGGCTAGGCAAATATCGTCATCAGATACGCCACAAACAGCGCCATGTGCGCCGCACCGTTCAGCACATTGGTGCGCCCGGTGGAGAACGAAATCTGACACAGCACCAGCGAAGCGACCATTACAATCATCTCCGGAGCACCCAGGCTAAACACCAGCTCATTGCCGGTCAGGAAGGCAATCAGCGTCACCACCGGAACGGTCAGGGAGATGGTGGCCAGCACCGAACCAAAGAACAGGTTCATGGCGCGCTGCACCTGATTGTTCAGCACCGCCCGCAGTGCACCCAGTCCTTCCGGGGAGAGGATCAGCAGCGCGACCAGGAAGCCGGTAAAGGCCACCGGCGCATTCAGCTCTGTCAGCAGCGTTTCCAGCGGTGCCGCATTCATTTTGGTGACGGCGATAACCGCAATCAGATGCACGATCAGCCAAATCGAGTGCCACAGATTGCTGTGCGCCGACGGTTTGCCGTGATGCGGGTCATCGTCGTCGCCTTCATCTTCATGCTCATACACGAACAGGCTCTGGTGCGTTTTGGTCTGAATCAGCAAAAACACGCCGTACATCGCCGCCGAAATCAGCGCCACCAGCAGGGCCTGACCGGTCGTAAAGTTGGCTCCGGGCAGCGCCATCGGGAACACCAGCACGATAATCGCCAGCGGGAAGAGGGCAATCAGATACTGTTTAATGCCAAACAGATTCACATACTGGGTCGCAAATTTACGCCCACCGAGCAGCAGCGAGAAGCCAACCAGACCGCCGGTGACAATCATGATGATTGAATAAAGGGTGTCGCGCATCAGGGTCGGGGCTGCGTCGCCGGTCGCCATCAGGGCAGAAATGAGGCTCACTTCCAGAATAACGACAGAGAGACTTAAAATCAGGGAACCGTAGGGTTCGCCGAGGCGGTGGGCCAGCACGTCAGCATGGCGCACAACGCTAAAAGCACTACTCAAAATACCGATAAGGGCAAGGATGTTAATGCCGATGACCACTGGCAGCGTCTGGCTATTTCCCCAGAAGAAAAGCACCGCCAGCGCCAGCAGCGGGAAAATGAGAGACGTCTCCTTATGACGGGTTTTCACCGTCTCGTGTGTGGTTGTCATGTGATTCTCCATGTATGCAGGTGCTTGTAATTATAGATAGAAAAAGCGGAACGTTAAATTAACAGATTCGCGTTAATTTCTGTTTACCTTTTACCTGAATTTACGGTTTGGCGGTTTTATGCGTTGAGTGAGCCATAATAAGACATTTTTGTTAAATATATCCTTAATAACAGTGAATTATAAAACGGATAAATCCGTTTATTCTTAAAGCTGGAAGCCGTCAGCATTGTGAACCACACTTATTAAGTGATTAAAAAGAGGGGTTTGCAATGCCATACAAAACGAAAAGCGATTTACCCGACAGTGTCCAGCACGTGTTGCCCGCGCATGCGCAGGAGATCTACAAAGAAGCCTTCAACAGCGCCTGGGATCAGTATAAAGATAAAGACGATCGACGGGACGATGCCAGCCGGGAGGAGACCGCGCACCGCGTGGCCTGGGCGGCCGTGAAGCACGACTACGAAAAGGGGGACGACGACAAATGGCACAAGAAGAAGTAGCCCGCTGATTAAATCAGGCTCAATAGTTAGCCGCCTGCAATTTGATATTTAAGGCGGTTATTTTTCCTCTGAGTTGCATGCGGCCGGTTTATTGCATATCGTCACTGTAACTGCTTTCTAATTGAGCAGTAAAAAGACCTGGAAGGTTCATATAAAGGTATCGCAGGGAAGCAAGCAGTGGCAGAGGTGCACTATGATTACGCGTGATTTTCTGATGAAGGCCGACTGTAAAACGGCCTTTGGTGATATTGAAGAGTCGCTGCTCTGGTCGGCTGAACAGCGTGCAGCGTCGCTGGCGGCAACGCTGGCGTGCCGTCCGGACGCCGGTCCCGTGTGGCTCTTTGGTTATGGTTCGCTGATGTGGAACCCGGCGCTGGACTATCAAGAGTCCGCCACCGGGACGCTGCCGGGCTGGCATCGCGCATTCTGTTTGCGCCTGACCGCCGGACGCGGCAGCGCCTGTCAGCCAGGCCGGATGCTTGCCCTGAAAGAGGGCGGACGCACCACGGGGGTGGCCTATCGCCTGCCGGATGCGACGCTGGAAGAGGAGCTGGCCCTGCTGTGGAAGCGTGAAATGATCACCGGCTGCTATATGCCGAGCTGGTGCAAGCTGGATCTCGACGACGGACGCACCGTCAACGCGCTGGTCTTTATTATGGATCCGCGCCATCCGCTGTTTGAAGCCGATACGCGCACGCAGGTGATTGCGCCGCTGATCGCCGCCGCCAGCGGGCCGCTTGGCACCAATGCCCAGTACCTGTTCTCACTCGATCAGGAGCTGACGCGCCTCGGTATGCAGGATGATTGTCTGAATGAGCTGGTGTCGAAAGTGCGGGCTTTACTGGAAGGTAGCCTGCCCGAGACGCCACTGCGCGCGGGCTTTGCCTGAAATAATGCCCGGTGACCTTGCGGCACACCGGGCGAGTATTGTTACGCGGCGACGAAGCTAATCGAATGCTCGAGCGACTGACTGTGGCTGTCGATCAGCACTTCCCAGGTGCCGGTATACGGCACCGTAAGCCACGCGTTGTCCCGATCCTCAACGCTTAAAATATCCGCCTGCGTTTTGCGCGGCGCTTTGTGGTTCATCAGATGAATATGACAACGCTCTGAGCAACGCACCACCACCGTATCCCCACCAAACAATTTCAAACTTGCTTTCACCAGTGCCATTTTTTACCCCGTTTCTGGAAACAACGCTCTCCTTGCGGCTAATCCTGAGCGTGATGTTGTTCACAATTCGCTCATGACATAACACCAAAGGGGAAGGCAACCGATGCTGATTTTGATCAAAAAATGTCATAACCCTTAAACAAAAATGACAATATGCCTGAAAGCTTTCAGCTGACGCCGCATTACACGGCTTTCAGGCAGTGAGTTGACATTAAATGCGGAAATGTCCGGCGGTTTCAGCGAGCTCCCCCGCCTGACCCTGCAGAGCGCTGGCCGCGGCGGCGGATTGCACCACCAGCTCGGCGTTCTGCTGCACCATGCCGTCGAGGTGGGTCACCGCCCGGTTAATCTCCTGAATACCTTTCATCTGCTCGCTGGTGGCGACGGTAATTTCCCGCATGATCCCCGACATGCTGCCGATGCTGGTGACGATCTCATCCATGCTCTGTCCGGCCAGATGGACGTAGCGCGAACCGGTTGCCACGCTGTTGGTGGTGGAATCAATCAGGGTTTTGATTTCTTTGGCCGCCTGGGCGCTGCGGCTGGCGAGACTGCGCACTTCGCCCGCCACCACCGCAAAGCCGCGACCCTGTTCGCCCGCGCGCGCGGCTTCAACGGCGGCGTTAAGGGCCAGAATGTTGGTCTGGAAGGCAATACCGTCGATCACGCTGGTGATGTCGCCAATTTTGGTTGAGGCGGCCTCAATCGACTGCATGGTGGTGATCGCCTGGGATACCACGCTGCCGCCGCGGGTTGCCGCTTCGGAAGCTTTTCCCGCCTGTTCGTTCGCTACCGCCGCCGATTCGGTTGACTGGGCCACCGAGGCGGTGATCTGCTCTACGGCGCTGGCGGTTTCGCGCAGGCTGGAGGCGGCCTGCTCGGTACGGCCGGAGAGATCCCGGTTCCCGGCGGCAATCTCCTGGGCGGCATTTTTCACCGAGGCGCTGGCGTCGCGCAGTTGCACCATCACCACCGACAGCTTGTCGCTGAAGGCGTTAAACGCATGGGCGATCTGTGCCACCTCGTCGTCGCCTTTTTCCGGCAGACGCTGGGAGAGATCGTTAGTGCCGTTGGCAATGGCGTGCATCGCATCGCGGATCTCAGACAGTCTTTTCAGCAGGCGGGCAATCACAAAGTGGACCACCGCCCCGCTAAGCAGGACCAGGATCGCCAGCGACAGACCCGAGGCCTTCACCAGCGTGCGCATCCCCGCAGTCGCATCGGCGCTGTCGAGGGCCACTATCAGCTGCCACTGGGTACCGGCAATCGGCGCGGCGGCGAAGGTTTTGGTCACCCCGTTAAACTGACCCACCACGCTGTCGCCGCGTTTCAGAGCATCGAGATCCACGTCGCTGATGACGTCGTTAAATCGCTTCAGCGTCAGGGCCGGATCGTTGGCAGCAATCACCGTGCCGTCGCTGTCGATCAGCAAACCGCTGCTGGCCGGCGTCGGGTGGATGCCCTGCACGTTAGCGATCACGTTGTCCATTGCCACATCACCCGCCAGCACCGCTTTCAGCTCGCCGTTCTCTTTCACCGGTACGGCGAAGGTGACCACCAGTTTTTTGGTGCCGGTATCGACATACGGGGCAGTGACCACCGGGCGACCTTCTTTGGCGGCCTGCTGATACCACGGGCGGATGGTGGGATCGTAATCGTCAGGCACCCCGGCAGGTTCAGAGAATTTTGCCGTTTTGCTGGCATAGCCAACGTAGACGTTAATAAACCCGCCCGCCTGCGCCAGCTGTTTGAACATCGGCACCGGATCGTCGCTCAGGGCCACGCTCTGCAGGGAGTTGATCACCATCATCTTGCTGTTGACCCAGTCGCCGATCGCCAGGCTGTGGCTGGCGCGGGTGCTGGCCAGCATATCGCGCTGCGACTGCTGGTTGTCCTCGCGCGTTACCTGGAAATTAATGACGGTATTAAGAAAGAGGGCGACGACCAGACAACCGACTGTCGCCGCGATAATACGAGCGCGAATTGACCTGAACATAGAGAAATACCTGCTGAATGAGAATACAAAGCCTATCGGCAATGAGCAGGTAAACTTGATGCTGGAACCGCGGTCATAAGCAAAAAATATATTCTTTTGGAAATTATTAAAATGTTAATAATTTATCGGCGGCCAACGTCCACTGCGCCAACTCCACCAGGGTGCCGATTTCAACCCCGTCAATCAGCGGCAGGGCGCTGATCCCACGCCCGTCGGTGCAGGTCTTGCACAGCTTCACCGGCACATTTTGCGCCGTCAGGATCTCCAGCATCTGCTGAATGTTATAGCCCTCGGCCGGTTTCTGCCCGCGCAGCCCGGCGGTCACCGCATCGGACATTAAAAACAGGCGTAAATCGAGCGCATCTTCCTGCTCGCGCAGGGCGATGGCCAGCCGCAGGCTGTTGAATAACGACTCGCTGCCGTAGGCCGCACCGTTGGCGACAATCACGATCTTCTGCATTTTGACTCCTGATAGTTGAAAAGGCATGAATATTGCTTACTTCTGTTTAACACACTGACCCGGGAGAGTAAGCATGACGATAATCACTGGCCGTCTACCCGGCGCCACTGAATGGTTCCAGCACGCCAGACTGATGCGCAAACAGCAGCTTTGTAAACTGGCGCAGCTCGGCACGCTGGTGAGCCGGATTAGCCATCTGGCGCATATGCTCCAGTGCGAGCGCGGGGCATCGAACATCTGGCTCTGCTCGCAGGGTACTCTGTATGCCCTGGAGTGTAAGGCCAGCCGCGCGCTGGTCGACGATCAGCTGCAGGCCCTGCACCATGCGCTGGGTACGCCGCTGATGGCCAGCAGCACCCTGTGCGAACGCGTCGCCAGCGCCCTGCAAAGCCTGGAGCAACTGCCTGCGCTTCGCGAGGCCATCACCGCCTGCTCGATGCCCGCCGCCACGGCGATGGAACACTACAGCCGCACGCTGCGCAACCTGCTCAGTATCGTGCCGCAGCTCAATGACAGCATTGACGATCCGCAAATCGCGGGCAGATTTGTCGCGCTCTACAGCCTGATGCAGGGCAAAGAGCTGGTGGGGCAGGAGCGGGCGCTGGGGGCGATCGGTTTTACCCAGGGCTTTTTCAGCGATGAGATGCGCCAGACCCTGGTGGATCGCATCGACGGGCAGCAGGCCTGCTTCGAGATCTTTCTCTCCCTGACGCCTGCCGCACTGCACGATCACTATACCCTCAGCGTGCCGGGGGCCGAGACCGAACAGCTGCGGCGGCTGGCCTGCACCCGTCAGCCCGCGGCGGACAAGGGCGTGCTGGCCCTGCACTGGTTCTCTTTGCAAACCGCGCGGCTGGAGCAGCTGCGCACCCTCGAAGAGCTGCAGATCGCCGACCTGATGCTGGCGGTCGACGCGCTGATTAGCCGGGCGGACGACTACCCGGCAGAAGAGCCGCTGGCAGATGAACCTCTGGCGCTGTATCCGCAAAAGCCGCTCCTGCCGCTGGTGCGTCAGCAGGCGCGCGAGATCGAACAACTCTCCCGCCAGCTGGCTTCGATGCGCGACACGCTGGAGGAGCGCAAGGTGATCGATAAAGCCAAAAGCGTGCTCATGACCCATCAGCAGATGAGCGAGGAGCAGGCCTGGTGCCAGCTGCGCAAAATGGCGATGGATAAAAATCAACGGATGGTGGATATCGCCCGGGCGTTGCTGACGGTGAAGGCCCTGTGGCAGGAGACCTCGAAAGGCTAGTTGCACTGCGGACGGGCAACGCTTGCATGGTTCGGGTGCGTTTTACCTGCCCGCAGGCAGAAAAAGCCCGCCGGGGAAGGATTTAAAAGCTGGCATCACCTTTGCATTAGTTAATTAACAATTTTAGACGGCGCGCCAACGGCGGTGCGTCAGTCTTGAGGATAAAGGCGTCCTGCAGTGCTTCGGCACTGCCGGGCGCTTTTTTTTGGCATTTTTTTCGGGAGTGAGCATGGTGGAATGGACAAGACGGCGTTTCTTACAGGCCAGCGCGCTGGCAGGCGGGGCAATGATGTTGCCGGGCCTGATGCAGACCGCATGGGCCGCAGGCTCCGATAAACCGGAGCTCGATACCGTGCGCGTCGGCTTTATCCCGCTGACCGACTGCGCGCCGCTGGCAATCGCGGCGTATAAAGGGTTCGATAAAAAATACGGCTTTACCCTGGTACCAACCAAAGAGGCCAGCTGGGCCGCCGTTCGCGACAAGCTGGTGGCCGGAGAGCTCGACGCTGCACACATTCTTTACGGCCTGCTGTACGGGCTGGAGCTGGGGATCGCCGGGAAGCCTAAGCAGATGGCGAACCTGATGACCCTCAACCAGAACGGGCAGGCGATCACCCTCTCGAGCGAGCTGGCGCAGCAGGGCGTGCGCGACGTCGAGGGGCTGAAAAAGCTGATTGGACAGCAGGCGCCGGGCAGCTACACCTTCGCCCATACCTTCCCGACCGGCACCCACGCCATGTGGCTCTACTACTGGCTGGCAAGCGCGGGCATCAATCCGTTCGACGACGTGCGCACCGTGGTGGTGCCGCCGCCGCAGATGGTGATGAACATGCGCATCGGCAACATGGTTGGCTTCTGCGTCGGTGAGCCGTGGAACGCCCGCGCCATCAATGACCGGATCGGTTTTACCGCCGCCACCTCCCAATCGGTATGGCCAGAGCATCCGGAAAAAATCCTCGGTACCCGCCAGGAGTGGGTCGAGAGCCACCCGAACACGGCCCGGGCGCTGGTCAGCGCCCTGCTGGAGGCGCAGCGCTGGATCGACGCCTCGCCGCAAAACAAGCAGGAAACCGCCCAGCTGCTGGCGCGTCGCGCCTGGCTCAACACCAAAGAGCAGTACCTCACCGGGCGCATGCTGGGCGAGTACGACAACGGCGTCGGCGATCGCTGGCAGGATGCCAACCCGATTCGCTTCTTCGGCGAGGGAGCGGTCAGCTACCCGTGGCACTCCGACGGCATGTGGTTCTTAACTCAGTTCCGCCGCTGGGGTCTGCTGAAAACCGACCCGGATTACGCCGCCATCGCCAGACGCATCAACCGCACCGATATCTGGCAGGACGCCGCCACCGCGGTGGGGGGGATTTCAACACCTTCGTCACCGCTGCGCAGCAGCCGCCTGATGGACGGCACCGTCTGGAACGGGACCGATCCGCAAGCGTACGCCAACAGTTTTGCCATTCACCGTACAGGGGCCTGATATGAAAAAAGTAAACACCAAAGCGGCACCCGCCGCGCCGGTCAGCGGTGAAGTCATCACTTTGCCGCCGGTTCAGGTACGCCGTCGCGCACCGGCCTTCGCCCGGCAGATCAATGCCCTGCTGCAGCGGCTGATCCCGGCGGTGCTCGGTCTGGGGCTGCTGGTGCTGGCCTGGCAGCTGGCCGCGCTGAACAGCAAAGGCTTTCCGACGCCGCTCAGCACCCTCGATTCGGCCCTCACGCTGTTTGCCGATCCGTTCTACCGCGACGGGCCAAACGACATGGGGGTGGGCTGGAACGTGCTGGCTTCCCTGCAGCGCGTGGCCATCGGCTTTGGCCTGGCGGCGCTGGTCGGTATTCCGCTGGGGTTCCTGATCGGCCGTTTCACCTTTCTGGCCCGCATGTTTAACCCGCTGATTGCGCTCCTGCGCCCGGTCAGCCCGCTGGCCTGGCTGCCGATTGGCCTGCTGCTGTTCCAGAAAGCGGAACCCGCCTCCAGCTGGACCATTTTTATCTGCTCGATCTGGCCGATGGTGATTAACACCGCCGAAGGGGTACGCCGCATTCCTGAAGATTACCTCAACGTGGCGCGGGTCTTGCAGCTCTCGGAGTGGACGGTGATGCGCCGCATTCTGTTCCCGGCGGTGCTGCCTGCGGTGCTGACCGGGGTGCGTCTCTCCATCGGCATCGCCTGGCTGGTGATCGTCGCGGCAGAGATGCTCACCGGGGGGCTGGGGATCGGCTTCTGGATCTGGAACGAGTGGAACAACCTCAACGTTGAAAACATTCTCATCGCCATCGTCATTATCGGGGTGGTCGGTTTACTGCTGGAGCAGGGGCTGATGCTGATCGCCCGTCGTTTCAGCTGGCAGGAAAAATAAGGAGCGCACATGAAACCATTAATTCAGGTCCAGGCCGTCAGCCAACGTTTTTCCACCGCCAGCGGCGAGTTTCTGGCGCTGCAGAACGTCTCATTTGATATTCACGAAGGGGAGACCGTCAGCCTGATTGGTCACTCCGGCTGCGGCAAGTCAACGCTGCTGAACCTGATCGCGGGCATCACCTTGCCCACCGAGGGCGGGCTGCTTTGCGACAACCGCGAAATCGCCGGGCCTGGCCCGGAGCGGGCGGTGGTATTCCAGAACCACTCCCTGCTGCCGTGGCTGACCTGCTTCGACAACGTGGCGCTGGCGGTGGATCAGGTGTTCCGCCGCAGCATGAGCAAAGCGGAGCGCCGGGAGTGGATCGAGCACAACCTCGATCGGGTGCAGATGGGGCACGCCATCCACAAACGTCCTGGCGAGATTTCCGGCGGCATGAAGCAGCGCGTCGGCATTGCCCGCGCGCTGGCGATGAAGCCAAAAGTATTGCTGATGGACGAGCCGTTTGGCGCGCTCGACGCCCTGACCCGCGCCCATCTGCAGGATTCGGTGATGAAAATCCAGCAGGAGCTGAACACCACCATCGTGCTGATCACCCACGACGTGGATGAAGCGGTGCTGCTCTCGGATCGGGTGCTGATGATGACCAACGGCCCGGCGGCGACGGTCGGTGAGATATTGCGCGTCGATCTGCCGCGCCCGCGCAACCGGGTGCAGCTGGCAGAAGACAGCCGCTATCACCATATGCGTCAGCAGATCCTGCATTTCCTCTACGAAAAACAGCCGAAAGCGGCCTGAGGAGCACCCCATGCGCCTGGTCATCATTGGAAACGGGTTGGCGGCAACGCGGCTGATCGCCGCGTTGACCGACCGCGCGCCGGGCCGCTTCGCCATCACGGTGATTGGCGACGAGCGGGT
Source organism: Leclercia sp. (assembly GCA_049284415.1). GTDB lineage: Bacteria > Pseudomonadota > Gammaproteobacteria > Enterobacterales > Enterobacteriaceae > Enterobacter. Next base: position 121,833 of record JBAPXW010000002.1, read on the forward strand.
GCCTGCCTACAACCGCATTCAGCTTTCACCGGTGCTGGGGGGCGAAAAAAACGTCGCTGCCATTCGCCTGCACGATGACGAATGGTATCGCCAGCGCGGGGTAACGGTGCTGTGCGGCGAGCGGGTGCAGGCGGTGGATGTTGCAGCGCGGACGCTCAGCACCGACCGCCGTGAACTGGCGTGGGATGAGCTGGTATTTGCCACCGGATCCCAGCCTTTTGTGCCGCCGATCCCCGGCAGCCAGCTGCCCAATGTCTTCACTTTTCGCACGCTCGATGACGTGAACGCCATTCTCGCCACGCCCGGTCCGGCGGTGGTGCTGGGCGGCGGGGTGTTGGGGGTGGAAGCGGCGGCGGCGCTCCAGCTTCAATGTGACAATGTCACTTTAATCCATCGCGGCCCGTGGCTGATGGAACAGCAGCTCGACCAGCAGGCCGGTTTGCTGCTGGAGCAGGCGCTCGACGCGCGCGGGATCCGCTGCGAGCTGAACGCCGGGCTGACGCAAATCACCGCCGACAGCGTGACCCTCACCAGCGGCCGCACGCTTGTCGCCAGCCGGGTGCTGCTGGCGACCGGCGTCACGCCGAACATGGCCCTGGCGCAGGCCAGCGGGGTGCCGTGCGGACGCGGCATTCTGGTGGATGACCAGATGCGCACCGGGTTACGCGGCATCAGCGCCATCGGCGAGTGCTGCGAAATTAACGGCCAGATCTGGGGCCTGGTGGCACCCTGCCTGGCGCAGGCGGAGATCCTCGCCGCCCGGCTGGCCGGTGACAGCGTTACTCCATTTACCCCGAGCGAAGGCGGCATGCGCCTGAAAGTCACCGGGGTTGAGCTGTTCAGCGCCGGGCAGGTGAACGCCCAGGCTGACGATGCGGTGTGGACCAGCTGGGATCCGCTTACCCGCCACTATCGCCGCTTACTGATCCGAAACGGCACGCTGGCAGGCGTGCTGCTGATGGGGGATTGCCGCAGCGCGGCCACCCTCACTGATTTACTGGCTACGCCAGAGCCCGCTCAGACGGACTGGCTATTCGATCGATTCACTACGCAGCCGCAGGTTGCAGGACAGAACGCTATGACAAAACCTACTCTGGTGGTGGTTGGGCACGGTATGGTCGGCCACCATTTTCTTGAAGATTGCGTAAACCGCAATCTTCATCAGCAATACCAGATCGTGGTCTTCGGCGAAGAGCGTTATGCCGCCTATGACCGGGTCCATCTTTCGGAATACTTTGCCGGACGCAGCGCCGACTCGCTGTCGATGGTGGCGGGGGATTTCTTTGCCGATAACGGCATCGAGCTGCGCCTGTCCCAGCAAATTGTGGCGATCGACCGCGAGGCGCGCGTGGTACGCACCGCAGGCGGGCACGAAACCCACTGGGATAAACTGGTGATGGCGACCGGCTCCTACCCGTTTGTGCCGCCGGTGCCGGGACGCGAGCTGGCGGGTTGCTTTGTCTACCGCACGCTGGACGATCTCGACCACATTGCGGCTCACGCCAAAAATTCACGCACCGGGGTGGTAATCGGTGGCGGGCTGCTGGGGCTCGAAGCCGCCAACGCCCTGAAACAGCTCGGGATGGAGACCCACGTGGTGGAGTTTGCCCCGAACCTGATGGCGGTGCAGCTGGATAACGACGGCGCGGCGATGCTGCGACGTAAAATCGAAGCCCTCGGGGTGGGTGTGCACACCAGCAAAGCCACCACTGAGATCGCGCAGACCGACAGCGGAATGGTGCTGCGCTTCGCCGATGGCAGCGAGCTGGCGACCGACATGGTGGTGTTCTCTGCCGGGATCCGCCCGCAGGATGCGCTGGCCCGCGAATGTGGCCTGCAGCTTGGTGAGCGCGGCGGGATCGGTATTGACAACCAGTGCCGCACCTCTGATGAAGACATTTTTGCCATCGGAGAATGTGCCCTCTGGGACGGTAAAATTTACGGCCTGGTGGCCCCCGGCTACCAGATGGCGCGGGTGGCCAGCGCCGCCCTGGCCGGAGAAGCCAACGCCTTTGCGGGCGCAGACATGAGCACCAAACTGAAGCTGCTCGGCGTGGACGTGGCCTCGTTCGGCGATGCCCACGGCCGCACACCGGGCTCCCAGAGCTACCAGTGGACGCACGGCCCGCAGCAGATCTACAAAAAAATCGTGGTCAGCGCCGACGGCAAAACCCTGCTCGGCGGCGTGCTGGTGGGGGATGCCAGCGAATACGCCACCCTGGTGCAGATGATGCTCAACGACATCAGCCTGCCGAAAGATCCAGAAACCCTGATCCTGCCCGCCGTCGCCGGTAGCGCGCCGAAAGCGCTGGGCGTGGCGGCCTTGCCGGACAGCGCGCAGATCTGCTCCTGTCACAACGTCAGCAAGGGCGATATCTGCCTGGCGGTCAGCAACGGCGCCAGCGAGATCGGCGCGGTTAAACAGTGCACCAAAGCGGGCACCGGCTGCGGAGGCTGTACCGCGCTGGTCAAACAGGTGATGGAGTTCCAGCTTGCCGCCCAGGGCGTGGAAGTGAAGAAGGATATCTGCGAACACTTCGCGTATTCGCGCCAGGAGATCTACCACCTGGTGCGTGTCAACCGCATCCATACCTTTGACCAGCTGATTAGCCGCTACGGGCACGGTCACGGGTGCGAGATCTGTAAGCCGCTGGTCGGGTCGGTGCTGGCCTCGTGCTGGAACGAATACCTGCTGAAACCAGCCCATCTGCCGCTGCAGGACACCAACGACCGCTTCTTTGCCAATATCCAGAAAGACGGCACCTACTCGATTGTGCCGCGGATGGCGGCGGGGGAAGTGTCTGCCGACGGGCTGATCGCCATCGGTCAGATCGCCAAGCGTTATCAGCTGTACAGCAAAATCACCGGCGGGCAGCGTATCGACCTGTTTGGCGCCCGGCTGGAGCAACTGCCGGAGATCTGGCAGCTGCTGATCGACGCCGGATTCGAAACCGGTCACGCCTACGGTAAATCCCTGCGCACGGTGAAATCCTGCGTCGGATCGACCTGGTGTCGCTACGGGGTACAGAACTCTACCGGGCTGGCCGTCACCCTCGAGAACCGCTACAAGGGGCTGCGCGCGCCGCATAAGATCAAGATGGCGGTGTCGGGCTGCACCCGCGAGTGCGCCGAAGCCCAGAGCAAAGACGTGGGGGTGATTGCCACCGACAAGGGCTGGAACCTGTACCTCTGCGGTAACGGCGGCATGAAGCCGCGCCATGCGGATCTGTTTGCCAGCGATCTCGATGACGCCACGCTGCTGCGCTACGTCGACCGCTTCCTGATGTTCTACATCCGCACCGCCGACCGCCTGCAGCGCACCAGCACCTGGATGGATAACCTCGAAGGCGGTCTGGACTACCTGCGCGAGGTGATTATCGACGACAGCCTCGGCCTTGCCGATGAGCTGGAGCAGGAGATGGCCCGCGTTGTGGAAACTTACCAGTGCGAATGGCAAACCACCCTGCAGGACCCTGACCGTCTGGCGCAGTTCCGCACGTTGGGCAGCGACGCGGAGCCGACGACCAACAAACGCTGGCAGGACGTCTGCACCGTGGAAGAGATCCCCGAGCAGGCCGGGATTGGCGCCCGACTGGGCCAGCAGCAGATTGCGCTGTTCCGCTTTGGTAAGGCGATTTATGCCCTCGAAGATCGCGAGCCGGGCAATGATGCCAGCGTGCTGTCGCGCGGCATTCTCGGGGATGCGGGCGGCGAGCCGGTGGTGATCTCCCCGCTGTACAAAACGCGGATCCGCCTGCGCGACGGACGTCAGTTCGAGACCGGTGAAGTGGCAGTGCGTGCCTGGCCGGTGAAAATTGACGGCGACCGGGTGCTGGTGGGCAGCGAAGAACTGGTGATGCGCGCGGAGGCCTCATGAGCGAAACCTGGACCACCTGTCCCTACTGCGGCGTTGGCTGCGGGGTGATCGCCCGGGTTGACGCGGGTGAAGTGAGCGTGCGCGGCGACGATAGCCATCCGGCTAATCTGGGCCGCCTGTGCGTGAAGGGCTCGGCGTTAGGGGAGACCACCGGCCTGGCCGGTCGTCTGCTGCAGCCGGAAGTCGACGACCAGCCGGTCAGCTGGGCTCAGGCGCTACAGACGGCGGGCGAGCGGCTGGGCGCGATCATCGATACTTACGGCCCGCAGGCGGTGGCGTTTTACGCCTCGGGCCAGCTGCTGACCGAAGATTACTATGCCGCCAATAAGCTGATGAAAGGCTTTATCGGCGCGGCGAATATCGACACCAACTCCCGGCTGTGCATGTCCTCGGCGGTGGTGGGCTACAAGCGCGCCTTCGGCGAAGACATTGTCCCGTGCAGCTATGAAGACATTGAACAGACCGATCTGGTAGTGCTGGTGGGCTCCAACGCTGCGTGGACCCATCCGGTGCTTTATCAGCGGCTGGTGCAGGCGCGGGCCAACCATCCACAGATGAAAGTCGTGGTGATCGACCCCAGGCGCACTGCCACCTGCGACATCGCCGATCTGCATCTGGCCCTGACGCCCGGCAGCGACGCCGGGCTGTTTGTTGGCCTGCTGAACGCCATTGACGGCGAAGAGGGCGATGCCCGGCAGCTGGCCCGCGACTGGCCGCTGGCGCGGGTGGCGGCATTTTGCGGCCTCGCGGAAGAAGATATCGCGACCTTTTACGCCTGGTTTATCGCCGCCCCGCGCGCGGTCACCCTGTACACGATGGGCATCAATCAGTCCGCCAGCGGCAGCGACAAGTGTAATGCGATCATCAACGTCCATCTGGCGAGCGGCAAAATAGGTCGCGATGGCTGCGGGCCGTTTTCGCTGACCGGACAACCGAATGCGATGGGCGGGCGCGAAGTGGGCGGGCTGGCAAATCAGCTGGCGGCGCACATGAACTTTACCCCGGACGATCTCAGCCGGGTGGCCCGTTTCTGGGGCACCGAGCGGCTGGCGCAGACCCCGGGGCTGATGGCGGTGGAACTGTTCGACGCCATCGCCCGCGGCGAGGTGAAAGCGGTGTGGATCATGGGTACCAACCCGGCGGTATCGTTGCCCGACAGCCATGCGGTGTGCCAGGCGCTGGCCGCCTGTCCGCTGGTGATGGTCTCTGAGGTGATGCGCGATACTGACACCAGCCGCTTCGCCCATATTCGCTTTCCGGCCCTCGGCTGGGGCGAAAAAGACGGCACGGTCACTAACTCCGAACGGCGGATCTCGCGCCAGCGCGCCTTCCTGCCCGCACCGGGTGCGGCGAAAGCCGACTGGTGGATTATCGCCCGCATCGCAGAGCAGCTGGGGCACGGCGCGGCCTTTGCCTGGGATCATCCCCATGCCATTTTTGCCGAACACGCCGCGCTGTCAGCCTTTGAAAACCACGGCGAACGGGCGTTTAACCTGGCAGACCTGGCGCAGCTGACCCGTGCGGAGTGGGACGATCTCACCCCCTGGCAGTGGCCGATTGACCGCGAGGCGCTGACCCGCGCCCGCCGGGTGCCGGTCACTCCGCAGGAACACGGTGCAACGCCGGACGCGCTGTATCCTTTTATTCTCAACAGCGGGCGTATACGCGATCAGTGGCACACCATGACCCGCACCGGCTATGTACCCCGGCTGATGCAGCACCGCGACGAGCCGACGGTGGACGTCTCCCCGGAAGACGCGGCGCGACTCGGCGTGCAGGACGGCCAGCTGGCCCGCATCAGCTCCGCGCGCGGGCTGATGGTTGCCCGGGCGCGGATTAATGACGGACAGCGAGCCGGGGAACTGTTTGCCCCGATGCACTGGAACAGCTGCTTCTCGCGCCAGGGCAAGATCAATGCGCTGGTGGAAGGGCGCTGCGATCCGCACTCGGGCCAGCCGGAGAGCAAACAAACCGCGGTACGGCTGATGCCCTGGCAACCCGCCTGGCAGGGGGAACTCTACAGCCGGGACGAACTCACGTTGCCGGTCTCGGTTAACTGGTGGCGTAAGGCCACACCCGGCGTGTCGCGTCTGACCCTCGCGGGGGATAAACCGCTGCTGACGTGGCTGATGAACCACTGCAGCTCGCACGGCTGGCAGTTACAGGTGGCGCAGACCGGGGAGCGTAGCAGCCTGCTGGCCTGGCATGACGGCACGTTAATGCTGGGGTACTGGGAGGGCACCGCGTTGCCAACCCTGGCCCATGCGGTGATTGCCGCGGCCTTTGCGTCGGCACCCGCCGGGCTCGCTGAGCGCCATGCGTTGCTGAACGGACAGGGGGCGGGGGAGCAGGTTGATCCGGGGCGCATCATCTGTAGCTGTTTCAGCATTGGCGAAAAGGCGATTCAGCAGGCCATCGCCGAAGGATGTGATTCCCCTGCGGCACTGGGGGGCAAGCTGCGCTGCGGCACTAACTGCGGCTCCTGCGTACCGGAGCTGAAAGCGATGCTGTGCGTGAAGGCGTAAAAGCGTCGGGTGGCGCTGCGCTGACCCGACCTACATTCCCCGCATTGCCCTCAGGATTCAGTAAATTCCTGAAATTGTGCTTAAGGCTGTAATTGTTTCCAGAAAACGCTAAGGTAAGGGGTGTTTTATGTCTGAAATGGATATCTGTTACGACGTTAATGTCTGTGTTATCTCGCTCGCGTCCGCTGGTCTTGCTTCTGCTCATGATGAGCGGAACCCTTTCGGCTGCCCCGAATTCCTTTGTGCAGCAGGCGCAAAACCCCTTTGATAATAACGGCGACGGCCTGCCGGACTTAAGTCTGGCGGCACCCACGCGCGAGGGCGAAAAGCACCTCGCGGAGATGGCGAAGGCGTTTGGCGAGGCCAGTCAGGTTGACAACGGCCTGACCGCCGAAGAGCAGGCCCGCCAGTTTGCCTTTGGCCAGGTGCGGGATGCCGTCAGCCAGGAAGTGAATCATCATATTGAGTCGTGGCTTTCGCCCTGGGGGAACGCCAGCGTTAACCTGCTGGTCAATGACGAAGGACGCTTTACCGGCAGCAGCGGCAGCTGGTTTATCCCCTGGCAGGACAATAACCAGTATCTGACCTGGAGCCAGGTCGGGCTGACCCAGCAGGACGACGGTCTGGTGAGCAATGCGGGCATCGGCCAGCGCTGGGTAGCAGGCAGCTGGCTGCTCGGTTACAACACCTTTTACGACAACCTGCTGGATGAAAACCTGCAGCGCGCCGGGCTGGGGGCCGAAGCCTGGGGCGAATACCTGCGTCTGTCGGCGAATTACTACCAACCGTTAGCCAGCTGGCGCAACACCTCGACCCTCGAGGAGCAGCGAATGGCGCGCGGGTATGACGTTACCGCCAAAGCCTGGCTGCCGTTCTATCATCACCTCAACACCAGCGTTAGCTTTGAGCAATATTTTGGCGACAGCGTCGATCTGTTCCAGTCCGGAACCGGCTACCACAATCCGCTGGCGGTGAATCTGGGCCTGAACTATACCCCGGTGCCGCTGGTGACCTTCTCCGCCGCGCACAAGCAGGGCGAAAGCGGCGTCAGTCAGAATAACCTCGGCATGAAGCTCAACTACCGCTTTGGCGTGCCGCTGACCAAACAGCTCTCTGCCAGCGAAGTGGCCGACAGCCGCTCGCTGCGGGGTAGCCGCTACGATCCGCCGGAACGCCAGAATTTACCGGTGATGGAGTTCCGTCAGCTGAAGACGCTCTCGGCCTGGCTGGCGACGCCGCCGTGGGATCTGCAGCCGGGTGAAACGGTGGTGCTGAAAATGGATATTCGCAGCCGACACGGCGTGCGGCAGCTCTACTGGCAGGGGGATGTGCAGGCGTTGAGTCTGACGTCACCGGCGAAGGCCGACAGCAGTGAGGGCTGGAGCATTATTCTGCCTGCCTGGGACAGCAGTGAGGGGGCGAGCAACCGCTGGCACCTGTCGGTGGTGGTTGAAGACGACGAGGGGCAGCGCGTCTCGTCCAATGAGATCACGCTCGCACTGACGCCACCGCTGATGACGTTCCCGGAAGACGACCCGCGCTGGGCTCTGCTGCCGGACAACTAAACTAGAAAATACGTTCCTGATGGACCCATACCGCCGCTTCCACGCGCGATTTAAGCTTCATCTTCTTCAGCATATGTTTCACGTGCACTTTCACCGTACTTTCGGTGATGTCCAGACGGCGGGCGATCATCTTGTTCGGCAGGCCCTGGGCGATTAGCTTAAGGATATCGCGCTCGCGCGGGGTCAGCTGGGTGACGTCGCGATCGGAGGTGGCGCGGTTGGCGCGCAGGCTGGCGGCCAGCACCGGGGTCAGGGCTTCGCTCAGCACCATGTCGCCCGCGGCGGCCTGCTGCAGGGATTTCAGCAGTTCTTCCGGCTCCATGTCCTTCAGCAGATAGCCGTCGGCACCGCGCTTGAGGGCGGTGACCACGTCTTCTTCATGGTTGGAGACGCTGAATACCACCACGCGCCCGGAGAGCGATTTTTCCCGCAGCTTATCCAGGGTTTCTAATCCGTTCATCCCCGGCATATTCAGGTCGAGCAGGATCAGATCCGGATCCAGCGCTTCGGCCAGTTCAATACCCTGTTCACCGTTGCTGGCTTCGCCCACGACGGTGATATCCGACGCCATGCTGATAAGTTGTTTTACGCCGGTGCGCAGCATCGGATGATCGTCAATTAACAGGATTGTTGCAGGCTCCTGGTTAGACATGGTGTTCTCCTTGGGCAGTGAAAAGAGGCTTTTCGGGAATGAAGGTGACAGTGACGTCGGTACCGCCAGACTCGCCGCGGCGAACCTGACAATCACCACGCAGGCTTTGCGCGCGGTCGCGCATAATGATTAAGCCGTAGTGATTATTTCTTTCGGCGTTTTCCGGCACGCCACAGCCGTTATCACGGACCGTGAGTTTGACCTGATTGTCATGATGACTCACCGTCAGGGCAACCGCAGTCGCCCCGGAATGTTTTAGCGCGTTGCTTAACGCTTCGCGCGCAATCTGCAGCAGATGGATGGCCTGATGGGACGGCACAAAGCGCGGCGGCAGCTGGTAGTCGAGGGATATTGCAAACCCGAGCCGGGCGCTGAATTCCTGACAGCTGGCCTCGAGTGCAGGCCGCAGGCCGGGCTCCGTCAGCTGCAGGCGGAAGGTGGTCAGCAGCTCGCGCAGCTGCACCCAGGAGGTGTTCAGCTCGTTGCGGATCTGGCTCAGCAGCTGTTTGCTGTTATCCGGCAGGTTGGTGTCCTGCATCTGCAGGCAGCTGACCTGCATCTTCATACAGGAGAGCGACTGGGCGATAGAGTCGTGCAGCTCCCGGGCAATGGTGGCGCGCTCTTCCATCACAATCAGCTGCTGCTGTTTTTCCTGATGGCGGTCGAGGGCCAGCGTGGCGGTGAGTTGCTCCACCAGCGTATCGACCAGCTGCTGCTGATCGTGGCTCAGATGGCGCCCGGCGGGCAGCGTCGCCAGCAGAATACCGTACTGCATCAGATTGTCGGCCAGTCGCCACTTCAGCGTGGTTCCGCTGGTGGCGAGGGAAGGCAATTCCCGCGGGCACAGATGGCAGCCTTTTTCATCGCAGCTCAGATCCGACTGGCAGGTAAATTCCTGGTGGTTCTCTTCATCTTCCATGTCGTACACGCGCAGCTCAATATCGTGCAGCAGGGTCAGATTTTGCAGGCCGTTCAGCACCGGCGAGAGCCGTTCGCACAGCGGCACCTGGGAATGCAGACGGCGGTTGGCCTGCCACAGGAAGGAGAGAATTTCGTTCTTTTGCTCCAGCCCGGCGGTTTTTTCCCGCACCCGCTGCTCGAGCACGGCATAGCTTTCGGCCAGTTCGCCGGACATGGTATTCAGCGCCTCGCCGAGCATCGCCATCTCATTGCGGCCGCTTACCTGCGCCCGCTGGGTAAAATCGCGCTGGGTCACGGCGCGGGCCACCGCCAGCAGCTGTCGCCACGGGCGGAGCAGTCTGGCGCGCAGCCAGACGATGGTAAACACCAGCAGCAGGCCCATAAACACGGCCATCAGCTGCTGCATCAGCACCACCCGCGCGATGCGCTGTTCGGTGCTGGAGTCGAAGGCGCTCACCAAATCGTCCAGACGGCTGACAAAATTCGCCACGTCGGCGGCCACCGTCTCGGGGCTTTGCGCCTGTTTCAGCCCCGGCTCCAGCTGGCTGTGCCAGTAGCCCTGCAGCGCCGTCAGCTTAGGCTGCTGGTTTTCGCGACGGGCGGCGTCTTTCAGCGCCGGGCTGAAGACAGTCACTTCCATTTCGTCCAGCAGCGCCCGATCGGCGGGTGACAGCGGGATCGCCGCCAGCAGCCGGTAGCTCTGCATCCGCAGTGAGCCCGCTTTATTTATCGCGTGCGCGTTACCCTGGACGCCCTGGACCAGCCAGCCGGAAATCGCCATCCCCGTCACCCCGATGGCGGTGGACAGCATGACGATCAGCACCAGTTGATTAACCAGCGTCAGCGGTGAAAAACAGCGTTTAAACATAGAGCAGTCTGGCTCCTGACAATGCCTGGACCTGGAAGGAGCACTATTCTCAGGCATACCCCGGAGTATACCCATACCCAAAAAGGATTACCTACAAATTGCCATTAACCAGGTGAATGGGAGGAGAGGAGTAGCCAGAAAGAGCAGTACCGTGAAAAACCACACCTTTTCTGGCGGAAAATGCTACTCACTTAGGGTGATGGCGGGTTTTTACGTCTGAATTAGTGACGTTTTCCTTTGATTTATATCAACTTACCGCCCGCTTAAAACCCTGATCTTTGTCCAACTTTTAAGAATCAGAGGTGTCTATGAGTCACTCAACTTCCCCCGAAAGGGAATCTGGCGCGGTGATTACCGAGTGGCGTCCGGAAGATCCGGCGTTCTGGCAACAGCGTGGTCAGCGTGTAGCAAGTCGTAATCTGTGGATTTCCGTTCCCTGTCTGCTGCTGGCGTTCTGCGTCTGGATGCTGTTCAGCGCCGTGGCGGTCAATCTGCCAAAAGTGGGCTTCAAATTTACCACCGATCAGCTGTTTATGTTAACGGCGTTACCTGCGCTTTCAGGTGCGCTGCTGCGCGTGCCGTATGCGTTTATGGTGCCGCTGTTCGGCGGTCGTCGCTGGACGGCGTTCAGTACCGGGATCATGATCGTCCCGTGCGTGTGGCTGGGTTTTGCGGTGCAGGATACCACCACCCCGTTTAGCGTTTTCGTCACCATTTCACTGCTGTGCGGTTTTGCCGGGGCTAACTTTGCCTCCAGCATGGCTAACATCAGCTTCTTCTTCCCGAAACAGAAGCAGGGCGGGGCGCTGGGTCTGAACGGCGGTCTGGGGAACATGGGCGTCAGCGTGATGCAGCTGATTGCGCCGCTGGTGATTTCGGTCTCAATTTTTGCAGTGTTTGGTGGATCGGGCGTTGAACAGGCCGACGGATCGCTGCTGTTCCTGCAGAACGCGGCGTGGATTTGGGTACCGTTCCTGGTGGTATTAACCCTGGCCGCGTGGTTCGGCATGAACGATCTGGCGGCATCGAAAGCCTCGCTGCGCGAACAGCTGCCGGTGCTGAAACGCGCCCATCTTTGGATCATGGCCCTGCTGTATCTGGCAACGTTCGGCTCGTTTATCGGCTTCTCTGCCGGGTTCGCAATGCTGTCGAAAACCCAGTTCCCGGACGTGCAGATCCTGCATTACGCCTTCTTCGGTCCGTTTATTGGTGCGCTGGCGCGGTCAACCGGTGGGATGATTTCCGACCGTCTGGGCGGGACGCGCGTAACGCTGGTTAACTTTGTACTGATGGCGATTTTCTGTGCGCTGTTGTTCCTGACCCTGCCGGTGAATGGCGTGGGCGGCAACTTTAGCGCCTTCTTCGCGGTGTTTATGGTGCTGTTCCTGACCGCCGGGCTGGGGAGTGCGTCCACCTTCCAGATGATCTCGGTGATCTTCCGTAAAATGACGATGGAGCGCGTCAAAGCGCAGGGTGGCGACGAGCAGCAGGCCATGCGTGAAGCGGCCACCGACACTGCGGCGGCGCTGGGCTTTATCTCGGCGATTGGCGCGATTGGCGGGTTCTTTATTCCAAAAGCGTTTGGTATTTCGCTGGAGCTGACCGGTTCCCCGGCCGATGCCATGAAAGTGTTCCTCGTATTCTATATCGCCTGCGTGGTTATCACCTGGCTGGTATACGGACGTCATTCTAATAAAAAGTAAGTTGTGATTATCCGTTTGCGCGGCCTGGTGCCGCGCTTTTTTTTGCCTGTCATTAGTTACAACATACTCAAAGCCGTTAACCCTTCGCCAGGGGGTAGCACTGTGATCCCTGTCGCTTAGCAGAATCGTCTACTCCTTAAAACTCCGGGGGTGAAATTACGCTGTCTCTTTTGTACGATGAATAATAAAAACCCTTGTTTAACAGTGATATACAAAACAAGGATGCGTACCCCCTTCGGGGTAGCGAAAGATAAGCCCTCCTCAACAGACCTGAGCCGCCTTGATCGTTATCAATTCCCGCCATCTTTCATAGCGTTACCTTCGCCACAAATCAGCAATGTCGATTTAGAGAGCCACAGGCTCCACACAGGAGATATCCGATGAGTAAATTTCTGGACCGGTTTCGCTACTTCAAACAGAAGGGTGAAACATTTGCCGATGGGCACGGTCAGCTTCTGGAGACCAACCGGGACTGGGAAGATGGTTACCGTCAGCGTTGGCAGCATGACAAAGTCGTGCGCTCCACCCACGGCGTAAACTGTACTGGCTCCTGCAGCTGGAAGATTTTCGTCAAAAATGGTCTGGTGACCTGGGAAATGCAGCAGACGGACTATCCGCGTACCCGCCCGGATATGCCAAACCACGAACCACGCGGTTGCCCTCGCGGCGCCAGCTACTCCTGGTACCTGTACAGCGCCAACCGCCTGAAATACCCGCTGATGCGTAAACGCCTGATGAAAATGTGGCGTGAAGCGAAAGTGCAGCACAGCGATCCGGTGGATGCCTGGGCCTCAATCATTGAAGATGCCGACAAAGCCAAAAGCTTCAAGCAGGCGCGTGGCCGCGGCGGCTTTGTGCGCTCGTCGTGGAAAGAGGTTAACGAGCTGATTGCCGCCTCTAACGTCTATACCGTTAAAACTTACGGTCCGGACCGCGTGGCAGGCTTCTCGCCGATCCCGGCGATGTCGATGGTCTCTTATGCCTCCGGCGCGCGCTACCTGTCGCTGATCGGCGGGACCTGCCTGAGCTTCTACGACTGGTACTGTGACCTGCCGCCAGCGTCTCCGCAGACCTGGGGTGAGCAGACCGACGTGCCGGAATCTGCCGACTGGTATAACTCCAGCTACATCATCGCCTGGGGCTCTAACGTTCCACAGACCCGTACCCCGGACGCCCACTTCTTTACCGAAGTGCGCTACAAAGGCACCAAAACCGTTGCCATTACCCCGGACTACGCTGAAATCGCCAAACTGTGTGACCTGTGGCTGGCCCCGAAACAGGGTACCGATGCCGCGATGGCGCTGGCGATGGGCCACGTGATGCTGCGTGAGTTCCACCTCGATAAGCCAAGCCAGTACTTCACCGACTACGTGCGCAAATACACCGACATGCCAATGCTGGTGATGCTGGAAGAGCGCGACGGTTACTACGCTGCTGGCCGTATGCTACGTGCGGCGGACCTGGTGGATGCACTTGGTCAGGAAAACAACCCGGAATGGAAAACCGTTGCCTGTAACAGCAACGGCGACATTGTTGCGCCGAATGGCTCAATCGGCTTCCGCTGGGGTGAGAAGGGCAAATGGAACCTCGAACAGCGTGACGGTACCTCCGGTGAAGAGACTGAACTGCGCCTGAGCATGCTCGGCAGCCAGGACGATATCGCCGACGTCGGCTTCCCGTACTTCGGCGGCGAAGGCTCCGAGCACTTCAATAAAGTGGCGCTGGAAAACGTGCTGATGCACAAGCTGCCGGTGAAACGCCTGCAGCTGGCCGACGGTTCTACTGCGCTGGTGACCACCGTTTACGATCTGACGCTGGCTAACTACGGCCTGGAACGCGGTCTGAACGATGAAAACTGCGCCACCAGCTATGACGACGTGAAAGCGTACACCCCGGCATGGGCCGAGCAGATCACCGGCGTACCGCGCGGTCAAATCACCCGTACCGCGCGTGAGTTTGCCGATAACGCCGATAAGACGCACGGTCGTTCAATGATCATCGTCGGTGCTGGTCTGAACCACTGGTTCCACCTCGATATGAACTATCGCGGCCTGATCAACATGCTGATCTTCTGCGGCTGTGTCGGTCAGAGCGGCGGCGGCTGGGCACACTATGTTGGCCAGGAAAAACTGCGTCCGCAGACCGGCTGGCAGCCGCTGGCGTTTGGCCTTGACTGGCAGCGTCCGGCGCGTCACATGAACAGCACCTCCTACTTCTATAACCACTCCAGCCAGTGGCGTTACGAGACGGTCACCGCGCAGGAACTGCTGTCGCCGATGGCGGATAAATCCCGCTACACCGGCCATCTGCTGGACTTCAACGTGCGTGCTGAACGCATGGGCTGGCTGCCGTCGGCACCACAGCTGGGCACTAACCCGCTGCGCATCGCAGAAGCCGCAGCGAAAGCTGGCATGACGCCGGTGGATTACACCGTCAAATCTCTGAAAGACGGCTCGATCCGCTTTGCGGCAGAGCAGCCGGAAAACGGTAAAAACCACCCGCGTAACCTGTTTATCTGGCGCTCAAACCTGCTGGGTTCATCCGGTAAAGGCCATGAGTACATGCTCAAGTACCTGCTCGGGACTGAACACGGTATTCAGGGCAAAGATCTCGGCCAGCAGGGCGGCGTGAAGCCGGAAGAAGTTGAGTGGGTGGATAACGGTCTCGACGGTAAGCTGGATCTGGTGGTGACGCTGGACTTCCGCCTGTCGAGCACCTGTCTCTACTCCGACATCGTGCTGCCAACCGCGACCTGGTACGAAAAAGACGACATGAATACCTCGGATATGCATCCGTTTATTCATCCGCTGTCTGCTGCCGTTGACCCGGCGTGGGAATCGAAAAGCGACTGGGATATCTACAAAGATATCGCGAAGAAATTCTCCGAAGTGTGCGTCGGCCACCTTGGGGTAGAAACCGACGTGGTAACGCTGCCAATCCAGCACGACTCCGCGGCCGAACTAGCGCAACCGCACGACGTGAAGGACTGGAAAAAAGGCGAATGCGACCTGATCCCAGGTAAAACGGCACCGCATATTATCCCGGTTGAACGCGACTACCCGGCGACCTACGAGCGCTTTACGTCTATCGGTCCGCTGCTTGAAACCATCGGTAACGGCGGGAAGGGCATCTCCTGGAATACCCAGAGCGAGATGGACCTGCTGCGTAAGCTGAACTACACCAAAGCGGACGGCCCGGCGAAAGGCCAGCCAATGCTGAATACTGCCATCGATGCGGCAGAAATGATCCTGACCCTCGCGCCGGAAACCAACGGCCAGGTGTCGGTGAAAGCATGGGCAGCGCTGAGTGAATTCACCGGTCGCGACCATACCCATCTGGCACTGAACAAAGAAGACGAGAAGATCCGCTTCCGTGATATTCAGGCTCAGCCGCGCAAAATCATCTCCAGCCCGACCTGGTCAGGCCTCGAAGATGAACATGTTTCTTATAACGCCGGTTACACCAACGTTCA
This sequence comes from Leclercia sp., assembly GCA_049284415.1. Classification (GTDB taxonomy): domain Bacteria; phylum Pseudomonadota; class Gammaproteobacteria; order Enterobacterales; family Enterobacteriaceae; genus Enterobacter. The sequence continues at coordinate 137,416 of JBAPXW010000002.1, forward strand.
CGAGCTGATCCCATGGCGTACTTTGTCCGGTCGTCAGTCCCTGTATCAGGATCACCAGTGGATGCGCGACTTCGGCGAAAGCCTGCTGGTCTACCGTCCGCCAATCGACACCCGTTCGGTACAAGCCGTGATGGGCAAAAAATCGAACGGTAATCCGGAGAAGGCGCTGAACTTCCTGACGCCGCACCAGAAATGGGGTATCCACTCCACCTACAGCGACAACCTGCTGATGCTGACGTTGTCCCGTGGCGGTCCGATTGTGTGGATGAGCGAAGCGGATGCGAAAGATCTGGGTATCGAAGATAACGACTGGATCGAAGTGTTCAACAGCAACGGTGCCCTGACGGCGCGTGCGGTTGTCAGCCAGCGTGTGCCGGCCGGGATGACCATGATGTACCACGCGCAGGAACGTATCGTGAACCTGCCGGGTTCAGAAATCACCGAACAGCGTGGCGGTATTCACAACTCCGTGACCCGTATTACGCCAAAACCTACTCATATGATCGGCGGCTACGCGCAGCTGGCCTACGGCTTTAACTATTACGGCACCGTCGGTTCCAACCGCGATGAGTTTGTGGTGGTACGTAAGATGAAGAATATTAACTGGTTAGACGGCGAAGGTAATGACCAGGTACAGGAGAGCGTAAAATGAAAATTCGTTCACAAGTCGGCATGGTGCTGAATCTGGATAAGTGCATCGGCTGTCATACCTGCTCAGTCACCTGTAAAAACGTCTGGACCAGCCGTGAAGGTATGGAATATGCGTGGTTCAACAACGTTGAGAGCAAGCCTGGCGTAGGTTTCCCGAACGACTGGGAAAACCAGGAGAAGTGGAAGGGCGGCTGGATCCGTAAAATCAACGGCAAGCTGCAGCCGCGTATGGGTAACCGTGCGATGCTGCTCGGTAAAATCTTCGCTAACCCGCATATGCCGGGGATGGATGATTACTACGAGCCGTTTGACTTCGACTACCAGAACCTGCACAACGCGCCGGAAAGCAAACACCAGCCGATCGCCCGTCCGCGCTCGCTGATCACCGGCCAGCGGATGGACAAAATTACCAGCGGTCCTAACTGGGAAGAGATTCTGGGCGGCGAGTTTGAAAAACGCGCTAAAGACCAGAACTTCCAGAATATGCAGAAGGCGATGTACGGTCAGTTCGAAAACACCTTCATGATGTATATGCCGCGCTTGTGCGAACACTGCCTGAACCCGGCCTGTGTGGCGACCTGCCCGAGCGGCGCCATCTACAAGCGTGAAGAAGACGGCATCGTGCTGATCGACCAGGACAAGTGCCGCGGCTGGCGCATGTGCATTACCGGTTGCCCGTACAAAAAGATCTACTTCAACTGGAAGAGCGGCAAGTCCGAGAAGTGCATCTTCTGCTATCCGCGTATCGAAGCAGGTCAGCCAACCGTCTGCTCCGAAAGCTGCGTGGGCCGTATCCGCTACCTCGGCGTGCTGCTGTATGACGCAGACGCGATTGAGACTGCGGCAAGCACCGAGAACGAGAAAGATCTGTATCAGCGTCAGCTGGACGTGTTCCTCGATCCGAACGATCCAAAGGTGATCGAACAGGCGCTGGCCGATGGCGTTCCGCAGAGCGTGATTGACGCCGCCCAGCAGTCGCCGGTGTACAAAATGGCGATGGACTGGAAGCTGGCCCTGCCGCTGCACCCGGAATATCGCACCCTGCCAATGGTCTGGTATGTGCCACCTCTGTCACCGATTCAGTCTGCTGCCGATGCGGGCGAACTGGGCAGCAACGGCATTCTGCCGGACGTGGACAGTCTGCGTATCCCGGTTCAGTACCTGGCGAACCTGCTCACCGCAGGCGACACCCAGCCGGTGCTGCTGGCGTTGAAACGTATGCTGGCGATGCGCCACTTCAAACGTGCGGAAACCGTTGACGGCGTTATCGACACCCGTGCGCTGGAAGAGGTGGGCCTGAGCGAAGCCCAGGCGCAGGAGATGTACCGTTACCTGGCGATTGCCAACTACGAAGATCGTTTCGTGGTGCCAAGCAGCCACCGTGAGCAGGCGCGTGAAGCCTTCCCGGAAAAAAGTGGTTGCGGCTTCACCTTCGGTGACGGTTGCCACGGTTCAGACAGCAAATTCAACCTGTTCAACAGCCGCCGCATTGACGCGATGGATGTGACCAGCAAAACGGAGCCGCACCAATGATTGAACTCGTCATTGTTTCGCGTCTGCTCGAGTACCCTGATGCTGCGCTTGTGCAGCATCAACAGGAACTTTTCGATGCACTCGCGTCATCTGAAAACCTGGATAAAGAGGATGCCCAGACGCTGGGCGTTTTCCTCCGCGACCTGTTAGCCCGCGATCTGCTGGATGCGCAGTCTGACTACAGCCAGCTGTTTGACCGCGGCCGCGCCACCTCACTGCTGCTGTTTGAGCACGTGCACGGTGAATCCCGCGACCGTGGCCAGGCGATGGTGGATCTGATGAACCAGTACGAGCAGCATGGCCTGCAGCTCGACAGCCGCGATCTGCCGGATCATCTCCCGCTGTATCTGGAATATCTGGCGCAGCTGCCAAAAGACGAGGCGCTGAACGGTCTGCAGGATATCGCCCCCATTCTGGCGTTGCTCAGTGCGCGTCTGCAACAGCGTGAAAGCCGCTACGCGGTGCTGTTCGATCTGCTGGTGAAACTCGCCAAAGCGGCCATCGACAGTGAGAAAGTGGCGGCGAAAATCGCGGATGAAGCCCGCGATGACACGCCGCAGGCGCTGGATGCGGTCTGGGAAGAAGAGCAGGTTAAGTTCTTTGCCGACGAGAGCTGCGGCGAGTCGGAGATCTCCGCTCACCAGCGTCGTTTTGCCGGAGCCGTTGCCCCGCAATATTTGAATATCTCTAACGGAGGACAGCAATAATGCACTTCCTGAATATGTTCTTCTTTGATATCTACCCGTACATTGCGGGCACGGTATTCCTGGTGGGAAGCTGGCTGCGCTACGACTACGGTCAGTACACCTGGCGCGCAGGCTCCAGCCAGATGCTGGATCGTAAAGGGATGAACCTGGCGTCTAACCTGTTCCACATCGGGATTTTAGGGATTTTCGCCGGGCACTTCCTCGGGATGCTGACCCCGCACTGGATGTATGAATCCTTCCTGCCGATGGACGTGAAGCAGAAGATGGCGATGATTGCCGGTGGCGCCTGCGGCGTGATGACGCTGGTGGGTGGCCTGTTGCTGCTCAAGCGTCGTCTGTTCAGCCCGCGTATCCGTGCAACCACCACCGGAGCAGACATTCTGATCCTCTCCCTGCTGATGGTGCAGTGTGCGCTGGGTCTGCTGACCATTCCGTTCTCCGCCCAGCATATGGACGGCAGCGAGATGCTCAAGCTGGTGGGTTGGGCACAGTCGGTGGTGACCTTCCACGGCGGTGCCTCTGAGCATCTGGACGGTGTGGCCTTTGTGTTCCGTGTGCACCTGGTGCTCGGGATGACGCTGTTCCTGCTGTTCCCGTTCTCCCGCCTGGTGCATATCTGGAGCGCGCCGGTGGAGTACCTGACGCGCAAATACCAGATTGTGCGTGCGCGTCGCTAAGTTACGCTTGTTTGATTCCAACCCCGCTTTCGCGGGGTTTTTTTTCGCCCCAGCCCAGGTTGTTGCCCGCCGCGGCGAACAGGATCAGCAGGCCGCCCGCAAACTGGGTGGCATTGAGCGAATGGCCGAACACCAGGTTATCGACAATCAGCGCAATCACCGGATAGATAAATGATAAGGAGCCGGTAATCGGCGTCGGCAGTTTCTGAATCGCACTGTACAGCAGCTGGTACATGATGCCGGTATGGACAATGCCCAGCGTCAGCAGGATCCCCCACGGGAAGTCGGCGGAGAAGACCGGCATATGCGCCAGCGGCAGCAGCATCACGATCCCGGTCAGCACCTGAATAAAGGCAATATGCTGCGGGGCCAGGGATTTGAGCTGGCGGGTAATAATGGCGGTCAGCGCATAGAAGAACGCTGCGCCGAAGGCGAGGGCAATCCCGGTCAACCAGCCGTCAGCGTGCCCCTGCGTCAGCTCGCTGGAGAGTAAAATCACCACCCCTGCAAACGCCAGCGCCAGCCAGCCCCATTTCACCAGGCTGACCCGTTCCCCCAGCAGCATCCCCATCAGCACCAGCATAAACGGCTGGGTGTTATAGACCACCGTGGAGAGGCCGATAGAGATGCGCTCGAAGGCGGCGAACAGCAGCAGCCAGTTGATCACCAGCGCCACGCCGCCCAGCACGGCTAACCCCAGCGTCACGCGGGTGAGTGGGCTAAAGGGCTGTTTGCTCAGGCGGATAAAGATGAACAGCGCGATGGCACCAATCAGACAGCGCCAGAACACGACGTCGGTCACCGGCAGGCCGGAGAGCAACACAAAGGCCCCAATGGAGCCAGAAATCAGCATCGCCAGACACATCTGCCAGACGCCTTGTTGAAGTTCACGCATCATACACCTCCTGATTAATGCCCCTTATTGTCGAAAATTCGTGTCGGGTTTGACAGGGCTGATCTAAGGTAGCAGATGTCTTTGGCTTTTATAAATTAGGTGAATACGATGGATTACCTTATCGATGAGATCGACCGACAGATTTTGGCCTGCCTGGTGGAGGACGCGCGGATGTCGTTGAAGGTGCTAAGCGGCAGGGTGGGACTCACCTCGCCCAGCACGGCGGAGCGTTTAAAAAGGCTGGAGGAGCGGGGCGTGATTCAGGGATACAGCGCCCGGGTAAATCTGGCGGCATTAGGTTACACCCTGCAGGCGCTGGTCCGCGTGCGGCCGTTGCCGGGGTTATTGCATAAGGTGGATAGCTACATCCAGGCGATGCCGGAGTGTATTGAGAGCGATAAAGTGACCGGGGAGGACTGTTTCGTTATCCGGCTGGTGGTGCGATCTATTGAGCAGCTGGATACGTTGCTGGACGGGCTGGCAGAGCATGCCCAGTGCAATACGTCGATTGTGAAGAGCTCGCCGGTAAAGCGCCGGTTGCCACCGATGTAGTTTTGCCGGTTAGGTTTAGTAGCCCCGGTAAGCGCAGCGCCACCGGGGAAAACAGGTGTGCAGAAGCTGACGTTATGGGTTTGGTTTTTGATTCAGAAGTGATGGTGGTGGGGGAAGGATGACTCGGCTGCGCCTCGCCCTTCGGGTCGTTGCCTGCGGCAACGCTTTCTCGCTACGCTCGAATCGAACCTTAGTCGAAGCTTCTCGTCCTTCCCTGCATCGGAAGACTATAAGGCAATGTGCTGGATTGAGAGTAGGTGCGCTATGAAAGTGATGGTGGTGGGGGAAGGATTCGAACCTTCGAAGTCGATGACGGCAGATTTACAGTCTGCTCCCTTTGGCCGCTCGGGAACCCCACCAGGGGTAATTCAAATTTTGAGGTAAAGCTTAGAGATGGTGGTGGGGGAAGGATTCGAACCTTCGAAGTCGATGACGGCAGATTTACAGTCTGCTCCCTTTGGCCGCTCGGGAACCCCACCACGGGGTAATGCTTTTACTGGCCTGCTTCCTTGGGGGAAGCGGGGCGCATCATATCAAATGACGCGCCCCTGTAAAGACTTCCTTTGCGAAAATGAATCGTTTGCCTGAATTTTATCCGGAAAGATGTAAAGCTAATCAATTCATTGCGTGAAGGATTAAAGAATAATCGTTCTGTTACCGTAGACAAATACGCGCTGCGCCAGCACCTGATACAGGGCACGGCTCAGAACGTTCTTCTCGACGTCGCGCCCGGCACGCATCATGTCTTCCGCCGTGTAAGTGTGATCGACATGAATCACGTCCTGCATGATGATTGGACCTTCATCAAGATTGTCATTCACGTAGTGCGCCGTGGCACCGATGATCTTCACCCCGCGCTCGTACGCCTGATGATAAGGACGCGCACCGATAAACGCCGGTAAGAACGAGTGGTGAATATTGATGATCTTGTTCGGGAAGCGGGAGACAAACGTCGGTGTCAGCACGCGCATGTATTTCGCCAGCACCACGTAATCCGGATTATGGGCTTCGATTGCCTGCGCCATTAAGGTGTCATGCTCTTCGCGGGTATGGCCTTCGTGGCTGACCAGCTCAAACGGAATATCAAACCGCTCAACCAGCGTGCGCAGAGTGTCGTGGTTACCAATAACGGCGGCAATGTCCACATCCAGTCCGCCATAGTTGGCTTTCATCAGCAGATCGCCCAGGCAGTGCGCCTCTTTGGTGACCAGAATCACCACCCGACGACGACCGGCTGGCGTCAGTTCACGCACCGACCCTTCCGGCAGTGCGCCATCCAGATCGGCCAGCAGCGTCGCGTCGTTGAAAATACCTTCCAGCTCGGTACGCATAAAGAAGCGACCGGTGCGGTGATCAACAAACTCGTTGTTCTGCACGATGTTCAGTTCATGCTTGTAGCAAATATTGGTAATGCGGGCGATAAGCCCTTTCTGATCGGGACAAATGGTGCGCAGCACTTTGCGTTGTGTTGATTGCATTGCCGGAAAATCCTGTTAGGTGTTTGCTGAACCGGTGTTTGTCAGGCGCTATTGCCCGCAACACTTTTTAAATTTTTTACCTGAACCGCAGGGGCAGGGGTCATTACGACCAAACTGCGGACGAGTACCGTCAATATAGTACCACTGTCCGCCCTCCTTTAAGAAACGGGAGCGCTCGATAATCGCACCGGCTTTGCCGTGCTCCGTAAAGCGTGCGACAAAGCTGACGAACCCTTCGTTCTCATCGCGGCCTGGTGCCGTTTCATACTGGGTCAATCCGGCCCAGACCGTATTGGCGAATCCGGCTTCGATTTCCTGACGAAAATCAGCGGCGTGGCAGGATGGATGCCAGCTCTTAATAAGGTAGTCTGCGTCACGCATCACAAAAGCAGCATATCGGGAACGCATAAGGGATGACGGGTCCGGCACTACCTGCTCGCCAGTAAGATATCGCTGACAACATAGGCTATACTCGAGTGCGCTACCGCAGGGACAGAGTTGAGACACGATACTCTTTTCCTGAAACTAAAAATGAATGATGGGGTGGCACCATGTTAACTGAGCGGTTGCAATGACGCTATGCCAGGAATCCAGGGGACGCTAAAAAGGGCTGATGAGAAAGGTTAAAATTGGACTGGCATTGGGCTCAGGTGCTGCCCGAGGCTGGTCGCACATTGGTGTCATTAACGCCTTACAACGTCTGGGTATCGAAATTGATATTGTCGCAGGGTGTTCAATCGGGTCGCTGGTAGGGGCTGCCTACTCCTGCGGCAAGCTTCCTGAACTGGAAACCTGGGTGCGATCCTTCAGCTACTGGGATGTCCTGCGCTTGATGGACTTCTCCTGGCAACGCGGCGGGTTATTGCGCGGTGAGCGCGTCTTTAACCGCTTCCGTCAGGTGATGCCCCTGTCCGAATTCTCCAGCTGTCAGATGCCTTTTGGCGCAGTAGCCACTAACCTCAGTACTGGTCGCGAGCTATGGTTCACCGAAGGCGATCTCCATCTTGCCGTTCGCGCCTCCTGCAGCATGCCGGGCCTTATGGCGCCTGTTCCCCATAATGGCTACTGGCTGGTGGACGGCGGCGTCGTCAATCCGATTCCTGTCTCGCTGACCCGCGCGATGGGGGCCGATATCGTCATCGCTGTCGATTTACAGCACGACGCCCATCTGATGCAGCACGAGCTAATGCCAGTAAATACCCATTCAGAGGATGCCGGGCTTGATGAACTCGCCTGGCATGAACGCCTGCGCGAGCGGATAAGCCGGGCCACGGCGCGTAAGCTGGTCGCTGCGCCGACCGCCCTGGAAATTATGACCACCTCGATCCAGGTGCTGGAAAACCGCCTGAAGCGCAACCGTATGGCAGGCGATCCGCCCGATATCTTGATTCAACCTTTTTGTCCGCAAATTTCAACGCTTGATTTCCACCGTGCAGAGGCGGCGATTACCGCTGGTGCGCTGGCCGTCGAAAAGAAAATGGATGAATTGTTACCTTTGGTGCGGGCTTCTGCCTGAACACCGTTTTTGAAGACTTCAGCAAAATCTGACAGGCGATAGTACCAATTGCATGCCACTATTTATCTACTGTCAGCCCCAGGAGAGACCATGACGCAGCCATTAGCCGGAAAACAAATTTTGATTGTCGAAGACGAGCCTGTTTTCCGCTCGCTACTGGATTCATGGCTATCGTCGTTAGGTGCAACCACCTCGCTGGCAGATGATGGCGTCGACGCGCTGGAAAAGTTAGCCAGAATCACACCTGACCTGATGATTTGCGATATTGCAATGCCGCGTATGAATGGCCTGAAGCTGGTGGAGCATTTGCGCAATGCCGGCGATCAGATCCCAATTCTGGTCATCTCCGCCACGGAAAATATGGCCGATATTGCCAAAGCGTTGCGCCTGGGCGTGCAGGATGTACTGCTCAAGCCGGTGAAAGATCTTAATCGCCTGCGTGAAACCGTGCTGGCCTGTCTGTATCCCAATATGTTCAATTCGCGCGTTGAAGAAGAAGAACGCCTGTTCCAGGACTGGGACGCACTGGTCAATAATCCCTCCGCAGCGGCAAAACTGCTGCAGGAGCTGCAGCCGCCGGTTCAACAGATCATCTCCGATTGCCGGATTAATTACCGCCAGCTGGTGGCGGCAGATCAGTCCGGACTGGTGCTGGATATTGCGCCGTTATCCGATCATGATCTGGCCTTTTATTGTCTGGATGTCACCCGGGCGGGCGATAATGGCGTTCTGGCGGCGTTATTACTGCGCGCGCTGTTTAATGGCTTACTCCAGGAGCAACTTTCTCATCAGGGTCAGCGTCTGCCCGAGTTAGGCAGTTTGCTTAAACAGGTTAACCAGCTACTGCGTCAGGCAAATTTACCGGGGCAATTTCCGCTGCTGGTGGGTTATTACCACAGCGGTTTAAAAAACCTGGTGCTGGTGTCGGCGGGACTCAATGCCACCCTTAATACCGGTGAACATCATATACAGGTGAGTAACGGCGTTCCGTTAGGGACGCTGGGTAATACTTATCTTAATCAAATAAGCCACCGTTGCCCCTCCTGGCAATGCCAAATTTGGGGGGCAGGCGGGCGGTTGCGCTTAATGTTGTCCACGGAATAATCAGTTGGAATTTAAACGGTAGATAGCTTTACCTTCGTTTCACCGGCAGTGCTACTATCACTGCCAGTTTCAGTCGTATTTATCCTAATTAAACGGTAGCGCGTCCTTTTCAGACCCGGACTTCATCCTGAGACTGATATACTAAACGCGTTATTAATGCAGACTAAAGTTCAAAACGTGAACAGTTCAGGAGAGTTTCAATGGCTGCCCTAAATTCGAAAGTGACAAAGGCCGTTATCCCGGTAGCAGGATTGGGAACCAGGATGTTGCCGGCAACGAAGGCAATTCCTAAAGAGATGCTGCCGCTCGTTGATAAGCCATTAATCCAGTATGTGGTCAACGAATGTATTGCCGCCGGCATTACTGAAATTGTGCTGGTAACGCATTCATCCAAAAACTCTATCGAAAACCATTTCGATACCAGTTTCGAACTGGAAGCAATGCTGGAAAAACGCGTTAAGCGTCAACTTCTGCAGGAAGTCCAATCTATTTGCCCTCCGCACGTGACTATTATGCAGGTTCGCCAGGGTCTGGCAAAAGGCCTGGGTCATGCGGTGCTGTGCGCGCATCCGGTTGTAGGTAATGAACCTGTCGCGGTTATTTTACCGGACGTTATTCTCGATGAATTTGAATCAGATTTGTCCCAGGATAACCTGGCCGATATGATTAAGCGCTTCGACGATACCGGCAGCAGCCAGATTATGGTTGAACCGGTAGAAGACGTTACGGCGTACGGCGTGGTCGATTGCAAAGGCGTCGGCATGAACCCGGGTGACAGCGTGCCAATGGTGGGTGTGGTTGAGAAGCCAAAAGCCGACGTAGCGCCGTCTAATCTGGCCGTGGTAGGGCGTTATGTCCTGAGCGCAGAGATTTGGCCGCTGCTGGCGAAAACCCCTCCAGGCGCGGGTGATGAAATCCAGCTGACCGATGCCATCGACATGCTGATCGAAAAAGAGACCGTTGAAGCCTACCACATGAAGGGTAAGAGCCATGACTGTGGGAATAAACTCGGTTACATGCGAGCATTCGTTGAATATGGTATCCGCCACCAGTCTCTGGGCGAAGAATTTAAAAGCTGGCTGAAAGAGACGCTGGACATTAAAAACTAAGCCTCTGTTCTGGCGTTAAACGAAACCGGTGAAGCGTTGCGACACCGGTTTTTTTATGGCTGTTTTTTATGACTACTACAGAGCGCACCCGCGGTTGAGCGCAGAAAACAGTGGCGGGGCGGTAATATGACAGTATGTAACGGAATGTCACACTGTATAAAATACAGACATAAAAAATCCCGCATTAAGCGGGATTTTTCCGTAAATATTCTGGTTTATTCCTGGATCAGGAAATCGTCCAGTTGTTTACCTTGCTCGTCCATCGCTTTTTTGATAACAGCGGGGGTACGGCCCTGGCCGGTCCAGGTTTTAGATTCGCCGTTCTCGTCGATGTAGCTATATTTAGCCGGGCGTGCAGCGCGTTTAGCTTTAGCGCCAGTTTTAGCGGCAGCCATGCTGTTCAGCAATTCGTTAGGATCAATACCATCAGCGATCAGCATTTCACGATATTGCTGCAGTTTACGCGTACGCTCTTCAACTTCAGCAGCAGCAGCGTTTTCTTCTTCGCGGCGCTCATTAACGACAACTTCTAATTTTTCCAGCATTTCTTCAAGCGTTTCGAGAGTACATTCTCTTGCCTGGGCACGAAGAGTACGGATGTTGTTCAGAATTTTAAGTGCTTCGCTCATTGTAGTAATCTCAAACTTATATTGTGGGGTTTGTTGAGCTAATAATAGAGGCTTAAATTGATATGTGCAATAGGTCAGAATGTAAGGAATTCAAAAATTCCTTAATATCTGGCGCTATTATTAATATCACTAACTTAAATTCCACCGCGTTAAAGCACATTTCGTTATCAAAAGATGCGCTGTAAACCCGTCGGCGAACTCTTTTTTTCGCACAATTTTCTCCGGGGATATAGTTGCTAAGGATAAATATCAACCTTTTGTATTAGGTGGCTAAACGGGGTTATCAGGCGAAATTGTTAATTAATATTGAATCATTTCTGGCGTTCCGCTCGCAATAAAAAAACTGATTTTTCCGCAACTTACCGCGCTTATAACCTCATCCTGTTTCACTTTTTACGCGCGATTCATCATCGCCGAAGGTATATCCAGGCGGGGGCGCTGTCTTACCTGAGCGGCCGTACACCGCACCGTCGCGCTGAAGACCAGACAAAATATGGTACAATGGCGCATCGGGAATAATACACATTGATTAGGGTTTTACGGCCAATGGCACAACTTTATTTCTACTATTCAGCAATGAACGCCGGTAAGTCGACCGCGCTGCTGCAATCGTCTTACAATTACCAGGAACGGGGTATGCGCACAGTGGTGTACACCGCTGAAATTGACGACCGTTTCGGCGCCGGGAAGGTGAGTTCGCGAATTGGTCTCTCGTCACCGGCGAAACTATTTAATCCACAGACCAACCTGCTGGAAGAAATTCGTGCCGACGTGGCCGCCGGAGAAGTGCATTGTGTGCTGGTCGATGAATGTCAGTTTCTGACGCGTCAGCAGGTGCGTGAGCTTTCCGACGTGGTGGATGAAATCGATATTCCCGTACTCTGTTACGGCTTGCGGACCGATTTTCGCGGCGAGTTATTTATTGGCAGCCAGTATTTACTGGCCTGGTCGGACAAACTGGTGGAATTGAAAACCATCTGTTTCTGCGGGCGTAAGGCGAGTATGGTGCTGCGTCTCGATCATGCCGGTAAACCTTATGCAGAAGGCGAGCAGGTGGTGATCGGCGGCAATGAGCGCTATGTATCGGTCTGTCGTAAGCATTATAAAGAAGCGCTGGTGGTTGGCTCTCTGACTGCCATTCAGGAAGCGTATCGCCGCTAGCGGCTATATTTCTCTGGTTCCTGTTATTACCGCGCAGCAGACATAAAAAAACCCGCCGAGGCGGGTTTTTTATTAGGCGGTCAATTAAGCGTTTTTCTTCGCTTTCTTATCAGCCTTTACTGGTGCGGCTACAGCTGTTGGTGCTGCTTCAGCTTCAGAGAACTCACGTCCGTAGAAGGTATCCAGCAGAATCTGTTTCAGTTCGGCAATCAGTGGGTAGCGCGGGTTCGCACCAGTACACTGGTCATCGAAGGCATCTTCAGACAGCTTATCAACGTGCGCCAGGAAGTCTGCTTCCTGAACACCGGCTTCGCGGATAGATTTAGGAATACCCAGCTCGGCTTTGATGCTGTCCAGCCATGCCAGCAGCTTCTCGATCTTCGCTGCAGTGCGGTCACCAGGTGCGCTCAGGCCCAGGTGGTCAGCGATTTCTGCATAGCGACGACGAGCCTGTGGACGGTCGTACTGGCTGAATGCGGTCTGCTTGGTCGGGTTGTCGTTGGCGTTAAAACGGATAACGTTGCTGATCAACAGGGCGTTCGCCAGACCGTGAGGAATGTGGAACTGTGAACCCAGTTTGTGCGCCATTGAGTGACACACACCGAGGAAGGCGTTCGCAAACGCGATACCGGCGATGGTCGCGGCATTGTGCACGCGCTCACGGGCAACCGGGTTTTTAGAACCTTCGTTGTAAGATGCTGGCAGGTTTTCTTTCAGCAGTTTCAGCGCCTGCAGAGCCTGACCGTCAGAGAACTCAGACGCCAGTACAGAAACATAAGCTTCCAGGGCGTGAGTTACCGCATCCAGACCACCGAACGCACACAGTGATTTCGGCATGTCCATAACCAGGTTGGCATCAACAATTGCCATATCTGGGGTCAGCGCATAGTCCGCCAGCGGGTATTTCTGACCGGTTGCATCGTCGGTAACAACGGCAAACGGGGTCACTTCAGAACCGGTACCGGAAGTGGTGGTGATGGCGATCATTTTCGCTTTCACGCCCATTTTCGGGAACTTGTAGATACGTTTACGGATATCCATAAAGCGCAGCGCCAGTTCTTCGAAGTGCGTTTCTGGGTGCTCGTACATGACCCACATGATTTTGGCTGCATCCATTGGGGAGCCGCCGCCCAGCGCGATAATCACGTCTGGTTTGAAGGAGTTCGCCAGCTCTGCACCTTTGCGAACAACGCTCAGGGTTGGGTCAGCTTCAACTTCGAAGAACACGTCAACTTCAACGCCAGCCGCTTTCAGAACAGAGGTGATCTGGTCTGCATAGCCATTGTTGAACAGGAAACGGTCAGTCACGATGAGCGCACGTTTGTGGCCATCAGTAATCACTTCATCCAGCGCGATTGGCAGGGAGCCACGGCGGAAGTAGATAGATTTCGGAAGTTTATGCCACAACATGTTTTCAGCTCGCTTAGCAACGGTTTTCTTGTTGATCAGGTGCTTAGGACCAACGTTCTCAGAGATGGAGTTACCACCCCATGAACCACAACCCAGAGTCAGGGAAGGCGCGAGTTTAAAGTTATACAGGTCACCGATACCACCCTGAGATGCCGGGGTGTTGATCAGGATACGTGCAGTTTTCATCATCTGACCGAAGTGTGCTACACGCTCCGGCTGGTTGTCCTGGTCGGTGTACAGGCAAGAGGTATGACCGATACCGCCCATGGCGACCAGTTTTTCTGCTTTGATAACCGCGTCATCAAAATCTTTTGCACGGTACATCGCAAGCGTTGGAGACAGTTTTTCGTGAGCAAACGGCTCGCTTTCGTCAACGAGTTTCACTTCACCAATCAGGATCTTAGTGGTCGTTGGAACGGTAAAACCTGCCAGTTCAGCGATTTTGTACGCTGGCTGACCCACGATAGCGGCGTTCAGTGCGCCATTTTTCAGGATGATGTCCTGAACGGCTTTCAGCTCGCTGCCCTGCAGCATGTAGCCGCCGTGGCTGGCGAAACGTTCGCGAACCGCATCGTAGACAGAATCAACAACAACAACGGACTGCTCGGAAGCACAAATTACGCCGTTATCGAAGGTTTTGGACATCAGCACAGACGCAACTGCACGTTTGATATCGGCAGTTTCGTCGATAACAACCGGGGTGTTACCTGCACCTACGCCGATAGCCGGTTTACCAGAGCTATACGCCGCTTTAACCATGCCTGGACCGCCGGTCGCGAGGATCAGGTTAATGTCAGGGTGGTGCATCAGTGCGTTAGACAGTTCCACGGAAGGTTGATCGATCCAGCCGATCAGATCTTTCGGCGCGCCAGCGGCGATTGCGGCCTGCAGAACGATATCTGCTGCTTTGTTGGTCGCATCTTTAGCGCGTGGGTGTGGAGAGAAAATGATGGCGTTGCGGGTCTTCAGGCTGATCAGTGATTTGAAGATCGCAGTAGACGTTGGGTTGGTGGTCGGTACGATACCGCAAATGATGCCGATAGGCTCTGCAATAGTGATAGTACCAAAAGTGTCATCTTCAGACAGAACACCACATGTCTTCTCATCTTTATAGGCATTGTAGATATACTCAGAAGCAAAGTGGTTTTTGATCACTTTATCTTCTACGATACCCATACCGGATTCGGCAACGGCCATTTTAGCGAGAGGGATACGAGCATCTGCAGCGGCCAGAGCGGCGGCGCGGAAGATTTTATCAACCTGTTCTTGGGTGAAATTGGCATATTCACGCTGGGCTTTTTTTACGCGCTCTACAAGTGCGTTAAGTTCAGCGACATTAGTAACAGCCATAATGCTCTCCTGGATAATGTTAAACTCTTTTAGTAAATCAGCTGCACGATACGGAAACAGTATAGACAGCGCTATTGCCACTTGCGTAACTTACATCAAAACAAGGTGTTAACGTAAAATCGTCCCCCTGATTTACTAAAAGAGCCTCCCATCAGAATCCTGCCTTCAGAAACTGAATCTCCGTGGTGGCGTAATCAAGATTACTCACTTCTGAGTATGGAAAACATGATCTGTATCAATTTATCCATAAGCTGATACCTTTCAGCAGGGGTATTTTGGCTTGTCATATCAAATGTTAAATAATTGCAAAATCAATTGAACCACAACAAACCATTAAGTACACAAATATTTTACAGCAATGAGGCCTATGATTTAGCAATATTGTGGTGAAGTATGCCGTCAAAAAGCGTATCTTCTGCGCGGTTATTGGGGTGCTTCTTTTTATATTCAGTCTCGCTTATCGCCGGAGCTAACAGTGGGTTCTTCGCTCTTTGATTTTCCAACCTATTTCAAGTTTTTTATTGGTCTGTTTGCCCTGGTCAACCCGGTGGGCATTATTCCCGTCTTCATCAGCATGACCAGCTATCAGACCGCGCTTGCCCGAAATAAAACGAACCTGACGGCAAACCTGTCGGTGGCGATCATCCTCCTGACGTCGCTCTATCTTGGCGATTCCATATTGCAGATTTTTGGCATCTCGATTGATTCGTTCAGAATTGCAGGCGGGATCCTGGTGGTGACCATCGCCATGTCGATGATCAGCGGCAAGCTGGGTGAAGATAAACAGAACAAGCAAGAAAAATCAGAAACTGCCGTTCGTGAAAGTATCGGCGTGGTGCCACTGGCGTTACCGCTGATGGCCGGACCGGGGGCAATCAGCTCCACCATCGTGTGGGGAACGCGTTACCACAGTATAATGCACCTGATCGGCTTCTCGGTGGCGATTGCGTTATTTGCATTTTGCTGTTGGGGCGTATTCCGCATCGCACCCTGGCTGGTTCGCCTGCTGGGGCAAACCGGTATTAACGTCATCACCCGTATCATGGGGCTACTGCTGATGGCGCTGGGCATTGAATTTATTGTGACCGGGCTCAAATCGATATTCCCGGGTTTATTAGCTTAATCCTTTCATATGAAAAAACGGAGCCGCGGGCTCCGTTTTTTTTGTCATTATCAGCAAATCATATAATGAAAGTTGAAAATCTCTCTATCCATAATAAATTTTACTAATAATTTTGTTTTGTTAACTTTCAACAGCTTGGCTTTCACTCCCGCACTGCTCTGTACACATTCCGCGCAGTAAGACTGTTATTTTAGTCACACGATACTCTGGGGCTTGCTGAGAGATTAATGAAATGATATTAGTAATTTGATGAATCATATAGATGAATGTGCTAAATAATAGACAGTTGTTAATTTTTTGTACACACAACCCGTCGGCAACAGAACGGCATAGCCATCGTCGCTAGAAATTTCACCATCTCATTGAATATTGAAGATTTTATCCGTATTTGATGCGCGGCAGGGTAGCCCACAACGTAACGGTCACTCCCGTAAAAGAGAATTGGTTAACAAATTTGCAAAATGTATTGGCACCGGGGAAAGTCATTTGATACTTTCCGGCCTTATATTTTCAGCAGAAATCATGAAGATGAGAACTTTTTTCATTTGAGGTTCTGGTCTTAAAAGAACATACGCGCCTCGACAGGGGAGGCGCGTCACGAATCGACGCAAGACGGCCAGACGAGCCGTTGGTAAAAATAAAGTCGGTGATAGCAAGAAGTAAAAAAAACGCCTGACGGCTGCATAAACTCCTACGTTGTCAGGAAACCCCAAAGGGGAATTAAACAGACTGGTAAATAACCAGTAATTATAAAGAGTGGAGTATCAACACAATGTCCATCATCACAAAAAAAAGTCTGGTAGCAGCGGGAATTTTAACTGCACTCATCGCAGGCAACGTTGCAATGGCTGCAGACGTTCCTGCTGGCGTTCAGCTGGCTGAGAAGCAAACGCTGGTGCGTAACAACGGTGCGGAAGTACAGTCTCTGGATCCGCACAAGATTGAAGGCGTACCGGAATCAAACATTAACCGCGATCTGTTTGAAGGTCTGTTGGTTTCTGACGTCGACGGCCACCCGGCAGCAGGCGTTGCCGAAAAATGGGAAAACAAAGACGGCAAAGTCTGGACCTTCCACCTGCGTAAAGACGCTAAATGGTCTGACGGCACTCCGGTTACCGCACAAGATTTCGTTTATAGCTGGCAGCGCCTGGCCGATCCAAACACGGCCTCTCCTTATGCGAGCTATCTGCAGTACGGCCATATTGCCAATATCGATGACATCATCACCGGCAAAAAACCGATTACTGACCTCGGCGTAAAAGCGATTGATGACAACACCTTCGAAGTTACCCTGAGCGAACCTGTTCCGTATTTCTACAAACTGCTGGTTCACCCGTCCGTCTCCCCGGTTCCTAAAGCTGCGGTTGAGAAATTCGGCGAGAAGTGGACTCAGCCTGCCAATATCGTGACCAACGGTGCTTACAAGCTTAAATCCTGGGTCGTTAACGAACGTATCGACCTGGAGCGTAATACCAACTACTGGGATAACGCGAAAACCGTTATCAACCAGGTTACCTACCTGCCAATCTCTTCCGAAGTGACTGACGTTAACCGCTACCGCAGCGGTGAGATCGACATGACCTACAACAACATGCCGATCGAACTGTTCCAGAAGCTGAAAAAAGAGATCCCGGCTGAAGTGCATGTTGACCCGTACCTGTGTACTTACTACTACGAAATCAACAACCAGAAAGCGCCATTCACCGACGTGCGTGTCCGTACCGCCCTGAAGCTGGCGCTGGATCGCGACATCATCGTCAACAAAGTGAAAAACCAGGGCGATCTGCCAGCTTATAGCTACACCCCACCGTACACCGACGGTGCAAAACTGACCCAGCCAGAGTGGTTCGGCTGGTCGCAGGAAAAACGTAACGAAGAAGCGAAGAAACTGCTGGCTGAAGCCGGTTATACCGCTGAGAAGCCGTTGACCTTTAACCTGCTGTACAACACCTCCGATCTGCACAAGAAACTGGCTATCGCCGTCTCTTCCATCTGGAAGAAGAACCTGGGCGCCAACGTGAAGCTGGAAAACCAGGAGTGGAAAACCTTCCTGGACAGCCGTCATCAGGGCACCTTTGACGTGGCGCGTGCTGGCTGGTGTGCGGATTACAACGAACCGACCTCCTTCCTGAACACCATGCTGAGCGACAGCTCGAACAATACCGCGCACTATAAGAGCGCTGAGTTCGATAAGCTGATCGGCGATACCCTGAAAGCCGCGGATGACGCGCAGCGCGCTGAGCTGTATGCGAAAGCAGAACAGCAGCTCGATAAAGACTCTGCGATCGTTCCGGTTTACTACTACGTGAACGCCCGTCTGGTGAAACCATGGGTCGGTGGCTACACCGGTAAAGACCCGATGGATAACATCTACGTTAAAAACTTGTATATTATCAAGCATTAATGGCAATGAGTGGGGCAGGCGATGCTTGCCCCACTGTGTCTACTCATCGTAATACCATTAGGCACACGCCAGAAGGTACGGGCAATGTTGAAATTTATCCTACGTCGCTGTCTTGAAGCGATTCCAACGCTTTTTATTCTCATAACGATCTCTTTCTTTATGATGCGTCTCGCACCGGGAAGTCCATTTACCGGTGAACGTACGCTGCCACCTGAAGTCATGGCGAATATCGAAGCGAAATATCATTTAAACGATCCTATCTCCACCCAGTATTTTCATTATCTGAAGCAGCTGGCGCACGGCGATTTTGGACCCTCATTTAAATATAAAGACTATTCCGTAAACGATTTGGTGGCGTCCAGCTTCCCCGTTTCGGCTAAATTAGGCGCTGCGGCATTTTTACTGGCCCTTATTCTTGGCGTCACAGCGGGCGTTATTGCCGCGCTGAATCAGAATACCAAATGGGATTACACCGTTATGGGGGTGGCAATGACCGGTGTCGTGATACCGAGTTTTGTCGTGGCACCCTTACTGGTCATGATATTTGCCATCACCCTCAAATGGCTGCCCGGTGGCGGCTGGAACGGTGGAGCGCCGCAATACATGATCCTGCCGATGGTGGCGCTGTCTCTGGCCTATATTGCCAGTATTTCGCGTATCACCCGTGGTTCAATGATTGAAGTCCTGAACTCTAACTTCATTCGTACCGCGCGGGCGAAAGGGTTGCCGATGCGTCGGATTATCTTCCGCCACGCGTTAAAGCCCGCCCTGCTGCCGGTGCTCTCTTATTTAGGCCCTGCGTTTGTCGGCATCATTACCGGATCCATGGTTATCGAAACCATCTATGGTCTGCCGGGTATCGGCCAGCTGTTCGTGAACGGCGCGCTGAACCGTGACTACTCTCTGGTACTGAGTCTGACCATTCTCGTTGGTGCGCTGACCATTCTCTTTAACGCGATCGTCGATGTGCTGTATGCCGTTATCGATCCGAAAATCCGCTACTGACACTGGAGCTCGCCATGATGTTAAGTAATAAAAATAGCGAGGCGCTGGAAAACTTCAGTGAAAAACTGGACGTCGAAGGACGCAGTCTCTGGCAGGATGCCCGTCGTCGCTTTATGCACAACCGCGCGGCGGTTGCCAGCCTGATTGTGCTGGTGTTTATCGCCCTGTTTGTGACCCTGGCACCGATGCTGTCGCAGTTCACCTACTTCGATACCGACTGGGGCATGATGTCCAGTGCGCCGGATTCTGCATCCGGCCACTACTTTGGCACCGACTCCTCAGGGCGTGACCTGCTGGTGCGCGTGGCCATCGGGGGCCGTATCTCGCTGATGGTTGGGATTGCCGCCGCCTTTGTGGCAGTCATTCTGGGGACGTTATACGGATCGCTGTCCGGCTATCTCGGCGGCAAAGTGGATTCGGTGATGATGCGTATCCTCGAAATCCTCAACTCCTTCCCGTTCATGTTCTTCGTGATCCTGCTGGTGACCTTCTTTGGTCAGAACATCCTGCTGATCTTCGTGGCAATCGGGATGGTCTCCTGGCTGGACATGGCGCGTATCGTGCGCGGCCAGACCCTGAGCCTGAAGCGCAAAGAGTTTATCGAAGCGGCGCAGGTCGGCGGAGTCTCTACCGGCAATATTGTGGTGCGCCATATCGTGCCGAACGTGCTGGGTGTGGTGGTGGTGTATGCCTCCCTGCTGGTACCGAGCATGATCCTGTTTGAATCTTTCCTGAGCTTCCTCGGGCTGGGTACGCAAGAGCCGCTGAGTAGCTGGGGCGCGCTGCTGAGCGATGGTGCCAACTCAATGGAAGTTTCACCGTGGCTGCTGCTGTTCCCGGCGGGTTTCCTGGTAGTGACCCTGTTTTGTTTCAACTTTATCGGCGATGGCCTGCGTGATGCCCTCGACCCGAAAGACCGTTAAGGAGCGCCGTCATGACAATTATTGAAACGGCATCTGCCCCACAGGCACATCAGCAGGGCAATACGCTGCTGGATGTCAAAGATCTGCGCGTCACGTTCAAAACGCCGGATGGCGATGTGACTGCGGTAAACGATCTGAACTTCAGCCTGCGGGCTGGCGAAACCTTAGGTATCGTGGGCGAATCCGGTTCTGGTAAATCCCAGACGGCATTCGCACTGATGGGCCTGCTGGCGAAAAACGGTGTGATTGGTGGTTCCGCCACCTTTAACGGCAGAGAGATCCTTAACCTGCCTGAGCGCGAGCTGAACACGCTGCGCGCCGAGCAGATTTCGATGATTTTCCAGGATCCGATGACCTCCCTGAACCCGTACATGCGTGTGGGTGAGCAGCTGATGGAAGTGCTGATGCTGCATAAAGGGCTGGGCAAAGCCGAAGCCTTTGAAGAATCGGTCAAGATGCTGGATGCGGTAAAAATGCCGGAAGCGCGTAAGCGCATGCGCATGTACCCGCATGAGTTTTCCGGCGGGATGCGCCAGCGCGTGATGATCGCGATGGCCCTGCTGTGTCGCCCGAAACTGCTGATTGCCGATGAACCGACCACCGCACTGGACGTTACCGTTCAGGCACAGATCATGACCCTGTTGAACGAACTTAAGCGCGAATTCAATACGGCGATCATCATGATTACCCACGATCTCGGCGTAGTTGCTGGGATCTGCGACAAAGTGCTGGTGATGTATGCCGGTCGTACCATGGAATATGGTAAAGCGCGCGATGTGTTCTACAACCCGGCACACCCGTACTCCATCGGCCTGCTGAATGCCGTACCGCGTCTCGATGCGGAAGGGGAAGCGCTGCTGACTATTCCGGGCAACCCGCCAAACCTGCTGCGACTGCCGAAAGGCTGTCCGTTCCAGCCGCGCTGTCCGCATGCGATGGAGATTTGCAACAGCGCTCCGCCGCTGCAGGAGTTTGCGCCAGGCCGTCTGCGTGCCTGCTTTAAGCCGTTCGAGGAGCTGGTATGACCGCCATTGACGAAAAAAGAAATGTTCTGCTCGAAATTGCCGATCTGAAAGTGCACTTTGACATTAAAGATGGCAAACAGTGGTTCTGGCAGCCGTCGAAGACGCTGAAAGCCGTTGATGGCGTGACCCTGCGTCTGTACGAAGGGGAAACCCTGGGCGTGGTGGGCGAATCGGGCTGCGGTAAATCGACCTTCGCCCGTGCGATTATCGGTCTGGTGAAAGCGACGGAAGGTAAAGTGGCCTGGCTGGGTAAAGACCTGCTGGGAATGAAGCCAGACGAATGGCGCGCCGTGCGCAGTGACATCCAGATGATTTTCCAGGATCCGCTGGCGTCACTGAACCCGCGTATGACCATTGGCGAGATCATTGCTGAGCCGCTGCGCACCTATCATCCGAAAATGTCGCGTGTCGAAGTGCGTGACCGCGTCAAAGCGATGATGATGAAGGTGGGTCTGCTGCCCAACCTCGTTAACCGTTACCCGCACGAGTTCTCCGGCGGCCAGTGTCAGCGTATCGGCATTGCCCGCGCGCTGATCCTTGAGCCGAAGCTGATTATCTGTGACGAACCGGTATCGGCGCTGGACGTGTCCATTCAGGCGCAGGTGGTTAACCTGCTGCAAAAACTGCAGCGCGAAATGGGGCTGTCGCTGATCTTTATCGCCCACGACCTGGCGGTAGTGAAGCACATTTCCGATCGCGTGCTGGTGATGTATCTCGGCCACGCCGTTGAGCTGGGTACCTATGATGAGGTTTACCACAACCCACTGCACCCGTACACCAAAGCGCTGATGTCCGCGGTGCCGGTACCCGATCCGGATCTGGAGAAGAACAAAAAGATTCAGCTGCTGGAAGGGGAGCTGCCGTCGCCAATCAATCCGCCATCCGGGTGCGTATTCCGTACGCGCTGCCCGATTGCCGGACCGGAATGCGCAAAAACGCGTCCGGTACTGGAAGGCAGTTTCCGCCATGCGGTATCTTGCCTGAAAGTCGACCCGCTCTAAGCGAGCGACGCGCATAAAAAAGGCTGCATTCGCAGCCTTTTTTTATTCGCGCCAGAGTATGTGGCACAACTTATGGTCTTTCTCGCGACACAGCAGCACGCGGGCAAAGATGTCGTTAATCTCGCCGCCGTCCGTTTCCGCCAGACCAATCACCACTTCGGCAAAGAAGTCCGGGTTGAGGTCATAGTCGACATGTTCGGCCCAGTCTTCAGACGGATCGAACAGCTCAGCGCCGCCGCGTTCTTCAAACTGAAGGTTGAACAGAATGACGTCTGCCGGGTCGAGATTGTCGACGGCCAGTTCGAGAAAAATGTCGTAGGCCTGCTCGAGCGTTTCGTCTTCGGTCAGGCGATTATTCAGATCCATTTCCATGATGACTACCTTTTAACATCGTTGGGCACGTTTTACAGCAACGGACTAAAGAAGTAAAACAGTCGTTCGGCAATTCGGTGCCACAGCGGACGTTTCACCCACAAACGGGCGTCCAGCAGGCGCGAGCGCGAAATATAATCGTCCTGCACAGCGGCTAAATCAGCGCCAAAACCGGCATCATCAATCACCAGCGTGATCTCAAAATTGAGCCACAGGCTGCGCATATCCAGGTTAACCGTTCCCACCAGGCTCAGTTCACCGTCGACCAGCACGCTTTTAGTGTGCAGCAGGCCGCCTTCAAACTGGTAGATCTTCACCCCAGCGGCCAGCAGTTCGCTGAAGAAGGCACGGCTGGCCCAGCCGACCAGCACTGAATCGTTCTTACGCGGCAGGATAATACTGACATCGACCCCGCGCTGGGCGGCAGTACAAATGGCGTGCAGCAGATCGTCACTCGGCACAAAATAAGGCGTGGTCATGATCAGGTATTCGCGGGCGGAATAGGCCGCCGTCAGCAGCGCCTGATGAATGAGATCTTCCGGGAAGCCGGGGCCGGATGCGATGGTGTGGATGGTGTGTCCGCTGGCCTGCTCGAACGGCATTATATTGGCATCCGGCGGCGGCGGCAGAATGCGTTTGCCGGTTTCGATCTCCCAGTCGCAGGAGTAGACGATCCCCATCGCGGTAGCGACCGGGCCTTCCATGCGCGCCATCAAATCGACCCACTGGCCGACGCCCGCATCCTGTTTAAAGAAGCGCGGGTCGACCATATTCATGCTGCCGGTATAGGCAATGTAGTTGTCGATCATCACCATTTTGCGGTGCTGACGCAGGTCCATCCGGCGCAGGAACACGCGCAGCAGATTAACTTTTAACGCCTCGACCACTTCGACACCGGCGTTGCGCAGCATCGGTGCCCAGTTGCTGCGAAAGAAGGCGACGCTGCCTGCTGAGTCGAGCATCAACCGGCAGTGAATGCCCCGGCGCGCAGCCGCCATCAGTGATTCTGCAACCTGATCGGCCATTCCGCCCGGCTGCCAGATATAAAACACCATCTCAATGTTATGGCGGGCCAGCTGAATATCGCGGATCAGGGCGTGCATGACGTCGTCGGAGGTGGTCATCAGCTGGAGCTGATTGCCTTTCACCCCGCCAATGCCCTGGCGGCGTTCGCAGAGCTGAAATAATGACGCCGCCACGTTGCTGTTTTCTTCAGCAAAAATATGTTTGCAGGATTTGAGATCGTTGAGCCATTTCGCCGTCGAGGGCCACATGGCGCGCGCGCGTTCCGCCCGGCGTTTACCGAGGTGGAGCTCGCCAAAGGATAAATACGCAATAATGCCGACCAGCGGCAGAATAAAAATAACTAACAGCCAGGCCATGGCAGAGGGAACCGCCCGGCGCTTCATCAGGATACGTAATGTCACCCCCGCGATCAGCAGCCAGTATCCCAGAATGACCAGCCAACTCACCACGGTGTAGAAGGTTGTCATAGTAAAAAATCCTTTTGAAAGCGTATTGTTAAGAGTGTACGCGTCAGGATTGTTCTGGCAAATAAAAACGGTAGATAAAAGCGCTGGTTTGCCGCAGGCAAGGGACTATAATGAGCGCTCCGTTTTGGGAAGAGTTGTAAACATGAAGCGCAGTAGAACAGAAGTAGGGCGCTGGCGCATGTTACGACAGGTTGGTCGTCGTAAAGCGCGTTGGCTGGAAGCTCAATCCCGCCGTAATATGCGTATCCACGCTATCAGAAAATGCAGTTTGAACCGTCATCGCAATGCGTTGCTGTTCGCCGTTCACGATCTCTGAATGGCATAAGGGCACCCTCAGAGGTGCCCGTTGTTTTTTTGTCGCGCGTATTTCGAAAAGGAGGATGAAATGTTTGCGGATTTGGGTGTACTTAATTTTTGGACCTATGTTGTCGGCGCGATTTTTATCGTGCTGGTGCCGGGCCCCAATACGTTATTTGTGTTAAAAACCGGCATTGGGCACGGGGTCAAAAAGGGCTATCTGGCCGCGAGCGGTGTATTCATTGGCGATGCGGTCCTGATGTTCCTGGCGTGGGCGGGCGTCGCGGCGCTGATTCAGACCACCCCGGTACTGTTTAATATTGTCCGCTACCTGGGCGCGTTCTATCTGCTATGGCTGGGTGGCAAGATGCTCTGGTCAGTAGCGAGACATAAACAGCAGGGCGAAAGCGGGGGCATGGAGCCGGCAAAAGCGATCATGAAACGCTCGTTAGTGCTGAGCATGACCAACCCGAAAGCGATCCTGTTTTATGTGTCGTTTTTTGTGCAGTTTATCGACGTCCATGCCCAGAATACCGGCGTGGCGTTTATGATCCTCGCGGTCACCCTGGAAATCATTAGCTTTATCTACATGAGCTTCCTGATTTTCTCCGGCGCGTTTGTTACCCGCTACCTGAAAACCAAAAAGAAACTGGCGAAGCTGGGGAATGGACTGATAGGGCTGCTGTTTGTGGGCTTTGCGGCAAGGCTGGCGTCGCTGCAATAAGCTGAGAGTGTAAGAAAGGCTCCTGAAAAGGAGCCTTTTTTTATTCTAGAAAACTTTCTTATATGGCTTTACCACGACGTTATCATACACGCCAGCCGCCACATACGGGTCATCCTGCGCCCAGGCTTGTGCTGTTTCCAGCGATTCGAACTCCGCAATTACCGTGGACCCTGTAAAACCAGCCGCACCGGGATCGTTACTGTCTACAGCAGGCATTGGACCTGCGGTCAGTAATCTGCCTTCATCATGCAGCAGCTGCAAACGCGCCAGATGGGCAGGGCGCACAGAGAGACGTTTTTCCAGGGAATCAGCAACGTCTGTAGCGTAAATTACGTAAAGCACGGCGGAGCTCCTTAAGCGATAAAAGTGCGAATTACGTTAAGTGAAAGTGTCGATGACTGCAATGTAAAGATAAATACATTGTTAAGACCCTGCGCATTGCGTGCCTTTTTTCACCGACTGAACGTTTAATTCGGGCGAAGTTTAACTGCCTTATTGAATATGATTGCTATTTGCATTTAAAATCAGGCCCTGGCTTTTCAACTGAAATGATTATGACTTCAATGACTATTGATCTACCTCGCCGCTTTCCCTGGCCGACGCTGCTTTCCATTGTGGTTCATGGTGCCGTTGTTGCAGGTCTGCTTTATACCTCGGTAAGTCAAGTTATTGAAATGCCTGCTCCCGCGCAGCCGATTTCGGTTACCATGGTCACCCCGGCCGATCTGGAGCCGGTACAGGTAGCACCGCCGCCGGAACCGGTTGTTGAACCTGAGCCGGAACCCGAGCCAGAGCCCGTTCCCGAGCCGCCGAAAGAGGCGCCCGTGGTGATCCACAAACCGGAACCGAAGCCAAAACCGAAGCCAAAGCCTAAGCCGGTGAAAAAGGTTGAAGAGCGTCCGAAGCGTGAAGAGCGCCCGGTAGAGCCGCGTGCCGCGCAGCCTGCGCCGAATACCGCGCCTGCTCGCCCGGTGATGAACAGTTCTCCGACCACCGCTAAGCCGGTTGCTACCGCACCGTCTGGCCCTCGTGCGCTGGCCCGTAATCAGCCGCAGTACCCGGCACGTGCGCAGGCGTTACGTATTGAAGGGCGCGTACGCGTGAAGTTTGACGTCACTTCCGACGGACGCGTGGAAAATGTCGAAGTGCTCTCCGCGCAGCCGGCAAATATGTTCGAGCGAGAAGTGAAAACGGCCATGCGCAAATGGCGTTATGAAGCCGGGAAACCGGGTCGTGGGCTGATCGTGAATATTGTTTTCCGCCTTAACGGCACGGCACAGATTGAATAATGAGAAAAGCCTCCTGAACCGGAGGCTTTTTTTTATGCCTGCGGCAATGCGCGCGGTTTGCCGTCGCTGTCCACCGCCACATAAATAAACAGGGCTTCGGTGGCTTTATAGCGCTGACCGATAGGTTCTGAAGAGACCTTCTTCACCCAGACCTCAATATTGATCGACACCGACGTATTCCCGCGCTTGACGCAGCGCGCATAGCAGCAGACCACATCGCCCACCGCAACCGGTCGCAGAAAGGTCATTCCGTCGACTCTCACCGTCACCACGCGACCTTGGGCAATCTCTTTGGCGAGGATCGCGCCGCCCATATCCATCTGCGACATTAACCAGCCGCCAAAAATATCACCGTTCGCATTGGTATCGGCGGGCATTGCCAGCGTGCGTAAGACCAGTTCGCCCTGTGGCGCATCTTGTGTTGTCATTGGTTTGCTCAGCTTATAACGAAGTGGCCCGGGCGAATCCACCCGGGCAAAGGGATCAGTTTTTGTCGTCTTGCGGCATGTGGCGGTAGATGTAGACCCCGCTCAGCAGGGTAAAAATCAGCGTCAGCGCAGTCAGGCCAAACACCTTGAAGTTGACCCAGATATTCTGCGGCAGCCAGAAGGCGATATAGATATTCGCCAGGCCGCAAAGAATAAAGAACACCGCCCAGGCGATATTCAAACGCGACCAGACGGTCTGCGGCAGGGTCAGTTCTTTACCCAGCATGCGCTGAATCAGCGGCTTTTTCATCACCCACTGGCTGAACAGCAGCGCCCCGGCAAACAGAACGTAGATGACGGTGACTTTCCACTTGATGAATTCGTCGTTGTGGAAAAAGACGGTCAGCCCGCCAAAAAACGCCACCAGCACAAAAGTAATCAGCGCCATCTTCTCGACTTTACGGTAGCGCACCCAGCTGTAGATCAGCACGATCGCCGTGGCGACAATCAGGGCAGTGGTTGCTGCATAGATGTCATAAAGTTTGTAGAAGGCAAAAAAGACAACCAGGGGTAAAAAATCAAGAAACTGCTTCATTCTTCGATTCCATCATCGGCGATGGCCTGCGCGCATTGCGCAGGCCATCAGAAAAATTACTGGCGAATTAAGGTATACAGGCGGAACAAATAGACGAGTAACACGGCGGAGATTAGGTTACTCAGCGTATTTGCCACCACCGCGCCGACATTTGGCGTCAGGACCGCAAGGTTTGGCGCAAACAGCAGCAGCAAGGTTTTTGCCAGCAGCCAGCCCATTACCGCCGGTGCAACCAGACGCATATTAGACCATGCCAGCCGGATGCTGCTACGCATGGCGACAAAAATGCCCATCTTGTCCTGCGCCACCATGATCGGCGCGAAGGCCAGCACGATAGCGAGTAAAACGCCCGGTACCACGACCAGCATAATCCCGATCTGGATAAGCATGGTGGTTAAAAAGATAAGGATAAACAGCTTCGGCAGCAGCGGGGCGCTGGCACCGATCGCCCGCAGTGCGCTGATGCGTTGCCCGGCGGAAACCATCTGGATCATCAGCAATACGCCGCCCACCAGGATGGCGTTGCCAATCAAACCGGAGAAGGTTGAGGCGGCAGACGCCCGCAGCAGGATCTGCTGTTGTTCTGGGGTCATGTTTTGCACCATCTCAAATAGCCCGACGCTGCTGGCAATGCTATCGCCATCGCTCAGGCTGGCAATTTGCTCCTCACTCGGCGAAAAGGCATGACCAAGTACCACCGTGATAAATGCGCACAATAAGGCGATCAGTAAGAAGGTAACGAACTGATTGCGGAAAAAATTCCCCGTGTCACGGTAGACAGACTTCGCCGTGATAGACATGCACTCTCCTTGAGTATTGCAGGTATTAATTAGCGGGCAATTGTACCCTGGATAACTGCCCGGTGGCAGTATCAAGGCGGGTATGGAAAAGCATATCTTTGTAAAGCACCCGTAAGGCATCGCGGTAATTTTGCGCAGTTGGTATCGCACTGCGCGTTGTTTGCCTGAAACGGCAAAATTGATCCAGACAGCCACTACCCTTTTTTGCCAAAGATTGAAAAGATTAATTTAGATCAATGAATGTTAAATTGCTGAATCTAATGTGATCGCGGTGAGATCACTTACTAATCATTTGTGGGTATATTCCGTCCTTCAATAAAACCATAGCGAGGGAATGGATATGAAAAAAGCAGCGCTCGCAGCACTGATTCTGAGCAGTATTTCCGGCGGCGCAGTTGCCCATGAAGCAGGCGAATTCTTTTTCCGTCTCGGGTCCGCCACGGTACGTCCCACGGAAGGCTCGGACAATGTTCTGGGTTTGGGCGGTTTTAACGTCAGTAACAACACTCAGGCCGGGATGACCTTTACCTGGATGGCCACCGATAACGTCGGCGTTGAGCTGCTGGCGGCCACGCCGTTCCGTCACAAGGTTGGTACGGGCCCAACCGGGGACATCGCCACGGTTCACCATCTGCCGCCGACCCTGATGGCCCAGTGGTATTTCGGCGATGCTGGCAGCAAACTTCGCCCCTATGTTGGCGCCGGGGTCAATTACACCACCTTCTTTGACGAGAAGTTTAACGACACGGGTAAAGCGGCAGGCCTCTCCGACCTGAGCCTGAAAGATTCCTGGGGCGTGGCAGGGCAGGCCGGGCTGGATTATCTCATCAACCGCGACTGGCTGATTAACATGTCGGTCTGGTATATGGATATCGACACCGAGGTGCGCTTTAAGGCGGGAGATCAGCAGCAGAATATCAACACCCGCCTGGATCCATGGGTGTTTATGTTCTCGGCGGGATATCGCTTCTGAAGTAAGAAGGCCCCGAAGGGCCTTTTTTATTTACGACTCAGCAGCAGGCCGAGGACAATACCTACCGCGCCTGCGGCAATGAGGCCGCTAAGGGGATTATTTTTAACCGCGTCGGTAACATCAGTGACAACGTCACTGGCCTGAGCGGCATATTTGCGCCCGGCACCCTTCAACTGATGTTTTGGAGAATCAACAAATTCACCAAATTGCTGCTGCGCAGCACCGGCCGCCTCATCCAGTTTGTTCTTCGCTTTTTCACCAGCGTATTGTGCATCGTTATCAATAGAGTTGTCTGACATAACGCTCTCCTTTTGTAGTCAATCTAAAGCGTAGACTCAATGGGGAGATGCTGGAGAAAATGGGAATAATACCTAAGCCAGATTGGCGAGAAGATAAAAAGGCTGGCCTGCCGCCACCCTTCATCACTTCTGGATCAAATAGCGAATCGTTGGCCCATCCTGCTGAATATCCAGTACCGTATAACCGTGGTTTTTGGCATCCAGCGGAATATTATTGATGGACTGCGGGCAGTCGCTGACCACTTCGAGGATCTCGCCTTTTTTCAGCTGCGGCATCGCCTCAAGGGTCGCCACGGCCGGGTACGGACAAGGTTCACCCACCATATCGAGGCGGTAATCAGGAACGATCTCTTTCATGCAGTTTCCTCGCGGACTTCAGTGTTCACACCAGCGCGGCGGAAAAAGCGTTTTTCCTGCGCCAGAACCAGTAAAAAGGCGACCAACAGTAAAACGTAGGTGACCAGCAGGCCGCCGAGCGGGCCAAAGGTGTTGAGCAGATTAACCTTATCCCAGTTGGTGGCCAGCACCGGAGAGAGGTCGTCCCAAAAATAAGCCAGCAGGGTTGAGCCGATCACGTTGCCCAGCCCCACCCACCAGTAGTGGACCTGACCTTCTACCGCGCGATACATCCATCCGGTTTCGCATCCGCCCGCCAGCACAATGCCAAAGCCAAACAGCAGACCGCCGATGATCGCATTCGGACCTGCCCACATGATTTTCGGTGCCACGCCCAGCTGAACATAGCTGAAGATACCGATGGCGCTCACCGCCATCCCGGCGATGATGGCTTTTGCCATCATCGTACGCCCGGTGATCCACATATCGCGAAAGGCTGCGGTAAAGCAGATCTGCGCCCGCTCTATCAACAGGCCGAACCCGACGCCAAATAGCATCGCCAGCCCGAGTTTTGGCTGGTTCAGCGCGGTGCAGAGCGCCCACGCAAGCATGCCGAAGAACACCAGCATCCCCAGACGAAAACGACGGCGCGCCTGCGCTGGCTTCTGCGTCAGCGGCGAGGCGGCGCTGACTTTCTGAATATTGACCGGAATACGGAACAGCGGCAGCAGGGTAAAGCGAGCCCCGAAGTAAGAGCCGACGGCGGTAGCCAGCGCAAAGAACCAGGCATGAAGGGAAAACTGTGGAATACCCGTAAAGAAGGCTGCGAGGTTACAGCCCATCGCCAGTCGGGCACCAAAGCCAGCAATGATACCGCCAGCAATCGCCTGGGCGATGCGGATCCGATTCTTCGGCATGCGCAGTTTGACGTTGTTGGCCCACAGAGCGGCGGCAAAACAGCCACCGAACATGCCGATGATCATCATGCCGTCGATGCGGGTCAGCGGCGAGCCGTCAAGGTGGATTAGCTTGTAATAACCCCACTCTTCGGTGTGGACGCCTGCCAGCTGCAGCAGCTGTCCGCCCCAGCGGGTGAATTCACCCGTGACGGCCCAGAAAGTGCCGGTGATGCCGAAATAGTAGGTCGAGAGGATCCCTGCGGCAATGACGGCGGGGACGGGTGACCAGAACTTGATGAGATACGCGTGCTTGAACTGTTGCCAGGACATGATTAAACCTCTGAACTCAGAAGGAATAAGGACGGCTGAAAGCCTTTAGAGAGGGAGGGGATAATACGCGCGGAAAATGGTTTGAAAAGCGGAAACTGCGTTAAAACTCGATGAGATCAATTTTTGCAGTAAGCCGCCCGGCGAAACCAGGCGGCGGAGAGGTTACTGCGGACGGGTTGCGGCTTTCATCGCGCTGACGAACGTTTTCAGCTCGCTCAGCATCTGCTCCGGATGGGCGACGTTTTTCTCGATGATCTTCACGATCGCCGACCCGGAAATCGCCCCGGCAGCCCCGGCATCGATCGCGCCCGCGACCTGATCCGGAGCCGAAATACCAAAGCCCTGCAGCGGCGGCGCGGCGTTATATTCTGCCAGTTTTTCCACCAGGTGATGCAACGGCAGTGCAGCTTTGGTCTCGGTACCCGTTACCCCGGCACGCGACAGCAGGTAGGTATACCCACGACCATGAGAGGCAATCTGGCGCAGCAGTTCGTCGTCGGCGTTCGGTGGGCAGATAAAGATTGGCGCAACGTTATGACGCATCGCTGCCTGGCGGAACGGTGCGGACTCTTCCACCGGCACATCGGCGACCAGCACCGAATCCACGCCAACGCGCGCGCACTCGGCGTAGAATTCGTCGATCCCACGGTTAAACACCAGGTTGGCGTACATCAGCAGGCCGATCGGAATGGTCGGGTGCTTCTGGCGAATGATCGCCAGCATTTCAAAACACTGGGTCGGCGTGACGCCCGCAGCGAAGGCGCGCAGGGTCGCGCTCTGGATCGTCGGGCCATCGGCCAGCGGATCCGAGAACGGGATCCCCAGCTCCAGCGCGTCGGCACCGGCTTCAATCAGGATATCGATAATTTTCAGCGACTGCTCCACAGAGGGGTCGCCCAGGGTCACAAAGGGAACAAATGCGCCTTCCTTGCGGGCCTTAAGTTCAGCAAACACGTTATCGTAACGTTCCATCACATTTCCCCTCGTGCTTTCAAAATATCGTGAACGGTGAAGATATCTTTATCACCGCGACCGGAAAGGTTCACCACCAGCAGTTGCTCTTTTTCCGGGTTTTCTTTAATGATTTTCAGCGCATGTGCCAGGGCGTGAGACGACTCCAGCGCCGGGATGATCCCTTCTTTACGACACAAGGTTTTAAAGGCTTCCAGCGCTTCGTCATCGGTAATCGAGACATATTCCGCGCGACCAATGCTGTTCAGATGTGCGTGCTGCGGCCCAACGGACGGGAAGTCCAGCCCGGCAGAGATCGAGTAAGACTCTTCAATCTGCCCTTCATCGGTCTGCATCATTGGCGATTTCATGCCGAAGTAGATCCCTACGCGGCCATGCTTCAGCGGCGCACCATGTTCGCCGGATTCGATGCCGTGACCGGCAGGCTCGACGCCAATCAGCCCCACGCGCTCGTCATCAATAAAGTCGGCAAACATGCCGATGGCGTTGGATCCACCGCCCACGCAGGCGATCACCGCATCTGGCAGGCGGCCTTCTTTTTCGAGGATCTGCGCTTTGGTTTCTTCGCCGATCATGCGCTGGAATTCACGCACAATGGTCGGGAACGGGTGCGGGCCTGCCGCGGTGCCCAGCATGTAGTGGGCGTTCTCATAGTTACCAGACCAGTCGCGCAGCGCTTCGTTACAGGCATCTTTCAGCGTGGCGGAGCCGCTGTGCACCGGGATCACTTCGGCACCCATCAGGCGCATACGGAACACGTTAGGCGACTGGCGCTCAACGTCTTTGGCACCCATGTAGATGCGACATTTCAGGCCGAGCAGGGCGCTGGCAAGTGCAGAGGCCACGCCGTGCTGACCGGCACCGGTTTCGGCGATAATTTCAGTTTTACCCATCCGTTTGGCCAGCAGGGCCTGGCCCAGCACCTGGTTGGTTTTGTGCGCGCCGCCGTGGAGGAGATCTTCACGCTTCAGATACAGCGTGGTGCGGGTGCCTTCGGTCAGGTTGCGACATTTGGTCAACGCGGTTGGACGTCCGGCGTAGTTTTTCAGCAGGTCGGTAAACTCAGCCTGGAAGATTGGATCTTTTTGCGCGCTGACGAAGGCTTCTTCCAGCTGGCGCAGCGCGGGCATCAGGATCTGCGGCACATACATGCCGCCGAATTCGCCGAAGTACGGATTTAATAATGTGGTCATCTTCTCTTCCTTAATATGCACGCAGCGTTTTAAACACCGAGGCCAGCTTGCTGGCATCTTTAATGCCGGGCTGTGCCTCAACGCCTGAATTGAAATCGAGACCTGCGCAGCCTGCTTTGGCGGCTTCGACGCAGTTATCCGGGCTTAAGCCACCGGCGAGCAGGACATTGTCCAGCTTCTCGCCGTTGAGCAGCGACCAGTCAAAACGGTGTCCGCTGCCGCCCTGGCCATTATCCAGAACATATTTATCCACCTGCTGGAGCGTACGGGACGGCAGGGTATCGCCGACGCTGAGCGCTTTCCAGATTTGCACCTGCGGAGCCAGGACGGCGCGCAGGGCATCGATGTAGGCTTGATCTTCGCTACCGTGCAGCTGAACGGCGGCAAGTGACAGCGCCTCGGCGCGGGCAGCAACCTCTGCGATTGCCGCGTTGCGGAATACGCCCACGTAGCGTAACGGCGCGGCGGCCATCACCTGGCGAGCCTGCGGCTCAGTGACGTTGCGCGGGGAGGACTCAACAAAAATCAGCCCGCCGTAAATGGCCCCGGCTTCGTGCGTTGCGACAGCATCTTCCGGGCGCGTCAGGCCACACACTTTATTCTCACCCAACAGCACGCGACGTACCGCAGCGCCCAGATCGGCCTGCTCCATCATCGCGGAGCCAATCAGGAAGCCGTTGGCGAAGTGGCTCAGCTCACGGACCTGGGCATAGGTATTAATCCCGGACTCGCTGATCACCGTGACGCCTGCGCCCAGACGCGGCGCCAGCTGGCGGGTGCGGTTCAGATCAATGGAGAGATCGCGCAGGTCGCGGTTGTTGATGCCCACCACTTTGGCCTCCAGCGCGATGGCCCGCTCCAGTTCCTCTTCATTACTCACTTCGGTCAGCACGCCCATGTTCAGGCTGTGCGCTACCGCAGCGAGCTGGCGGTATTGTTCATCGTCCAGCACTGAGAGCATCAGCAGGCAGGCGTCGGCCTGATAAAAGCGCGCCAGCCAGATTTGATACGCGTCGATAATAAAGTCTTTGCACAAAATCGGCTGCGGGGCGATCCCGCTGACTACCGGCAGAAAATCGAAGCTGCCCTGGAAATACTTTTCATCTGTCAGGACCGAAATTGCCGACGCATGGTGCTTATACACGGCGGCGATCTGCGCCGGGTCGAAATCATCGCGGATCACCCCTTTGGATGGGGAGGCTTTTTTGCACTCCAGAATAAACGCGGTGCGTGCACCCTGCAGGGCATCATAAAAACGGCGGCTGCTCGGTACCACGTCATTCTGGAAGCTGGCGAGCGGTTGCTGCTGTTTGCGCGCTTCAACCCAGATGGCCTTATCGGCAACGATTTTCGCTAATACGGTCTGCATTGTTTATCCTCTTGCCGCAAGTGCGGTCACTCGGTCGTACGCTGCGCCAGAGCGCAGCACATCCATCACTTTACGCGCGTTTTCCTGTAAATCTTCTTCACCGTGCAGACGCATCAACATGGCGACGTTGGCGGCGACAGCGGCTTCATGCGCGGCTTCACCTTTACCTTGTAACAGGCGCGTCAGAATGTCACGGTTTTCTTCCGGGGTGCCGCCTGCCAGCTGCTCCTGGTGATACGGGGTTAAACCAAAGTCTGCAGCTTCCAGCTGATAGCTTTTGATTTCGCCGTTATGCAGCTCGGCCACCAGGGTCGGTGCATGCAGGGACACTTCATCCATGCCACCGCTGTGTACAACCGCAGCGCGCTGATAGCCCAGCACGCGCAGGGTTTCGGCAATCGGCAGTACCAGCTCCGGGCTGTAGACACCAATCAGCGCCAGCGGCGGGTGGGCCGGGTTAATCAGCGGGCCAAGCACGTTAAACAAGGTGCGGGTTTTCAGCTGCTGACGTACCGGCATCGCATGGCGGAACCCGGTGTGATATTTCGGTGCAAACAGGAAGCAAACGCCCAGATCGTCCAGCGCATCGCGGGATTTCTCGGCATTCATCTCCAGGTTGATCCCGAAAGCGGCCAGCAGATCCGACGAGCCTGAACGACTGGACACGCTGCGGTTGCCGTGTTTCGCCACTTTCATGCCACAGGCGGCGGCGACAAAGGCGCTGGCGGTAGAGATGTTGATGCTGTTGCTGCCGTCACCGCCGGTGCCGACGATATCGGCGAACAGGTAGTCCGGGCGCGGGAACGGGGCGGCGTTTTCCAGCAGAGCAGTGGCCGCACCGGCAATCTCCTGCGGCTGTTCACCGCGCACTTTCATGCTCACCAGTGCGGCAGCCAGCTGCTCGGGTTTCAGCTCGCCGCGTACCACGGCACTGAACAGCTGATGGCTCTCCTGCTGGCTCAGGGTCTGCGCCTGGTACAGTTTTTCCAGAATCGGCTGCAGGCTGTTGGTCTGCTCCAGTTTCTGCAGCGCCCAGTTGAGGGTCTGCTCCAGCAGGCGCGCACCTTGCGAGGTCAGAATCGATTCCGGGTGGAACTGCAAACCGCACACCCTGTCGACGTCGTGACGCACGGCCATCACCATCCCGTTGTAGTGGGCGTTGATGGTCAGGCCCGCCGGGATGTTACTCCCGACCAGCGAGTGATAGCGCGCCACCGGCAGCGGATTCATCAGCCCGGCAAACATCGCCTGGCCGTCGTGTTCAATACTGGAGGCTTTGCCGTGCAGGATCTCACCGGCCTGGCCAACATAGCCGCCGTAGGCTTCAACAATCGCCTGGTGACCCAGACAGATGCCAATGATCGGCAGTTTGCCGCGCATGCGGGTCAGCAGCTCTGGCATACAGCCCGCTTCGCTCGGCGCGCCAGGCCCTGGGGAGAGCATCAGGACCGGGTTTTGCATGGTGCCCAGACGCTCAATTAAGGTTTGCGCCGGAACGTGGTTACGGTAAATCACCACATTATGGCCGCTCGCACGCAGCTGATCCGCCAGGTTATAGGTAAATGAGTCGATATTATCGAGCAGCAGAATGTCAGCCATCAGAAACTCTCCTGTGCGTGATGGGCAGTCGCAATGGCGCGCAGTACTGCGCGGGCTTTATTGCGGGTTTCGTCAGCTTCTGACTGCGGAACCGAATCCAGAACGATGCCAGCCCCGGCCTGCACGGTGGCGATCCCCTCTTCAACGTAGGCAGAGCGGATCACGATGCAGGTATCCAGATCGCCGTGTGCCGTGAAGTAGCCGACTGCGCCACCATAGCTGCCGCGACGACGGCCTTCGGCCTGGGCGATAAGCTGCATGGCGCGCACTTTTGGCGCCCCGCTGAGGGTGCCCATATTCATGCAGGCGCGGTAGGCGTGCAGCACATCCAGATCGTGACGCAGTTCGCCCACCACGCGGGAGACCAGGTGCATCACGAAGGAGTAGCGGTCTACTTTGGTCAGGTCGGCCACGTAGCGGCTGCCCGGGGTACAGATGCGTGCCAGATCGTTACGCGCCAGGTCAACCAGCATCAGGTGCTCGGACATCTCTTTCTGGTCGGTGCGCATCTCCAGCTCAATGCGGCTGTCGAGATCGCGGTCCAGCGAACCGTCGGCGTGGCGACCGCGCGGGCGGGTCCCGGCAATCGGGTAAATTTCAATCTGGCGGCTGGTGGCGTCGTACTTCAGGGAGCTCTCCGGCGAGGCACCGAACAGCGTAAAATCGTTATCCTGCATAAAGAACATGTACGGGCTGGGATTGCTCTTTTTCAGCACGTCATAGGCCGCCAGCGGGGACGGGCAGGGCAGCGAGAAGCGGCGGGAAGGCACCACCTGGAAAATCTCGCCCGCGCGAATCGCTTTTTGCATCTGGCGGACCACGACGCCAAACTCATCGTCCGTCTGGCTACAGTCGGTGCGCATCTGCTCCACGCGCTGGACCGGCAGCTCTGACGGGGCTTCGTTCATCTGCTCCTGCAGCTGCGCGATACGCTGTTCGAGGCGCTGTTTCTCGCCTTGCAGCGGCGTAAACAGGCTGGCCTGAATGCGGGTAGATTTTTTCTGGTGGTCGATCACCAGTAAGGTTTCGGCGAGATAGAAGCAGTAGTCCGGGCAGCGATTTCCCTGCTCCAGTTCAGGCAGCGCTTCAAAACCGGCCACCAGGTCATAGGCAAACAGCCCACCAAAGAACATCGCTTCACGCTCGTTTTCCGGCACGTTGACCAGGTTCTGCAGCAGGCGGAAGGCGTCAAACACCGAAAGCGAGCACAGGCGCGCATCTTCATCGAGCAGCTGGCTGACCGGCGGGAAGTGCAGAATACGGGCATCCGGACGCAGCTCATTTTCAATGCCTGCCGGCAGGACGCCATCCAGCAATGAGAGCAGTGCCGCACCGTTCTCGGACAGGGCCTGCAGGGTCACGGTGTTGCCCAGGGCGGTGATGCGCAGGGCGCTGTCGACCAGCAGCAGGCTTTTCAGATCGTCTTTGCTGTCGATATCGGCCGATTCCAGCAGCAGCGTGGCAGGGCGCGCGCCGCAGACCTGATGGAACAGCGCCGTAGGGTTGTGGCGATACGCCGCCTCACGGGTCAGCAATTCGAGGGTAGGTTTGGCTGTTTGCATTATGTTGTTCTCTTTATTCTGTTCAAAAAAAGGCCCGCTCAGTGGCGGGCCAGGTATCTGTATGCTTTACGCAGACGTGCGACACTGCCCGACAATCAGGATGTGCGCCACCAGCTGAGCAGAGTGAATTGTGCGGTCATGGACAGATACCTCGTTGAGTGAACTTGCGTACTAGTTAACTAGTTCGATGACCTAAAGTCAACCCCCCGATTTCAGAATTTCACCACATGCCGCTATTATGGCGCGCAGATATTGACGATCAGTGACGGGAGCCGCTTTGAGCGACACGAATTACGCAGTGATTTATGATTTACACAGCCACACGCAGGCCTCTGATGGCCTGCTCACGCCCGAAGCCCTCGTCCACCGCGCCCATGAGATGCGCGTCGGCACGTTGGCGATCACCGATCACGATACCACCGAGGCGATTGCCCCGGCGCGGGCGGAAATTGCCCGTAGCGGTTTGCCGCTTACACTGATAGCGGGGGTGGAGATTTCGACCCTCTGGGAAAACCACGAGATTCATATCGTCGGGCTGAACATTGACATTGATAATCCGGCCATGCGCGCGTTTCTTGACGCGCAAAAGGCGCGCCGGACGCTGCGGGCCGAGCTTATCGCCGAGCGGCTGGATAAAGCCCATATCCCCGGTGCCTGGGAAGGCGCTCTGAGTCTGGCGAACGGCGGGGCGGTGACCCGCGCGCACTTTGCCCGTTTTCTGGTTGCGCAAGGCAAGGCGAATAACATCGCCGACGTGTTTAAAAAGTACCTCGCGCGGGGGAAAACCGGATACGTTCCACCGCAGTGGTGTACAATAGAACAAGCTGTTGATGTCATTCATCATTCTGGTGGTAAGGCGGTACTGGCCCATCCGGCGCGGTATAACCTTTCTGCCAAATGGCTGAAACGTCTGCTGGCGTACTTCGCCGAACAGGGCGGTGACGCAATGGAAGTCGCCCAGTGTCAGCAGGCGCCCAATGAGCGCAGTCAACTGGCTGAGTATGCCCGCCAGTATGGGCTCTTTGCCTCCCAGGGCTCTGATTTCCATCAGCCTTGTCCATGGATCGAGCTGGGACGCAAACTCTGGTTACCCGCAGGCATAGAGCCGGTGTGGCAACTCTGGGAACAGCCGACGCCAATTGAAGAGAGGGAAGTATGAGTCAATTTTTCTATATCCATCCTGACAATCCGCAGCCGCGTTTGATCAATCAGGCCGTGGAGATCGTGCGTAAGGGCGGGGTCATCGTCTATCCAACAGATTCTGGCTATGCGCTGGGCTGTAAGATCGAAGATAAAGGTGCGATGGAGCGTATCTGCCGGATCCGTCACATCCCGAACGGGCATAACTTCACCCTGATGTGCCGCGATCTGTCGGAGCTGTCGACATACTCCTACGTGGATAACGTGGCATTTCGCCTGATCAAAAATAATACGCCAGGCAACTACACCTTTATTCTGAAAGGTACCAAAGAGGTGCCGCGCCGCCTGCTGCAGGAAAAACGCAAAACCATCGGCATGCGCGTGCCGTCGAACCCGATCGCCCAGGCGTTGCTGGAGGTGCTCGGTGAGCCGATGCTGTCGACATCCCTGATGCTGCCGGGCAGCGAATTTACTGAATCTGACCCGGAAGAGATCAAAGACCGCCTCGAGAAGCAGGTGGATTTGATTATTCACGGCGGCTATCTCGGCCAGCAGCCCACCACGGTGATTGATTTAACGGAAGATGCGCCGGTGGTCGTGCGTGAAGGCGTGGGTGACGTTAAACCTTTCTTGTAAAGGTGGAAGCCGCTATACTACGCGGCCATCAGTTTAGCGGTAATGTCCGCTATAATGACCCTATTCGACGCCTGTGAAGGCGACACCTGAAGGAAGCTCAATGAGCGAGAAGTTACAGAAAGTGCTGGCCCGCGCCGGCCACGGTTCACGCCGTGAAATCGAAACCATTATCGAAGCAGGTCGCGTCAGTGTGGACGGCAAAATTGCCACGCTGGGCGATCGTGTGGAAATCATTGCCGGTCTTAAAATCCGTATCGACGGTCACCTGATCTCAGTGAAAGAGTCCGCTGAGCAGATTTGCCGCGTACTGGCGTACTACAAGCCGGAAGGCGAGCTCTGTACCCGTAACGATCCGGAAGGCCGCCCGACGGTATTTGACCGTCTGCCTAAACTGCGCGGTGCGCGCTGGATCGCCGTTGGTCGTCTGGACGTGAACACCTGCGGTCTGCTGCTGTTCACCACCGATGGTGAGCTGGCAAACCGTCTGATGCACCCGAGCCGTGAAGTGGAGCGTGAATACGCCGTGCGCGTATTCGGCGAAGTGGACGAAAATAAAATCCGCGATCTGTCCCGTGGCGTTCAGCTTGAAGATGGCCCGGCCGCGTTTAAAACCATCAAGTTTACCGGTGGTGAAGGTATTAACCAGTGGTACAACGTTACCCTGACCGAAGGGCGTAACCGTGAGGTGCGTCGTCTGTGGGAGGCGGTAGGCGTGCAGGTTAGCCGTCTGATCCGCGTGCGTTACGGTGATATCCTGCTGCCGAAAGGCCTGCCTCGCGGTGGCTATACCGAGCTGGATTTAACCCAGACCAACTATCTGCGTGAGCTGGTGTCGCTGACCCCGGAAACCACGTCGAAAGTGGCGGTAGAAAAAGATCGTCGTCGCATGAAAGCGAACCAGATCCGCCGTGCGGTCAAACGTCACAGCCAGGTCAGCGGCAGCAATCGCCGCTCTGGCAGCCGGAACAACAACGGCTAAAAAAACAAAACCCGCCTCGGCGGGTTTTTTGTTAATAGTCGATGCCGATTTGCGCTTTAACGCCTGCATCAAACGCATGCTTGACCGGCCGCAGCTCGCTGACGGTATCGGCCATCTCCATAATATCCCGATGGCAGCCGCGCCCGGTGACGATCACCGTCTGATGCGCGGGGCGATTGTTCAGTGCATCCACCACTTCCTGCAGCGGTAAGTAGTCGTACGCCACCATATAGGTAATTTCGTCGAGCAGGACCATATTCAGCGCCGGATCTGCCAGCATCCGCTTCGCATGATCCCATACCGCCAGGCAGGCGGCAGTGTCTGTTTCCCGGTTCTGGGTATCCCAGGTAAACCCGGTTGCCATCACCTGAAATTCGACCCCGTGGGGTTCCAGCAGATTACGCTCGCCGTTCGGCCATTCACCTTTAATAAACTGGATCACCCCCACGTTTTGCCCATGCCCGACGGCGCGCGTGGCGGTGCCAAAAGCGGCTGTGGTTTTGCCTTTGCCGTTGCCGGTGAAGACGATAATAATGCCGCGCTCGTCCTGCGCGGCAGCGACGCGGGCATCGACCTGATCTTTCAGGCGCTGCTGGCGCTGCTGATGACGTTCATCACTCATTGAGATATTCCTGGTTTACGGCCGGGTTGGGCATCAAAGGTCATGCCGGTTTTGCGGCGACTGTCATCGCCCATCAGCCACAGATAGAGCGGCATAATGTCGGCGGGGGTTTTCAGCTTGTGCGGATCTTCGCTCGGGAACGCGCTGGCGCGCATTTTGGTGCGCGTGCCGCCGGGATTGATACAGTTCACGCGCAGATGGCGGCTTTGATATTCTTCGGCCAGCACCTGCATCATCCCTTCGGTGGCGAACTTGGACGCCGCATAGGCACCCCAGTTGGCACGGCCCTGGCGTCCGACGCTGGAGGAGGTAAAGACCAGCGAACCGGATTCGGACTGCAGTAATAAAGGAAGCAGTGCCTGGGTGAGTAAGAAGGTGCCGTTGACGTTCACCTGCATAACCTGCTGCCAGATGGCGGGCGTCTGTTGATCCATCGGGCACACTTCACCGAGCAGACCCGCATTGTGTAAAACGCCGTCCAGACGCGGATAGTCGGCGGCAATGCGCTGGGCCAACGCCTGGCAACTTTCCGGGGTGCAGGTCAGCAGATCGAGAATGTATCCGCGCGCGGTGTGGCCCCCCTCATCGCCGATCGTGCGAATAACGTCGTGTAGTTTCTCTTCGTTACGACCCAGCAGGATGACGTGAGCCCCGTGGCGGGCGTAGGTCAGCGCGGCTTCGCGGCCAATGCCGTCGCTGGCGCCGGTGACCAGGATAATACGATTTTGCAGT
Source organism: Leclercia sp. (assembly GCA_049284415.1). GTDB lineage: Bacteria > Pseudomonadota > Gammaproteobacteria > Enterobacterales > Enterobacteriaceae > Enterobacter. The sequence continues at coordinate 179,308 of JBAPXW010000002.1, forward strand.
AGATCTTTTTGCGGTTGATAGTGCAAGGTGACTCCTCTGGCGCGCGTTGGCGCTACCCATGCTGTGCGGGTACTTTTCGGCTTTATGCCCGAAAGCGCGCAGGATTTCAATCAGTCTATCGGAGAGTTCACTGTAAAATTAACAATTTGCAAAACATTTTTCTCGTCAGTAAACATTTCTGAAGCGGGCTCGCAAGCGTATTGTCAGGGGCGAGACGCCTGGCACAGGCTGATGTACACTGGGTGATAAAACAAGTGGTTAAATCAAGGTGGTCGTGTGGAATTACTTTCTGAATATGGTTTGTTTTTGGCCAAAATTGCGACGGTAGTGATTGCCATTGCAATTGTCGCCGTGCTTATTGTGAACCTGACGCAGCGTAAGCGTCAGCGCGGTGAGTTACGCATTACCCGATTAAGCGAGCAGTACACAGAGATGCAGGAAGAAATGTCGGTGGCGCTGCTCGACCGTCATCAGCAAAAACTGTGGCACAAAGCGCAGAAGAAAAAGCACAAGCTCGAGGCGAAAACCGCGAAGCTGAAAGCCAAACAAGGGCAACGTGAAGAGGTCGCAAAACCGCGGGTCTATGTGCTGGATTTCAACGGCAGCATGGATGCGCACGAAGTGACGTCCCTGCGTGAAGAAGTGACCGCCGTGCTTGCCGTGGCCAGAGCGGAGGACCAGGTTGTTCTGCGTCTCGAGAGCCCGGGCGGGGTGGTTCACGGTTACGGGCTGGCGTCGTCCCAGCTGCAGCGCCTGCGCGACAAGCAGATCCCACTGACCGTGGCGGTGGACAAAGTTGCCGCCAGCGGTGGCTACATGATGGCCTGCGTGGCCGATAAAATCGTTGCGGCACCGTTCTCTATTATTGGCTCTATCGGCGTGGTTGCGCAGATCCCGAACTTTAATCGCTTCCTGAAGAACAAAGAGATTGATATCGAGCTGCACACGGCGGGCCAGTACAAGCGCACGCTGACCCTGCTGGGTGAAAACACCGAAGAAGGGCGACAGAAATTCCGCGAAGACCTCAACGACACACATCATCTGTTCAAGGGTTTTGTGAAGCAGATGCGTCCAACGCTGGATATTGACGAGGTGGCAACCGGTGAGCACTGGTACGGTACGCAGGCGCTGGAAAAAGGGCTGGTGGATCAGGTCGGCACCAGTGATGATTTGCTGTTGGGGCTGATGGACGGTCGCGAGCTGGTAGGGGTTCGCTACACGCGGCGAAAAAAGCTGATGGACCGCTTTACCAACAGCGCCGCCGAGAGCGCCGATCGTCTGCTGCTGCGTTGGTGGCAGCGCGGGCAAAAACCGATGCTCTGAACAAAACGCGAGGCTTTTGCCTCGCGTTTTGCATTAATCGACCAGGTGATACTTCTCTGAGAGCGCGTGCGCCAGGTATTTAAACATGTTAAATACCGCTGTGCTTTTCGGGGTCGGCAGACCCTGCTCATCCAGATAATATTCGCCGCTGAACACCAGCACGCTGTTGCGCTGTTCAACGCCGGTGGCTTCGATTCCCGCCATGGTGTCTTCATGTTCACGAATGAGTTTATTTGCTTCAACAAGCAATGTTGCTCGGTCGATAGGTTGGGTAGTTTGCTGCATTATCCACTCCTTAAACAGTGACATTAGTCTACGCCGCAGCGCTGGCGGGAGCAAATTTTCCCCGATTTAGCGTACTCAGGGTAACGGGGGCGACGCTGGCGCGATTTGCTTTTGCATGCTAATAAAGTTGCGTAACAGATTTTATCAGGTAGAGTGTGCGCTTTCGTCAATCTGGCAATAGATTTGCTTGACATTCGACCTAAGTCTCGTCGTGAAGTCACAGTGATGCGAGGAAAATCCTGTTATCTCAACCACCTGGGTGAGGCTGTTTTTACACCTGATCCGAAAAGGGGGTTGATATCCACTGATGACGCCGCTATATAAATGTCTCGTCGCCAGTGGAAGGTGAACTCACGCGACGTATTCCTGGAAGAAACAAATTAGGTAAAGGTGAATATGGGTAAAGCTCTCGTTATCGTTGAGTCCCCGGCAAAAGCCAAAACGATCAATAAATATCTGGGTAATGACTACGTGGTTAAGTCCAGCGTCGGTCATATCCGCGATCTGCCGACCAGTGGCTCAGCCAGCAAGAAGAGCGCCGACTCTACCTCCACCAAAGGGGCCAAAAAGCCTAAAAAGGATGAACGTAGCGCGCTCGTAAATCGCATGGGGGTTAACCCGTGGGATAACTGGCAGGCACAGTACGAAGTGCTGCCGGGCAAAGAGAAAGTCGTCAACGAGCTCAAACAGCTGGCCGAAAAAGCCGACCACATCTATCTCGCAACCGACCTTGACCGCGAAGGGGAGGCCATTGCATGGCACCTGCGGGAAGTGATCGGGGGTGATGACTCACGCTACAGCCGCGTGGTGTTTAACGAAATTACCAAAAACGCGATCCGCCAGGCGTTCGAAAAGCCGGGCGAGCTGAATATCGATCGCGTTAACGCTCAGCAGGCGCGTCGCTTTATGGACCGCGTTGTGGGTTATATGGTCTCTCCACTGCTGTGGAAAAAGATCGCTCGCGGTCTGTCTGCTGGCCGCGTCCAGTCGGTTGCCGTGCGTCTGGTGGTTGAACGTGAACGTGAAATCAAAGCGTTCGTGCCAGAAGAGTTCTGGGAAATTGACGCCAACGTGACGACGCCTGGTGGCGATACGCTGCCGCTGGAAGTCTCTCACCACAACGATAAGCCGTTCCGTCCTGAAAAACGCGAACAGACGATGGCTGCGGTGGCAATCCTGGAGAAAGCCCGCTATCAGGTGCTGGATCGTGAAGACAAACCGACCAGCAGCAAACCGGGCGCACCGTTCATCACCTCCACCCTGCAGCAGGCGGCAAGTACCCGCCTGGGCTATGGCGTGAAGAAAACCATGATGATGGCGCAGCGTCTGTATGAAGCCGGCCACATTACTTACATGCGTACTGACTCCACCAACCTGAGTCAGGACGCGGTAAGCATGGTGCGTGACTACATTGGCGAAAACTTTGGTAAAAAATACCTGCCGGAGAACGCTAATCAGTACAACAGCAAAGAGAACTCGCAGGAAGCGCACGAAGCTATTCGTCCTTCTGACGTCTCGGTGCTGGCTGAATCGCTGAAAGATATGGAAGCGGACGCGCAGAAGCTGTACCAGCTGATCTGGCGCCAGTTTGTAGCCTGTCAGATGACGCCTGCGAAGTACGACTCCACCACGCTGACCGTGGGGGCGGGCGAGTTCCGCCTGAAAGCGCGCGGACGTATCCTGCGCTTTGATGGCTGGACGAAGGTGATGCCTGCCCTGCGTAAGGGCGATGAAGACAAAACCCTGCCAGCGGTGAACACGGGCGATGAACTGACGCTGGTTGAATTGCTGCCTGCGCAGCACTTCACCAAACCACCGGCGCGCTTCAGTGAAGCGTCACTGGTGAAAGAGCTCGAAAAACGCGGTATCGGCCGTCCGTCTACCTATGCGTCGATCATTTCGACCATTCAGGATCGCGGCTATGTACGTACGGAAAACCGCCGTTTCTACGCGGAAAAAATGGGTGAAATCGTTACCGATCGTCTGGAAGCCAACTTCCGCGAGCTGATGAACTACGATTTTACCGCGCAGATGGAAAACAGCCTCGACCAGGTGGCCAACCACGAAGCCGAGTGGAAGAAGGTGCTCGACAGCTTCTTCGGCGACTTCACTAACCAGCTGGAAAAAGCAGAAAAAGACCCTGAAGAGGGCGGCATGCTGCCGAATCAGATGGTGCTGACCAGCATCGACTGTCCGACCTGTAGCCGTCAGATGGGGATCCGTACTGCGACGACTGGCGTCTTCCTGGGTTGTTCTGGGTATGCGCTGTCGCCAAAAGAGCGCTGCAAGACCACCATTAACCTGGTGCCGGAAAACGAAGTCCTGAACGTGCTGGAAGGTGACGATGCGGAAACCAATGCATTGCGCGCCAAACGCCGCTGTAACAAGTGCGGTACCGCCATGGACAGCTACCTGATCGATCCGAAACGCAAGCTGCATGTCTGTGGTAATAACCCGACCTGCGACGGCTACGAGATTGAAGAGGGCGAGTTCCGCATCAAGGGTTATGACGGCCCAATCGTTGAGTGTGAAAAATGTGGTTCTGAAATGCACCTGAAGATGGGGCGTTTTGGTAAGTACATGGCCTGCACCAACGAAGAGTGTAAGAACACGCGTAAGATCCTGCGTAACGGCGAAGTTGCGCCACCGAAGGAAGATCCGGTGCCCCTGCCGGAGCTGCCGTGCGAGAAGTCCGATGCGTACTTCGTCCTGCGTGACGGCGCGGCGGGCGTTTTCCTGGCCGCAAACACGTTCCCGAAATCGCGCGAAACCCGTGCGCCGCTGGTGGAAGAGTTGTACCGTTTCCGCGATCGTCTGGCAGAAAAACTGCGTTACCTGGCCGATGCCCCTCAGCAGGATCCAGAGGGTAACAAGACCGTCGTGCGCTTTAGCCGTAAAACCAAGCAACAGTACGTTGCGGCGGAAAAAGACGGTAAAGCGACCGGATGGTCAGCGTTTTACGTTGACGGCAAATGGGTTGAAGGCAAAAAATAAGCCTGACTTAGCGTCACTTACCTGTAAAAGGGCCGGATTCCGGCCCTTTTTTATTGCCTGTTATTATTTTTTGTTACGGGCTATACAGCAAAGATATAACTGATATAGTGGTTATAGTTAACCCTCTTCTTATTATTAAATCGTCTTAAGCGATTGCCCGTGTGCGCTAAATCGGATGGTCTGGCATGAAACTACAGCAGCTCCGCTACATCGTTGAGGTGGTCAACCACAACCTCAACGTCTCCTCGACCGCAGAAGGTCTCTACACGTCACAGCCCGGTATCAGTAAGCAGGTTCGCATGCTGGAGGATGAGCTGGGGATCCAGATTTTCGCCCGCAGCGGCAAACATCTCACTCAGGTGACGCCAGCGGGGCAGGAGATTATCCGTATCGCCCGCGAGGTGCTGTCGAAAGTAGACGCCATTAAATCTGTGGCAGGGGAGCATACCTGGCCCGACAAAGGCTCGTTGTATATCGCCACCACCCACACGCAGGCGCGCTATGCCTTGCCGGGCGTGATCAAAGGCTTTATCGAGCGTTATCCTCGCGTGTCCCTGCATATGCATCAGGGATCGCCAACGCAAATTGCCGAAGCGGTGTCCAAAGGGAATGCCGATTTTGCCATCGCCACCGAAGCGCTGCATCTTTACGATGACCTGGTGATGCTGCCGTGCTACCACTGGAACCGTTCGATCGTGGTCACCCCGGAACACCCGCTGGCTGCCAAAACATCGGTATCGATTGAAGAACTGGCTCAGTATCCGCTGGTGACTTATACCTTTGGCTTTACCGGGCGCTCCGAACTGGATACGGCCTTTAACCGCGCGGGCCTGACGCCGCGCATCGTCTTTACCGCGACCGATGCAGACGTCATCAAAACCTACGTGCGGCTTGGTCTGGGCGTCGGGGTGATTGCCAGCATGGCGGTAGACCCGATAGCCGACCCGGATCTTGTGCGTCTGGATACGCAGGGCGTGTTCAGCCACAGCACGACCAAGATTGGCTTCCGTCGCAGTACCTTCCTGCGTAGCTATATGTATGATTTTATTCAGCGATTCGCACCGCATCTCACCCGTGATGTGGTAGATACCGCCGTGGCGCTGCGTTCAAACGAAGATATTGAAGCGATGTTTAAAGACATTAAGCTTCCGGAAAAATAATCACATCCGGTATCTTTTCCCTGGAAAAGATACCGTTATTTCCGGTTTGACGTAAATTAAACCCCGTTATCTGTATTGTTAAATAAGAATATATGACCTGTTACGCTAACGTTCGTTAAAACTGTCGTGAACCGGCGACAAAAATAGAAAACAATTTCCCGCTACGCAAATTCCTCGCTTCAATTATTTAAATCCGCTCATAAGATTAACTATTTCGTACCAGACGATTGGAAAATTCGCTGGATTTTCGACTAAAGTTTCTTTAGGATTTATCTCAACCATGATTACTTATACCAATTGTTTGGTATCAAAATGATAAGCGATATCGATTGTATGAGGTTTGCAATGCCGTCAGGAAGTCAAGAACCGCAAAGGGATCCAGGGCTGAAGCGTAAAGCCTGGCTGGCGGTATTTCTCGGTTCCACCCTGTTCTGGGTGGTGGTGGCACTGCTGGTCTGGAAATATTGGGGTTAAGTATGGCGGTTCAGGGGCGTACTGAAGCAGTAAAACCGAAGGGTCAGAAGACTGACGCCCCCCGCAAAGACCGGAAAGAGGCTGCGGACAAAGTCCCGGCCTCCTGGAAGCTGACACCTCAGCAGCAAGCTTTTATTGATGCGTTCGCAGAAGACGAACCTAAAAAACAATAATTATTATTACGCTGCACTGTAGCGATAATAATTCACTGCGCTTTTGTACTCTTTAATAAATACACATCAGCAGTACTGACCTGAGTCTCACTCAGCCGCAACGAATAAACAGATGATGGGTAGTGTAATGCTGAATAATATCCGTGGTATCAAATACTGGTCGTGGATGGGCGCGTTTTCGCTGTCGCTCCTCCTCTGGTGTCAGCTCATCTGGCTCGCACTCCACTGAATCATAAAACCTCGCAAACGCGAGGTTTTTTGTTTTTCCCGTCCCGCGTTTCTCCTCTGCATTTAGCTATTTGGGTTGTTATCAAATCGTTACAGCCATGATGTGTTATCTTTAATTACGACCCCGATAAACGTCGGGGTATCGCAATCCCGGTAATTAAGGAGGAGCTTATGTCGTTAACCTTACGCGAAGCCAGTAAGGACACATTGCAGGCTGAGAACAAAACCTATCACTACTACAGCCTACCGCTGGCCGCCAGGGAACTTGGGGATATCGCGCGCTTACCCAAGTCGCTTAAAGTGTTACTGGAGAATCTCCTGCGCTGGCAGGATGGCGATTCAGTAACCGCTGAGGATATCCACGCGCTGGCCGGGTGGCTGCAGAATGCCCATGCCGACCGCGAAATCGCCTATCGTCCTGCCAGAGTCCTGATGCAGGATTTCACCGGCGTCCCGGCAGTGGTTGATCTGGCGGCGATGCGTGAAGCCGTCAAACGCCTCGGCGGTGATACCGCCAAAGTCAATCCGCTTTCTCCCGTTGACCTCGTGATTGACCACTCGGTAACCGTGGATCATTTTGGTGACGAGGATGCGTTTGAAGAGAACGTGCGTCTGGAGATGGAGCGTAACCACGAGCGCTACGTGTTCCTGAAATGGGGCCAGCAGGCGTTCAGCCGCTTCAGCGTGGTGCCGCCGGGCACCGGGATCTGCCACCAGGTTAATCTGGAATATCTTGGCAAAGCGGTGTGGAGCGAACTGCAGGACAAAGAGTGGATCGCCTATCCGGATACGCTGGTCGGGACCGACTCGCATACCACCATGATCAACGGTCTTGGCGTGCTGGGCTGGGGCGTCGGTGGGATCGAAGCGGAAGCCGCGATGCTGGGTCAACCGGTATCGATGCTGATCCCCGATGTGGTCGGTTTTAAACTGACCGGCAAGCTGAGTGAAGGCATCACCGCCACGGATCTGGTGTTAACCGTCACCCAGATGCTGCGTAAACACGGCGTGGTGGGTAAATTTGTTGAATTCTACGGCGACGGGCTCGATTCCCTGCCGCTGGCCGACCGGGCCACCATCGCCAACATGGCGCCCGAATACGGCGCGACCTGCGGCTTTTTCCCGATTGACGGCGTGACGCTGGATTATATGCGCCTTAGCGGGCGCAGCAGCGAGCAGGTTGCGCTGGTCGAAGCCTATGCCAAAGCGCAGGGGATGTGGCGCAATGCGGGGGACGAACCGGTGTTTACCAGCACGCTGGCGCTGGATATGGGTATCGTTGAGGCCAGCCTGGCCGGACCAAAACGGCCCCAGGATCGCGTGGCGTTGGGCGATGTGCCGAAGGCGTTTGCCGCCAGCAATGAGCTGGAGGTCAATAGCGCCCAGAAAGACCGTCGGCCAATTGATTACGTTATGAACGGGCATCAGTATCAGCTGCCGGACGGTGCCGTGGTCATTGCGGCGATAACCTCCTGCACCAATACCTCCAACCCCAGCGTGCTGATGGCGGCGGGGCTGCTGGCGAAAAAAGCCGTGACGCTTGGTCTTAAGCGCCAGCCGTGGGTAAAAGCCTCGCTGGCACCGGGCTCCAAAGTGGTATCGGACTATCTGGCGCAGGCCAGACTCACACCCTATCTGGATGAGCTGGGCTTTAACCTCGTCGGCTACGGCTGTACCACCTGCATCGGTAACTCCGGGCCGCTTCCCGACCCGATTGAAACGGCAATCAAGCAGGGCGATTTAACCGTCGGGGCGGTGCTCTCAGGCAACCGCAACTTTGAAGGTCGTATTCATCCGCTGGTCAAAACCAACTGGCTGGCCTCACCGCCGCTGGTGGTGGCCTATGCGCTGGCGGGGAACATGAACATCAATCTGGCGACCGATCCGCTGGGACAGGATCGCAAAGGCGATCCGGTGTATCTGAAAGATATCTGGCCGTCGGCGCAGGAGATCGCTCGTGCGGTTGAGAAGGTCTCCACCGAGATGTTCCGCAAAGAGTATGCCGAAGTGTTTGAAGGTACGCCTGAGTGGAAGTCCATCGAAGTGGCGCGCTCAGACACCTACAGCTGGCAGGATGACTCCACCTATATTCGCCTGTCGCCATTCTTCGACGATATGCAGGCCCAGCCCAAACCGCTGGAAGACATTCACGGCGCGCGGGTGCTGGCTATCCTCGGCGACTCGGTGACCACCGACCACATCTCCCCGGCGGGGAGCATCAAAGCGGACAGCCCGGCAGGGCGCTACCTGCAGGGACGTGGCGTGGAGCGACGAGATTTTAACTCCTACGGTTCGCGGCGCGGTAACCATGAAGTGATGATGCGCGGCACCTTCGCCAATATCCGTATCCGCAATGAGATGGTTCCGGGCGTGGAGGGCGGAATGACCCGCTATCTGCCGGGCTCGGAGGTTATCTCGATCTATGACGCCGCCATGAAATACCAGCAGGCTGGCGTGCCGCTGGCGGTCATTGCCGGGAAAGAATACGGTTCAGGCTCCAGTCGCGACTGGGCAGCCAAAGGGCCAAGGCTGCTGGGAGTACGGGTGGTGATCGCCGAATCCTTCGAGCGTATCCACCGGTCAAACCTGATCGGGATGGGGATACTGCCGCTGGAGTTCCCGCAAGGGGCATCGCGTAAAACGTTGGGGCTGACGGGGGAGGAGCGCATCGATGTGGCGGACCTGCAAAACCTGACGCCGGGTGCCACGGTGCCGGTCAAGCTAACGCGCGCGGATGGGCAAACTGAGATGCTGGATTGTCGCTGTCGTATCGACACGGCAACGGAGCTTACGTACTACCAGAACGACGGTATCCTGCACTACGTGATTCGGAATATGCTGAATTAAGGCTGTTCATACTGCCCGGCGGGCAATCACCGCCGGGCGCAATGTGCTTATTCGCTCAACAGATGTCCAAGCTTCGCCGCTTTGGTATCCAGGTAGTGCGCGTTTTTGGGATTACGGCCAACGATCAGCGGCACGCGCTCAACGATGTTAATGCCCGCCTCGGTCAGGATCTCAACTTTACGCGGGTTATTGGTCAACAGACGCACTTCATCCACGCCCAGCAGCTTGAACATATCCGCACACAGGGTGAAATCACGCTCATCGGCAGCAAAGCCTAACTGATGATTAGCTTCGACGGTGTCATACCCCTGATCCTGCAGAGCATAGGCGCGGATCTTATTCAGCAGGCCGATATTACGACCCTCCTGGCGGTGATACAGCAGAATACCGCGACCCTCTTCAGCGATGTGCGACAGCGCTGCTTCCAGTTGAAAACCGCAATCACAGCGCAGGCTAAACAGCGCATCACCCGTCAGACATTCAGAGTGAACGCGAGCCAGAACCGGCGTCTGCCCGGACGTATCGCCGAACACCAACGCAACATGATCCTGCCCGGTTGCCAGTTCTTCAAAACCCACCATCAGGAAATCGCCCCATGGGGTTGGCAGATTGGCTTCTGCCACACGTTTAAGCTGCATGTGATTCTCCAGAAAATGCTGACACGCGGAGTGTCTTTCGCCTGTTTGGCTGTCGGTATTCTCTTATTTTGCCACAAGCCGCGCGGGTTCACCTAGTTACGCCCACCTATACGAACGTTAAACGCACAATCCGACATTTTTACCCTGATGTTAATTTTCGGTTATGATTGTGAGGCTTATCGAAAAAAGGAGACGACATGCTTACTATTGCCCGTCGCACGGCGGTTGGTGCAGGGATCCTGCTCATTATGCCTGCAGCCGTCTGGATCTCGGGCTGGCAGTGGCAGCCGGGGCCTGACAGTGGATGGCTCAAAGCGCTGTTCTGGATAACGGAAACGGTCACCCAACCTTGGGGGATCATCACGCACACGGTGCTGTGCGGCTGGTTTTTGTGGTGCCTGCGCTTTCGCCTGCGGGCCGCCATCATGCTGTTCGCCATTCTTGGCGGAGCGATCCTGATCGGCCAGGGGGTAAAGTCCTGGGTCAAGGATCGGGTGCAGGAGCCGCGACCCTTTGTCGTCTGGCTGGAAAAAACGCACCATATCCCGGTCACCGACTTCTACAATTTAAAGCGTAAGGCGCGCGGTGAGCTGGTAAAAGAACAGCTTACTGAACAACCGACTATTCCGCCGTTCCTGCGCAAGCACTGGCAGAAAGAGACCGGCTTTGCCTTCCCGTCCGGGCACACGATGTTCGCCGCAAGCTGGGCGCTGCTGGCTGTAGGGCTGCTGTGGCCGCGCCGACGCACTCTGACTATCGCGGTGCTGCTGGTATGGGCCACGGGGGTGATGGGGAGCCGCTTACTGCTGGGGATGCACTGGCCGCGGGATTTGATTGTCGCCACGCTGATTGCCTGGCTGCTGGTGACGCTGGCGACCTGGCTTGCCCAGCGCGTCTGCGGGCCGCTGACGCCGCCTGCTGAAGAGAACCGGGAAATCGCCAACCGCGAGGAAGAAAGCTGACCGAGGTTGAAATTATCATATTAAGCCGCAGATCTGAGGGGGGCGCGACGCTTTTTCCGTATCGCGCCCGCCGTGAAAATGGTAATTTATAAGGCTGGTTACGCTATGTTGAACACTCTTTATTCGCTCAAACCACATAACGGGAAGTAATGTGAAATATCTACTCATTTTCTTACTGGTGTTGGCGATTTTTGTCATTTCAGTCACATTAGGTGCGCAAAACGATCAACAGGTTACGTTTAATTACCTGCTGGCACAGGGCGAGTACCGCATTTCCAGCCTGTTGGCGGTATTATTCGCTGCAGGGTTTGTTATCGGCTGGCTTATTTGCGGCCTGTTCTGGCTTAAAGTCCGGGTTTCTTTGGCCCGCGCCGAACGTAAAATTAAACGTCTTGAATACCAAATTGCGCCCCCGACCGACGTTCCGGTAAGTTCAGGTGTGCCGGTAGCGAAGGAATAATCGAAGATGCTGGAGTTGTTGTTTCTGCTTTTGCCTGTCGCCGCAGCCTATGGCTGGTATATGGGCCGCAGAAGTGCGCAACAAACAAAACAGGATGAAGCGAACCGTCTCTCGCGCGACTATGTCGCCGGGGTCAACTTCCTCCTGAGCAACCAACAGGATAAAGCGGTAGACCTGTTCCTCGAGATGTTGAAAGAGGATACCGGAACCGTTGAGGCCCATCTTACCCTCGGTAACCTGTTCCGCTCACGCGGTGAAGTTGATCGCGCTATCCGCATCCATCAGACCTTAATGGAAAGCGCGTCATTAACCTATGAACAGCGCCTGCTGGCCGTGCAGCAGCTCGGCCGCGACTACATGGCGGCGGGGATGTACGATCGCGCCGAAGACATGTTTAATCAGCTGGTAGACGAGACCGATTTTCGCATCAGCGCCCTGCAGCAACTCCTGCAAATTTATCAGGCGACCAGCGACTGGCAGAAAGCCATCGACGTGGCCGAACGGCTGGTGAAGCTGGGTAAAGACAAGCAACGTGGCGAAATCGCCCATTTCTACTGCGAGCTGGCGCTCCAGCAGATGGGCAATGATGACATGGATAAAGCCATGGCCCTGTTGAAGAAGGGCGCCGCAGCCGATCGCACAAGTGCGCGCATCTCCATCATGATGGGGCGCGTCTTTATGGCCAATGGCGAGTATCAGAAAGCAGTGGAAAGCCTGCTGCGGGTCATTGACCAGGATAAAGAGCTGGTCAGCGAAACGCTGGAGATGCTGCAAACCTGCTACCAACAGTTAGGCAAACCGGAAGAGTGGGTTGCCTTCCTGCGCCGCTGCGTGGAAGAAAACACCGGGGCCATGGCGGAGCTGATGCTGGCCGATGTCGTCCAGGAGCACGAAGGTAGCGACACTGCGCAGGTGTATATTACCCGTCAACTGCAGCGTCATCCGACCATGCGCGTCTTCCATAAGCTGATGGATTATCACCTGCACGATGCCGAAGAAGGGCGCGCCAAAGAGAGCCTGATGGTGCTGCGCGACATGGTGGGCGAGCAGGTTCGCAGCAAGCCGCGCTATCGCTGCCAGAAGTGTGGTTTCACCGCCTATACGTTGTACTGGCACTGTCCGTCCTGCCGGGCATGGTCCACCATCAAGCCAATTCGCGGCCTGGATGGACAGTAGTTTTAAAAAAACACCCGATTTAGTTACAACATACTAATCAGGTTGCAACCCTATTGGTCCGTGCGGATCCTCGTCGGGCAGGAATAAAAATGGAACCTGTTAATTTTGTTGATGCGCAGGTAGAATGCACGCCGTTTATCACTCCCGCGCCGATGCGGCGCTCATCGACGAGAAGGTCCGGTCATGACGTCTGTAGCTTCATCTTCTTCCCGCGTAGTTACTGAATCTCCTGTTGTAGTTGCACTGGATTACAACAATCGCGATAACGCCCTTGCGTTCGTCGATCGTATCGACCCGCGCGACTGCCGTCTGAAAATCGGTAAAGAGATGTTCACCTTGTTTGGGCCGCAAATCGTCCGCGATATGCAGCAGCGCGGTTTTGACGTGTTTCTCGACCTGAAATTCCACGATATTCCTAACACCACCGCTCATGCCGTAGCCGCCGCCGCCGAGCTGGGCGTGTGGATGGTTAACGTCCATGCGTCGGGCGGGGCGCGAATGATGGCCGCCGCGCGCGAAGCCTTATTGCCTTTCGGGAATGATGCACCCCTGCTGATTGCCGTCACCGTGCTCACCAGCATGGAAGCCAGTGATTTGCTCGATCTCGGAGTGACACTGTCACCGGCAGAGCACGCTGAGCGTCTGGCGCGCTTAACACATGCCTGCGGCCTCGACGGGGTGGTGTGCTCCGCGCAGGAAGCGGTGCGTTTTAAAAGCGCAATTGGCCAGGACTTCAAGCTGGTGACCCCGGGTATCCGCCCTCAGGGTAGCGATGCAGGCGATCAGCGCCGCATCATGACGCCTGAGCAGGCGCTGGCGGCCGGAGTGGACTATATGGTTATTGGACGTCCGGTGACCCAGTCTGCCGATCCGGCGCAAACCCTGAAAGCCATCAACGCATCACTCAAGGGGGCATAATGCGCGACACCAATAGCCGCCTGGTCTATTCAACCGATACCGGGCGCATCGATGAGCCAAAAGAGATCGCAGAGCGCCCAAAAGGCGACGGTATTGTGCGCATTCAGCGCCAGACCAGCGGGCGCAAAGGTAAGGGTGTCTGTCTGGTTACGGGCATTGATGCCGATGATGCCACGCTGGTACAGATTGCTGCAGAATTAAAAAAGAAATGCGGCTGCGGCGGGGCGGTCAAGGATGGCGTGATAGAGATCCAGGGCGATAAACGCGACCTGATCAAATCCCTGCTCGAAGCGAAAGGGATGAAAGTGAAATTAGCTGGCGGTTGAAATAAATAAGCCACGGTCAGAACCGTGGCTTAATGTCTGGTGCGTCGTTAAGGCCTGAAATAAACGGGCCTTAAAATTACTGCAGTGGCTATCGGTGTCGTCTTTATTTGCCCACCTGATGACCGATAATCCCACCCACTGCGGCACCACCCAAGGTACCCAGCGCACTACCGTCAGTTAAGACTGCACCACCAACCGCACCCGCACCTGCGCCAATCGCTGTGTTACGGCTACGTTTATCCCAGCTAGAACAAGCGCTCAGAGACATGACTAACGTGGTTGCCAGCAACGCAGCGGCAATTTTTTTGCTATTTAAAGTAAAAGACATAATTTATTCTCCTGAAATATTGAATCACGGGAAAATTACCCATTAAGTATAATATAAATAAATACTTAAGCGCCGTTCCCCATGAAACCTGTTTGCGCAGGTGTTAACAAGATCACGCAGGTGATAGTCACTTCCTGTTATATCGCTAACATTAATTTTACGTCTTTATCACTGATCCAACAGGTAAATAGTCTTAAAGGATTGCTCAGAATAGTCTCAGACAGAATGCGGGGATTTCGCCCGACGGAGCGGGCGTAGAGGCGGCTTCAGGCAGGTTTTTTGACGATATCGACGATCAGTCCGTCGTGTTGCAATCTCTCGCTGTGCGCCTCTGTCAGGCCCTCATCGGTGATCACCCGACTGAAGCGGGAGACGGGGCCCAGCGTGTACGGATGAACCGCGCCAAACTTCGAGCTGTCGGTCAGGACGATGGCTTCGCAGCCTTTCTCCAGCACCGCATTGACCACGTCCGAACGCATCATATCCCGACCGGTAAAGCCGGTCTCCGGCTGCCAGCCGTCGATGCCGATAAAGGCTTTGCTGAAATGTACCTGCTGCACGTACTGACGCGTCAGCGGGCCAACCATGCTTTCACTTTTCTTCTGATAAATACCGCCCAGCAAAATGACTTCGCTGCGGGTCTCTTTCAGCAGATGGGCAATATAGCTGCTGACGGTGACGATGGTGACGTCTTTCTGCTCTGCCAGCGTGCGGGCGAGCAGGGCATTGCTGCTGCCGTTCTCGATAAACACCGTTTCGCCATGGTTTACCAGCGACGCGGCAAACTCTGCCAGCTCGCGCTTCAGGGCGTAATTGTTCATCATGCGGGTTTCGACGTCTTCACTGTCCAGCGGCACAGCGTAGCCGTGCGCGCGGCGCAGGAAACTCATTTTTTCCAGAAGATTGAGATCCTGGCGGATGGTGACTTCCGACACGCCGGTCGCTTTTGCCAACTCAACGACGCTCACTCGTCCTGTGTCGATCACCATCTGGAGAATATTTTGTTGTCGGGAATTCATAGCATCCATATTAAAACGGCAGAGCCGTTAGTTGAAAACTGACATTAAAAAGAGTCGGACAGACGTTTATACTTCCCACGGGGCCTTAGGCTGTACGGTATCAGGTATTTTCGCTCCGTCCGCGTGCGACAGTAATTCTGACTTTAATATTTCAAGATTACGCACCGCAGAATTCACATCACCTGCCACCAGAATATCCAGCACGGTATCAATACGTTGTGCCACTTTGATTGCATCGATATCAGACATAATCTCGTCCCTAAAACGAAAAGGTAATAATTTCAATGATGCAGAAAATGAAGGCAAAAGAGAAGGGAAAATGTGTTCTAAGCAAAGTACATTAACGAAAGTGATATTTTCATGCATATCTATACAGCATGTTTTAGTAGTGGATTAGTCTAATTCTGCGCGCAAGGCGCTTTTTTCTATGAGGAATTAGACTATGACAATGATCAATCTGGCTTCCTGTAAACTCTTTACCGATTCTGCACGATTCACCCAACTCGCCGGCTATTACGAGGAGGAAAGACGTACCCTGTGGATGATGCTGCGTTCCCAGCCCCGTCCTTGTTTCAACCATGCGTTGATCGAGGAAATCATGAATATGTCGTGGCTGGTGCGTCAGTCCGGGTTTGCGGTAGATTTTTGGGTCACCGGATCGCTGGTGCCGGAGATGTACAACGCCGGTGGCGATTTGCGCTTTTTCGTCGAGTGCATCGAGAATGGTCGCCGCGAAGCGCTGCGGGCCTATGCCCGCGCCTGCGTGGACTGTGTTCACGCGGCCTCGCGCGGTTTTGATACCGGTGCGATTTCGCTGTCGATGGTTGAGGGCAGCGCGCTCGGCGGCGGGTTCGAAGCCGCGTTGGCGCACCATTTCATCCTCGCCCAGCGCGACGCACGCTTAGGCTTTCCGGAAATTGCCTTCAATCTGTTTCCGGGAATGGGCGGCTACTCGCTGGTGGCCCGCCGTTCTGGCATGAAGCTGGCGGAGGAGCTGATCTATAAAGGGGAGGCGCACACGGCGGAATGGCACGAGCAACACGGGCTGGTGGACGTGCTGTTCGAGCCGGGACAAGGCTTTGTGGCAACCCGAACCTTCATCGACACGTTACAGCCTAAAATGAACGGCGTCAGAGCCATGCTGCGCGCCCGTCAGCGGGTATTGCAGCTGCCGCGCAGTGAGCTGATGGATATCACGGAAGACTGGGTAGATGCCGCATTCTGCCTGCAGCCGAAGGATATCGCCTACATGCAGCGCCTGGTGATGCTGCAGGATCGCCACACTGCATCCGGCATGCGTAAAGCCAGTTAACGCGCATTGCGTGCCTGGTAACGTTTAAACCAGCGCTCGAATGCCACAACGGGCATTGGTTTAGCAAACAGAAAACCTTGTCGTTCATTGACGCCGTTCTTAGTCAGAAAGGCGTCTTCTTTCGCACTCTCTACGCCTTCGGCAATCACCTGCAAATTCAGCGCCTGTGCCACCGCAACGATGGCGCGCACCAGCGACTGCGACACCGACTGCTTGTGAATATCCCGCACAAAAGCCTGATCCAGTTTAATGGCATCGATAGGGAAACGGGCCAGCTGCGAGAGCGAGGAGTAGCCGGTACCAAAGTCGTCGAGATGGATCTGCGCCCCCAGTTTGCTGAATTGCTGGATAACCGACAGCGCCTGCTCTTCGTTTTCAATCAGGCAGCTTTCAGTCAACTCAACGTCGATCGGGCAATACTCAAAATTGAGATCTTTCAGCGCCTGCTTCAAATCGCTAAAGATTGTCTGATCGGCCAGCTGGCGGGCAGATACGTTAACCGCCACGCGTAAATTGATGCCTTTATCGCGCCATTTCGCCACCTGACGCACCACATCCAGCATTACCCAGCGCCCCAAGGGCACGATAAGCCCGGACTCTTCGGCGTAGGAGATAAATTCCAGCGGTGGGATCAGGCCACGCTCCGGCGACTGCCAGCGCACCAGCGCCTCCAGGCTGCGAACCTCCCCGCGCCAGGTCACCTTTGGCTGATAGTGGAGCACCAGCTGATCGTTATCCAGCGCCTTACGCAGGTTAGTATCCAGCCACAGGTATTCAAATACACGCTGGTTCATTTCCGGGGAGAAGACGCAGAACTTACCGCGCCCGTTCTCTTTGGCGGTGTACATCGCGGTATCGGCGTTGCGGATCACGCTTTCCCGATCCACGCCGTGCTGCGGGGCCAGCGAGATGCCCAATGAGCAACCGGTATAGATCTCGATTAAGCCGATGCGAAACGGCTGACGCAGCCGGGTCAGGATCCGCGAGGCCGTCGCTTCCAGGGTGCCCTGCGCGGTGTCGGTTGCCAGCACGATAAATTCATCCCCGCCGAGGCGGGCGAGAACCTGGCCCTCTTCGAGGCAGCTCAGGATCGCCAGCGCCACGGCCTGCAGCAGCTGGTCGCCAAACATATGCCCGTAGGCATCGTTTACCTTTTTGAAATTATCGAGGTCGAGATAGACCACACCCACCTGGGTATCGCCGCGCTTGTCGATTGCGTCGCTGATCAGGTCGTGGATTGCGTTGCGGTTAGGCAGACCGGTAATGGTATCGGTATTGGCGAGCACGCGCAGGCGCTCCTGCGCGCGACGCTCTTCTGTTATATCCGTGCCGGAACAGATAAGAAAAATTTCATTTTTTCCGCTGCCGCTGTGCACAAATTTGTTACGAAACAGGAACAGCCGCTGGCCTTTTCGGGTTTTGACCCAGCGCTCGACTTCATAAGAGCTGCCATCGCGAAAAAAACCGCTGATATTGCGGCGAGAGGCGGCGGCTTCACCGCGGCTCATAAACAGGCGGAAGACATTCTGGCCGATGACCTCCTGCTCCTTCATGCCGGTATATTCTTCGCTGAGGCGATTAAAACGCTGGATGTTGCCGTGTCGGTCGAGAATAACAATCACCGAGTTGGCTTCGGAAACCACCTGCTCGGCAAAGGAGAGCCCTTGGGCAAGATCGCGCGCCACAGACGGGGTGTCATTCCAGGCGGAGGCGGTGCCCGCCCACTCTTTCTTGTTGATTTTGCGGCCAATGAGATGCACCGGCACGTCGGTACCGTACAGGGAAAGGGTCATGGTAATACTGGAGGTGATCACCGTCATCTGGCGAATGTTATCAGCCTGGTCATCATCGAGCGCAATGACCTGAGTGGTATCCGCGTTTTCGCTGGCCGCCAGATGGAGCGCATTGCTGTCCGCTGTCAGTCGCCACCAGGGGCTATGGGTGCCCATGTAACGAAACAGCAAATTTTGCTCCAGATCGTCAATCATGCTTTCTCCCGGGCACGCTTAATTGCACTCAATGTGTGCATTTCCAGTCGGATGATCCGCAAAGAGGCCACGCGAGTACCGACGTAAAGTTATTGTTTTTTCCAGTATTCTTATATTAGAACGAGAATGGCAAAAAAGGATACTGACGAATGAATATTCCAGTAACTGATTATAACTCTCATCGCGCTACCGTGAATAATTGTGATCGTTTTTAAGAATTTCGGGGAGAAAAGATTAAGAAAAAGTGATGAATGCGAGGTTTAACGCGGGATAAAAAAATGCCGGCTCTTCCTCAACAGAAGAAACCGACATATTACGGGCTAATGATCAGACGGCAGGGCGGGCAATGACGCTACGGGTTTCCATGCGTACTTCCGCAATTGTCACGTCAATGACTTCGGTCACTTTATAAGCCTGTTCGCCTTTGATCTGGACGGTGCCGTTTTCCTGGCTGCAGACCAGTTCATCGCGCACGGCGTGCAGGAACGGCGCGGGAATAAAGGCCACTGCGCCGTTATCAACCAGACGCACGCGCATACCGCCACGGCTGACATCGATAATCTCGGCCGCAAAGCGCGTCTCGGTCCCGGCTTTGTCTTTCAGGTAGCGGGCATACAGCCAGTCACCGACATCGCGTTCTGCCATGCGGTTCAGGCGACGACGTTCCGCCATCTGCACGGTGGTTTCATCACCGGGACGCGCGATGGATTCACCTTTGACAATCGCTTTCAGCAGGCGGTGGTTAACCATATCGCCGTACTTACGGATCGGTGAAGTCCAGGTCGCGTACGCTTCCAGTCCCAGGCCAAAGTGCGGACCCGGCTCAGTGCTGATTTCAGCAAAGGACTGGAAGCGACGAATGCGGCTGTCAAGGAAGCCAGAAGGCTGTGCATCCAGCTCGCGACGCAGCTTACAGAAGCCGTCGAGGGTCAGCACTTCCTGCGGATCCACATGCACATCATGGGTTTTCAACAGGGCAGCCAGCGCTTCGCTGTTCGCCGGGTCAAAACCGGTGTGCACGTTGTAAATACCAAATCCGAGCTTGTCGCGCAGCACGCGGGCGGCGCAGATGTTAGCCGCAATCATCGACTCTTCGACGATACGGTTCGCAATGCGGCGCGGTTCAGCGACGATTTCCAGCACTTCGCCTTTCTCACCGAGGATAAAGCGGTAGTCAGGGCGGTCTTTAAACACCAGCGCATGGGTTTTACGCCACTCGCTGCGGCTCAGGCAGATACGCTGCAGGAGACGAATCTGATCGGCAATGGCGTCGTTTTCAGGTGTCCAGCTGCCGCTGTTTTCCAGCCAGTCAGAGACCTCGTCGTACACCAGTTTGGCTTTCGATTCGATAATCGCGGCGAAGAACGTAATGTTCTCTTCGATTGTCCCGTCGGCGGCAACCGTCATCTGGCAGGCCAGCACCGGACGTACTTCGTTGGCGCGCAGCGAGCACAGGTTATCGGACAGCTCACGCGGCAGCATCGGGATGTTAAAGCCCGGCAGATAGTTGGTGAAGGCGCGGATTTTGGCCGAGTCGTCCAGTTTGGTGCCTTCAGCGATCCATGCGGTAGGATCGGCAATCGCCACGGTTAACAGCAGTTTGCCGTCGGCCGCTTCTTCCACATACAGCGCATCGTCCATATCTTCGGTGCTGGCGCTGTCGATGGTGACGAAATTCAGGGCGGTCAGATCGCGACGCGTAAGACCTTCGTCCCGCATTTCAGTCGCCGCGCCTTCTGGCGCCTCTTTTTCCAGATTATGGCGTGCCAGCGTCACCCACCACGGCACGAAGTGATCGTCACCGAAGGTAATGAACTGGGTCAGCTCGGCATAAAAACCGCGGTCGCCTTTCAGAGGATGACGGCGCATTTCAGCCACGGCCCAGTCACCCTCTTTAAAATCGTGCTCAACGCCACGTTCGGCGCGGCAGGGAATCGCGTCTCTCAGCAGAGGATGGTCCGGAATAATGGACAGACGGTCATCTTTCTTCGCAACCTTACCGACAAAACGGGTCAGGAAGGGTTCAATCAATACTTCAGGTTCGGCCGATTCACGATCCTTTTCAGTATGAATCACCGCGGTAACGCGATCGCCATGCATCACTTTCTTCATCTGCGGAGGCGGGATGAAGTAGCTTTTCTGTGCATCGACTTCAAGGAAGCCAAAGCCTTTTTCCGTGGCTTTTACCACCCCTTCGGCACGCGGCGTCTGGGAATGCAGTTGCTGTTTAAGCTGCGCTAGCAGCGGGTTGTCCTGGAGCATAATGATCTATTTTGGTGGCCATTGAGCGGCTGACAGTTTTACGCGATTCTGCCTGGTACAGCAAGCGCTCTTTAGGCGATTAGTATGGTTATTCGCCCCTGCGGAGGGCGATTTTCAGGCGATTAAGCCAGCCACAAAACGCGCTCCAGGTGAGCAGGTTAATCGCCTGCGCCACCGAAATGCCTTCATCCGTCAGGGGAGTGAAATGGGCCGCACTGAACTGATCCGGCGAGCGAGCAAGCTGCTCCACCGCACGTGAAAGGGCGATATCAACGGCGCCCTGCGGCGGGCTGGCGTGAAGACCGCTGAGCAGAATATTACCCGTCAGGTCGAGCTGGGCAGGCTCGTGGCACAGCACCGGTGCCAGATCCCGTAACTGCGGTTCGGCATGCCAGCGTGCGAGCGATTCAAGCTGGTGGCTGCTGGCGTAGCGTTGCTCGACTTCCGGTACCCCGGAGACCCACGTATTCAGCTCGCCATCCGCGACGTTTAGCAGAGCATGCGGCGGGATATGATGACCCGGTAGCCAGCGAACGGGATGACCCAGCAACGCCTGACACACCGCTACCACACGCGCCTGAAAGCCAATAAAGCCGATAATCTGGTTGAGGGTGACAATGTCGTACACCGTCAGGCCCACTTCATCGAGCTGCTGCTGGGCCTTGCTGTCGATCACATCCGGGGAGCTGGCAAGCTGGCGAGCGTACTGGGTTATCTGGGCGAGGCGGCGGTTGCTTTCACGGGAAGAGTCGGGACCGGGGAGCGGGGCGAGAAGTGCGGCGTAGTGATTACACAGACGCTGAACCCCGCACGCCTGGGCCACGGTCAGCGCGGTGCTGAGCCGATCGTAGGCACTGAGGGTGCGCAGACGACATACCGGCACGCTGCGCGGGAAAAAGAGCTCACACAGCGCCCGGGCAGGGTTCAACCAGCGTTCGCAGGCCGTCAGCAGCGAGGCGGGTAACGCCACGTTCAGTAAAAAACGGTCGTCGACGTGTGCGGCTTCGGGAACCAAAGGCAGGACTTCCGTCGGGCTACTGCTGGACTGGGTCTCATGATACCAGTGGCCTTTGCCAGAAATTCGGCGTTGTTCCATGTGCGTTCCTTGATCTCAAAATGGCGATCAATATCCTGGCGTATGGCGGATAAGCAGAAAAATATTGTTAGGTGATAACAAATAGCAGAACGGAATAACGAAGGGGGAGCAGGGTGGAAGGAGCAGGCCCGGCAGGCAGTTGCTGCCGGGCAGACCTTCCCGTGAAAACGGGAAGGTTAACGAACTTATTTGATTTCCAGCTCGTTCATTGCAGCGATGTTGAAACCGCCGTCAACGTGAACCACTTCACCAGAGATACCGGCAGAGAGGTCAGAGCACAGGAATGCCGCAGAGTTACCCACGTCTTCGATGGTCACGGTGCGACGGATTGGGGTAACCGCTTCGCAGTGTGCCAGCATTTTACGGAAGTCTTTGATGCCCGATGCCGCCAGAGTACGGATAGGACCGGCAGAGATACCGTTGACGCGCACGCCTTCTGGGCCCATCGCGTTCGCCATGTAGCGCACGTTAGCTTCCAGAGAGGCTTTCGCCAGACCCATCACGTTGTAGTTAGGGATTGCACGCTCAGCACCCAGGTAAGACAGGGTCAGCAGTGCTGAGCCCGGGTTCAGCATTTCGCGGCAGGCTTTCGCCATGGCAACGAAGCTGTAGGAGCTGATGTCGTGGGCGATTTTGAAGCCTTCGCGGGTCACGGCGTTCACATAGTCGCCATCCAGCTGATCGCCAGGTGCGAAACCGATGGAGTGAACGAAGCCGTCAAATTTCGGCCAGGTTTTTGCCAGTTCAGCAAACATGCCATCGATGCTTTCATCTTGAGCAACGTCGCATTCCAGAACAATGCTTGAACCCAGCTGCGCGGCAAATTCTTCTACGCGGCCTTTCAGCTTCTCGTTCTGGTAGGTGAATGCCAGCTCAGCGCCTTCGCGATGCATAGCCTGTGCGATGCCGTATGCGATGGACAGTTTGCTGGCAACGCCAGTCACCAGAATGCGCTTACCGGAAAGAAAACCCATAGCTCTTAATCCTTATATTCATTGTTGTGGCGGCTGTCGTCTGTTGGACAACCGTCGTTAAAACGCGGCGATAATAGCATGAGCCGCGTACAGTGTTAATCCGACCACTTCATACAGCGTGGGTCAGCGGTCTTTTCGCCATGCATCGGCGGTTAAGGCTTCGCCAAAATGCCCGGCGATTAAACGTTTTGTCAGGTCGTGAAGCGGGGAGGCCAGCACCGAGGCGGTACTGCCGCGCTCCACGACCGCGCCTTCGTGCATCACCAGCACCTGATCGCTGATGTGCTTCATCATCCCCAGGTGTTGAGTCACATAGATATAGGAGATACCCTGTTTCTCCTGCAACTCCAGCATCAGGTTGATTAACTGTGAACGCATCGACATATCCAGCGAGGCCAGCGCTTCGTCAGCGATAATGACTTTCGGGCGCAGGATCAGCGCGCGGGCGAGGCCCAGACGCTGCTTCTGGCCGGGTGCCAGCATGTGCGGATAATAGCTAACGTGATCGGGCAGCAGCCCGACCATGCGCAGGGTTTCGATGATCTGCTTGCGGCGCGCCTCAAACTCGAGGTCGGTGTTCAGCCGCAGCGGGAAATCGAGGATCTGCGAGATACGCTGGCGTGGATTCAGTGAGGTTGACGGGTCCTGAAAAATCATGCGGATCCGCTGGCTGCGGAACGAGTAATCGCCAAACTTCAGCAGATGGTCGTCGATCAGCACGTCGCCATCCGACGGCTCGATCATCCCGGCCAGCATTTTCGCCAGCGTCGATTTCCCCGAACCGTTCTCGCCGATGATCGCCAGGGTCTGCTTTTCGCGCAGGGTAAAGCTCAGGGGCTTAACCGCCTCGACGGTCTGACGATGGAACAGGCCGGTGCGATAGCGAAAGGTCTTACTCAGGTTGCGCACTTCCAGCAAGGTTTCGACCATGTCACTCTCTCTCCATGTTCAGCGGGAAATGGCAGGCATACAGATGATTTTTGGCCCCGGCCAGGCGCGGGGTTTCAATGCATTCGCGCTGGGCATACGGGCAGCGTGGCCCCAGTCGACAGCCGATCGGCAGCTGTTCCAGCAGGGGGATCGCCCCCGGCAGGGTGTTGAGGCGGCTTTTATGCGGCATCGAGCTGCCAAAATCGGGGATCGCGCGGATCAACGCCTGGGTATACGGGTGATGTGGGGTGGCGATCAGATCTTCGCTGCCGGCAGTTTCAACCGTTTGGCCGCAGTACATCACGTCGATTTTATCCGCCCATTTGCTCAGCATTTGCAGGTCGTGGCTGATCAGCAAAATGGTGGTGTTGTTGTTCTGGTTCAGCCGCGTCAGCAAGCGGAAAATCTGCGCCTGCGTCGTCGGCTCCATGGCGTTAGTCGGTTCATCGGCAATCAACAGGCGCGGCTGGTTGGCCAGCGCAATGGCGATCATCACCTTCTGACACTCACCGTCGGTGAGTTCGTAGGGGAAGCTGCGCATCGCGTCTTTATGATCTTTAATACCTACCCGGTGCAGCAGTTCGATGGCCCGGCGCTTGCGCCAGCCAAAACGTCGCCACCAGCGGCCTTTATACGTCCAGCTGGGGATGTTCTGCATCAGCTGTTTGCCCACCCGTTCCGACGGATCGAGACAGGACTGTGGCTCCTGGAAAATCATCGAGACGTTATGGCCCACCAGCTTGCGACGCTCCCGCGCGGAGAGGCGCAGCAGATCGATATCGTCAAAGCGCATACGATCGGCGGTGACCCGCCAGTTGTCCTTCGCGACGCCGCAGATTGCTTTGGCGATCAGACTTTTGCCGGAACCCGATTCACCCACCAGGCCGCGGATCTCGCCTTCGCTCAGGGTAATACTCACCCGGTCAACGGCCTTGACCCAGCCTTCGCCGGTTTTAAATTCAATCGTCAGATTGCGAATATCCAGTAATGGCATTATTCAACCCCCGCCACAATCGCGCGACGCACGCCGTCGCCAAGCAGGTTAACCAGCAGGACGCTGACCATAATGGCCGCGCCGGGCAGCATCACCGTCCAGGGGGCGACGTAGATCAACTCCAGCGCGTCGCCCAGCATGGCGCCCCATTCCGGGGAGGGCAGCTGCGCGCCGAGATCGAGAAAGCCCAGCGCGGCAATGTCGAGGATCGCCATCGACAGCGCGCGGGTGATTTCGGTAACCATCCCGGAGGCGATATTGGGTAGCACCGCAAACCACAGAATATTGGTGGTGGTCGCGCCATCCAGACGGGCGGCGACCACGTACTCTTTTTCCAGCTCATCGTGAACCAGGCTGTACACCGAGCGCACCATGCGCGGCAACAGGGCCAGCCAGACGGCAAACATCGCGTGGG
Organism: Leclercia sp.; assembly: GCA_049284415.1. Classification (GTDB taxonomy): domain Bacteria; phylum Pseudomonadota; class Gammaproteobacteria; order Enterobacterales; family Enterobacteriaceae; genus Enterobacter. The sequence continues at coordinate 204,590 of JBAPXW010000002.1, forward strand.
TCAGATGCGGCCCGGCGAAGGCCACCACGATGATTGCCAGCAGCAGGGACGGGATCGACAGCAGGGTATCCAGAATGTGATTCATTACGGCCGAGCGCAGCCCGTGGGTGGCACCCGCGAAAATGCCCAACAGCAGCCCGCACAGGGTGGCGGCCAGGGTGACCACGAATGCGCCCCCGACGGTAGGGGCCGCGCCGCTTAACAGGCGGCTTAACACGTCCCGGCCCAGATCGTCGGTGCCGAGGAAGAACGACACTTCGCCATAGCGCGACCATGAAGGCGGCAGCAGTTGATAGCCAAGGAACTGCTGGTCGAGGCCGTACGGCGCAAACCACGAACCTAGCACACACAGCAGCACCAGGCCGCCGCAGCCGTACAGGCCGATCATGGCCGTGGTGTCGCCGTAGAATTTACGCCACACGGTGCGCAGCGCACCGGGCGTGCGCTTTTCACTGTATACGCTATCGTAAGGCATACCATTCCTTATGTTTCAGCGGGTTAGCCATAGCGCCCAGAATATCGGATATCACGTTAACGATGATCACCAGCGCGCCGATGACCATCACACCGGCGGAGATGGCGGCGTAGTCCTGCTGGCGGATGGCGTTGATCAGCCAGCGCCCCAGACCCGGCCAGCTAAAGACCATTTCGGTGATCATCGCCAGCGTCAGCATGGTGGAGAACTGCAGGCCAAGGCGGGGGATCACCGGCGGCAGGGCGTTGTGCAGCACGTGGCGACGCAGAATGGTCAGGCGCGACAGCCCGCGGGTAGCGGCGGCTTTGACATAATTCTGATCAAACACCTCAATGGTGCTGATGCGCATCAGGCGGATCACTTCGGTGGTGGGTGCCACGGCAAGCGTCAGCACCGGCAGCACCATGTGACGCACCGCGCTGACAATCATTTCGTCCCGCCAGACGGAGTCGGACAGCCAGGCGTCAATAATCGCAAAGCCGGTAACGGTTTTCACCGCATACAGCAGATCAAAACGTCCGGAAACCGGCAGCCAGCCGAGCGTCAGGGAGAAGAACAGCGTCAACAGCAGCGCCAGCCAGAACACGGGCACCGAAAAGCCCAGCAGGGCCACGGCGCTGATCAGCTTGTCCTGCCATTTATTGCGGGTGATCCCGGCGAGCATCCCGACCGGGATCCCCACCATCAGCGCAAAGCTGAACGCCAGGATACACAGCTCCATGGTGGCGGGAAACACCTCCTTCAGCTGCTCGGCAATCGGCTGGCCGTTGATGCTGGAGACGCCAAAGTCCCAGTGCAGCAGCCCTTCAAACCAGAACCGCCACGCATTCCACAGCGAGGCGCCCTGCAGCGGCGCGTGAGGGGTAAAATAGCTCAGGCTAAAGCCAATAAAGGTCAGACAGAAGAGGGTGACCAGCAGCAGCAGCAGCCGACGTAAGGTAAAAATAATCACGGTTTTTTCACCTCTTCTTGCTCGACGCGGGACACGCCCGCAAACGAGGCGTTACCAAACGGGCTGAGTACCAGCCCTTTAATGTCGTAACGGTACGCCTGCAGACGCAACGACGAGGCCAGCGGCAGCACCGGCAGTTCGTGTGCCAGAATCTGCTGGGCTTCATCGTAGGCATCGATGCGGGCCGACAGCTGCTGTGTCGAGAGTGCTTTGCGCAGGATGTCGTCGAATTCTCGATGGCACCAGTGGGCATAGTTGGTCTGCGAATCGATCGCCGCGCAGCTCAATAATGGCCGGAAGAAGCTGTCCGGATCGTTACTGTCCGTCGCCCAGCCTGACAGGGTTAAATCATGATTCATGTCCATCAGACGCGCCTCCTGAAAACGGCCCTCTACCGGCACAATCACTACTTTCACGCCCACCTGCGCCAGGTCGGCCTGCAGCAGTTCGGCGGTTTTCAGCGGGCTGGGGTTCCAGGCCTGCGAGCTGGTAGGCACCCACAGCTGCAGGGTGAGATTATTCGCCCCCAGCGCCTTGAGCTGTTCGCGCGCTTTATCCGGATTGTATTCCGTAATTTTAGCCTCGCTATCGTAAGCCCACGAGGCGCGAGGCAAGATTGAGGCGGCGGTTTCGGCGGTGCCGTAATAAATGGACTGCATCAGGCGCTGGTTATTGATCGCCAGCGCTAGCGCGTGGCGCACTGCAGGGTTATTCAGCGGCGGCTTGTTGGTGTTAAAGGCCAGATACGCGATGTTCATGCCCGGGCGCAGCGTCAGGCGCAGGCGCGGATCGTCACGCAGGATCGACAGCTGGCTGGCGGCGGGCCAGGCCAGCACATCGCACTCGCCGGTCAGCAGCTTCGACAGTCGGCCCGTTCCGCCAGAGCCTAAATCGACCACCACCTGCGGCATCAGCGGCGTACCGCGCCAGAATTTTTCATGACGCTGCAGGCGCACGTACTGGCCCGCGCGATATTCGGCTATCTGGAAAGGACCGGTGCCCACCGGCTGGCGGTCAATCTGCTCCTGCTTGTCCTGGATGGTCAGCTGGGTTGCGTATTCATCGGACATCACCGAGGCATAGTGCGTGGCCAGGTGCCACAGGAAAGAGGCATCCGGGCGCGCCAGGGTGAACTCCACCGTGCGGTTATCCAGCTTGCGCACGTTTTTAACCGTATCGGCAAACTGCAGGCTGTCGAAATAGGGGAAGCTGCCGCCGTTAACGTAGTGCCAGGCATGGTTGCGGTTAAAGATGCGCTGGAAGGTAAACACCACGTCGTCGGCATTGAGCTTACGGGTCGGTTTAAACCACGGCGTGGTCTGGAAGCTGACATCATCGCGCAGCCGAAAACGGTAGGTGGCCCCGTTGTCTAACACTTCCCAGCTCTCTGCCAGCTCCGGCACCAGGCGATAAGTATAAGGATCCACATCCAGCAGGCGGTCATACAGCTGCGCGGCGAGGGTGTCGACGATCAGGCCGCTGCTGGCTTTCTGTGGATTGAAGGTATTAACCTGCCCGCTAACGCAGTAGACAAAGCCGCTGTCGCGAATATCACCGCGGTTTGCAGGCGTGGGCGCGGCAATAGCCTGGCTGCATAACAGACCGAGCGCAATCAGGGACGAGAAAACCAGACGCATAATTTTTAGGGTTTTTAGTGACGATCTGCAAAGTGTATCGCACTTACACCTGCTTCGTAAAAATGTCTGCGGGTAAGTGCCGATAATGTCAGCGCATTTGATGCTTTTTGAGCAATGCCCTTAATTGATGGTAGGTCAGACCCAGCCGTTCAGCCGCGCGTTTCTGATTAAATTTTGCCTCGTTCAGGCTCAGCTCCAGCAGCTGTTTTTCCTGATCCAGCTGGAACTGGCGTAGATCCAGCGGCAGGGTCGGTAATCCCGCCGGGCGCGGTATGTCGGGCTGCGGCTGTGCAGGGCGATGAAACGGGTCGATCACGATCTGATCCAGTTCGGTCTCGCTGCTGCCGTGGCGATACACCGAACGCTCAACCACGTTTTTTAGCTCGCGGATATTGCCCGGCCAGCGATAGTCCAGCAGCGTCTCGCGGGCGCTGTCGCTGAAGCCTGGGAACAGCGGCAGGCCCAGTTCGCGGCACATCTGAATGGCGAACTGCTCTGCCAGCAGCATGATATCGCTGCGCCGCTCGCGCAGGGGCGGGAGCTGCACCACGTCAAACGCCAGCCTGTCGAGCAGGTCGGCACGGAACTTATCGTGCTCGACCATCTCCGGGAGATTGGCGTTGGTGGCGCAGACCAGCCGCACGTTCACCTGCAGCGGCTGGCTGCCGCCCACGCGCTCCAGCTCGCCGTACTCAATAACGCGCAGCAGTTTTTCCTGAACCAGCATCGGGGCGGTTGCCAGCTCATCAAGGAACAACGTCCCGCCGTCGGCACGCTCAAAGCGCCCCGGATGGCGCTTTTGCGCGCCGGTAAACGCGCCCGCCTCGTGGCCAAACAGCTCCGTATCGAGCAAATTCTCGTTCAGCGCGGCACAGTTCAGGGAGATAAACGGCCCGTCCCAGCGCCCGGACAGGTAGTGGAGCCGGTTCGCGATAAGCTCTTTGCCGGTTCCACGTTCGCCGATAATCAGCACCGGCTTATTTAGCGGGGCCAGGCGCGATACCTGCTCCAGCACTTCGAGGAAGCTGTTGGCTTCCCCAAGTAAATTATCTTTAAATTCAGTCATGATGAAATTAACCACTTATTAGTGTGATTCACTAAGCGAGAGTAGAATTGATCGGGCGAAAAAGCAATCAGCTTATTAAAAATCAATGACATAAAAAACTGGCACGGGAATTGTATTAGCTAACCAGCAGGGCTTAGCCCGATAACAGAAATGTGAGGATTGAATTATGGGTATTTTTTCTCGTTTTGCCGACATCGTGAACGCCAACATCAACTCGCTGCTGGAAAAGGCCGAAGATCCGCAGAAGCTTGTGCGTCTGATGATTCAGGAAATGGAAGATACGCTGGTCGAAGTGCGTTCCACCTCCGCCCGTGCGCTGGCAGAGAAGAAGCAGTTATCGCGCCGTATCGAACAAGCAACGGCTCAGCAGACCGAATGGCAGGAAAAAGCGGAGCTGGCGCTGCGTAAAGAGAAAGACGATCTGGCCCGTTCGGCGCTGATCGAAAAACAGAAAATGACCGATATCGTGGCGACGCTGGAACAGGAAGTCACCCTGGTAGACGAAACGCTCGCCCGGATGAAAAAAGAGATCGCTGAGCTTGAGAACAAACTGAGCGAAACCCGTGCGCGTCAGCAGGCGTTGACCCTGCGTCATCAGGCGGCGAGTTCTTCCCGCGACGTGCGCCGTCAGCTCGACAGTGGCAAGATCGATGAAGCGATGGCCCGTTTTGAGTCATTCGAACGCCGTATCGATCAGATGGAAGCCGAAGCGGAAAGCCACGGTTTTGGCAAACAGAAATCGCTGGATCAGCAGTTTGCCGATCTGCAGGCCGATGATGCCATTAGCGAACAGCTGGCTGCGCTGAAAGCCAAAATGAAACAAGACAACCAATAATAACAACTGCGGCGTCATGTGCTGGCGCCGCCACTCATCGTAAGACAAGGAGTACACATGAGCGCGCTTTTCCTGGCCATTCCACTGACCATTTTCGTGCTGTTTGTTTTGCCGATCTGGCTGTGGCTGCATTACAGCAACCGTTCTTCCCGGGGCGAGCTGTCGCAAAGCGAACAGCAGCGGCTGGGACAGTTAACCGACGACGCGAAAAAAATGCGTGAACGTATTCAGGCGCTGGAAGCCATCCTGGATGCGGAACATCCGAACTGGAGGGATCGTTAATGGCCGGACTGAATCTGAATAAAAAGCTGTGGCGTATTCCTCAGCAAGGGATGGTACGCGGCGTCTGCGCCGGACTGGCGCACTACCTCGACGTGCCGGTGAAGCTGGTGCGCGTGGTAACGGTGCTCTCCATTTTCTTTGGCCTGGCCTTTATTACCCTGGTGGCCTATATCATTTTATCCTTCGTGCTGGATCCGATGCCGGACAGCGCGATGAACAGTGAAGATGCTCCCACCAGCAGTGAGCTGCTGGATGCGGTCGATGCCGAGCTGGCAGCCGGTGAGCAACGCCTGCGCACGATGGAGCGGTATGTCACCTCCGACACCTTCTCGCTGCGCAGCCGTTTTCGTCAGCTTTAACCGAGAGAATTGCGATGACTCAACGCTGGCAACAGGCCGGTCAGAAAGTGAAACCCGGCCTTAAAATTGCAGGAAAATTAGTGCTCCTGACGGCGCTGCGCTATGGTCCGGCCGGGGTTGCAGGCTGGGCCATTAAGTCTGTTGCCCGTAAGCCGGTCAGAATGCTGCTGGCCGTGGCGCTGGAACCGTTACTGAAAAAGCTGGCGACGCGTCTTTCTGCTAAATTCAAATAATCTGTCACGGCACAGCCCCGGAAGTGCCGTTTCGCTGCTTTAATTCCCTTCTTCTTGTCTCCATGTCATATTTTTAAGCATCTTATTAATTCCTTCAGGCAAAACAGGACGGCGATGAAGCGACTTAAAAACGAACTCAATTCCCTGGTCAATCGCGGCGTGGATCGCCATTTGCGCCTTGCGGTGACCGGTCTCAGCCGCAGCGGGAAAACCGCCTTTATCACGGCGATGGTCAATCAACTGTTGAACCTGCATGCGGGCGCGCGCCTGCCGCTGTTAAGCGCGGTGCGTGAAGAGCGCCTGCTTGGCGTCAAACGCGTGCCGCAGCGCGATTTTGGCATTCCGCGCTTTACCTATGATGAAGGGCTGGCGCAGCTGTACGGCGCGCCGCCCAGCTGGCCAACGCCGACCCGTGGGGTGAGCGAAATCCGTCTGGCGCTGCGCTACCGCTCGAACGACTCCCTGATGCGCCACTTTCGCGATACCTCCACGTTGTATCTGGAAATTGTCGATTATCCCGGTGAATGGCTGCTCGATCTGCCGATGCTGGCCCAGGATTATCTGGGCTGGTCGCGGCAGATGACCGGATTACTGCACGGACAGCGGGCGGAGTGGTCGGCCAAATGGCGCGCGTTATGCGCCGGGCTGGATCCGCTGGCCCCGGCCGATGAAAACCGGCTGGCGGCCATTGCCGATGCCTGGACCGAGTATCTGCACACCTGTAAACATCACGGCCTGCACTTTATCCAGCCGGGTCGTTTTGTGCTGCCCGGCGATATGGCGGGCGCACCGGCGCTGCAATTTTTCCCGTGGCCGGACGTGGATGGCGTGGGGGAATCAAAGCTGGCGCAGGCGGATAAGCACACCAACGCGGGCATGCTGCGCGAACGTTTTAACTATTACTGCGAGAAGGTGGTGAAGGGTTTTTATAAAAACCACTTCCTGCGCTTCGATCGCCAGATTGTGCTGGTGGACTGTCTGCAACCGCTTAACGGCGGGCCGCAGGCGTTCAACGACATGCGCCTGGCACTGACCCAACTGATGCAGAGCTTCCATTATGGGCAGCGGACGCTGTTCCGGCGCTTGTTCTCGCCGGTTATCGACAAGCTGCTGTTTGCCGCCACCAAAGCTGACCACGTCACGGTCGATCAGCACGCCAACATGGTCTCTCTGCTGCAGCAGCTGGTGCAGGATGCGTGGCAAAACGCCGCCTTTGAAGGCATCAGCATGGACTGCCTCGGGCTGGCCTCGGTGCAGGCTACCCAGAGCGGGCTGATCGACGTCAACGGCGAAAAGATCCCGGCGCTGCGCGGTAATCGTCTGAGCGACGGCGAACCGCTGACGGTCTATCCGGGGGAAGTCCCCGCCCGGCTGCCGGGCCAGGCGTTCTGGCAAAATCAGGGCTTCCAGTTCGAGGCGTTTCGCCCGCAGATGATGAATGTTGACCAGCCGCTGCCGCATATTCGCCTCGATGCCGCGCTGGAGTTTTTAATTGGAGATAAGTTGCGATGACCGAACCTTTAAAACCGCGCATCGATTTTACCGGCACCCTGGAACAGGAAAATCACGAAGCCTTTAAAACCGCGCAGATCTTTGCTGACGCTGAGGCCGAGCATTTTGCCCCGGCGGTCACGGAGATGTTGCCCGCAGAAGAGGGGCAGGCCGAAGCGGTGGTTGACGCCGCGCTGCGCCCGAAACGCAGCCTGTGGCGAAAAATGGTCACCGCAGGGCTGTTACTTGCTGGCGTGACGGTCGTCGGCCAGGGCGTGCAGTGGGCGATGAACGCCTGGCAGACCCAGGACTGGGTGGCGCTGGGCGGCTGTGCAGCCGGGGCGCTGATCGTCGGCGCGGGCGTGGGATCGATTGCCAGTGAATGGCGACGCCTGTGGCGACTGCGCCAGCGGGCCCACGAGCGCGACGAAGCCCGGGATCTGCTCCACAGCCATGGCACCGGTAAAGGACGCGCCTTTTGCGAAAAACTGGCGAAGCAGGCCGGGCTCGATCAGTCGCATCCGGCCCTGCAGCGCTGGTATGCCGCGATCCACGAAACGCAAAATGACCGGGAAGTGGTGTCCTTATATATCCACCTGGTGCAGCCGGTGCTGGATGCCCAGGCCCGGCGCGAGATCAGCCGCTCGGCCGCCGAATCCACCCTGATGATCGCCGTCAGCCCGCTGGCGCTGGTGGATATGGCCTTTATTGCGTGGCGTAACCTGCGCCTGATTAACCGCATTGCCACCCTGTATGGTATCGAACTGGGCTATTACAGCCGCCTGCGTCTGTTCCGCCTGGTGCTGCTGAATATCGCCTTCGCGGGGGCCAGCGAGCTGGTGCGTGAAGTGGGGATGGACTGGATGTCGCAGGATCTGGCCGCCCGGCTTTCGGCGCGCGCGGCGCAGGGGATTGGTGCCGGGCTGCTGACGGCCCGACTGGGGATTAAAGCGATGGAACTGTGCCGTCCACTGCCGTGGACAGAGGACGATAAACCGCGTCTGGGCGATTTTCGTCGTGAATTAATTGGTCAGCTAAAAGAAACCCTGACTAAAAAACCGCAGTAACGGCAATGCCGCGCACAAAACTCCGCCACTAAACGCTAAGGCTGTCAATATTTGTTGACAGCCGTCTTCCCGATTGCCGATATCTGGCTTATCATTTCAGTGTTACCGCTTATAGAGTGATTTTCCCATGCGTCTGGAAGTGTTTTGTAAGGACCGTCTCGGCCTGACTCGCGAGTTACTCGATCTCCTTGTTTTGCGTAGCATTGATCTGCGCGGCATCGAGATTGACCCAATCGGGAAGATTTACCTGAACTTTGCTGAAATTGCCTTCGATACATTCAGCAGTTTAATGGCTGAAATCCGCCGTATCGCTGGCGTTACGGATGTTCGCACCGTGCCCTGGATGCCTTCCGAACGCGAGCATCTGGCCCTGAGCGCGCTGCTGGAAGCGATGCCAGAACCCTTTCTGTCCCTTGATCTGAAAGGCAAAATTGAACGCGCAAACCTGGCGAGCTGCCAGCTGTTTGCCCAGGAGCAGGACAAACTGAGCAGCCACAATGCCGCCCAGCTGATCCCCGGCTTCAATTTCCAGCGCTGGCTGGAGAGCAACCCGCAGTCAACGCACAGCGAACACGTGGTCATCAACGGACAGAACTTCCTGATGGAGATCACGCCTGTCTATCTGCAGGGTGAAAACAACCTCAGCACCCTGACCGGGTCAGTGATCATGCTGCGCTCGACGGTGCGGATGGGCCGTCAGCTGCAAAATCTGGCGAGCCAGGATGTCAGCGCCTTCAGCCAGATTGTGGCGGTAAGCGCGAAAATGCGTCACGTGGTCGATCAGGCGCGCAAGCTGGCGAATCTGGCGGCGCCTTTGCTTATCACCGGCGACACCGGAACGGGTAAAGATTTGCTCGCCCATGCGGTGCATCAGGCCGGTCCGCGTTCGGCCAAACCGTATCTGGCCCTGAACTGCGCCTCGATTCCGGAAGATGCCGTGGAAAGCGAGCTGTTCGGCCACGCGCCGGAGGGCAAAAAAGGCTTCTTCGAGCAGGCCAACGGCGGCTCGGTGCTGCTGGATGAGATCGGCGAAATGTCGCCGCGGATGCAGGCCAAGCTGCTGCGTTTCCTCAACGATGGCACCTTCCGTCGGGTTGGTGAAGATCATGAAGTGCATGTGGATGTGCGCGTGATCTGCGCCACCCAGAAGAACCTGGTCGAGCTGGTGCAAAAGGGCGTCTTCCGGGAAGATCTCTACTATCGTCTGAACGTGCTGACCCTCAACATTCCGCCGCTGCGCGACTGTCCGCAGGACATCATGCCGCTGACCGAACTGTTTGTGGCGCGCTTTGCCGACGAGCAGGGGATCCCGCGACCGAAGTTCTCTGCCGATCTCAACAACGTGCTCACTCGCTACGGCTGGCCGGGAAATATCCGTCAGTTGAAAAATGCAATTTATCGCGCATTGACCCAGCTCGAAGGCTACGAACTGCGTCCGCAGGACATTCTGCTGCCGGATTACGACGCCGGATCGGTGGCGGTGGGCGAAGAGGCGATGGAAGGGTCGCTGGATGATATTACCAGCCGCTTTGAACGCTCGGTGCTGACGCAGCTTTATCGTAACTATCCGAGTACGCGTAAGCTGGCAAAACGGCTTGGGGTTTCACACACCGCAATTGCTAATAAACTGCGCGAGTACGGGCTGAGCCAGAAGAAGGGTGAGGAGTAAGCACAAGCAAGTCTTCCCCAGTTTGCCACGCCCATTTATTGAGCTCCCGAGGAGACAGACCTTCGCGTCTGTCTCTTATCGCAGATGTCCACCTTACTTTCTATCCCTCATGTAAGCGTTAACGCTTTCAATTTTTTCATTGCCTGCGAGCAATATTTAATTTAGTGTTTTCTAAATTTAGACGATGCTAAAGTTAAAAATGAAAGATAACCCGCTGTCCCAGTTACAGGAAAGTGCCTCTCTGGCATCCACGCTTCTTAAGTCGATGAGTAACAGCAAGCGACTGTTGATCCTCTGTATTCTCATTGACAGACCCGGCACTTCGTCAGGGGAGTTGGGGCAATTGACCGGCTTAACGCCTTCTGCAACCTCTCAGCACCTGGCGAAATTGAAAGAAGAGGGTTTGATTGAGTCGGAGAGGGTGGCGCAAAGGGTGAACTATTTCATCAAAAACGACGCTGTTAAACAGGTCATCTACACCTTAAAAGACATTTTCTGCCCTGAGGATTTCAAATGATGCCAGCATCCGTATCACCGCTTGAGGCCAAAAAGCTGATTGAACAAGGGGCTGTGCTCATTGATATTCGTGAACGCGCTGAATACCTGCGTGAGCACATACCGCACGCGCGCTCGGTTCCGCTTAGCGATATCTCGTCAGGGAAAACAGTAGAGCGCGCAGAGCGGCAAACCGTCATTTTTCATTGTCAGTCAGGTGGGCGGACGAACCAACATGCCAGTACGCTTATCAACGCAGTAAGCCCGGCTCCGGTGTTACTGATGACTGGCGGGATCAATGCCTGGAAGCGCGCCCGATTCACGACGACTGAAGACAAAAAACAACCGTTGCCTGTCATGAGACAAGTTCAGATTGTGGCGGGCATACTCATTCTTACAGGCGTTATATTAGGTTACAGCGTTGATAGTCGACTATTTTTACTGTCAGGCTTTGTCGGGGCAGGTTTACTCTTTGCCGGAGTGAGTGGCTGGTGTGGCATGGCAAGAATACTGTTAAAAATGCCCTGGAACAGATCGACGAAATAGCCATCCATCACATGTGGATGGATAAATCGCAGGCAAAGTCTGTCATGACGTGTCCTGAAAACAAAAAGAGCCCGCACAGTGGCGGACTCTTTTTATGAAGCCTCGTTAATTCCGTCCAACCTTTGGGGGCAGTACAGGGAGGCTTTCTTTTTGCACTTACGCTTTCAGTGCTTCCAGCGCTGCAGTGTAGTCTGGCTCGGTGGTGATTTCATTCACCAGGTGGCTGAAGACGACGGTGTCGTTTTCGTCAACCACGACCACGGCACGGGCAGCCAGGCCTTTCAGGGCGCCTTCAGCGATGCCAACGCCATAGTCCTGCAGGAACTCAGGGCTACGCAGGGTGGACAGGGTGATAACGTTGCTCAGGCCTTCTGCACCGCAGAAGCGGGACTGGGCGAACGGCAGGTCGGCAGAGATGCACAGCACAACAGTGTTGTCCATTTCAGTCGCCAGCTGGTTGAATTTACGCACGGAAGCGGCACACACGCCGGTATCAATGCTTGGGAAAATGTTCAGCACTTTACGTTTGCCGGCAAACTGGCTCAGCACGACGTCAGACAGATCTTTTGCTACAAGAGTAAAAGCCTGCGCTTTGCTACCAGCCTGAGGAATGGATCCTGCAACTGAAACCGGGTTGCCCTGGAAATGAACGAGTTGTGACATAGATATCTTCCTGTTTACATATAGTTAACGTCGCCGCTAGTGTATGTCATCCGCTGATAACACGGCAAACCCTATTTACACGAAGTCGCCCTACAGGAGTGAGTGATGAGGACCGTCAAGGTTTACGAAGAAGCCTGGCCATTGCATACGCCGTTTGTCATCTCCCGGGGAACCCGGAGCGAAGCCTGCGTGGTGGTGGTCGAGATAGAAGAAGAGGGCGTGAAAGGGGTTGGCGAATGCACGCCGTATCCGCGCTACGGGGAGAGTATCGCCTCGGTGATGGCGCAGGTGATGTCGCTGGCACCGGCGCTGGAGCGCGGCCTGACGCGGGAAGCGCTGCAGGATCTGCTCCCGCCGGGTGCGGCGCGCAATGCCGTTGACTGCGCCCTGTGGGATTTAGCCGCCCGCCAGCAGGGCATAACGCTGGCCTCATTAACCGGTGCGACGCTGCCGCAGACGGTGGTTACGGCTCAGACGGTGGTGATTGGTGAACCGGCGCAGATGGCAGCCAGTGCTAAAGCGCTGTATGCCGCCGGGGCGCGGCTGTTGAAGGTGAAGCTGGACGATCATCTGATCAGCGAGCGGATGGTGGCCATCCGGGATGCCGTCCCGCAGGCTACGCTGATTGTCGATGCGAACGAATCCTGGCACGGCGAAGGGCTGGCGGCTCGCTGCCAGCTGCTGGCGGATCTGAACGTCGCGATGCTCGAGCAACCGCTGCCCGCCGGAGACGATGCGGCGCTCGAGAATTTCATCCATCCGCTGCCGATCTGTGCCGATGAGAGCTGCCACTCCCGCGAGAGCTTGCCCGCGCTGAAAGGGCGCTATGAGATGGTGAATCTCAAGCTGGATAAAACCGGCGGCATCACCGAAGCGCTGGCGCTGGCTGCCGAGGCGCGCAGGGGCGGTTTTTCCCTGATGCTCGGCTGCATGCTCTGTACCTCGCGGGCGATCGGTGCCGCTTTACCGCTGGCGGGCGAGGTGATATTTGCCGATCTTGATGGCCCCACCTGGCTGGCGGTGGATGTCTCTCCCGCGCTGCACTTCACCACCGGCGTGGTTCATCTTTGATGTTCCCAGCGTAACAGCTCGGTCATGGCGTTGAGGTATTTCTCGCTGGCCTCGTCTGACGAGACCGGCGGGAACTCGGCCGTAATGCAGTGCAGACTTAAATCGGCGCACCAGCTGCCGAACGACCCCGGCGTTTCGTATCCGACGCTGGTGACCAGCGGCAGCGAAAATGCCTCCGCCAGCCAGCTTCCCAGCGGGGTATGGGCCGGGTCTTCAATGCAGGCCAGCGGATCGTGAAACGACACCACCCAGGCCGGATGCAGCTTGTGGATCAACTGACACAGCGCCTGCGTCTCCGGCTCCGAGCCGGGCTTTTCGCCCGTCAGTAACACCACATCCCGATCCTGAGCCGCGCTGTTCCAGCGGTAGACCGTTTCACCGGCCCGCCAGTTAGCCGCCGGGAAGTTGCGATTCAAATCCACTCCGCGCGCGTTCGCGCGTAACCCCAGCTGGCAGCCGTCCGGGTTAACCGTCAGCACTACATGATGGCGACGCTGTTCCGGGGCCAGGGTGCGCAGCGCGCAGGAGAGCGTCACAATCGATGAGTTCTCGTCGCCGTGGGTGCCTGCGATGATCAGCCCGCTGTGGCGATCGGCCTGCGGTGCGGGGAACCAGATTAACGGTGCCCCGAGGAACGAGCGGCCATAATGTTCTGTTCCCGGCGGAAAAGCGCCGCGTTCCGTTCTTGGGCGGGTAAAGGACATAGACGTTCCTGATAAAGAGAGAGTTTACTGGCAGTGTTGTGCAAAACACGCGGTTAATCAAATAGTTTCAGCCCGGAGCGAAATCCGCTGCATATCAACTTTTCGATGGAAGTAATTTGCATTACCCTGTTCTGAAACAAATAATTACGCATCTGCTCGTCACCCATCCTTTCAAAGGGGATCTCATGAAGCATCCGGTTTCGTTGATTTGTTCTGCCTTGTGGCTCTGCGGCCTCTCTTCTTCCGCGTTTGCAGCTGACGTTCCTGCCGGAACGGAACTGGCGCAAAAGCAGGAGCTGGTGCGCCATATTAAAGATGAACCCGCTTCCCTCGATCCCGCTAAGGCGGTGGGCCTGCCTGAAATCCAGGTGATCCGCGATCTGTTCGAAGGCCTGGTGAATCAGAATGAAAAGGGTGAACTGGTGCCCGGTGTCGCCACCCGCTGGCAGAGTAACGATAACCGCGTCTGGACCTTCACCCTGCGTGACAACGCCCAGTGGTCAGACGGCACGCCGGTGACAGCACAAGATTTTGTCTACAGCTGGCAGCGTCTGGTCGATCCTAAAACCACGTCGCCTTTCGCCTGGTTTGCTGCCCTGGCGGGCATCACCAACGCCCAGGCCATTATCGATGGCAAAGCCACGCCGGATAAGCTCGGGGTGACGGCGGTCGATAACCGCACGCTGCGCATCCAGCTTGATAAACCGCTGCCGTGGTTTGCGAACCTCACCGCGAGCTTCGCGTTCTATCCGGTGCAAAAAGCCAACGTCGAGAGCGGCCTGGAGTGGACACGCCCTGGCGCGCTGATCGGCAATGGTGCCTATACTCTGAAGGATCGGGTGGTGAACGAGAAGCTGGTGGTTGAGCGTAATGGCCACTACTGGGATAACGCCAAAACGGTGCTGCAGACCGTCACCTTTGTGCCGATTAACCAGGAGTCCTCCGCCACCAAACGCTATCTTGCGGACGGGATCGACATCACCGAATCCTTCCCGAAAAACCTGTACCAGAAGCTGCTGAAAGACATTCCGGGCCAGGTCTATACTCCGCCGCAGCTGGGGACTTACTACTACGCTTTTAACACCCAGAAAGGCCCGACGGCGGATGCCAGAGTCCGTCTGGCGCTTAGCATGACCATCGATCGGCGGATCATGGCCGATAAAGTGCTGGGGACCGGCGAGAAGCCTGCGTGGCACTTTACCCCTGACGTGACCGCCGGGTTTACCCCGGAGCCGTCGCCCTTTGAGCAAATGAGTCAGGAAGAGATGAATGCGCAGGCCAAAACCCTGCTGCAGGCGGCGGGCTACAATGCGCAGAAACCGCTGAAATTGACCCTGCTGTACAACACCTCGGAAAACCACCAGAAGATCGCCATCGCGGTGGCGTCGATGTGGAAGAAGAATCTCGGCGTAGAGGTGAAGCTGCAAAACCAGGAGTGGAAAACGTACATCGACAGCCGCAATACCGGCAATTTTGATGTGATCCGCGCCTCGTGGGTAGGGGATTACAACGAGCCGTCGACGTTCCTGTCGCTGCTGACCTCCACCCACACCGGCAATATTTCCCGCTTCAACGATCCGGCGTATGACAAGGTGATTAGCCAGGCGGCGCTGGAGACGACGGTGAAGGCCCGCAATACGGATTACAACATGGCGGAAAAAATCCTCGCCGAAAAAGCGCCGATCGCACCGATCTACCAGTACACCAATGGGCGCTTAATCAAGCCTTGGGTGAAGGGTTATCCGATTAATAACCCGGAAGACGTGGCGTACAGCCGGACGATGTATATCGAGAAGCACTAACCGTTAACGCAAAAAAGCGCCAGCCTCCGTTGCGAGACCTGGCGCTTTTTTTATGTCCGTTTTACTGCTGCAGCACCTCGGCAAATTTCGCCAGCCACTGTGGATGGGCAGGCCAGGCGGGCGCGGTGACCAGATTACCGTCAACGTGCGCCTGATCGATACCGATATCGGCATAGTGCCCGCCGCTGAGTCGCACTTCAGGGGCGCAAGCCGGGTAGGCGCTGCAGGTGCGACCTTTCAGGATGCCAGCGGCGGCTAAAAGCTGCGGGCCGTGGCACACGGCGGCAATCGGTTTGCCCGCTTTATCAAACGCCTGCACCAGTTTGATCACGTCTTCGTTTAAGCGCAGATATTCCGGGGCGCGTCCGCCGGGGATTAACAGGGCGTCATAATCCTGCTCTTTCGCTTCGGCAAAATCGGCGTTGAGAACAAAACGGTGGCCGGGTTTTTCACTGTAGGTCTGGGCACCGTCAAAATCATGGATCGCGGTCTGGATATAATCGCCTTTGGCTTTATCCGGACAGACCGCGTCAACGCGATGGCCAATCATCTGTAGCGCCTGGAAAGGCACCATGGTTTCGTAATCTTCGGCGTAATCCCCGACCAGCATCAGAATCTTTTTGCTCATCTAAACCACTCCTCAAAGAGTAAAACGTGACATACAAAGGGTGTTATTACGCGGCCAGCACTCTGTTTCGCCCATCGTTTTTTGCGCGATACAGCGCATCATCCACCCGCTTGAACAGCGCGTCGATATTTTCATCCGGATTATGTCGCGCCACGCCAATACTGACGGTAAAACGCGGCAGGCCGGGGAGTGCAATGTGCGCGACCGCTGCACGCACGGTTTCTGCTACCTGCATGGCCGCCTCCAGCGAGGTGCGGGGCAGCAGCAGCACAAACTCCTCGCCACCCCAGCGGAACACGTAGTCATCTTTTCGACAGGCGCTTTCCAGCATTCGCGAGAGAGCGATCAACACCTCATCGCCTTTCTGGTGGCCAAACATATCGTTGATGCGCTTAAAGTGGTCGGTATCGACCAACAGCAGGCTGAACTCCTGCTGCACCGGCAGCTGGGCCGGCGAAGTTTGATCGGTGAGGTGATAAAACTGGCGGCGATTGAGCAGGCCGGTTAATGAATCGCGCTGGGCGGCGTGCTCCAGCTCCTGCTCAAGCCTTTTTTGTTCGGTGATATCGTGAATGATGCACAGCATCAGCTTATCGCCGTAGATCTCAATTGGCCCGGCGTAGGTCTGCACATGGCGGGTACTGCCATCAGCGAGGCGATGGACAAAATTGAGCGGCTTATGGCCGCCCGGCAGACGGGCGATTTCAGTCATTACCGGCAGGATATTGCGGCCGAGGGTGTTTATTTCCCAGGTGTGCTTGCTGCACATCGTATCGTGGGTATAGCCGTAAAAATTGAGCGCGGCGAGGTTAGCATCCACAATCTGCCCGTCGCGGGAGGGGTCGATCAGCAGCATCGGCGCGCTGTTGGTCAGGAAAAACCGGGCATAAAAACCCTGCTTCTTGCGCTGGTAGGTGGCGGAACGGGTTGCTTTCAGGCCGGTAGGCGGCTGGCGAACAACCCCTTCGAAGACGATCACCTCGCCAAACCCCTCAAAGGTGGCAAGGGAGAGTCGACAGGTGAGGCTGAACGGCTGATTGTGGGGCCCCACCGTCCAGATCTCGACGATATCCTGCTTTATTTTTAAATCCGGAACGTACATCGACAGGGCATTTTGCGCATGAGCAGAGTTGGGCCCTTTACGCAGGGTATCCAGCGTTGCGTCGTGCATCATCTCTTTGGCTGCAGAATTGGCGAACAGCAGATATTCCGTGACCGGCGAAACCAGCCAGACGGGCGTGTTAAGAACATTCAGCGCATCAAACCCTGCTGGCATAAGTCGATCCCTTTTATCGGCACATTGCATGTGCCAGAGGTCCACGACGGAGCAGGCACGCGTGGGTTTCTCTGAAACATACTCTACTTCATGCGTTCAGGCAGGATTTTTTTGTGAGATTGCCGGGAAGTTCGTATTAATTATACCAACTGGAATAGTTTTATTTTCTGCGGTTTTTTCATCGGTTAATACGTGAATTCGGTCGGCGGGTAGTGGATGAGAAAATAAAAAGCCCTGCAAATAACTGCAGCCGAGGGTGGTTAATAGCGCCAGCTGATCTTGTGTTTCAATGCCTTCCGCTACCACGTTCATGTTCATACTGCGGGCGACGTTGATGATGGTTGCGACGACGTTGGCGCTGGTTTCACTGTGACTCATATTTTTAATAAAACTCTTATCAATTTTTAACTCTTTTGCCGGCAGCGTATTTAACATCAGCATGTTTGAATAACCGGTACCGAAATCATCAATAGAAACGGTGATCCCCACCTTGCTGAATTCATTAAGCAGCTGGACGCTGCGGTCGAGGTTTTTAAGGGCGGAGCTTTCGGTCACTTCAACGATCAGGCGTGCGGGTGACAGGGCGTATTTTCGCAAGGCCTCCGTCACCACGAAGAATATATCGGGTTGTTCAAACTGGATGGGCGACAAATTAATCGCCAGCGTCCACGGATGCCCGGCCTGATCCCAGATCTGCAGCTGGCGGCAGGCCTCGTTAATCACCCAGTTGCCCACTGGCATAATCAGACCGGTTTTTTCCAGCGCCGGTAAAAAGGTGGCGGGCAGTAAAATGCCCTTTTCCGGATGGCGCCAGCGCAGGAGCGCCTCAAAGCCGACGATATTGTTATGCTGGGCGCAATACTTGGGCTGATACCAGACTTCAAACTGCGCGCGTGCCAGCGCCAGGGAGAGATCCTGCAGCAGTCCCGGCGTGGCGGAGAGCACCTGCGACATCCCCGCGTGGTAGATGGCCCAGCCGTTACGCCCGTCATTTTTGACGTTATACATCGCGGTATCGGCTTCAGCTTAAGCTCATGCAGCGTCTGCCCGTGGTCCGGATAGAAACTTACTCCCGCGCTCAGGGAGATATTCAGCGTATGCCCGCAGAGGTAGAAGGGCTGGTCAATATCGCTGACCAGAGCGGTGCATAATTCAGTGACCTGGCCGGGGCTGCTGTTGGGGCCCAGCACCACAAACTCGTCGCCACCCATCCGGGCAAGGGTCATCTCGGGCGTTAAGTGAGCATTAATGCGCTGGACGACGTTAATCAACAGTTCATCGCCGACAAAATGTCCCCAGGTATCATTCACAGCCTTAAAGCGATCGAGATCGAGGAAGATAAGCGCGTACATGCTGCCCGCGTCCTTTGCCTGACGCAATCCATCCTGAAGCAGAGCGTCCATCTGATGGCGATTGGCAAGGCCGGTCAGGGCGTCATAGCGCGCCTGAATCTCAAGCTGGTTATTCAGCTGGCGCAGGTTCTCGGTCAGCAGGTGAGTGCGGTTGTGCGAATCAACGAGGGAAATCACCAGCATAATGCCGAGCAACACCAGCGTGGTGGCAGAGACCCAAATCGACAGCCCCGCCTCGCTGACGCCCCCGGCCATCGCGTGCTGACCCGAATGGAAGTTTGCCGCCGCCATTCCGGTATAGTGCATAGCGCAGACCGCGGCCCCCATCACCAGCGCGGCAACGATACGGTTCATGACCGCACCTTTATGATTGTGCCGCAGATGAAAAGCCAGCCACAGACCAACACCCGAGGCGAGGATCGAAATTACAACCGAAAGCAGAACAATGGCCGGGTTCCAGTGGATATCGCTGTGGCTCATCAGGGCGGACATGCCGACGTAATGCATCGACACTACCCCTGTGCTGAGGATTGCGGTCGCCAGCAGCAGGCGCGTAACCGACAGCGAACTGCCTGACACAGCAATATTAATGGCAAGCGTGGTGGCGACCAGCGAGAGGGCAAATGAGAGCAGAGTCAGCCCAAGGTCGTAGCTCATCATCACCGGCATGTGCATCGCCAGCATGCCGATAAAATGCATCGACCAGATCCCCACCCCTAAGGTCATCCCTCCGGCGAACCGCCAGAACAGTGACCTGTTTTGTCCGGCGAGCAGCACTTTACCGGCGCTGTCCAGCGCGACAAAAGAGGCAATAAAGGCTACCAGATACGAAATTCCGATCAGAACAGGGTCCCAGGAAATGGACATCATCAGCATTCTCACGCTTAACATTCAGAGAGATAGACAGGCGCGCGCAGGGACCACGCAGTAAAAACGCTATTCTTTATTTCAGGCGTTATCGGAATAGTTCTGAGAAAACATTAAGTGTTTTTTACACGGAACGCCAAGAATATATTCAATATTATAGGGTTTAGCCACACTTAATAATTAGGCGCAGGATGGCGTCTCCTGCTTAAGTTAAGATTAATTAATGAGTGTTTTAATCGATATTGATCAGGTTGCATGCAGTAAATTGCGTTAATCAGTATCTCATGATGGCCGTTTTCATTACCGTGGCGTGATATCACTCCCTAATGCAAACTTTCCGCGCTTAAACGCAAAGAAAATGTCTATACGAAATGAAGGTGAAAAAATAAAAGCCGGGTGCTATAAGTTTTATACCTACTAAAAAAGAGTGTTGCAGGATCTATTATGCTTAGAAACATTAGCGTAAGGACTTTTATTCTGAGTTATCTGGTGGTTGTATTTTTATTAATCGATGGCCTGGTGTTCTTTTTAGCACAGCGAACATCAATGTTAATTGCACTTAATGTTATTTTTGTCGTGGCCTTTCTGTTCCTGCAGTTTTACATGACCCAATATCTGGTGCAGCCGATCAATACGGTGAAAAAAAGTATTGAAGAGGTGGTCTCCGGCAATCTGGGCGTCACTATTCCTGAATTTGGTAATAACTGCGCAGGCAGACTGATCCCCGGTATCAACACGCTGTCGGGCAACCTTGCCACCCTGGTGCGCGAGATCCGTTCGTCGTCCCAGACGGCGATGACCCTTTCTGAGCAACTTGCTGCCCGCAGCATGGCGCTGTCGGCCAAAACGGAACTGCAGTCAGCCTCCCTGATCCAGACCTCCGCCAGCATGGAGCAGATGGCTGCCACCACTAAAAATACCGCAGACAATACCCGACTCGCCAACGAACGGGCGAATCTGGCGACGGAGCAAGCAAGAAAAGGCGGCGAGCTGATGGGGCAGGTTGCCAACAACATGCATTCAATTACGGAATGCGCCCAGCAGATGACCGAAATCATCACCCTGATTGATGGCATCGCATTCCAGACCAATATTCTGGCCCTGAATGCCGCCGTTGAAGCCGCGCGTGCAGGCGATCACGGCAAAGGCTTCTCCGTCGTCGCAGGCGAAGTGCGCAGTCTGGCGCACCGCAGCGCAGAAGCCGCCAAAAACATCAAATCCCTGATCGACGTCACCAGCAGCAACGTCAGCCAGGGGGCGATGGTGGTGGCGGAAGCCGAGAAAAATATGCACGAAATCGTTACCGGTTCCGGGCAGGTCAGCAAACTGATGGACGAAATTTCCACCTCGACTCACGAGCAGGAGAAAGGCATTGCGCAAATCACCGTGGCGCTGAACGACCTGGAGCAGATTACCCAGAGCAACGTGGTGATGGTGGAAGAGCTTTCCGGGTCGTCAGCGGTGCTGAAAAGCCAGGTCGTTGAGCTTCAGACCCGCACCCGTAACTTTCATCTTGAACCAGGAGGCACCGCCCAGCCCTTTAGTTATCAACCGCGAGCGGAACACGTCTTCTGATAAAACAGCCTGGTTCGCCAGGCTTTTTTGTCTCTGCAGATTCAGGATTACTCTCTTTTATGAACGAATTCAGCGCGATGCCGGGTTAAATTGTTGATTAACGTCTCAGGGTGGCTAGACTGACACCCATGATTTGCTATTGGTGGAGGCGCTGTGGAAGGCATAAAAGGATCGGAAGTTAACGTTCCTGACGCGGTTTTTGCGTGGTTATTCGACGGCAAAGGCGGAGCCAGACCGCTGACAAACGACGATATTATCGATCAGCAGCACCCTTGCTGGCTGCATCTTAACTATACCCACCCGGAGAGCGCACACTGGCTGGCTACCACGCCGCTGTTACCCAATAACGTGCGCGATGCGCTGGCCGGGGAAAGTCTGCGCCCCCGGGTCACCCGGATGGGCGAGGGCACCTTAATCACTCTGCGCTGTATCAATGGCAGCACCGATGAAAGGCCGGATCAGCTGGTGGCGATGCGCCTCTATATGGATGAGCGGCTGATTGTTTCCACCCGTCAGCGTAAAGTGCTGGCGCTGGACGATGTGGTCGGCGATTTAAGAGAGGGCTCCGGCCCGCAGGATTGCGGTGGCTGGCTGGTGGATGTTTGTGATGCACTGACCGATCACGCCAGCGAATTTATTGAAGAGCTGCACGATAAGATTATCGACCTGGAAGATAACCTGATCGATCAGGTTATCCCCCCTCGTGGGTTCCTGGCCCTGCTGCGTAAACAGCTGATCGTCATGCGTCGCTATATGGCTCCCCAGCGCGATGTCTATGCGCGGTTGGCCAGCGAGCGGCTCAGCTGGATGAGTGACGATCAGCGCCGCCGGATGCAGGATATCGCCGACCGGCTGGGGCGCGGCCTCGATGAAATTGACGCCAGTATTGCCCGCACGGCGGTTCTGACCGATGAAATCGCGCAGGTGATGCAGGAATCGCTCTCCCGGCGCACCTACACCATGTCGCTGATGGCGATGGTCTTTTTACCCAGCACCTTCTTAACCGGCCTGTTCGGCGTGAATCTCGGGGGCATCCCCGGCGGAGAGTTCCGCTTTGGCTTCTCGCTGTTTTGCATCATGTTAGTGGTTTTGATTGGCGGTGTTGCGTGGTGGTTGCATCGCAGTAAATGGTTGTAAATTTATGCGCTTAGGGCTTTCTGAATATCTTAAAACGCCATTTTAATTGAGCGAAGTCAATAAACCGTTTACCCACAAGGTGCACTATCACTCCCGCAGGTGAATGCAACGTCAAGCGATGGGCGTTGCGCTCCATATTGTCTTACTTCCTTTTTTGAATTACTGCATAGCAAAATTGATTCGTACGACGCCGACTTAAATAAGTCGGCTTTTTTTTGCCTGCGACTCAGCAGCGACTACCCTAAAAGAGTCAACCCAGATTGTCTGGAGGGGAATATGTCGATGTTATTATCACTGCTGCTGCAACACACGCGGCAATCGGACCCGGTCCCGACCGACCCGATGCCCATTCCTGAACCGGCTCCGCGTCCACAGCCGATGCCCGATCCGCCGCCCGACGAAGTCCCGATTAAAATGTCGCATCAGAGGCGGAGATCTGCGAGGATACGCGCCTGCTGACTGTGAGCCTTTTACCGCGAGAATAACTGTGACTGCTTTTTCAACGCTGAACGTACTGCCTGCCGCCCAACTCGATAACCTTAACGAGTTGGGTTACCTGACGATGACCCCTGTACAGGCCGCCGCGCTGCCTGCGATCCTTGAAGGACGCGACGTCCGTGTGCAGGCAAAAACCGGCAGTGGTAAAACGGCTGCATTTGGTCTTGGGCTGTTACAGCAGATTGATGCCACCCTGTATCAGACGCAGTCGCTGGTGATGTGCCCGACGCGCGAGCTGGCCGAGCAGGTGGCGGGGGAGTTACGCCGTCTGGCGCGTTTCCTGCCAAACACCAAAATTTTAACCCTGTGCGGCGGACAGCCGTTTGGCGCACAGCGTGATTCACTCCAGCACGCGCCGCACATTATTGTCGCCACGCCGGGCCGTTTGCTCGATCACCTGCAGAAAGGCACCGTGTCGCTCGATGCGCTGCAGACGCTGGTGCTGGACGAAGCGGACCGCATGCTGGATATGGGCTTTAGCGACGCCATTGATGAAGTGACCCGTTTTGCGCCGCCAACGCGTCAGACCTTGCTCTTCTCTGCTACCTGGCCGGAGGCGATTGCCGCCATTAGCGGGCGCGTGCAGCAAAATCCACTGGCGATCGAAATCGACTCCGTCGATGCACTGCCCGCGATTGAGCAGCAATTTTTTGATACCACCCAGCGCGGAAAAATCCCGCTGCTGCAAAAATTACTCAGCCTGCACCAGCCTGCCTCCTGCGTGGTGTTCTGTAATACCAAAAAAGATTGCCAGGCGGTATGCGATGCTCTGACGGAAGCCGGTCAGAGCGTGCTGTCCCTGCATGGCGATCTGGAACAACGCGATCGCGACCAGACTCTGGTGCGTTTCGCCAACGGCAGCGCCCGCGTGCTGGTTGCCACCGATGTTGCGGCCCGCGGCCTGGACATCAAATCGCTGGAGCTGGTGGTCAACTTCGAGCTGGCCTGGGACCCCGAGGTGCACGTCCACCGCATTGGTCGTACCGCGCGTGCGGGCAACAGTGGTCTGGCGATCAGCTTCTGCGCACCGGAAGAGGCGCAGCGCGCCAACATTCTGGCGGAAATGCTGCAGATCAAACTCAACTGGGTAGAGGCGCCAGCCAACGTCGGCATTGTGCCGCTGGCCGCAGAGATGGTTACGCTGTGTATCGACGGCGGTAAGAAAGCCAAAATGCGTCCCGGTGACGTGCTGGGCGCGCTGACCGGTGATATTGGGCTGGACGGTGCGGATATTGGTAAAATTGCCGTGCATCCGGCGCACGTGTATGTGGCGGTGCGTCAGTCGGTGGCGAAAAAAGCCTGGAAACAGCTGCAGGACGGCAAGATTAAAGGCAAAAGCTGCAAAGTGCGTCTGCTGAAATAAGCGGGCGGGAACGCGTCTCAGAGTGACCTCTGAGACGCCTGATCGTTACTTCACTTCAACCACATTCAGACGCATCTCATCGAGCTGAGTGTCGTCTTCTTCCGGCTGCCAGCCCGCAGGCTGCATTGGGATATCTTCCCGGTCAAACGCCAGATCGCCACCGTCCACGACGGCAGAGCCGTGCTTAATCCCTTTGAAATCAAACAAATTAATATCGCTCAGGTGCGAAGGCACCACGTTCTGCATGGCGCTGAACATGGTTTCGATACGGCCCGGGTAGCGTTTATCCCAGTCGCGCAGCATATCGCCAATCACCTGACGCTGCAGGTTTGGCTGCGAACCGCACAGGTTGCATGGAATGATCGGGTAGCCTTTCGCTTCGGCAAAACGCTCAATGTCTTTTTCGCGGCAGTAAGCGAGGGGACGAATAACGATATGTTTGCCGTCGTCGCTCATCAGCTTAGGCGGCATGCCTTTCATTTTGCCGCCGTAGAACATGTTCAGGAACAGCGTCTGTAAGATGTCGTCACGGTGGTGGCCGAGGGCAATCTTGGTCGCACCCAGCTCGCTGGCCGTGCGATACAAAATGCCACGACGCAGACGCGAGCACAGTGAGCAGGTGGTTTTGCCTTCCGGGATTTTGTCTTTCACGATGCCGTAGGTGTTCTCTTCGACAATCTTGTACTCAACGCCCAGCTTTTCCAGATATTCCGGCAGGATATGTTCCGGGAAGCCTGGCTGTTTTTGATCGAGGTTGACCGCAACCAGTGAAAAATTAATCGGCGCGCTCTGCTGCAGGTTGCGCAGGATCTCCAGCAGGGTATAGCTGTCTTTGCCGCCAGACAGGCAAACCATGATCCGGTCGCCTTCTTCAATCATGTTGTAGTCTGCAATGGCTTCGCCGACGTTACGGCGCAGACGCTTCTGTAATTTGTTCAGGTTGTACTGGTCTTTCTTGGTAATATCTTGATTTTGTTGCATTTATTCTTTACTCAAATATCAAATGGGGCACCAGTGGGGCAAAACGCTTTTAAAGCGCCAGCTTCGCGTTCAGCATAGCCACCTGTTCATTGTTCAATTCTTCTATCCATGTAGCATAGATTTCATACACCATCTGCGCATTTTCGTGCCCCATCTGATTAGCAATAAAAGACGGGTTAGCGCCTGCCGATAATAACCAGCACGCGAAAGTGTGCCGTGTATGGTACGGATTGCGGCGGCGAATGCCAGCACGTTTTACAGCAGAGTCCCAACGCGCTGCAATACTGCCCAGTGAGTAGTGCGCTTTCTGGGCTCCGTTTCTTACCCGGGGCATGAAAACAAAATGCACATTCTGTTTTTCAGTCAGCCCATATTCACGGTGGTGATAGGTGATCTCCGTTTTTGGGAATCGGGCTGTTAATTCGCTTTGAGCCTGCAGAGCGTCAATTGCGGGTTGGAGTAACGTGACGGTTCTGAAGCCCGCTTCTGTTTTAGGTGGCCCAAACATGCCAAGTGTATTCAGGTTCCGCTTTACGCTCACGGTACCGCCAGCCAAATCGATATCTTCCCAGGCGAGTGCCGCCAGCTCCCCATGTCTCAAACCCGAGTAGATGGCGAACTGCCACAGATTACGCTTCTGCCCGTGGTTAGCCGCCATGAGCAGTTCAAATTCAGCCCGAGACAGCGGATCAGGTTTGGGATTGCTTTTCTGTAGCTTCTTTATTCCCGTGAAAGCCTTTTCGGTGGCAAACCCAGAGCGATGTGCGAATCGCAGAATTGAGCAGAGCAGCGAAATATAATTGTCCACGGTCCTGACGCTGCGTCCAATCTTGTTTGATCGTCGATGCAACTCATACATCGTCTGCCCCTCGAGCAACTCGGTACGGTAGCGCAGGATGTCGTTGTGTTTGATCTCGCGAATAAGGGTATCAGCACCAACTATGGTGACGATGGTTTTTAGTTGCGATGCGGTTTTGCGCAGTGTGTTGGCGCAAAGTTCAATTTTGCGGTTCGCCAACCATGTATCAACGAGCTCCCCGAAATAACGGAGCTGGACTGTGCCGGCGTTGCTGTCTGCCTGATTTGAGTCCGGAAACCGCGTGCGGTAATTAAATTCACCGAGTGATATTTCGCTGACAATGACCGTTCTTAACTGGCCTGCCTTCTTTATATTTGAAGGGGTGGGGATCCACCCCCTGAGCAGTTCCCGGCAGCGCTTACCTTTATACATGAACCAGATGCGAATGCTTTGACCGCGAAGCTCCACGCCCGGTGGTAAGTCTGCCATTTATGCGTCCTGTATAAGCTGATTAATTTTCGGATAGTTGTACCAGGTTATTCCGCGCGATGTCTGGATGCCGGTGGGGGAGTGTCTTTTAAAATGGATCCCCTCAATCCAGCAACCTTGGCGGTATTTTTCAATCTGGCGGATATCCAGACCGGTCTTTGCCGCCAGCCTTTCCGCAACAACCCACTCTTCGTTAAAAATCACCTGTGCCATCTTTCACCTCAGGTAACCGACATCATTATAAAGATGCCGGTTGTTGATAAATGATATTTCGATATCAGGCGACCTGACCTGGAAGAGATCGCAGGCGGCGCATGCCGGTCATCGCTGTGGCCACGTAGCTCGCCTTGCGGTTAACCACCTCCACCCAGACCTTCACGCCCTCCACCCGCACCGTGTACGTCTCCCGCATCTTGCTGCGGCCGTAGTCGCCGTAACGTTCTGCGTGGGCCGCCAGCGCGAGTTCGCATGCCTGGCGCGCCAGAGGGGATTGCTTGCTGCGGTTAATCAGTTTCATGCTGCACCGCCTTTACGACGTATAGCCATCCTGGTCCTGTTTTTAGCCAATCTGGCTTTGCGTTGTGTGGGCGTTTCACGCTCACGAGCGCGGGAGTTTGATTCGCGATTCCTGCGGCGGCGGGCAGAAACCGGATCTTCTTCAGTTTTAGTATGCAGCCGCGCTTCACCGTCTTTGGGTTCGGGCCACTGGCGGGCTTTGTTTATCGCCAATTTTTCTACCATGGCCTGAGTGATTTGAGCGTCAGTGATACCTGCACGGCGCTGGGCATCCCAAAGCAGGAACTGCATGTCAGCCCATTCGCTGAGGTCGCCGGGTTCTGCTGCTGCCTCCAGCGCCTCCTTTGACAGATGCTTCAGCGGGCCGACTGGTCCAACATTACCGAAAGTAGCTTGCGACCATTCGGCGTGATCCTGGCGAACCTGCTCGCGCTCCATTACCGGCTCAGCCGTCAGCGCTGCCAGTGCGATTTCAAATATCGCCTTTTCTTTTTCGGCTATCTCGACGCCCGGAAACCGCTCGGCGTGCTCGATACACCCCTTCACGTACTCAACCAACTGCTCTTTTCCGAATTTGCTCATGTCGTTACCGGGAGGGCGAACCCTCCCGCCTCCCTTAGGCCACGTATTCCGGTTTCATATCTGCCAGGGTGATGCTGAACTGATCGTGCAGCTCATCGCCCATGTGTCGTTTCGCTGCTGCCAGCACGCGCTCGGCTTCCGCGAAGCGCTCAGCGGAATCCGGTTCGCCAGGCTGTGGCAGGGAGTTGATCGCCGCCTCGACCTTGTTACGCGCATCCACCAGGTGGTAACGCTTCACGGCCTTGTTCTTCAGTTCGGTGTAGAGGGCAGAGCCCAGGGCGTTTTTGGCGCTTTCGATGTCGGCGCGCACCGCTTTGGCGTTATCAACGTCCTGAGCGGCTTCAATGCGATCCCGAAACTCATCGGCCAGGCCATCGATATTTGCTGCCGATTCCTGCGCACTGTGGGTAAGTGTTACGTTGTCACCTTTGATATCAGCCAGGCTGACGCGCTGAGCCGGCGCGGGGTTGATTTCCCGCTCGGTATGTTGCTCAACCTCATCTGGCGTATAAACACCGAGGATCACGTGCGGGCAGTACAACCGCGCCCAATATTTCACACCGAGGTAGGCTATTTGTTGGTCTGGTTTTGAAACCCACAACGGAGAATTTCGAGTCACCACCTGAGACAGGTAAAGAGGTTTATCCCAGGTGATTTCACTTTCCCCACGAAGAATGGCTCCGACCTCAACATAGAGTCCTTCTTCGTCTTCATCAGTCCAGTCGCGAACGCGTTCGGTAACGGTGTATTTGCCATTCTTACCCGTTTTCTCACGGGTCACTTCTTTTGTTCTGGTGCAGCGCGACCAGTCACCGCCGTAGCGATAATGGAAGCGGCCATGAATGGCGCTGGAGCTGGTGATTACGGCATTAACAAGCTGCGCTTCGTAACCCAGCACGCCGTTGACAAGGTGTGTTTTCTGCGCCACAGCGTACGGGTTCATGCCCCACTGCATGGCCTGCATGACGATCGCCATACAATCGGCGGGCTTACCTGCAAGATGCGCTGGCACGGTAACGGAGGACTGCGCCATTAATCCAGCGAAAGCCTGGAGCTGCCCCAGTGCCTGCACATTAAAAATGGAGTTAGTGGCAGAGATGGTGTTTGGAGCCTGCTGCTCCGCGGTTACGATATTCATGTTTTCCATCGTCATTCCCCTTATGCCTGAGTACGCAGCGCTTCAAGGCGGCGCAGTTCGAAGTCGTTCAGTTCGTCGGTGTAGTCTTTTGTGATCGGTGCTGGCCAGCAGTCGGTATCATAGGCCTGAGCCAGGGCGCGCATGGTTTTCTGATACTCTTGCAGACCAAGCGCGAGCAGGTCTTCCGAAGCTTCAATCACTGCCACCCAGTGATAGCCCTCGTCCTTGTTGACGAAGATCCAGAAGAACTGGTCAAAGTCGGCGACAGAGCAGTACATGCCAGCGCTGAGGTGGTAATCACGGTCGATAATTTCCCGGTGCAGCTTGGCGCGCAGGCCGTCCTGTTTAACGCGACCCATGCTGATCGTCTTCAGGTCTACGCCGATACGAACGCCGTTGATTTCAACCTCAAGGTCAGGGCGCACGCGGACTTCCAGACCGGTTTCGTCGTCCATCCCGAAGTAACTGGTTTCCACTGAACGGGAAGGGTGACGGAGCAGTTTTCCGGCTGATTCATGGTTCAGCAGGGCCTGCTGAATTGCCGTAGCCAGCGCCAACTGTTCGCTGGACAGGATGGTTTTCCCAGCAACGCTATCGCGCCATTGCTGCTCGAATTCATCAGCGAAAATGGCCTCCGGGCTCACTGCGCGGATCGCCGCCTGCAGCTCATCTTTCTTGCCAGTGAGTTTCAGCTGCTCGTCCTTTGGCTTATCCGCGTTAAATTCGCGGATGAACGCCTTCATGGTGTCGGTGGTGGTAAACGCCACAGCCGGAACGCCGGGGAACACGGCAAACTCTTCCTCGAGCTTCTCTGGTTCCAGCGCCAGCGTGTGGGCCAGGCTACCGAACGTCAGCGCTTCACTGCTTTCGCGACGTATGGTCTTTGTGACGTGACGGCCGTGATAGAACATCAGGCTGACGCGGGCATCTTTCACCTGGGTGCTGCTGATCCCGTTTGCGCCGTGGTACACGTTATTCGGCAGACCTTCGTAGCGGCCCGGTTCGAAGTAAGTAGGGTACTCCGAGGCGGGTGGTGCCTGAATGAGCTCCCACTCATCGGGATCTTCTTCCGTGGTTGCCAAAGAAGTCTCCGGCGCGGCAGCGGCCAGAACCTCAGCCGGAGTCAGGGCATCTGTTTGCGGATCAGCTGCATCAGCGCCTTCGCCTGGTGGTACCGCGTCAACAGCTTCTCCTTCCTGCGCGTTAGTCTTTTCCATCTGCACATCGCTGGTGGTCTCCTCATTAACCGATGAACGGTCATCTGTTTGTGGTTGTTTTTCGTTCATCAGACCTTCGATGGAGAACATGCCGCCGCCAAGGTTTGCGACCTGTGGTTGGCTGATGGCGGCCTGGTTTCCCTTTACCCATTTCGGATCGGCTGGGTCGCTGATACCTTCGACAAATTCGCCGCGAGCTGCGGCCAGCTGCTTACTGACCTCTTCGCGCGCTGGCTGTTCCTCTTTTTCCCGGGGGGCATTGCGTGAATCTTCATCCCATTCCGGGTAGCCTTTTGAGCGATCGCCATTCTCGTAGAAACCGTTCGCCGTGAACCACTCGCGCACCTGGCTACGCAGCTCAGAGGTGTTATCTTCCCCAATCCACGAAATAGCGCGGGTAACGCCGAAAATGCTGTTGGCGTTGTAATCAAGAATGTCCGTGGTCTTGCCCAAAACTTTCAGGGCTTTGACGTGGACAGGATCCTTTTTGTCTGCCAGCTCTTTAGCGGCAACAAGTTGAGGGCGGATAATCTTTCCTGGCTGTGCATCCGGGTACAGTTGGGCAACTGCGATCTCGATGCTAAGGTTCGCCATGTTCTGCGCGACGGCGCGTTTATATGGCTCGGAAGGTTGCAGCTCTTCGGATTTCTGTTCTTTTGGAATCCCAACACCTGAGATGCGATTACCAGCAGCCCATTCACGCGTCAGGGTTTCATGCTCACTGGGATCGGTAGCCAGCCAGGCTTGAGTGAACTGCATCAGCAGCGACAGTTCATGGCGTTTTTCCATGCTGAACACTTCGCGAATAGCCTTCGTGTAACGCCACAGTTTTTTCGTGTCGTAACCCTTCACGTCCTCGCAGTTTTCAGCAGCCAGGAGCAGATTCTGGACATAGTGGTTGTCGGTATCCATTTCCAGCGCGTGCAACTCCGCATGCTCGCTGCGGGTGATGTGATGGCGCAGTTCGTCTACTGTCAGCTGAGACAGCAGCTGTTTGCGGAAAGGCATTTTGCAAACGGAATAACCAGTAGCCTCGTCATTGTTTTTGTGGATCCGCAGGCCGTGCTCATACCGGAATTCTGGTTCTTCAGGTTTGGCCGGGAGCTTGCCAGCCTGCCAGTCCTCAACCAGCTGATTGCGATCGCCTGCTTCGGCTTTAATCCAGGAGGACAGGAATTCCGCCAGTAGCGCGGTTTCGTGTTTTTTGTCCTGTGGGAAAACATCTTTGACGGCCTGCACCAGCATCCACTCGGCATGCGTGCTGAGCTCATTCATATCCGGAACGTCATTCTTGGCCAGCAGCAGGTTCTGGAGGTAGACATTGCCCTCGTCCAGTGCCATTTCGCTGGCGACCATTTGCTGCTCTTTGCTGATCTCTGAGTGGTATTTGTCGCCCAGCAGATAGACAGCGAAGCGCACAGCCGGGGTGCGATTTTCAAGCAGGGAGGTGCTGCCGGCATCCACAGTATCGGTGGTGGTTTCCGTCCCCGCGCCGGGAATCACATTCCAGGTGCGTAGGTCGTCGGCCAAGGCGTAGCGCATGCAGAAATCGAAGCAGACGACGCCTTCTTCCGGCAGATCGTCAACAACTGGCATGTCAGAGCGCAAAGGTTTGGCGTAGTCCTTACCGCGGCCAGTCTCGATGCCTGCATCTTCCAGCGCGACATCCAGTTGCAACGCAGCTCGTGATTGGGTGTTGGCGGAGAGCCACACTACAGCGTCAGGCTTCCCTGACTTCTGAGTGGCCTTAACCAGGTAGAAAAATTCCATGTCAGATCCTCATTTTTGGATGTAAGATCCCCGGGCCAGAGATAGCGCCCATTGGGTGTGTTTTTGGTTTTGGTATAAATTCCGGTGTACTTTGGTCGGTGGCACCGGACGTAGAGCCCGCTTCGGCGGGTTATTGCGTTAGCCTTCGTGCGCCATCCGGTCGTGCTCGGCACAACGCTCAGAGCAATACTCTTTTTCTTTGCGCGCCAGCTGCGAGCCGTTGCGGTAGATGAGGGTGCTTTTAACCACTTCCTCCTGGTTAACCGGTTTGCCGCAATATCCGCATTTCTTCTCTTGCATAACTCCCCCTGCTAATGGCTCAGGCCATTCCCCAAACCATTCAGAAACACTTCAACCAGCAGTTCAGTGGTGTAGGTCCGCTCAATGCCGCGATGAAGATACAAACGACCGCGTGCGTTAGCTGATGCTGTCCAGGTGCTGTCTTTGTGCTTAACGAGCATGCCGGGCTGAACTGCGCCGCGGTTTACTGTCTGGGTACCGTAGTGCTGATGAACCATGATGATCCCCTTAAGTAGTGCCTGATTTGTTAACCCGCTCAGGCTGCGCGGGTCCCTTGCTTTCCACAGTCAAAGGAATTCGGTACTCTGTCATTTCCACAGTCAAATCAAGGAAATGTCATGAACTCTGAAATCAGGCCATGCCCCATTTGCGGTGATGAATCTGTCTTCTCCCGGCATCCCCAGCCTTCGCCGGTTACTGGGGAGATGGTTCCCGCTAACATCTACACCTGCAAAAAAGACGGCTGGTTCTCTCTTTCCGACGCAGTCAACGATGCCGTTACCAAAAACAGAACTACTGAAGTAATCGAAAAACTGTCTGCCATCGTCGCTAAAAATTACTTCCCGGAGAGCGAGTGGCCTGCAAACGGCACGACTCCTCTTCAGCCTATTGAGTCGATCGAATAAGGTCCTTCCGACTCTCACTCTGATATCCCAGGCGGCACATTTTCGCGTAGGCTTTGCCGCGAGGAATTCCGCCTGACTTTTTCAACCGCTGCACCGAACGGTGGGCGTGTTTGTATTCGGGGGCGTTAATACCCTTGCTGCCATCCTGACGCGAGCTTGGGAGCTGCATTCGCTTCTGGCCAGATTCGATACCGCGAGCCCAGCAAGCCGCGAACCCGATGTAACTGACTTTCTTCGTATTACCTTTCATCTCAATCTCCTTTGCCCTTGTCGCCAGGCTGGCGGAACGTTGCTTGAACCTGATGCGCGTTATTCACTCCACCTCATCCGACTATTCGTATGCCGTCGGCGGCTACTTCGTGGGCTCCATGCCTGGGTGGTATGTGGTGCGTCTTGGTGATACTAGTAAATCACCACTTTACTAATTGGTCAAGCGTTGAAGTTATAAAAAGTACAGCAATGCTTTACCTCGGTGATTTGGTGTATGAAATTGAGTGGTTGCAGGCAAAAAAAATCCCGACACTAAGGTCGGGATCGGATAGTTCGGGGCGGGTTAGGCGACGTGCTGGTGGGTGAGGGGTATAAAAAACCCGGCGCGGTGGCCGGGTTGCGGTTACTTGATGATATCTTTGATGTAAACCTCAGAGGGTTGGTATTTTTTGTCGCTGGCCCGCAGTTTGTACGTTATTGATATGTCGGCTCTCACGGCGAATTTACCTGCGAAATCAGAAGGTTTCACATTAGGACCTAACACCATATTCACTCGGCGATCAATTAATCCGGGGATTACGGCAGCCCAGCCCTTTTCAGGATTATCCAAATCTAATGCCCTGACCTCTACATCAACATCAAAATGCTCTTGTTCATAAACTTCAGGGGCAAATGATACTTCCGTGGGTGCTTTTTTGATGGTTTCAGCAGGTATTGTTATAGCGCCTCCACCAGTGCCAATCACCATGGTTGCGTTTTCGTCTGCACGTGCAGGGGCCAATGTTTTGATGGAATTTTTGGCAAGAGTCTTTTTGTTGGTTACAGTGCTTTCAATAATGGATTGAAGCCTGTCAGGCGAGATATTAGCTTCGCCAGCACCAATGTTGATGATTGTGTTGTTATTTGCTTCGAAATGAGACGTGTTGTTGGGTGCCATGGCTTTAGTCGCCAGCACTAAACCGTAACTTACCAACCCGACAACGACGGCGCCAACAAGAGCGTTTCTCATTTTCCCATTTCCGATCTTTGCGTGAGCGCTTTTGAGGAACTTATCCATTTCCTCTTGGCTTCCGAAAAGCAGTTTAATCACGATATCTTCGTAAAGGCTGCCCGCTTCAAGACGTGCAATGTGTACGGAGATATTCAAAATATTCGCGCCAGTAAGCTCCTGAAGCACGCCTTCAGATTGTTTTGCAATCGCTTCCCATCCTTGAAGGGAGGTGATTACATCTTTAATGCTTACAGGTTCTTTAGTCGAATAATAAATGTTTTCGGTAAATGATAAAGATAATTCTTCTGACATTCCGAGTCCTTCCAGACGGTTTTATTAAGTTTGTTATTTAGATATTTCAACCACAGGAAAACCTCAAAAGGCCAGAGGCAACATCATCAGCTTACGATGAAAAAAATAAACTACCCTTCCTGTGACCGTATTCGGCCCTTCATGTATTTCTCATACAGCTCGTCCAGCTCCTTCAGGCGAATCGCGAAGATGCGGAGCATGTTCTGTTGCTCTTCTTCCGGCAGTTGGCGGTAGAGCTCCAGCAGGCGCTGTTCGTCCGGCTTGAGTCCGTCCTTCTCACCAACATCCTCACCAAGCAGCCATGGAACAGATACGCCGGCAGCATCTGCGACGGCCAGCGCTGACTCTTTGCTGATTTTGCCGGTTCGAAACCACCCGGTTACGGCCTGCTTACTGACGTTAGCAACCTTGGCCATCTCTGTTTTTGAGAAGCCCTTGCCGTTCAATTCAGTCAGCCTGGAAATAAGGCTCTGGTTAGGATCTTTTTTATTCATGCACGGATTGTAAACAATAGCTTTACCAGTTGGTAGGCAGGCGTGTATTGACTCAATGGTAAATTGGTGCTTTACTTTACTCACTTAAGGAGGTCCTATGACTGGTATTGAAAATGCAATTCTCCGATCTGGCTCGGCCAGCGCGCTTGGCAATTTGATCGGCGTTTCAAAAATGGCTGTTTCGCTATGGCGCCGCAAAGGCATTCCTGCTGAACGAGTGCTGCCAGTATTTGAGGCTACCGGCGTAACGCCCCACGAACTGCGCCCAGACCTCTACCCAAATCCCACTGACGGTTTACCAAAGTAGGAGCGTTAACAATGCAAACACGAAATTTTAACCATGATAGCAGCCCGTCTCCGGGGCAGGTGATATCGAAATATCAAGCACTTCCCCGCCAATCATGCAAGCTGTCGAATATCCGGGAGGCTGTAAAAGCCTGGAACAAGGCAACGCCCGGCGATGCGCAAAACTACATCTCGCAGCTGGTTGCGAAGGAGTGGTTTGCGAGTGGCGGTCGCGGTCTGCTGCTGGCCGGTTCGGTGCACGGTACCAAAGTTAACTTCTTCCGGATGATTAACACCATCGGACCAAAGTATGACAAGTACCTGGAGATGCTGACCCCGGCAATCGTGGCGGTGATGGCTCGCGATAACGATAAGGTGGCGCGCGAGTTTGGGTTGGTCGAAAAGACCGGGGCTGAGAATTTAGCCAGCTCCATCAAAGAGTGTGGAGAGTTTCATCAGGTGAGCATTCTCGGTGCGCCTGTGGGCGAAATCGTTAAGGAGGGGCGCGAGGCGGTGGAGTCGATCATGAGGCTGATCCCGATGGAATCATGGGGCCAAGTACTTGGCGGATTCATAACCATGACGCCGGGGGTGATGTGATGGCAGGTATCAAAAAGGCGAAAGCCCTTCTGCGGGAACAGAAAGGGCTCTCAAGTGCAAAAGTTCGACCAATTGCAGGAGGAATGATGGCAAAAAACTCGCGCTATTTCCAGACCAATGTACACAAAAGCATTACCCGGGATCAGTTCTTGCGCTCGATTAATCCAGCAGTGGGAGCTCGCATGCGTGAGCTGCTGAACGCTCTTAAGCGCAAGGGGGCAGCCCGTGAGTAATGTTCTCCTATTGTCCGATTTCAGAGGGGCTCAGCAGCCCATGGAGACGCCACAAACCGGCGGGCAGGGTCTGGTGTTCCTGCATCGCAAAATCATGGAATTACCGTTCTACAGGACGGATTTCGAGGCTATGCATCTCTGGGTGCATTTGATCCTGAAAGTTAACTCTGCTCCGGGCGTGGTGGCCACTGAATTTGGCGATCAACCCGTAAGCCGTGGTCAGGTGATCACTGGACGAAATACCCTGTCGAAAGAGACCGGTCTTGAGTCCGATCGTGTTCAGTATCTTCTCCGCAAACTGGAGAAACTGGGCATGATCTCATGCCTCTCAAATCGCAAATTCACGCTGATCACAGTCACCAAATATGACGAATATCAGGGGCTGAATTGCTTAAAAAATGAGCAAAAAAATTACCAACCAAATTACCAGGAGGATTACCAAGCCAAACCCGCTTCTAGCGCGGCTTCCAAGGAAGGTTGTACCAAGATGATTACCAATCAAATTCCCACAAACAATATATTAAATAATATCTCTTCTACTGACGTAGAAGAGAGTGCATCAGCAGCACAAAATCCAGAACCGAAAAAACCGTCGCTCAGCTGTGAGCAGGTAGTCGAGATTTATCACCGTGTACTGCCTGAAGCCCAGGCCATACGAATCCTGACTGACAAGCGCCGCAACCTGATCCGCTCGTTCTGGAAAAAAGCCTCTGCCGCAAACCGCCAACTGGGTGGTGCGGGTTTCTCCCTGCAGGACTGGGAAGACTACCTGAACTACATCGCAAGCAACTGCCGCTGGATGCTGGAGAACCGCCCCGATCAGCGCACCGGGAAAACCTGGCGCCGCAAGTCGCTCGAATACTTCCTGAGCGTCGACGTGTACGCGAAAACCCGCGAGGGGGCATGCGATGACCTCTGAACTCATGACCCTTCCATGCAGCCCGAGGCGGAGCAAAGCGTGATTGGTGGCCTGATGATTGGCGACGACAGCAGCGAGCGCACCCGCACCGTTCTGGCGCTTCTGAAGCCGGAGGCGTTTTACAACCGGGCGCACCAAGTGATCTACGCCGAGATGCAGCAGATGTTCCGAGACAACAAGCCGGTGGATGGCCTGACGTTGTTCGACGCACTGGAAAGCAAAGGCCTGACGGATCGTGTAGGTGGCTTCGCATACCTGGCTGAGCTCTCAAAGAACACCCCCAGTGCCGCAAACATCGTGGCTTACGCCATGTCGGTGCGTGAGTCGGCCATGGAGCGCTACGGCATCCAGCGCATGACTGAGGCCACCGAGCTGCTGTATGCCCGGAACGGCATGAACGCCACTCAGAAGTTTGAGGCTGTTCAGTCGATTTTCACTCAGATGGCCGACCATGCTAAGACCGGTTCCCGCCGCGGCGCCCGCGCGCTCAGCGAGGTTATGGAAGACTGGATCGACGAGCTTGAAATGCGCTTCGACCCGAAACAGCGATCCCGTGGGTTATCAACTGGCATCGACTCACTGGATGCTGTGCTGGAGCCGAAAGGACTGGTGCGCGGATCCCTGCTGGTTATCGGTGCCCGCCCGAAAATGGGTAAGACCACGCTCTACAGCCAGCTGGCTATCAACTGCGCGATGAACGAAGAGCTACCCGCCATTCTGTTCAGCCTGGAGATGCCGGATAAGCAGATTTTCGAACGCATGATCGGGCAGGTGTCCGGCGTAAATACGGATATTTTCTACCGCGGCGCTGACAGCGACACCGAGTTTGCGATGGCTAACGCCCGGGCAATGCAGATGGTCGAGAGTGGCAATTTCTTCATCGACGATACGCCGGGCGTCGGCCTGTCGCACATCATCGCAGAAGCACGACGCATCAAGCGGGATAAGGGCAAGGTTGGCATGGTGCTGGTCGACTACCTGACGCTCATGGCCGCCGAGAAAGCCGACCGAAACGACCTGGCGTATGGCCTGATCACCAAGGGGCTGAAGAACCTGGCCAAGGAGCTGGATTGCGTCGTCGTTCTGTTGACGCAGCTCAACCGTGACCTGGAAAAACGCGTTAACAAGCGCCCATTGCCGAGCGACTCCCGAGACACCGGACAGATCGAGCAGGACTGCGATTACTGGATCGGTATTTACCGTGAGGGCGCTTACGACGAGAACGCCAGCCAGAGTGACACCGAGCTGCTGCTGAGGCTAAACCGCCACGGCCAGTCCGGCGTCGTCTACTGCGAGCAACGTAACGGCTCAATTTACGACTGTGACCAGGTAGCAGCAGAGCAAAGCCGCCGCCAGAGGGAAGAGAAAGTATCTAAGCGAGGTGGATTCTAATGACAGCGAAACAGGCAATTTTGCACTACCTGAGAACACACAGGACCTTCTCTGCGGCTGATGTGGCAGCTGCATGCAAGATATCGCAAACCGGGGTGAATCAAGCAGCACGAATCCTGGAGAAGCAGGGTGTGGTGGTGGTCGACAGCAAAGAGTGGCGCGCGGTGCATTACCGCCTGATCACGCGCGATGAACAGTCAGGTAAGCGCAGCACCAACCTGATTTTCCAGGAGTGTCGCCAGAGCGAAACGATGAAGCGGGTACTGGCGTTTTACGGGAGGGTTTCAGCATGAGCAAAGTTAAAACCCATACCGGCACCATCATCACCAGAGACGGTGAGAAGACCGTGAAACTGCATGAAACCCCAACCACCTGGTGTGTAGGTCAGCGCGAAACCTATCGCAAAGAAGATGGCCTCCGCTGTGGCGCGCCGCTGACAGCCCGCCGCCTGAAGCTGGCGACCGTTAAACCGATCGAAGGCGGTGCCCAATGAGCACTGAATTCCTGATTTATCGCGAAGAAGATGGCAGCAAGATGTACCTGACAAGCCTGCCTGATGATGACCATCCGCTGGGTGGTATTGGCTTCCAGGGTAGTCACGACGGCGGCATACCTTCTGCAGCTGGCTCATGCCCAACCGAAGAGGATGCGAAAAAAGTTATCGCTTACCTGCTTGAAGAGAATGAAGGCGGCGATGAGGTTTATGGCATCGAAGAAAGGAGTGTCGTATGAAACCAACATTCGAAGAACTGCTCGAGCACGCAAAGATGAATGCCAAAAGCGGCGAGTCACTTTGCCCAGAAGAAGAACTTGATCTGATTGCAGGGTTTGAAGCCAAGTGCCAGGCGCTGGCTGCGGAGAATGCAGCGCTGAAATCAGTTATCGATGAGCACAGTAACTGCTTCACTGCATGCCAGTGCTGCGGAACTGAGCACGATTGTAGTCACGATGATATCTGTCGCGTACTAAACGAAACCCCAGCAACCGACGCATTCCTGGCTGAGGTGCGGGCTCAGGAAGCTGTCACCATCCCTGACGAACCTGCGGGGTCAGCTATGTATGACCTTTTCTATCAAACAGAGCATCCGGTATGTCGTGGCAATGTACAGCTGGCCCGCAGCGAAGCGAGAAGCCTGGCTTCATGGATTGCCGAAAACCTCAAACTTCGCCAGGAGGCAGCACGATGAGCAACATCAACAAACAGGCGCTGCGTGAAGCGGCGGAGAAGGCCACCCATGGCGAATGGTGCTCTGATGACCGGCATGGCGTGATTGCTGATGCGGGTCTTAACGGGAATTATTATATCGCATCCTGCTCTGGTCCTGGGCATCGAGATAATAAGCGCTTCATCGCCGCCGCCAACCCCTCCACCGTGCTGGCGCTGCTGGATGAGCTGGAAGCCGCAGAGAAGCGGATCGCTGACCATGACCGCAAATGCGACGAACAGTATCTATTGGGGATGCTGGCTGGCTGGAACTTTGGGCTTGTTGAAGATAGTGACGGTTACGACGCGGCATTTAACTCACGCCGTAAACTCATCGAAGCCGCTGTCATCAAGGGGGAGTAGGGATATGGCTGAATTTACGAAAGAGTGGCTGGAGCAATCTATCTCAGGCATCAAAGCGATCCGCGATGAAATCCCGTTCGGCCTCGACGCTGATGAGGAAAATACATTGTCAGCGCTAAAAATCGCACTTGCAGTACTGACGGCTGAGCCGGTTGCGTGGACTGACGCAGAAGAGCTGCGCGACGCGAATGAGGGTGCCTGCGGGTATCTGTTCGCGATTGACGGAAAGGCTAACAAATTCTCAGACCCTCGCCGAATGATTATGCTCTACGCAGCACCACTGTTACCGCAGGCAACTGTGCGTATCGATTTTGTGCCTAAGAATTTGGATCGGGCGCTTGGCGTGATGGGCATGGCCCTCCCTGAGTCCAGGGAGGAATTCAACTTGCAGCAGGAGCGCTGGACCCAGCGCTTAATCGATCGCGTAATTCGATGCGCTGGCGAACTCGGCCCGCAGCCAGCAGTGGTGATTCCTCTCGGAGTAACCTGGGAGGATGTACCAGAAGAAATCACCGAGGACGACACGGGGCTCGCATCAGCCTGGGCGCATGGGTTCAACCAGTGCCGCGCTGCCATGCTTCAGGGTAATCACCGCGACTTATCCCAGCCAGTAGACCCGCAGGTGGCTGCTTACGGAACAATCATGCAGCAGGCCGTCCCTGCCAACTCACTCACCAACGCTGAGCTGGAAGGTATGGCGCACGGTGATAACCCACAGTCGAATGCGTATCGTGAGTTGCTGGCGTTCCGGCTTAGTGCGACCGGGTGGATTCCGTGCAGTGAGCGGATGCCGGAACGAGAAAAAGATGTTCAGTTATACATGCCCGATTCAGAGGAGCAGATGGCTGGGCACCTTGAAAGAAACGAAGAAGATGGCTGGTTTAGATATGCCAGCTGGCGCACAGGAACGGGGGTTTATTGCAAACCTACCCACTGGATGCCGCTGCCAGCAGCACCGCAGCAGGAGGCAAACTGATGGAACCGCAGCTGCGTTATGCAACAAAACGGATCGTTGAGCTGGAAAGCCTGCTGCTGGTGGACGTGGCTGAAACCGTCTGGCCTGCCGAAGTTGGCATGGTCTACAGCCAGATTGAAACCGCCGGGGATCTCCCGGCGCATCACCAACGCCGCCTTAAGCATCACATCAACCGCATGTGGCTGGAGAAAATGCCGGTACCGGCCATCGTTACCGCCGCCCGGTCGCTGGCCAGCGCAATGGGAGAATACGCGTGAAAGAGATTATCGTCGATAACTTTGCCGGCGGTGCGTAACACACATCAAACATAAAAAACCCGACTCAGGAGTCGGGTAGAAGATCATTCTGCTTTTACATCTAAATCCGGAACAATCGGATAAACTCTATCTAGAAGCTCTATAAATTCTTCATAAGTCCTGCTGGCCTTCATAAAATCGATAGTACCGATAAGTCGCTTTTGGAGTAGGCCAGCACCGCTATCCTCAGAAAGGAACTGATGCATTTTTATCCCGGATTTATTGGCCTTTCTTTTCTCTGCTTTGAGCGCTTCACGGAGGTTAGGCAGCATCCGTTCATAGGTAATATTGTTTATTAATCGGCCAAAATACCGTGGTGTTTGGAGGTTACTCTTAAACTCTACACCGCGTAGACGGCAAAGCTCCTCAAAAAACTCCACGGGATAAGTTTTCACCCAAGGGCGCATTTCTTTTGCAATAAATTCTTCAAGGTATTTTGCAAGCGCATCACGTTCACGGGCTTTTTGGTATCCCGTTGCTTCATCAACCAATGCAACGATACCGACGCGAGCAAATCCTCTAACAAGTATCTCTGCACGCTCGGCAATATGCGCTTGTTGTTTCTGTAGAGTTCCGGCTTTACGTGCTGCCAGAATAGCATCGCAGATATCCGCCAAAATGGTAGCCGGGTAACCGAATGCAATACCACCACCGCCGGGATGCTTGAATTTAATGGGGGTTTCGATAAGCGGCAGTATCTCATTGTTTAAGAATGGTTTTATCCTGTCTCCACCAACAAAATTCAATAGTCGCTCAGTGGCAGTTGTGGACATTCCCAAACCAGACGCCATTCCACGCTGTGAAAGCACGCGCTCACCCGTACTTAATACGTAGCACTGAATCTCGACTTCACCGATTCTAAGCGGGGTATCAGACGATCCATAATCTGCTACTGGGAGTGCAGCCAACTCCTTCTTTGCTTCGGCCATCCGCTTACCAGCCTCTCTCCGCTCTTCAGGAGTCATTTTGGCAGCCTTGGCCTTGCCACCTTTAGCCTTTCCCTCTGGTTCGTTATCTTCTTCGCGCTCAATAATGTCTGTCATTCTTATTTACTCGTGCTGTGAAAGTACAAGCATTAAATCATATGCACGTTGATACGTGCAAATTATAATTGGCAGGTTTGTGAATCATCCCAAAAAGGAAAATGTAATAGCAACGCGGTACCGCCTCCATTCGCCGAAGCGCTGGTGCAGGCAAACCTGCCAGAGATGTGCATAAGTGAAAGGGCAGCCTGAGTCCAGTCTATGTGAGTAGTCCTCACTAGAAATGATTTAACTCAATTTGATTAAATGTGAGCCCTGTTACATTTATGGCTCTTATTATATAGGTGCATTTACAATGAAAACGATGATAGCTGTGGGGGTACTTTTGACGTCCACATTTGCATATGGGGCCAGTGTAGAAGAACAGGTAGCAAGCGGTGTTCGTGCATACCAGGCAGCGAAATGTATTGCTTATGCTGAGATTGCCGGGAAAAGTGATAACGATACTGATAGCTATGACAAATTATCGAAAATTTATTCCGACAATGTTTCTGTGTACATTGAAAACTCGCAAAACGAAGAATTCAAGATGCAGGCCTTGGACACAACAATCCCAATTACTTGGTTCGGGATGGTGTATGGCAACCGACTGGACAAAACCATTTTGGCAGGAAGGTTACTGGAGTGGACTAATATGGTTGAAACGCAAC
Source organism: Leclercia sp. (assembly GCA_049284415.1). Taxonomy (GTDB): domain Bacteria; phylum Pseudomonadota; class Gammaproteobacteria; order Enterobacterales; family Enterobacteriaceae; genus Enterobacter. The sequence goes on from JBAPXW010000002.1 coordinate 247,019, forward strand.
GTGTTGCAGATACATATGCATCTGGTGAAAGGGTTGTTTCAGAGACTGCAGGCATGGCTGCATTCAATACTGAAAACTGCATTTTACTGATTAAGTGATACGCTTGAATGATGTTTTAATATTGTAAGTTTTCAATGGCGAGGTAATCCATGTCTGATTTAAAAAGAATAATAATGGCAGTTTCATCTTATAAGAACAGTAAGTTTGCTGTGGAGGAATCGTTCAATAGAGTGTTTTCATATAAAGATTCAGGTTGCTATGTTTGTACTGTCGGCGGAAAACTTTCTGAAACGTCAATAATGGATAGGGTGGCAAGTGAAATTCAAACTCTAAATTCTAACATTAACGAGTGTAATCAGAGGTTTAATGAATTAGAGTCAATCATTGATGATGTACAAATGCTGAATTATATTAGTCACGCAACTAATAACTATGAACACCAGGAAAGCATGAGATTTTATAGTGATGAGGCTAGAAAAATAACTGAGGAAATACGTACTATGTACCTAGGCACTCACGCTATCCAAAAAAGCAACAAGAGGAAATGGTTCTGAGCAAACTTGTTTACCTGCCTTAAGCTCTCGATGAACATTCATTTTCTTGAAATCAATTGCTTATCTCATTTAAGGGCCTCATCAGAGGCCTTTTTATCGTCCGTCAGTAGACAGAAGAGCCACCCTGAAGCACCTGATCGATAATACCGATCGATACAGTAAAATTGATCTATGAAAACGATTAAGAAATAGACACCACCTGGTAACAAATTGCCAACCTTGCGGTGGTGTTGACCGTGCTGAAATATGGGTTGTTACAACGGGCGGCTAACGATTTGAGCGCCTAAAGTTTCCGAATCATATATTTACAAACCCCGATGCAGCACACCTCATCTGTTAAAATTAACGATCATTTTTTACGCAAAAGTAGCGAAAATAATTTTCAAAATCAATCAGATAAATGACCTTGCGTAAACATGCCTTTCGCGTGCATACTTAACCAAAATGAATAAACACTGTTTATCCATACAGTAATTTGATGTATGGTTTAAACACTGATTCAAAAAAGTTTCATTTTTCCTGCGGCTAACCTATTTGGAAATTTAAGCCATTTGCTATTTTGGCTTCATAGAGGGGCGATGCTCCTGCCGCTTGGATAGATTTTATTGATACCAGAAGGGGGTTATGTGAGGGATAGCAGTGATAGCAACGAAAAAAGTGACTGGTATGACATTGTCAGGCGTTCAGATGGGAAGGTTATGGGCTCGATGCCGCTCGATCGCGGTTATCTCGTCTATCGCAAGAACGGCCTGGTCTCGCTTCGTCCACTTCTGGATGACGAATTTGTATTCACACCGTCTTCTGCAGCCCGGTTTCTTACCAGCATTGGCTACCACGTCTCACAACCCTCTGATATTATGATATCAACGGTCTGAACAGCCGTTGACCTGATGCGCCACGGAGAACACCATGGCGCAGTTACAACTCATCAAGCAGTCCTCAGGAATCCTGATCCCCGCCACGCCGGAGACCAGCGAATTACTGCAATCAAAATTCAAACTCGGTGCCGTGCTGGTGGCCGAGTTCCGACAGGTCCGTAACCCGGCCTTTCACCGTCGTTTCTTCGCTCTGCTGAATCTCGGTTTCGAATACTGGGAGCCAACCGGTGGCGCTATCTCCTCCAACGAACGCAAGCTGATCACCGGCTATGCGAAATTCCTCGCCTCGTTTGGCGGCAGCGAGAGCACGCTGCTGGATGCTGCTGAGCAGTACCTCGAGCAGGTTGGCAGCCGCCGCATCACCAATGGCATCAGCCTGTGTAAATCCTTCGACGCCTACCGCGCTTGGGTGACCATCGAATCCGGCCACTACGACACTATCCAGCTGCCTGACGGCACCCTCCGGAAGCATCCCCGCAGCATCGCCTTCGCCAACATGGACGAGACCGAGTTCCAGCAGTTGTACAAAGCAGCGCTTGATGTGTTGTGGCGCTGGATATTGTCACGGTCATTCAAAGACCAGAGCGAAGCGGAGAACGCCGCTGCGCAGCTGATGAACTTCTCGGGGTGCTCACGATGAAATCTTCATGGTTCCAGCATCCAGAATGCACTACTGCGCAGGCCGAAGAGCTGATGGCGATATACCGGGCGCGCGGCGTTGCCGTTGAGCGCAGCCTGAATCCCGATTACATCACCCGGACCGTCAGCGCCAGGCTGCCGGAAGCCCGGCGCCAGGAACGTACGCCACGGACATTTCGCCAAAAGGTCTGGGGGTGATCATGGCTAAATTACCGCGCCGCAAGTGCACCAATAAATCCTGCCGCCAGTGGTTTCACCCAATGCGTAACGGGCAGATCGTCTGCTGCTACGAATGCGCCAGCGCAGTTGCCAAAGCGCAGACCGCGAAGAACCGAGCAGAGGCTCTGCGTGCTGAGAAGAAGCGCCAGCGCGAAGAGGAGAAGGCCGGGCGTCAGCGCCGCCGGGAGAAGCGCGTGGCACTGAAAACTAAAACCCAGTGGAAGAGCGAGGCTCAGACCGCGTTCAACCGCTACGTGCGTCTGCGCGATGCCGGGAAACCATGCATCAGTTGCGATCGCCTCCCTGCGCAGAAATATGGCGGAACCATGGACTGTGGGCATTACCGCACCCGAGGTGCTGCCGCGCACCTGGCTTTCAATCTGCACAATACCGCAGCCCAGTGCGTCCAGTGTAACCGTGATCGCTCTGGTGCCCAGAAAGCGTTTGAGCAGGGACTGATTCAGCGGATCGGACCAGAGAAAGTCGAAGCCCTGAACAATAACAACGCAGTCCGCAAGTTCGATATCCCATACCTGCAGCGCATCAAATCCATTTTCACCCGTAAAGCCCGTGCGCTGGAAAAACGCCGAGCCCGCCAACAGGAGTACGCCGCATGAGCACCGAAACCGAAATTGAGCTGGGCAAAGTAGTTGCATTCCCGACAAGGAATAACGACCTGCAGGATGGGCTGGTCATTCAGCACGAAGGCCAAAAGGTCATGTGTCTGCACTCCGCTGTATCGATTAACGGAAAAGAGAGAACGCTACGCTGCCGGAAATGCGAAACGCTAATTGATCCCTTTGACTACCTGATGACGCTCTGCGACCAGGAGTCCCGCTACTGGGAAAGCGTTAAGCATCTTCGTCGGGAAGAAAAGCAGCGCCGCCAGAATATCGAGAAGTTGATTCAGATCGAGAAAAACGCCAAATCACGAATCCGTCGCGCTGGTGATAAGACGCCACTTCCGCTCTGGCAGAACGAGAGGGTCGATGGATGACCATAGAGCAAATCGCCTCACTCCGCATGCGCTGGCAGCGTCTTCGCATCTATCGCCGCCCGGGAACGGTGCTGGTGGACTACCGCATTCTTCGGAACTTTCTTCGCATTGAACAGATAGCAGGAGCTGCTGCATGAACACCCAATACCTGGAATATGTACGCCAGCAGCTGATTATGGCCACTGCCGATCTGAGCGGAGCGACGAAAGGGCAGTTGATGGCCTGGCTGGAGAACGCCCAGTTCGATACTGGAACTTTTAAGCGGAAGAAGCCCAAGGTCTGGGACGAAGAAGGCGAGAAATGGGTCCCGGTTGATAACCAGCCGATCCCCGGCAAACAGTCCCACGCCAAAGGCTCACATATACCACTGGTTCAGCCGGTCGAATACTCCACAGCATCGTGGCGTCGGGCCGTCCTGTCGCTTGATGAGCACCAGAATGCATGGCTGCTGTGGTGCTATAGCGAGAACGTGCGTTGGGAATACCAGGTAGCGATAACCCAATGGGCGTGGGATGAATTCAGCGCGCAGCTGGCGGGCAAGAAGGTGGCCGGCAAAACGATGGAGAGGATGAAGGCGTTAATCTGGCTGGCGGCTCAGGATGTGAAAGCGGGCTTGGCCGGTCGTGACCCGTACCAGTATGCAGATCTGGCTGCGCTGGTGGGCGTTACCCCCAAAAACTGGTCTGAGACATTCACCGATCGCTGGGTGGCGATGAAACGCATTTTCTTGCGTCTGGATAGCGACGCTTTATTGCAGGTAACGCGATCACGTTCACAACAAAAGGCGACTAATTCGCATCCAAGTATTGCAAAACTGGATTAAAACGCATATATTTCGTGTAAATCTGATATCGTCGCCATAGCTTTGGTTGTCGACTGAATTACACATGAGAGCCCCGGTTTATCGCTGGGGCTTTCTTGCATCTGGAATACCCCCACCTGGGACTATAAGGGCCTCAGCCCAAAGCACCAACCCATCGATTGGCAGCCCAGAAGCTGCCTTTTTTATTCCGGGCTCCGGGAAACACTCTCATCACGCCTTGTTGTTAATGCGTCCCGCGAGCCCGAACTCTACACATGGACCACATATGTCTGAACCTCTAACCATTGCTGTCGGTGTAACGTCCGCAACAATCGGCGTGACGTTCGCCTCCATGTTCCCGGAGGCAACGCCAGGCGTAATGCTGTGCGCGCTTGCCGGATCGGCAATGTACGTTCTGACATCCGATCCGCACCAACTATGGAAGCAGTTCCTGTTCGCCGTCATCAGCTTTGTTGGCGGGGTGTTCTTCTCGGTACCGATGGCGAAGATACTGGCTGGGGTGATTAACACCGCCCTCAGCCTGGTGACACATCCGCCAGTAAGTATCGAGGTATCCCCGAACATCGGCGCGCTGGTATCCGCTTCCATCTCTGTAGCAGTCCTGCTGCGCATTCTCGCTAAGTCAAAGCGGGGGAAAATGCCGGGACTGGAGGAGGAAGGCCAATGACATGGCAAATCATCGTCCTGGATGCAAACGCCATTATCTGCGCGCTGATCGCCGTAAGACTACTGTTCTTCAGTAAGAGCGGCAGGCGGCACCGCCCGGGCGTGGCATGGATGGCGTACCTGATGATCCTGGCTGCCGGGTTCACTGCATTCCGGATTCTCTACGGGAAGTACCTGCAGGTGGATCCGGGTGAGTTAATGCTGAACCTCGCCATATGCGTCGCGGTGTGGCGCTCTCGCGGGAATCTCGCGAAAGTATTTCAGAAGGCCGAGCAATGACCAAAGATGACATCTTCAACGCTATCCTCGGCAAAGAGGGCGGATACGTTAATCACCCGAACGACAAAGGCGGCCCGACGAACTGGGGGATCACCCAGGCAACGGCACGCGCCCACGGTTATTCCGGTGATATGCGCGACCTGACCCGTCAGCAGGCTCTCAACATCCTCGAGGCTGATTACTGGTATGGCCCACGCTTCGACCAGGTGGCAGCTGTATCCCCGGACATCGCCGCCGAGCTCTGCGATACCGGCGTGAACATGGGGCCATCGGTACAGGTGAAATGGTTCCAGCGCTGGCTGAATGCCTTTAACGACCAGCAGAAGCTTTACCCCGACCTGATCGCCGACGGCCAGATTGGCCCGCGAAGTATCAGCGCCCTTAAATCCTTCCTGGCGAAACGCGGAAGTGAAGGGGAGACCGTATTACTGCGGGCACTGAACTGCAGCCAGGGGCAGCGTTATCTCGAGCTGGCAGAGCAGCGCCAGGCTAACGAGTCGTTCATCTACGGTTGGGTACGCGAGCGGGTGAGCCTATGACGAAGCTGAAAGCTATTCTGGCGTTTATCGGTACCGTCGCTCTGCTCATTCTCGGTGCCTTCGGTCTGGGCAGTATGCGTGGACGCGAGAAGGCCGAAGCCAAAGCCGATAAACAGCGCACCGACGATAACGCCGCAGCCACCAAAGCCGCCGCCGAACGACGCGTTGAAGTAACGAAAGAGGCCAGCAATGTACACCAGACGGTTAGCCATATGCTTGATGACGATGTTGATCGTGAGCTGCGCGGAAACTGGACCCGCAAAAGTTGAAGTCATCGATACCGGCTGTGACTGGGTGAGTGCCATTCGCCTCACTGAGCACGACATCGAAGTGATGGATCGCCAGACGAAGCGCGACATCCTGACGCATAACAAATCGTGGCAGGCTAATTGCCAGAAACCTACCGATAGGGCAGCGAAATGAGTGAAGCAAAACCGCAAGATGGCAGCAAAGTTAAGGGTTACCGCAGTCTGACCGATGACGACATCGCGCAAATGAATGAGATGAAAGAAATTAGCCGTGATTTCTGCGAAAAGCTGGATATCGAGCGACATCACATTCACCTAGAGATTGAGGGGAGTGACGTACCGGATAAAGACCAGTGCAATGACGCGCTGCGCTGCCTATCCATCGCCCGCACCAAAATGCAGGAAGCCTGTATGTGGGCTTGCCGTGCTGTTGCTCGTCCTGACGCTGATTGCTAAGCCATTCCAAAGCTCATCTGCGGGTGGGCTTGATAATGGATTATGGGTCTGAAGAGCTTTATACTTCCCTTCAGTCTGGTCGAGGAGGGTGTATTGATGTTTGCTGAATATGGCGATGATATCGAAGATGATGAAGATGATGATTTCGGCAGGGTTCCAAAGGGGCAAGAGTGCGATCATTGTGATCGGACGGCAACCCATGCCCTCGGAGATCATTACTATTGCGACGAACACTACGGTGATTGAAGCCTAAACCGCCTCCGGGCGGTTTTTTATTGCCATCACCATAGGCAGACCCATCGTAATGGCTTTAAAGGTTGTTGCTATAAAAGGTCTGCCTTGAACGCTGCCATGATCAGTTCATTCATAAAGTGTTCTTCAAATGCGCCTGCGTAGTCCAAATCAATAAGTGGTGCATCAACTCGCCCAAGGATTGTCAATTCATTGTCTTTATTGAGATAAAAAACGACAAATGGTTTTTTTTCGCCATTAATTTTCGTAGAGAACGATATCGCGTTAATCGGGTTGGAGTCGATAAACTTTATTTTGGACTCTCCAAAACAATGGAATTTGCACTGCGGTATAACCAATTCTAATCCATCAGCGGTTCTTGAAAATTTAATCTGTCCATTAACCGTTTTCGAAGTGCTCCAGTAATTGTGAATGCGGTCGAACAGACCACCGACCCTTAACTGAAGGATCTCATCGTATTGGGTTAACGCACGAGAAAGCGCAGCAAATTTTAGTGTATCCATAAATTCTCCAAAGGTATTTGAATGGCACTCACCGACAAACAAGAAATGTTCTGTCGCGAGTACCTCATCGATTTAAACGCCACTCAGGCAGCGATTCGTGTGGGGTACAGCGCTAAAACTGCTAACCGTACCGCTACAAAATTGCTGTCAAAAGCTGTCATTCAAAACAGGATTGCTGAACTCAAAGCCAAGCGCAACGAGGATGTGGGTATTGATGCTGATTATGTGCTCCGGCGCTTGGTTGAAATCGACCAGATGGACGTTCTGGACATCCTGAATGACGACGGCAGCCTTAAGCCGATTACTTCATGGCCTAAGGCCTGGCGAATTTCGTTAACTGGTTTAGACATCAGCACGACCATTCAGAACTTCGACGAAGAGACGGCGGAAACCATCCTAAAAAAGGTAAAGTGGCCTGACAAGGTGAAGAACCTCGAATTGCTCGGCAAGCACGTTCGTGTGCAGGCATTCAAAGAGCAGATCGAGCAGAAGGTCACAGCCACCCACAGCATCATGCCCGTTCCGTCCTGCGACAACGTTGATGACTGGGAGGCGGCAGCGCAGAAGCAACAGGGCGAGGTTCTTGGTGGATGAATTACAAAGCCGTCTGGAAACCTTTGCCGGGATCGCAATCTCTTTCCCTGAGCTGCCCATGTAACGAAATCCTCTACGAAGGAACGCGCGGCCCGGGTAAAACCGCTGCGCAGCTGGCGCGTTTCCGGCGCCTTGTTGGTCTGGGCTATGGCTCGTTCTGGCGTGGCGTGATATTCGATACCGAGTATAAAAACCTCACTGACATCATCACCCAGTCGAAGCGTATGTATCGCCTGTTTAACGACGGTGCGCGATATCTGGCGTCAGCCTCCGAACTGCGCTGGGTGTGGCCAACTGGCGAGGAGCTGCTGTTCCGCTTCGGGAAGGAAGAGGATGACTACTGGGATTATCACGGACAGGAGTTCCCGTTCATCGGCTTTAACGAGCTGACAAAGCAGCAGTCGGCTGAGTTCTACGAGATGATGTTCTCCTGTCGGCGCTCCTCGTTCCGGCCTGAGGATTACCCGCTGGACAACGGCTCGCTGCTTAAGCCGATCCCCCTGGAGACGTTCAGCACGACCAACCCGTTTGGCATCGGCCATACCTGGGTGAAGAAGCGCTTCATTGAGCCAGCACCTCGCGGCACCATCATTCGCGAAACGCAGCAGGTGTTTAACCCGCAGACCGAACGCGAAGAGGATGTGACGCTGACGCGCGTTGCAATTCACGGCTCATTTAAAGAGAACCCGTATCTCGATCCGCAGTACATAGCAACGTTGATGGCCATTAAAGACCCTAACCGACGCAAAGCGTGGGTAGAGGGCTCCTGGGATGTCACCAGCGGCGGGCGTTTTGACCACCTGTGGAACGCCTCGCTGCACGTCATTAAGCCGTTCCGTATCCCGGATAGCTGGACGGTTGACCGCTCCCATGACTGGGGCGAATCAAAGCCATTCTCTAACCTCTGGTGGGCGCTCGCCGACGGTACCGCCGCAGAGTTGCCCGATGGTCGCCAGTTCTGCCCACCTGCCGGGTCATTGATCCTGATTGGTGAGTGGTACGGCTGCCCGCCTGATGAGCTCAACAAAGGCCTGAACATGTCATCCACAAACGTCGCTAAGGGCGTGGCGTGGGTTGATAAACGGCTGATGGGCGAGGATGTCGACGAGCCGGAAGAGATCCAGCTCGACGGCGTCACTCAGGGGCAAATGAACATAGTGCCGGGTATATGCTCGGAAGTTATCCCTGGCCCGGCGGATAGCGCCATTTTCAACACCGGCGACGATGAATTGTCGATCGGACAGAAAATGGAAAATCAGGATGTCGAATGGCTTGAAGCCAATAAAAAGCCAGGCTCGCGAGTAAACGGAGCTTCGGTTTTCGCTGACATGCTTGAGGCAGTGGTTGAAGGTAAAAAGCTGGAATCCGGCGCTCCTGAGAAGCCTGCATTTTACGTTTTCGAGCATTGCCGTGGCTGGATTAGCCGCATACCCGTGCTGGTCAGAGACAGCAAAAACCCTGATGACGTAGATACCCAGCAGGAAGATCACGACTGGGACGCCACCCGCTACCGCGTACTGCACTCTCCTCGCCGTTCTGGGGCGATATTCTTCACATAAGGACAACTCAGTGAGTAACGATACAGAAATGCAAGTCCTCGCTGGGCTCATTGTGAACAGCCTCAACGAGGTCTCGAGATCACGTCAGCTTTATGCGGCTGGCTTCAACAAATCAGGTAACACCAAGCGGCACCATCTGTGGTGTGAATTTGGCTACCCTGAGCGTCTCGACTTTGACCACTTCTATAACATGTATGAGCGCAATGGCGCTGCGTTCGGTGCGGTTCATAAACTGCTGGATGCATGTTGGTCTGATAGCCCGGTAATCGTGGATGGCGACGAAACCAAAAAGGCCAAAAAGACCACGCCCTGGGAAAAGAAAGCCACCAAGCTCATGAAGAAGTATTGGGCAAAGGTGAAAGATGCCGATCGACGGAATCTTGTCGGGCACTATTCCTCTCTCATCCTACAATTTGCAGACAGTCGGGAATGGTATGAGCCAGTAAATCGTGACGTAATGCGTAATTCCCGTGAGCGCGGCCTGGTGAAGATGATTCCTGCATGGGAATCGCAGGTTAAGCCGGGGGAGTTAGAGCAGGATCAGAAGTCTCCTGATTACGCCATGCCGAAGTTCTATTATTTCCAGGAGCAACCAGTCGGGGATAGCGGCAATATTGTCGGCCCGATGCGCTCCATCAAAATCCACCCTGAACGTATCATCATGTTTTGCGAGGGCTCAGAAGATGAATCCTCGCTGGCTGGAACTCCTTTCTTACGTGCAGGCTATAACGACCTGCTGGACATGGCTAAAACCTCCGGCGGCAGCGCTGAAGGATTCCTGAAAAATGCCAGCAGGCAGCTCGGCATTAACATGTCGAAAGACACCAAGATTGAAAAAATCATGGAGGATGCCAAGAAAGCCGGATATTCAGGGCTGGCTGAGGCGCTAAACGCCGCCATCCAGAAGCTTAACTCAGGTACAGATTCCGCTCTGGTTACTCAGGACGGCGAGGCGAAAGTCCTCTCTGTCGCCGCTGCCGACCCGGGTCCAACGTGGACAGTGTCAGCGAACCAGTTCTCCTCTTCAGTTCAGATGCCATTCACCATCCTGTTTGGTCAGCAGACAGGAAGGCTTGCATCAGATCAGGACAAAAACGACTTTGCCAAACGTTGCAATGGACGCCGAAACGGGTTCCAGACTGACCGCGCCAGCGCAGTCATCGAGCGCCTTTGGACTGTGGAAGTTATCGAGCCGCCGAAGTCTGGCGAAATCACGTTAACCTGGTCTGATCTTCTCGCGCCAAGCGAGAAAGAGAAGATTGCCAACATGAAGGAAATGGCAGCTGTCGCGAAGGATACTCAGCAAGCCTACGGCACACCTGCTGTAGATGAGAATGAGGTCAGGGAGGCAGGAGAGCTTGAGCCGCGTGAGGATGTTAAGCCGCCTGACCCAAATAAAAAGGTAATGACCGATGATCCTCTTTCCGATGACGCCGGAGCAAAAGACGAAAGTCGGGACACCGGTAGTTCCGCGCAGTAAGGTTGACCCAACCCGATCGGCAAAGCAGGTCACCGCGATGTTCCGGGATATCGAAGAGAGGTATCTCGGCATCAAGCGAGCGCTGAAAGCCCTGTTCGACCAGCGCCTGTCCGGGCGTGACCGTGAGGTCAACGGCAGTAACTGGCACTTCCTGAGCCACGTCAACGGCGAAGACCTGACGCTCTATCAGGTCAACGCCGGGAAATTCATCTACGACATGACGCCGCAGGAACTGGCGGAGCTGCTTGAAGCGGTTCAGAGCATCCTCGATCAGTTCCTGCTGGAAGGCGGTGAGCAAAATCAGTGGGCGATGGATTACGTCGTCGCTGAGACGCAGCGCGGTACGCGTGAGGCGTTTAACAACCTCTCGCAGCAGTCACAGGTCTACGCCAGCCAGACGACGCTACAGCAGCTTTTAAGCAGCCCCGGCTATCAAAACCAGATTGCCTCCGCCAGGCTGACAACGTTCAGCGACTGGAAGGCGATCAGCGATTCTGCACGGGCAGACCTGACAGGCATCATCACCGATGCGGTAGCGCGCGGGGTTAACCCTCGGGAAACGGCCGGCGTAATCAGCAAGCGTCTGGACGTGTCGATGAGCAGGGCCAAGGCCATTGCTCAAACTGAGCAGGTCGGCGCGCTGCGGCAGGCTCAGTGGAACGAAACGGACTGGGCCGCCGACCGGCTGGGGCTGAATACCGGACTTCTTCACCTTTCTGCGTTAAAGCCCACAACCAGGCAAACTCACGCTTTCTGGCATGGAAAGGTCAGGACTGTGCAAGCGGTACGCGATTGGTATGCCGTTGATGGCAATAAATATCACTGTTATTGCTCCCAGATCCCGGTGCTGCTCAACGACGACGGCAGCATCTTCAATCAGGGGCTGGCGGATAAGCTGGCGAAAGAGCGCAAGCAGTGGAAAACAGATTCTGCTTGATGCTATAAACCATAATCAAAATTTTTATGGCGTTATGGCATGAGCGTTACACCTCAGGAAGTTGGCTCTTATTTTTTAACTCTGTTTGGTCCGATAACTATAGGTATCATTGTTGCTGCATTCACTGCAAATTTCGCATTGAAGCGCTTTCATAGCGAGAAGTGGTGGGAAAAGAAACATAAGGCATATGGTGATCTGGTCGATATTTTAATTGAGATGCAAGCCATTTACATTGCAGCCTCAAACCACTTCGAAAGGATCTACCGGGCAGAGCAAACTCTATCCGAGGTTCCAGATTATCACTTCGACTGGAACCGATTCAGAGACCTAAAGAAGCAATTAAGAAGGTCATATATATTGGCTCCGATATCATTGAGCGCAGCAACTAAGGGTCATTTAACTAGCTTTTTTGAAGTTGATGCTGACGCTGACCAAATGATTTGGGTGGAGAATTACCCTGAGCAGGTTGCTTATAGTGAGTTGGCCGATGAAGTTGAAAAGCTTATCAACTTAATAGTCGATGATGCCAAATACGAGCTCAGTTTTAAGTAATTTAAACAAACTAACCGACCCGCTCCGGCGGGTTTTTTATTGCCTGAAATCCACCAATGAGACCATTGCATGACAGTCTATTGGTGCTGTGGCTGCGGTCGAACCGTGCGCTACCAGTGCATAACTGCGCTGGATTATTTCCCATGGTGCTGTAGAGCGCCGATGTTACGAAAAATCCATTAACGAGGACCCAGCATGAAACGCAACCGCGTTAACGTGCTGACCGTCGTCAACTCCGCTTCAAACATCACCACCGAAACCGTCAACGGCAAGCCACATATCGTGGTTCGCGGCATCACGCCTGTCGTGGACGATATCGTGATGAACCGGAAGTTGTACCCGGCAGCTGAGATCGAAAAGGCCTACAACACGCTCGAGCGTAATCCGATGCCGCTGGGCCACCCGAAGGTGGACGGCAAGCACGTCTCGGCGCGCGATGTCCAGGCGGTAAACGAGTACCACGTCGGGGCATGGCTGCAGAACGTCAGCCACAATGACGGTAAGGTCACGGGTGACATGTACGTTAACCGCCAGTACGCCGAATCCAGTGAGAAGGGCAAGCGCCTGATTAACCGCCTGGATGAGATGCTCGCTGGCACCAACACCGACCCGATCCACATCTCCACTGGCCTGCTGTATTCCGGTATCGCCGCCAACGGCGAGTCGAAAGGCAAAAAGTACAACGAGATCGCCACCAACATGATGTTTGACCATGTTGCGGTACTGCTCGATGAGCCTGGAGCCGGAACCCCGGATGAAGGCGTGGGCATCTTCGTTAACGCCGATGGTGATGAGGTTGAAATCGAGGTCGTCAACCTCGAAGAGGCCAACAATCCCGACCCGCAAGACTCTTCGTTTAAATCATTTTTCAACCAGCTAAAGGCGTTATTCAGCGCCAACAGCGATTCAACCCAGAAGGAAACAGACCCGATGAAAGATCTCATCGTTAATGCGCTGAAGGCCAAAGGTAAACCGGTTGACGGCAAAACCGATGCCGAACTGATGGACGCATACAACCAGATGTTGGCAGAAAACGCCGACACCAAAACCGAAACGCCTGAAGAGAAGGCTGCTCGCGAAAAGGCTGAGAAAGAAGAACGCGAGCGTGCCAGCAACCAGGCAGAAGCTCCGGCCTGGTTCAAGCCATTCGCTGACGATCTCGCCGCGGTTAAATCTGGCCTGACTGTTAATGCCGACAAAGAAAAGTCGGAGCAGCGCGCTGCGGTTAAAGCCAAGTTCGGTATGACCGATGTCGCGGTAAACGCCCTGGATGGTGAGCCGCTGAAAGAGCTGTTTGCTCAATGCCAGACCTCCACCGGCCTGAATGGTGCATTCCGCCAGGCTACCAACAACCAGTCAGTCAGCGAAATGCCGGAGTAAGAAATGGCTAAAGACGGTAAGCACGTAATTCACGCGGGTGGCATCTTCCATAACCCGCTTCTCAACCGCGAAGGCTCAGCGGCTGCGGCTACCAAGCCGGGAACGATCGGTACTTTTGTGGCCGGTAAGTTCACCGCTTCTGCCGACGGCAACGAGCAGGCGATCCTGTACGTTGCTGACTACGACTATCTGCGCTGCATGACGGTCGATGACGCAATTGCGATCGGTGAGCTGGTGGTGGGCATCCATCCACTGGAAGGCATGTTCCTGAATGTGCGCGCGGCTGCAGGAACCTACAAAAAAGGCCAGCCGCTGACCATCGTTAGCGGCCAGGTCAAAGCCGCTGGTTCCACCGATAACGTCCGCGCCTACGTCGAAGAAGACACCGCATACACCGTGGCGGCAGGCGACCTGCTGCGCGTCGTAATCAAGTAAGGAGCACCTGAATGCTTGTATTTTCCCGCTCTATCGGTGAACGAACCGGTAACCTCGAAGTTAACCAGGCGCAGTTCCGCGAACTGGAGATGGCGCGCAACATGAGCGCCCAGGCTGTTGCTGACTTCATCGCCCGCGCTCGCTTCGGTGAGCAGGGGCAACTGGATGCAGTTAATGCCGTCGACGACATTCGTCGCATGTACCGCGCGTATGATCAGACTGTGCTGGCGCAGTTCGAGCCAAACACTGAGTTCACCCTGTTCAACGACCTGATGCCGCTGTCGCGATCTGTTCGCCTGGAAGAGTCCGTGTATGAATATGCGCGTACCGGCGGTCGTGGCTGGGCGCACACCTCCATGTCCGGCCAGATTGGTGCGGCGCTGGATGCCCGCGCGTACACCTTTGATGGCACGATGGTGCCGGTGCACGACAGCGGCTTTAAGTTCCACTGGCGTGACCCGATCTTCAACAAAGGTTCTGCGTTGTCTTCACTGGCCGATGCTCAGAGCGGTTCGGTTGATGATGTGCGCCGCAAAATCGTTGATTACATGTTCAACGGTTTCCGCGATTCAGAGGGCAACTACGTCACCTTCGACAGCAAGACCTGGAAAGGCCTGAAAAATGACGATCGCGTGGGGCAGGTAGACCTGGGTGCGTCCGGCCTGAACATCAACTTCGCTACCAGCACTGACCCTGACGCGATGCGCAAGGGCGCTATCAAGCTGCGCGATACGCTGAAACTTCAGAACAACCAGTACGGCCAGCAGACCTGGTACGTGTCCAGCGAAATCATGTCGAACTGGGAACAGTATTACGACACGACCAACAAGACCCGCACGGTGCTGGAAGAGATCCTGAAACTGTCCGGTATTGCCGCGGTGAAAGAAGATGCCGAGCTGACCGGGAACCAGGTGCTGGTTGTGCCGCTGGCGGCAGGCGTTATCGCGCCAGTTGTTGGTCAGGCTGTTGGTACCGTCGCGGATCCGCGTCAGTTCTACAACAGCGACTACGTCTGGCGCACCTGGGGGGCTGCTGGCCTGATGGTCAAGCAGGACATCAATCTCAAACACGGCGTTCTGTACGCTCACGGCTAAGGGGTATTTATGGCACTGGTAGAAATCACAGCAGGTAACGTCTTCGCTGGTGCCAACCTCCGCAAACTGGAGGTTGGTGCGGTCGTGGAAGTTGACGATGCGACAGCTGCGCGCTGGAAAGCATCTGGCAAAGCCAAAGACACCGACAAGAAGAAGGGTGAGAAGCTCTTCGGCGAGTCGGCGGTCGTGGCCACTCTGCAATCCGGTGATCTGCAGGAGCAGCTCGCGGCGGTGACCAAATCTCGCGATGAGGCGCTGGCGCAGGTTGACCAGCTCACTGAGCAGGCGGCGAATGAGAAAGCGGCCTTCGATGAGCAGCTCGCGGCGGTGACCAAGCGTGCTGACGATGCAGAAGCGGCACTGGCGGAAGCAACCAAGAAGGCGAAATAACCATGGCTGACCCAATCACGGCGGCAGACGTGCAGGCGTTCCTCGGTGAATTGGGTTACGCCATTCCCACGCCGCTGTTGGACCCCATCCTCTGCATGGTGAATAAAATCATTCCATGCCTCGACGGGGCCGGGTATGACGACTGCACCGCAAAGCTGATCCTGATGTACGCCGCCGCGCTGATGGCGACATCGTCAGGCGCGAGACGCCTCAAATCGCAGGCTGCGCCGTCTGGCGCATCACGCTCGTTTGAGTACGGCGACGACAGCGTCACCTGGCTGCGCGAGTCGCTGACCAAACTGGACACCAGCGGCTGCACCGGCGAGCTGCCTATCAGCGCCGGTAACAGCGTCGGCCTGTTCCTCGTCGTCGGGGGCTGCTGATGACTTGGCAGTCCGTTAAGCAGGGCCTTCCAAGGGCATTCACCCGCGTCTGGGTGCTGACCGATACCGGGCGGGAGACCACCGGCCACGTCAAGTCGAACGGCGAGTGGTTCATCAACTGTGCGGCGATACGCGCTACCGGCGCGGTGGTGCTGCGCTGGAAGGAGGGCTAATGTCATCGGCAGGACAATGGTCATACAACAAACCCTGCACGCTCTGGCGCAAGGGATTGGGTGGCAAGGATGAATGTGGGGATCCCATCTCAGCTTATGAGCCGCCAGAAACCATTATGTGCGACTACATTGGTGGACTGTCTGCAAAGCTTTGGGCGCTGGGGAAAGAGGTGGTCGTAAAAAACACCTTCTTCACCGCCTATGCGCTCGCGGATGAGGGTGATTACATCCTTATCGGCAGCAGCACCAATCCAGACCCACTTAGCGCAGGCGCTGATGAGGTGCGGCACGTCACCCGCTGGAATGACACGCTGGATGGAATGGAAGACGACTGGGCGATTATTACAGGGGTCTGATCATGGGCATTAAGGTGAAGGGGGTCAGCCAGGCTAAGAAGAACCTGAATGCGCTTATCGGCGATATTCAGGGGCGGATGGTTATTAGGGCGATACAATCAGCACTTATAATCGGTGGCTCTCAGGCTACTTTATATACCCCGATCGACACATCCACGTTAATCAACAGCCAGTTCCGCGACATAACCGTAAGCGGTCATCGCGTTACCGGCCGAGTGGGTTACTCCGCTAATTACGCGGTGTACGTTCACGACCCGAATGTGCCTCAGACCTTCCGACGGGCTACCGCCCGGAAAGAGTTCCTCTCGAAAGGCTTTGAGGATACTCGCAGGCAAATCGATGCGGCGATAGCCAAGGAGATGTCGCTATGACGCCGATGATGCACGAGCGTGTGCGCAACACGTTTAGTGATGCCGGTTTGACGGCAGGTTTCACAGTGCAGCAACTGATGTATGACGACCCAGGAAAGCTTAATGAGGCGGTAATGGTGTTTCGGCCCAATGGCGGCCAGCCCATCCGAACCGGCCTTGGCTCTGAATATTATGTCCTGGTCGATGTGATCGGCGCGAAAGATAAGCGCAAAGATGCACTCAGCGCCGTTCAGCGCATCACCGATTATGTTCAGGCCAACCCCATGGCTGACGAGTGTATTGGCTACATCCAGAACATGGGTGGAATCCCCGCGCCAGTACTCACCGAAGAGGGGCGAATAGTATTCCGGCTCCAGTTCGCCTGCACCTACGGCGAATAGCCACCACAACCAAATATACCCGCCTCGGCGGGTTTTCTGTTTTATACGTCAAAGAGGAAGTTTCTCATGGGGAATTGCCCTAGCTCTAATGAGCGTCTATTTGGTGGCGCGGTCGTGCTTGAAGTCGCCGATGGCTGCCCGGACGTCAAACCACTCGAGGCTGAGTGGATGGCGCTGGCTGCTGGTACGTCGAAGGGTTTCGACTTCAATCCGAATGCGGTCACCTCCGACGCAGATGATGGTGGCGGCTACGTCGAGTCCATCATCACCAACAGCGACTTCACCATCAGTTTCGAAGGCGAGGTACGCAAAAAAGATAAGCTGGACCAGTACGGCATCGGGCGCTTCATCGTCAACTTCTCAGTCGAACTGAAAGCCCGTCGTCAGCCGGGCATCTGGGTGCGCATGCCATACGGGCCGGTAACCTTCATCGGATATATGGTGCCTACCGCTCTGTCATCTGATGGCGGTACCAACGATATCGTCACGTTCTCCACTGAGTTCAAGGTGGGTGACGCAAGCACGATTGAGGTGATCGACAATTCCGCAGCAACCGCTCTGGTATTTGTGGCCGATCTGCCTTCAACCAAAACAGCTGCTGCTGGCAGTAACTTTGACATCGGCGTGCAGGTGAGTGGCGGTGTGGCCCCGTACAAATACGACTGGTACAAAAACGGCATCCATACCGGGTTGTCGACCAGCACCACAACCATCGACTTTGATAACGCGACCACGGCTGATAACGGCGTGCGCCAGGTGAAAGTGACCGACTACAACGGCACCACGATCACCTCAACGGCGTGCACCGTTACCGTCAGCTAACGGCCATTCCAAAGGGTGGCCGCGGCTGCCCTTGATAATGAACGTTACCCGGGAAAGAAAATGACCGCACTAATCGACATTGGCGAGATCCCTGTCAGTGATAGCCGCGAAGGAGGGAAGGACTACCTATTTCGCCCATCCTTCAAAGCAATAGCGGGGCTCGGAAAGCCTGCAGAGATCGTGAAAATGTACGCGCAAATTCACGGAAGCGATGTGCATAGGCTACAGGACTCCTGCGTCACTGGATTTAATGCAATACCTGAGTGGATGGTGCCATCCTTCACTGCTGTGGCTGACAACCTATTATCATCATCAATGTTGGTATTGCAGGCGTGCTGTGATGACGACTTGGCTGATTTAATTGGCGAGTGGGTAGATGATGATGGGCGAGTCGTTTATCAGTCTGGCTTGATGCCAAAAGATTTAATCATCACTTTCGCCAGAGAGTTGATGCGGCATGGCATCATCGGCAAAGCCAAGGTTCGCCAGCTACAGCGCAACGAAACGAACGAGGCCACCAACGAGTTTCGGGCGATCGATTACATCGTGGCCGCGCAGGCGCACTTTGGTATGAGTGAGGTGGAGGCAGCCAGTCTGACAATGACGAAGTTTCAACTGCTACTCGCCGCAAAATACCCAGACCAGAAGGGCTTCACCCGCGAAGAGTATGACGCGGTTGCCGAGGATTACCTAGCGAAGCAGGCGGCGAGAAGGGCGGCAGAGAAGTAGCCTACTCAGGTGCGCTTACATTTTTTGGCAGCCGGGACTGGTTACGCAGGATTGACGAATGGTGGTTACTTCATCTGCTGCTTTGCGCGTTTGATAACTATCAATCAGTCCAGCAATGATGATCAGCGCTAAGACAGCCAGCCATACTTTATTCACTATTTTTATCTCGTTAGCAGTCCACACCAGCGGCCATTATGTTAACCCAGGATAAGATAGGTGTTTAAAATTTAAGCGCCACTTTCAGAGGGGGGCAAATATTACATGAATGTATCGAGGTGTGCATTGCTAACCGGGCACGGTTTTTGTGCAAAAAGTGCTATCGAGCAAGGTTTTGACCGTTTGAAACGAGCCATAGGTCCAGCCTATCTCCTGTGATCGTGACAATAGTTTACTATTACCTGAGGGGTAATTTCTGCGAAAATGCCGTTAACTTGCAAACTGGCCGCTTCTAAGTTCGTCGAACGTGAGGGGATCTTGAGTAAACTCTGATTGCTCATTTTTGGGGAATGATTATATTGAAGTCACGATAACTTAGGTTATCACCATCAAGAGCCACTGATGACACAGATCATTGGTGGTTTTTGCACCATCACCGTAGTGCTACGGCGAAGAAGTAAAGGAGGCTACATGAGAACATTGGCTAGGCGATCCATCCAGACGATTAATAATCGTACTCAGGTCGTTAGTTCTTTTGTCGACTCAGACACAAGTAATGAGTTCGTTGTCCGAAGACTAAGTGAAAGGACGTCACCAAACCGGCAGCTGTTCATTGTCACGTTAAGCAATGAAGATAACGAAGGCGAGGTTATACCTTTTGCAGAGATTGCAACATCCTCGTCTGCTAAATTGCGTTATATCGTTAAGCCTGCAGATCAATATCCGAGTTTGGCTAAACATTGGTTGATGGATAAGATTGAGAGTGCAATCTCTAAGTACATGAAGGACAATTGGAGTAATTGTCTTCATTAGGGTACTTAAATGCCACCTGATTTGATTGCTACTTACACTAAAGATTTAAATATTGAGCTTTTTGGCGGCAAAGAATTGCTTGAAACGTTCCACTTCTTTACTAAGGAAGGTGGTTTGTTTCGTGCTGACGAATATTTAGTCACAGGTGGTGACTATCAATACTATCTGGATGTGTACTCAGTAGGGTGCACAACAGAAGATTTCTATCTTGAACATGGCAGTGATCTCCTGGATTCAGGCATAAACCAACAAGATTTGGTCAATACTCTTCTAGAGCTCGACATGGAAGATGAGTTGACAACCAAGCGCATCGGCCGTATTGCATACAAAGACTTCAATTTTTACGAGCTGGATGGCACCACAGTAACTGCAAAGCAGATAAAAAGTGCGGTTATTGACAACGATTTTCGTGGCGCTGGGTTGGCGAGTAACATTTACCGAATGTTAACTGAGAAGCATGATTACATTGTTTGTGACAATGTTCAAAGCATAGCTGGCGGCTCATTGTGGGCGAGCAGCATTCTTACTATTGCTGAAGTTAGAATTTACGATATCAATAAAAGAAAGTTTGTTGATGTTTTGGGTCGGAGAGGGCGCGGTATTAATGGATTTGTGCCTTGGAGTTGTCAAACTTTGACTGCTGACCAAATATTGGAATGGGGTCGTAGCTATAGTCACGACACTTGCCACCATATTGTTAACGTCATTTCTAAAGATAGTTTGTTCGATATTTAACATTCCTCGATCTATCATTTTTTCTTAACTCTTAAACCCAGCTCGGCTGGGTTTTTTTATGGAGAAAATATGGCAGTTGAAACCTACAACTGGTACTCGAAGGCGAACAATTGCCACGAGAACCGTTGTTTACTCAGGGGTGTTCGTCAGTCTTGTCATGAGCAAAGGGCTGGTGGTCATGCCAAAGGAAGAATTGTCGGAGCGACTCGCCAACTTGCTGGCGTAACAGACAATTAACCAATCTCACCCGCTTAACTGCGGGTTTTTTTCGTCGCCATCGTATTGAGATCAATAAATCAGCAGTTGCCGTTGCGCCTGTGCTATTCCTGGGTAGGATGATTCCACTTTTACCAATGGAGATAGCGATATGAAAAGGGCAACTGTGGCATTGATAATGCTTACCTCATTCGGCGTTTCAGCAGCAACACAGATTTCGATACCAACTGATTCAAAGGCTAATTACACGATTCTAGAGCAAGACCTAAATGGCCGAATGGCAACCATCACCACGAAGAGAGAGGGATCGTCAGGCGTTTCCTATTCTAAGCGTCAATATGACTGCTCAGCCTGGACGGTTAAGTATCTTGGATCTGGAGATACCCTTGAGGGGATGAAATCTTCAGTTCCAGACAAAAATATGGCCCCTATTGTCGATAATTCGATAGCCTATTATTTAGGGCAAAAGGCCTGCAAATAACGCGACCCGCTCCGGCGGGTTTTTTTATGCCCGGAGAAAAGCATGTCCAGTAGCGAGCAAGTTGGGAATATTGTTTATCAAGTTCAAATGGATGTAGCCAACCTCATTGAGTCGCAGCGAAAAGTAAATGATCGTCTTGATAAGATGGGTTCCAATTTCGACCGCGCATCTGGATCTGTGAACCGCTTTGAGGGGGCATTAAATAAAGTAGGCATAGCAATTGCTTCTGTATTTACGATTGATGCAGCAAAACGTCTGATCGCAATTGGCGATGAAATGGTCACATTAGAAGCGAGGATAGCGCGACTAAGCCCGAGCATTGATGCAGCGCGTGAGACAATGAAGGCGCTATCATCAATCGCCTCCCAGACTGGTAATAGCTTATCCGAGACTGAACGGCTATGGGAGTCCTTGACCACATCCCTCAAGGCAACTGGAGCGACCAACGCACAAATTCTTGGGCTAACTTCAACTCTGCAAAAAATCGGTACCATTGGTGGGGCCTCGACAGAGGAAATGGCAAATGCGCTACGCCAATTTGGGCAGTCAATTTCCGGTGGCATTGTTCGCGCGGAGGAATTTAATTCCATTCTCGAGCAGATGCCAGAATTGGCGAGGCAAATAGCAGCCGGGCTTGGTATTTCAACCGATCAGCTCAGGCAAAGAATGTTGGAAGGGAAACTTACAGCTCAAGATGCTTTGAATGCCATCCAGAAACAATCCCAGTCTGTAAATGAAGAGTTTGAAAAAATGCCGGTCAACGTTGACCGAGCGAAGAACAGTCTGGATGTTGCATTCAGAAACGCAATTAATGATCTCAACCAAGCAATCGGCCTCACTTCTACTCTTGCTGGGTTAATGCAGAACGTCGCTGACAACCTTAACTATTACAACAATAACGTTGGCGATTCATCCCGCATGCCAAAGCTAATTAAGTTGCAGCAGGATTTGAATGATGAAATGAAAGACGGGCAGCGCTGGTATGAGTCTGACTCCATTTTTCAACAGCGCAAGGCTCAGGCAGCATTTCAGCTCAAACAGGTTGAAG
This sequence comes from Leclercia sp., assembly GCA_049284415.1. Lineage (GTDB taxonomy): Bacteria > Pseudomonadota > Gammaproteobacteria > Enterobacterales > Enterobacteriaceae > Enterobacter. The sequence goes on from JBAPXW010000002.1 coordinate 269,156, forward strand.
GTGAAATTGCACATATCCGTGCCAAGGCGCAAAAAGACGCGGGTAACAACCAGTTTTCGACTCCGAGCACTAAAGGTGATGACGCCGCCACCACGAAGTTAGTCCAAAACTCAGAGCGACGCCTGGCGTTAGCCAAGCTTGAGGGGGAGGCTCGAGTCAGACTGCAAGCGCAGTATGACGCAGCAGATGCTGGCGTAACCGATCAGAAACGCATTAAAGCCCTTCAGGATGAATACGCAGAAACTTATCGGGTTACCGAGGCGCGGAAAGAAAGCCTAAAGGCGACAAAAGATGGCGAGGCGGCGTCCAAACGCGCCGCAGTCGCCGAAGAATCCATTGCGCAGAAGATTGCAAAACTTAGGGCGGAGTCCGATCTAACAACGGAGTCTATTGAGAAGCGACGCATTCAAGAAGCTAGGTTGCGCGCTCAGCAGTCTCTTGGCGGTTCCGCCACTAAGCAGCAAATTGAAGAGGCCAAAGCTATAGGCGAGGCCAACGAAAAAGCCGCTATCGCCATGCAAAAGCGCAAGGAAGCCGGCCAAAACTTTACACAGTTGCAGGGTACCGCATCGCCTGTAACTGCTGCTGACAATCAATTTCAGCTTCAAATGGAACAACTCAATGAGTACGCCACGCTCTATCCGCAAAAAATCGCGCATGTAGAGGCCACGCGCGCGGCCATTGAGCAACAGTATCGCACGCAGCGCACTGAGGCCATGTGGCAAGAGTGGTCGCAACAGAATGCCGCAACAGAGGCGGCATCAGCGGCTTTTACTGCTTTCGGTAATAATGCTTCCAACGCCCTTACGGGGATCATCACTGGCAGTATGTCGGCATCTGATGCGCTTCGGTCAATCGGCAACACGGTCCTGAACAGCGTTATTAACACGTTTGTCCAGATGGGGATGGAATGGGTTAAGGCTGCCATTATGGGGGCAACCACTCAGCAGGCGGCCATTGCAGCGACTACTACAGCCCAGGTAGCAGGTCTCGCCACCACCACGGCAGCCAGCACAGCATCAGCAGCCACTACCACAGCCGCATGGACGCCGGCGGCAATAGCTGCATCCATTGGCTCATTCGGTGCGGCTGCAGCCATTGGTATCGGAGCGGTTGTCGCGGCCATGGCACTCGCTGGGGGATTATCCGGCAAGCGCAAGAACGGCGGTCCGGTATCTGCCGGCGGCATGTATCAGGTTGGTGAAGGTGGCATGCCGGAGATTTACCGGGCCAGCACCGGCAAGCAGTACATGATCCCCGGCGATAACGGTAAGGTGATCAGCAACAAAGATATGCAGGGTGGTGGCGGTGGTGGGGTGGTAATCAACATTCAGAATTACACCTCATCCTCCGTGGATGCTCAGGCCGGCACCGATGCAAATGGTGGGCTGACCGTTGATGTCATCGTGGCCGACCTGAACAACGGCGGGCCAATAAGCAGCGCAATCACCAGCAACATGAACGTTAAACGCACGCCAAGGGGGCAAAGTTAATGCCGATCATTGATTACCCTGGCTGGCTGCCGCTGGCCCAGAAAGCCAACAAGAATATGACCTTCGATACCGGGTTTCAGACCGACCAACCGGCGGTCGGCCCGGCCATCTTCGAGAATCTCACGGACGACCTGAAAGTGACATGGTCGCTGACGTGGATCCTCACGCTGGACGAAGAGAAGGCTTTCCAGCAGTGGCTGCGAAGCCCGAACTATCTCAACAAAGGGTTGAACTGGTTCAGAATGAAGGTGAACCTGGGCGGAAGCGGGCTGCAGATGCAGGAACTGCATTTCACGCAGATGCCGGTGCAGGGCAGCATCAACGGTGGGGTGGTGACCTGGACGGGAACTGTTATCGCGAATCGACTGTATAACGCCGATGATGAGTTCGACGATATTATTGTCGAGCTACCCCCACCGTGGAACACCTGGCTGGATATCGTCGTTACCGGTTACCCGGACGGGCGGGATCCGGAATCACTGCCGAGGGCGCCGTAATGCCAACGTATCGCGAGTACCGACAGCAGCGCCCGACGCGCGGCATGTATGACACCCTCACGTTTTACCACCCCTCATTCGGCTATGTTCGGCTGGTCGATAAACAGTTCTTCGACAAGGTGCTGGGCGGCCAGGTGTATACGCCCGGGCGGTTCGTCGTCGAGGAAAGCCAGCAGAGCGGTACGCCGGTGATCGACGCGACAGTGAAGTTGGGCCGTCTGTCGTCTGACGTCAAAACGCTGATGAAGAAGTGGAAGGGAGCATCTCGGCTGTCGCCAATCACTGCCACGCGCCAGCTGTTTGACAGTGGCGACACGGTAAGCCCTGTTAAGGCGTGGACGCTGTTTGTCAAAACCGTGGATGTAGATGCCGATTCAGCCTCGCTGACGCTGTCCATGACCAACCCACTGAACAACAACATTGGAAGGCTGTATGACCCCGTCGAGTACACCGGCCTGCAGTACCTCTGATTTCATCAGCCGCACGATCGGCGTGCCATGGGCGAACCGGGCGTGCTCGTTTGAGCAGGCCGATTGCTGGGGTCTGGTGGTGCTCTATTACCGCCACGCACTGGGTGTCGAGCTGCACCAGACGCCGGACTACGAAGCCGGGGCTGACTTCTTCACCTGTTATCAGGGTGATGTCGTTTACTGGAGGCAGGTCGATAAGCCAACCGAGGGCGGTATATTTGTCGGCTACCGGGGCTCTCAGCCCGCGCATGTCGGCCTGGTCCTGAATCGACAGGCGCTACACTCCCGCGGCGAAAGCGGCAGCGTGCGCATGGACTCGCTGCTGGTCATCCGGCGGGCATTCACCAAAGTGGAGTATTACGTTTATGGCGCTGATTGAGCTCCAGCGTTTCCCCGGAACGCCAAAAGAACGCTACAGGGTGCCAAACGGCACCCTTTTTTATGCCTGGCTGGTGGAGAACGACAGCAATCTGCATTGTGACCTGCTGATCGTCCGTAACGGCGTGACGCTGCGCGATGATGACGAGCTGGCGTTTGAACTCAGCGAGCTGGACGTTATCCAGCTGTTCGACCAGCCAAAGGGAATCATCGGCGACATCCTGAGCCCGATATTCAAGGTGGTGGGGGCGGTGTTCTCGTTCCTCGCGCCTAAGCCGGCGATCGCTAATACCGGCGGCAACACCATCGACTCGCCGAACAATAGCCTGTCCGGGCAGACCAACACGGCGCGGGTATACAAGGCGAAACCAGACATTTACGGGCAGGTGCGTTCGTTCCCGGACCTGATTCAGGAATCGTTGTTCGAATACGTCAGTTCCGGTCCGAAGGACGGCGGTCTGAAATATGTCACTGAGTGGATGTGCGTCGGGATTGGAAAGTACGGATACGAGTCCGTTCGTTACTCGGAATCCAGTCTCGGCAGCATGGCGGGGGCCGAATTTCAGTTCTTTCAACCTGGTGAAGTCATCCCATTCATCAATGAGGCATACAGCTTCGATGATGTAGACGGGCAGGAGGTGCCCGGGGCGAATGAGAACGAATCTTTCCCTGTTGAGTCTGCGACTGCAACCACCGTCGTAAGCGGTACATATTCCGGCGGCCAGATCGCGATGAAAATCGTAAAACAGGCTGAGTTTGACTATTTCATGGGGCTGATCCTTCCGCATGCCGTCACATTTGATATCAACGTCACCTACAGCACGCCGTCTGGCACGGTAACAGCCGATGTTACGTTCTCCGGCACGCTGGTGTCAGCTATTCAGACGGATGATGGTGCGTCCACCGACCCGGTTCAGTGGTACACATTCACGATGGGCGATCTGGATGGCCCACTGGATGTTCCGGCGACCGCCACTATAAACACGACCAAGTTTGTGCTGAACGACAATGAGGCGCTGATTATTGGCCCGTTCTTTTCTCCTGTTGACTCCGAGGATCTGTGGATTCACACGCAGTCCAGCCTGGGTGGAAAAAAGGAAACGAACTGGAAGGTCATTATCTGGAAAATCGACAGTGACTATAACCAAATTCCCGGTACGCAGCAGACGTTCACATACCATCAGGGTACGCCCCACGATAAGAGCAGCGAGGTCTTCTACCGCACTGACAAAATCATCCCCACCGGCGGCTTTGGCCGGTACGCGATTAACCTGCAACGCACCGATAACTCCAGCGATGCCTCGGTGCTGAAGGTTGAGGAGATCCACTCGGTTAACGTGCGGGCGAACGTCGTGCACCCGACCGACACGCTGGTGCGTGTGAAGGTCAGGGCGACCGAGAATGCGCTGGGCAGCAGGGAGCGAAAATATAACGCGCTGGTGACCCGGCACACGATCACCTACGACATGGTGACGCAGGTGGTGGATTACGCGCTGCGCCCGTCTCAGTCGTTCGCGGATGCCGTGGCGCATACCTGGCTTGTCATGGGGGCGCAGCCGGAAAGCAGTATTGACCTGTACGGTCTGTACTCCATTGCTGAGGCGCTGCCGGATGAGCGGTTGGGGCATTTCAACTACACGTTCGATGACGAGAACGACTCTCTGGGCGATCGGGTGCAGGCCATGTGCAACGCAGCTAGCGTCGTGGCGTATTGGGACGACGGCATCCTGACGTTCACCCGCGATCAGAAGGTGGTGAACCCGGCAGCAGTATTCAACCGGGCCAATATGAAGACGGACGAGTACAAAATCACGTACGAGGCTACGCTGCCTGGCGGCTATGACGGCGTGCAGGTGTCGTATGTTCACCCGGCCACCAACGTCAAAACGTACATTAACTACCGCGTCCTGAATGGCGCCATAGTTGAGCAGGAGGCGGAAAACCCCAACAAGCTGGAGATAGCCGGCTTCCGTAACGAGCACCAGGCGCGAGAGCGCGCGCTACGGGAAACCCGGCGGTTGATTTACTCCCGGGTCAGGATGAACGCGAAAGTGTTTGAGGACGGGATTATCCAGGTCGGCAGCGTCATCCAGATGCCGGACATTTACGACAGCAACCAGCAGCAGGGTTATATCACCGGGCGCGCAGGTAACAGTTTTGATACCAGCGAGCCGATCTCCTTCTCCGGACAGATGTACGTACTGGTCACCGACAACCTTGGCAACCCGACCCTCCGCTACCCGGCAACCTCGCGCAGTGATACGCGTTACGGCTTCACCGCGGCGGTGCCGGCGGTTCAGCTAAACATCTGGAATGGCGACACGGTGCAACTGCCGTCGCGCTACCTGATCGCGACCGTGGAAGAGCTGGACAGCCAGCTGTGGACCGTCAGCAGCATCAAACCCAACAGCGATAACACTGTATCCCTGACCGTCGCGGAGTACAGCGACAGCGTTTACCAGTAAACCCCCTCTTTATCCTCTCAACCCGGCCACTGCGCCGGGTTTTTTATGGAATCTATATGGCCACTCAACCTACAAATTTACCTGTTCCGAGTGAAACGCCGCGCGACCTGAAATTTAACGCCGGAAAAATCGACGAGTTCGTAACCTCAATGGGATGGACTTATACGGATCGATTTGGTGCGAAGCATTACACCATTGAGGGGATAAGATATATAGCTGAGCAGGGTTTTGCCGCTCAACTGCTGTCCCAGGAGCAGCGCTTCAACCTGTTCATCCAGAACTCTGGTTACAAGGTTATTGGCGATTATGAAGATGGTCCACTCACCATCGATGAATATAACCAGCTGATACGTTACGATGGCGAACTCTGGAAACTGACCGCGCTTACGAACATCCCGTTCACCACAAGCGGAACAGACTCCACATCGTGGGTCACGGATAAATCGCACCTTGTCAGCGTTGGGGACGGTGCGTTACGCCAGACATTATTCGTTAATGAAATGGTGAACCTCTCTCCCCTATATTACGGGGCAGCAGGGGATGGTGCGACAGACGACACCGCGGCGTTTGAACTCCTGGAGACAGAAGCAACAGGGCGGGTTATCGATCTGGGTGGGCGTTCATATGTGGTAACCAAGCCATTCCATAAAAATGAGTACCTCAATGGCTCGTTCATCATTGACGGCTCCGCGCACCCCTCCAGCTTCGATCTGAACGCGTTGCGTTATAAAAAAATCTGCGCCAACTTTTATACAGGTGATGTAGATATTCCCGGGCAGGCGCCGATCTTCGACGGCGCGGCGGGTGTATTCCAGGCGTTCTGTCTCATCCCGGTCAGCGGTCAGGTGAAGATGTATGTTACGCAGCGTGCCACCGGTCCGCTGCCGTTCCTCGGAAACTTCCTCAAGAATGAGACTTACCGGATCGTCGAGTACACCTTCAAAGAAGATGGCTCACAGATACTGTCCACGGCGTTCTCTCAGCCGCTGACCACCTGCGGTCATGCGAACATGCTGGGGTATCGTTATGAAGGTAGCGAGCTTTATTTCTATACCGGCGCACCGAACGACTCGGAAACTGATACTACGCTGGGCGGCAAGGGCTTTACGCGCGTGCACTGGAAAGGCAGCGCCACCAGTGACTCTGACGTTACCCGATATGAGATGTTTGATCAGCCGGGTGTGGTCGGCGGCGTGTACAACACCCATTGTCGCACGAACGTTACCGTTTCCCCTGATGGAAAGTATCTGCTGCTGGTCACTGACGATACCGTGACCGGCGACCATGCTGCGCTGATTTATGACCTGGACACGGTACTGGCATCAACGAACCTCAAATCGCTGGCTCCTCTGCATGAGTTCCGTGTGCCGCCATATTACAGCAGCCCGTTACAGGGCATCGCGATGAACGATAAATACGTTTTCGTTTATTACGACTGGGAGGTAAACACATCCGCGCTGAAGATCTTCGACTTCGCCGGCAATCTGGTTTCGGACATCGACAACATCGATTTTCTGCGGACTGTTCATACCCGGGATGAGTATCTGGGTGGATTTGGCGCGCTCACGACTTTTGAGTCAGAGAACGTGACGCTTTTCGGCAATGACCTCTATGTCGGCTACCGCGAAATCTGGTACGAGATGGGCACTATCGTCAGCTACGATGGGAAATTCTATACCCCGCGCGCGGCCACCACCGGCAACCCACCAAACAACTCCGCGTACTGGATGCCCGTTAACATCTCCACTGGCGCCGTTCCGTATTCCGAGACGACGAGCTACACCGTTACCGGGGCGAAGAAAGCAAACCTGAAGCGCGTAGTAAAGATCGGCGCACTGAAAGAAAGCCGCTCGGTGCCAATTCAGGGTAAGCCGGATAACCCAGTCGGACCGAAACTGCAAAGCCCCAACCTGCGTTACATTGCTAACGCAGGTAGCTTCCAGATTGAGCGCTGGGAAGAAAATACAAAACGGTTCCTTACTACGCAGCGCGTAAGTGAAGCGGGAAACTGGTATTTCCATGACACCACCCCGGGTGCATTAACCGATCCCGGAGCGATGCTCACCGCTCGAGATATTATTGTCAGCGGGTTGCTGTCGAGATATGCGCGTCTGCGTGGTGGTGACGGAACGGGTGGCGGCATTATTCTTTACGCCGCCGACGACGCATCAAAGCCAGGCGCAATTGTTGAAAACGTCGGCCTGAATAACAGCATCTGCCGAGAGACAAACCAGTATGGCGAGACTGTTTTAAAATCCAATACCGATGCAAACAGAGTGCCATTGCGAACGGATGTGGGCGGTACGGGTGATTTTATCCGGGGATCCAGAAACGACACGGTTTATTTCGGCATCCGTGCCTCGACGGTTAACACGATAATGACCTCGCGCAGCGGGAACTCATTCATCCTGGGTGCGAGTTCATCCGTTGACGGGCTTACCAGCGACACCACCGCGCGCGTAAATATCAACATCACCGACATGGCTTTCCGCCCGGACGTTGATAACAATCTCGACAACGGCAAAGTGAACTACCGCTGGAAACAGGTTTTCGCAACAAACAGCGCCATCGGCACGTCTGATGCTACCCACAAAACTGAACCGCGCAGCATTGCTCTGGCCGAAGTTATGGCGTTTGCCACGATCGCCCGCCTGCCGAGCGTGTGGCAGTGGCTGAGTAAATTCCAGGTTGAAGGTGATGATGCGCGACTCCACGCCGGGCCCACTGTTCAGGCGGCTATCGCGATTATGGAAGCGAACGGACTGGACTGGAGCCGTTACAGCGCGTTCTGCTACGACGAGTGGAAAGACCAGTACGAGCCGGTGCTGGCCCTGCGGAAGGTTGAAAAGGAGGTAATGGTCGAGCGTGAGGGGTTCGAATATCCAGAGTGGGTAGAGGTTGATGAAGAATATGACACGGGCGAAAAGACGTTGGTCAAAGCGGCAGGTTCGGTTTACTCGTTCAGGAAAGAGGAGTTGCTCTCGTGGTGTGTGCGAGCCATGGCTCAGCAGCATGACGACCTGCTGGGTAAACATGATGACCTGGCTGAGAGGGTCGCTAAGCTCGAAGCTCAGTAGTCATCCTTCAGGTCCTGCATGGCAGACAATACCGTCAGAACGAAAATGCTCACGGCAAGGATGCCGGTAATCAACAGTGCAATATACATACGCTCTCCTGATGTTGGCTTTCTCACCAAAAAGGATAGCGTATGAACATGACACTTTTTTGTATCTAACCTAAATTCAGAATTCACTTATCCATCTGAATGTCGGAAGCGCGGGCTATAAATGCCGGGTACATATTCCGCTAGTTCAGGCTGCATTATGAATTGGATAACCAGCAGCAGGGGTGTAGTGGCAGCGATACTGGCTATCCGCTATCAGAGAGGCGAATCAGTCAAACCAGGCTTGTTTATCGCTGAGAGCGATATCAATACTTGCAGCGATCTCCTCTTTCACGATGCGCATTACCGAAAGCTCGGGCAGATTGTTTACATCAAAAAAAGCAACCTCAAGTGATTCATAACTTGTTGTGAGTTCACCGCCCAACTCTTCACACAGGAAAATAGTCTTATACACATGCCAGGGGTACGGAGGGTGGTTGTATTTATTGCGATCCCAGATGCCTA
>JBAPXW010000003.1:0-48275 GCA_049284415.1 Leclercia sp.
ATGACCACTCAGTATGGATTTTTTATTGATTCCAGCCGCTGCACCGGGTGTAAAACCTGCGAGCTGGCGTGCAAGGATTACAAAGACCTGACCCCGGACGTCAGCTTCCGCCGCATCTACGAGTACGCGGGCGGCGACTGGCAGGAGGATAACGGCGTCTGGCATCAGAACGTTTTTGCCTACTACCTGTCGATTGCCTGCAACCACTGCGAAGATCCGGCCTGCACCAAAGTCTGCCCCAGCGGGGCAATGCACAAGCGCGAGGACGGTTTTGTGGTGGTCAACGAAGACGTCTGTATCGGCTGTCGCTACTGCCACATGGCCTGCCCGTACGGCGCACCGCAGTACAACGCCGCCAAAGGCCATATGACCAAATGCGACGGCTGCCATGAGCGCGTGGCAGAGGGCAACAAACCGATTTGCGTTGAATCCTGCCCGCTGCGGGCGCTGGATTTCGGCCCGATTGACGAACTACGCAAGAAGCACGGCCAGCTCGCCGCCGTGGCCCCGCTGCCGTCGGCGCACTTCACGAAGCCGAGTATCGTGATTAAACCCAATGCCAACAGCCGACCGACGGGTGACACCACCGGCTATCTGGCCAATCCAAAGGAGGTGTGAGATGGGAAGTGGATGGCATGAATGGCCGCTGGTCATCTTTACGGTATTTGGGCAGTGCGTCGCAGGCGCACTGATTGTTGCAGGCTTCGCCTGGTTGCGTGAAAACGACGCCCGGGCCAGGCAGCGGATCGTGCGCAGCATGTTCTTTTTGTGGCTGGTGATGGGCATCGGGTTTGTCGCCTCGGTGCTGCATCTTGGCTCGCCGCTGCGCGCCTTTAACTCGCTCAACCGGGTGGGGGAATCCGGGCTGAGCAACGAAATTGCCGCCGGGTCACTGTTCTTCGCGGTTGGCGGGTTCTGGTGGCTGGTGGCGGTGCTCGGCAAAATGCCCGCCGCGCTGGGCAAGGTCTGGCTGGTACTGAGTATGGTACTGGGGGTGATCTTTGTCTGGGCGATGACCCGCGTGTATCAGATAGACACGGTTCCGACCTGGCACAATGGCTACACCACGCTGAGTTTCTTCCTGACGATGCTGCTCGGCGGCCCGCTGTTTGCCGCCCTGCTGATGCGCGCCGCAAACGCGCCGTTTAAAGGCCGTGCAGCGGTTTGGGTCTCCGTCGTTGCGCTGCTGGTAAGCATTGCGATCGTCGTTCTGCAAACGCAGGATCTCGGGACGATCCACAGTTCCGTCCAGCAGGCTAACACCCTGGTGCCGGATTATGGTTCCCTGCAGGTCTGGCGTATCATACTGCTGGCTGCCGGGCTGGGCTGCTGGCTGTGCGCGCTGATGCGCCGTAAAGTTCCGAGCCTGCAAGGGCTGGCCCTCGGCACGCTGCTGGTGGTGGTCGGGGAGCTGATTGGCCGTGGCGTGTTCTACGGTCTGCACATGACCACCGGTATGGCGATTGCCGGATAATCTGTCCGCGCGGGGTAACCCGCGCCGTTCAAGGAATGCTGTAATGAATGATGTAGGCTCACGCGAATCTTTCGCTTTTAGCGCCCGGGTGTTAGGGGCGCTGTTTTATTATGCGCCGGACAGCGCTCAGGCCGCACCGCTGGTCACGGCATTAACCCACAGCGACTGGACCGAGGACTGGCCGCTGCCTGACGCCCCGCTGCGTCCGCTCGCGGAGGCCTTTTCCCAGCCTGCCATTGAGCCACTAAATGACGCCTGGCAGCGGCTGTTTATCGGCCCCTCGGCACTGCCCGCCCCGCCGTGGGGATCGGTGTGGCTGGATCGCGAGAGCGTGTTGTTCGGCGATTCAACCCTGGCGCTGCGCCACTGGATGCGCGACAACGGCATCGTCTTCGAGATGTCGCAGAACGAGCCGGAAGATCACTTTGGTACCCTGCTGCTGCTGGCGGCCTGGCTGGCAGAAACGGGCCGTGAGGCCGAGCGCGACCAGCTGCTGGCCTGGCATCTGCTGCCGTGGAGCGCGCGTTTCCTCAGTGTTTTGCAGGAAAACGCGGCCCATCCGTTCTATGCCGCGCTCGCCAGTCTGGCGCAGCTGACGCTGGCAAACTGGCAATCCACGCTGCTGATCCCGGTATCCGAAAAACCGCTCTACCGTTAGCCACAGGCAGCCAGGGTCACCCCTGGCTGCGCTTCGATCAGGCGGGTTTATCCAGCACCACCACGCACTGGCCCGCGCGCACCGAGGATCCCGGCTGGACGCGCACCTGGCTCACCACCCCGTCCCGGCTGGCCACCAGCGGGATCTCCATCTTCATCGATTCCAGCACCACCAGCACCTCGCCCTCGCATACTGACTTACCGACCTCAACATTCACCTGCCACAGATTGCCGGACACCGGACTGTCGATGCCTTCCTGTCCCGGCTGCAGCGGGGCATCTTCGCCCTCCTCGACCATCACATCGCTGCTGTCAAAATGCGCCTGCCCGTTGGCGATCCAGCGTTCGCGCTCGGCGTTAAACGCCCCCTGCTGGTGGGCACGAAATGCCTCAATGCCCGGCGCTTCATCGGCAAGAAATTGCTGATACTCCCCCAGTTTCAGGGTGGTGTGTTCGATGCGCAGCGGATAGCGCCCCAGCGGGAAGTCGCGGCGAATAGTCAGCAGTTCGTCGGCAGACACCGGGTAGAAGCGGATCTGGTCGAAGAAGCGCAGCAGCCAGGGTTTACCGCCAAAATCGTCCACCGCGTGATAGCGATTCCACATTTGCAGCGTGCGCCCGACAAACTGATACCCGCCCGGTCCTTCCATGCCGTAGACGCACAGATACGCCCCGCCGATACCCACCGAGTTTTCCGCCGTCCAGGTGCGCGCCGGATTGTACTTGGTGGTCACCAGCCGATGGCGCGGATCCAGCGGCGTGGCCACCGGCGCGCCAAGGTACACATCCCCCAGCCCCATCACCAGATAGCTGGCGTCGAACACCGTTTTATAGACCTCGTTCACATTCACGAGGTCGTTAATGCGGCGGATAAACTCCAGGTTGCTCGGACACCAGGGCGCATCCCGGCGCACGGTGGTCATGTATTTGTCGATTGCTTTCTGGCAGGCCGGATCGTCCCAGGATAACGGCAGCCAGACAACGCGCGACGGCACGTCCAGCGAATCCTGCTCGCAAACGTCCTGCCACAGTCTGGCAACGCCATCCAGCAGGCTCGCCAGACTCAGCGCCTCCGGCCGATAGTGAATTTGCAGGGAGCGAATACCCGGGGTCAGATCGATAACACCGTCAAACGCCCGCGCCTCCAGCGCCTGCATCAGGGCGTGGGCGCGAAAACGCAGCACCAGATCCAGCTCCGGATCGCCGATTTCCAGCAGCAGATGGGTGTCACCCGAAAGGCGCGCCACCAGCCGTTTATCGCCCTGCCCCTGTTCCAGCACCACCGGCGAGGCCAGTTCCACCGGTTGCCACGCCACCGCCTGCGGCTGCAGGCTGGCGATTTGCACCGCCTGCGCCTGCGCCAGCCGCCGGGCGGTGGCGATATCCACGGCCACAAAGCGCACTTTATCCCCGGCCTTCAGCTGCCCGACCGCGGGTAAATCGGCCTCGATGATGGTCACCGGGCAGACAAAACCGCCCAGACTTGGGCCATCCGGGCCGAGGATCACCGGCATATCCCCGGTAAAATCCACCGCACCGATGGCGTACGGGTTGTCGTGTATGTTCGACGGGTGCAGCCCCGCCTCGCCGCCGCTCTCGCGCACCCACTCGGGTTTAGGCCCAATCAGGCGCACGCCGGTGCGGCTGGAGTTGAAGTGAACTTCCCAGTCGGTGGCAAAGAAGGTCTGCATATACGCAGGGGTGAAATACTCCGGCGCGCCGTGCGGGCCATAAATCACCCGCAGGGTGCGCACAGGCGTCAGGTTGCTGCGTAACGCGAGCGGCAATACCGCCTCGCTGCACGGAGAGGTCAAGGGTGAAATGTGCAGCACATCGCCGGTACGCAGCGCGCGTCCGGCGTGACCGCCAAACTGCCCGAGGGTAAAGGTGCTTTTGCTGCCAAGATAATCCGGAACCGTAAAGCCCCCGCGCAGGCACAAATAGCTGCGCACCCCGTCGCCCGTAATATCGCCCATCCGCAGCGTCATCCCGCTCTGCACGCGGTAAACGTGGTTGGTTTCCAGCGGCTCACCGTCCAGCGTCAGGGCAATGTCTGCCCCGGTCACCACCAGCTGCGCCTCACAGTTAAATTTCAGCGTCGGGCCGCTAAGGGTGATTTCCAGCGCGGCTGCGCTGTCGTCGTTGCCCAGCAGGCGGTTACCGAGGCGCAACGCCTGGCTATCCATCGGCCCGGAAGGCGGTACGCCGACCGCCCAGTAACCAATGCGTCCGGGGTAGTCCTGGACCGTGGTTTGCGTGCCCGCGCTCAGCACTTCCAGGGTCGAGACCTGATAGATCAGCCCTTCCAGACAGCGGGTCCAGGGCTCGCCGCGGGCGAAAGGCGCAAAGTTCAAAATCTGCTGCAGATAGCTGCGGTTGGTTTCGACCCCGTACAGGCGGGTGTCGCCCAGCGCGGCGTGCAGGGCAGCGATGGCCGCCTCGCGGGTAGGTTGCCAGGCGATGATTTTCGCCAGCATCGGGTCGAAGAACGGTGGCACCTCGCAGCCGGACTCCACCCAACTGTCGATGCGCAGCGTGCGGCGGTCATTCTCCGGGAACACCACTTCCGTCAGCAGGCCCGGTGACGGCTGGAACTGACGGCCAGGATCTTCCGCGTACACGCGCGCCTGAATCGCGTGCCCCACCGGCGTCAGGCCGTCGCGCAGGGCGGCCAGCGGAGGCAGAACGCCCGCTGCCAGCTCAATCATCCAGCGCACCAGATCCACGCCCCACACCTGCTCGGTCACGCCGTGCTCGACCTGCAAACGGGTATTCACTTCGAGGAAGTAAAAACGCGCGGCGTCGGTGTCGTACACGAACTCGACGGTACCTGCGCTGCGGTAGTTAACCGCTTTGCCCAGCTTGATCGCCGCCTCGCACAGGGCGTCCGCCATCCCATCCGGCAGGTTGGGGGCCGGGGTTTCTTCCAGCACTTTCTGGTTACGCCGCTGGACGGAACAGTCGCGCACGCCGAGAGCAATCACCTCCCCGTTGCCGTCGCCAAACAGCTGCACTTCCAGATGGCGTGCCCGCTGAATGTACTTCTCAATAAAGACGCCCGCATCGCTGAAGTTGTTTTTCCCCAGCCGCACCACCGCGTCGAAGGCTTCACTCAGTTCGTTGGCGCTGGCGCAGACGCGCATGCCGATCCCGCCTCCGCCCGCGGTGCTTTTCAGCATCACCGGGTAGCCGACCTGTTCCGCCGCCTGCAGCGCTTCTGCGACATCGGCCAGTAGTTCGGTGCCTTCCAGCATCGGCACGCCGTGGGCTTTCGCCAGCGCCCGGGCGGTATGTTTCAGGCCAAACAGACGCAGTTGCTCCGGCGTGGGGCCGACAAAAGCAATGCCTGCCGCTTCGCAGGCTTCGGCAAAGGCGGCGTTCTCCGAGAGAAAGCCGTAGCCGGGATGGATCGCCTGCGCGCCGCTTTCACGCGCTGCGGCAATGATTTTTTCGCTGACCAGATAGGTATTCGCCGCCGGGCCTTCGCCCAGGCTCAGGGCCTCGTCGGCCTCGTGGATATGCAGGCTGCTGATATCCGCCTCGGAATAGACCGCCACGCCGCCGATGTTCATGGCGCGCAGCGTGCGCAGGATACGGCAGGCAATCGCCCCACGGTTCGCAATCAGGAGTTTCGTCAACATAGTCAAGGCTCAATCGTGGCGGGTCGTCCCGCCGAAAATTGATTCACCGCATGGTCGTCCATGGGCAAAAGAGCGTTAAGGCAGGATCCGTCCGGCGCGCACTTCAAACAGGCGGTACAGCTGCTGGCGCAGGCGCTGCCAGCGGGTGGGGGTCAGTTCCATACCAGCACCTCCGCCGGGGTCGGGTTCCAGCCGTTGCAGGGGTTATTTAGCTGCGGACAGTTGGAGATCAGCACGATGACGTTGCACTCCGCGCGCAGCTCGACGTATTTCCCTGGGGCGGAGATCCCGTCGGCAAAGGTCAGCCCGCCTTCCGGGGTAACCGGTACGTTCATAAAGAAGTTGATGTTGGCGCCGATATCGCGCTTTTGCAGGCGGCCATCGTGCAGACAGGCGCAGAGAAAGTTATCCCGGCAGCTGTGCATATAGCCTTTATCGAGCGAGTAACGCACGGTATTGCTCTCCTGGGCGCAAGCGCCGCCGAGCGTGTCGTGACGCCCGCAGGTATCGTCGACAATGGTCAGCAGCGGGTTACCGAGGTTGGAATACAGCACGCTGCCGCGGGTGAGATAGACATTGTTCTGACGGCGCAAGGTGCGCTGGGCATCGTAGCGTTCGCGCGGGTTATCGGCGTTGTAAAACAGGGTATCGACCGCCTGATTGCCTTCGAGATCGAGCAGGCGCAGGGTCTGCCCTTTTTTTACTTCAAACAGATACGGTTCGCCCGCCGGGATCACGTGGCGGAAGCTGGCCTGTGTTTCACAGAGTTGGCTCATGGTGTGACTCCTTACAGGGCAAAACGTTGAGTGTTGGCGAACGCGCGGTCGTTTTCCGGGCGCGTCAGCAGCGCATTCATCGCCGCCTCTTCGTCCTCGGCCTGCCGCCAGCTCAGCTGTACCGGGCGCGGGGCATACTCGGTGGACGGATCCATCGGGTGTTGCAGCGCGGTCATCACCACCAGCACGTCCATCGGGGCGAACAGCTCGACAACGCTTCCCGGCAGGGAATGACCGCGGTGGAAGCGGAACGCCCCGTCGTCATTAACCGACACTTTGCTGAAGAAATTGACCACCATCAGCAGATCTTCCAGATTAAGATCCCACTTGCCCATCTCCACCAGCAGGTTGTCGGTGCCGTTGCGAAAGAAACTATTGCGTAATTCCTGGTAGCGCCCCTGGCCGTATTTTTCCGTCACTTCAGCGGCGTTGAGCACCCCGCCAAACGGGTCGTGCCAGCCACAGGTATCCTCAACAATCCCCGCCAGCACCCGGCCCATATCGGAATAGAAACAGTGCCCGGCGGTCAGGCGCGCGGTGTGCTGGCCCTTCAGGGTGTCCGGCAGGTTCAGGCGTTCACTTTTTTCGTGCGGGTTGAGCATCATCAGGCTGACGTTGGCCCCGCCTTCGATGTCGGTCATACGCAGGATCTGCCCGCGTTTGAGCACAAAAGAGAGATGGCCGCCGCCCGGCAGGACCGCATCGCGTAAAGTTGTCGTGTTCACAGGTTTATCCCCTTAATGCATAAACGTTATCGGGTGCCGTTCCGCTCAGAGCGGAGAGCCGAGTCTCGTTGAGCGGAATGTCATAGGTAATGCGCGCCCCGTAAGCGTTCGGGGCTTGCGGATCGAGGCGCACTTTGTCGAACACCAGCAGGCGGGTACCGAGGTTGAAGCCTTCGGACAGATCGTGCGTGACCATAAACACCGTCATCCGGGTTTCGCTCCACAGCTGCAGCAGCAAAGCATGCATGTCTTTGCGGATCCCTGGATCGAGGGCGCCAAACGGCTCATCCAGCAGCAGGACCCGCGGCTGGGTGATAAAGGCCTGGGCAATGGCTAAGCGCTGCTGCATCCCGCCCGAGAGCTGGGCCGGGTATTTATCCAGCGCGTGTCCGAGGCCGACTTTTTCCAGCATCTGTGCGGCATGCTCTCGCGCGGCGCGTTTTTTCGCCCCAAACAGGCGACCAAACAGCGGGGATTGCGGCAGTTCAAGACCGATCGCCACGTTATCCAGCACGCTGAGGTGCGGGAAAACCGAATAGCGCTGAAAAACCACGCCCCGGCTGCTGTCCGGCTCGGGGCGCAGCGGTTTGCCGTCGAGGGTAATCGACCCGCGGCTGGGCGCTTCCTGCCCAAGCAGCAGGCGCAGAAAGGTCGATTTACCGCAGCCGGATGCGCCGACCATCGAGCAAAACTCGCCCTCGTTGATCTGCAGATTCAGGCGCTCCAGCACCACGTGGTCGCCGTACTCCTGCCAGATATTGTTGATGGTGATAAAACTCATGCTTTTCCTCCTTCCGCCCACGGGAAACAGCGTTTATGGAGCTGGCGCAGGGCCAGATCCATCAGCCAGGCCAGCAGGGTGATCCACAGGACATAGGGGATAATGACGTCCATCGCCATATAGCGGCGCACGAGGAAAATGCGATACCCCAGCCCGGCGGTTGAGGAGATGGCTTCTGCCGAGATCAGGAATAACCACGCCGACCCGAGCAGCAGGCGCAGGGAGGTGAGCAGGCGCGACAGCAGCTGCGGCAGCACCACCCGCAGCACTAAGGTCCAGCTGTTCGCCCCCAGCGTCTGGGCTTTGATCAGGATCTCCGGCGGAATTTCACAGGCCCGGTGTTCAAGGTCGCGGGCCAGCATCGGGGTAATGCCAATCACAATCAGCATAATTTTCGACAGTTCATCGAGGCCAAAGACGATAAACAACACCGGTAAAATCGCCAGCGGCGGCACCATCGACAGCACCGTCATCAGCGGCGAGAGCGACGCCCGCCACAGCGGAAACACCCCCGCCGTGACGCCAATGCACAGGCCAATCAGCGAGGCAATCGCCAGCCCGGTTAACAGACGGGCAAGGCTTACCAGGGTGTCGACCCAGAACAGGTAGTCGCCGCTGCGTTTATCCGGGGTAAACGCCATCCGCGATAGCGCGTCCAGCATCTGTTGCAGGCCGGGCAGCAGCTTGTCCTGGGGGTTGGCCTCAAGCCGCACCGCCGAGCCAAAAAAGTAGGCAGCCAGCAGCAGGACAAAGGGCAGCATGACCAGCATCAGCCGCATACCAGGGGTGGGATGGCGATTAATTTGTCGCATGGAAGCTCCGTCAGTATTCACAGCGTGCCGGCGGCGGCCATTTTCACGAAGCTGTCGTCAAAGCGCAGCTTCACGTTACTGGCATCGCCCTGAGTGACATCACCGGGGAAGTGCATCCCGATAAAATCGGCGCTCTGAGCCCCCTCCCCGAGCAGGCCTTTATCAAAGGAGAATGACGCCACGCGCTGCATGGTTTTCGCCAGCTCCGCCGAGGTGAGAAACGCAATGTTGTCCTGCGGGGTGTAGAACAGATGGGTGGTTTTCAGCTGCGCCTGGTAGCCCGCCAGATCGGTGCCAGACGCCGCCGCCATTGCGTTCAGGGTGTTAGCATCCTGGGCTTTCATCAGGCCCATCATTTCGTACCACGCCCCGGTCAGGGCTTTACCCAACGCCGGGTTGTCTTTCAGGGTTTCGCTGTTGACCACCATCATGTCGATAAGCTCACCCGGCACCTGCGAAGAGCTGAACACTTCGGTGGTTTTTGGCGTGGCTTTGATGACTGAAAGCTGCGGGTTCCAGGCCACGGCGGCCTGCACGTTGGCGGTGGCGAAGGCCGAGACGATATCGGCATCAGAGGTGTTGACCACGGTGACGTCTTTCTCGGCCAGTCCGGCTTTCTCCAGCCCGCGCACCAGCAGATAGTGGGAAACGGACAGCTCCGGCAGGTAGATTTTCATCCCTTTCAGGTCAGTGAGGCTTTTGCCCTCGCCTTTCATTACTACGCCGTCGTTGCCTTCCGAGTAACTGCCGAGGATCAGCGCGGTGGTATCCACGCCCCCCGCCGCCGGAATGGTCAGCGCATCCATGTTGGTCATGGTGCAGCCGTCAAACTGGCCTGCGGTGTACTGGTTAATGGATTCGATATAGTCATTAAGCTGAACGACGTTGATTTTGATGCCGTACTTGTCGGCCCATTTATCGATGATTTTGCTACTGCTGATGGTGCCCCAGGGCATCCACCCGGCGTAGATGGTCCAGCAGACGTTGAACTCTTTTTTGACGGCAGCAAAGGTGGGGAGACTGACCAGCATCGCCAGCGACAGGATAAGGGAGCGGAGTAGTGGCGTTTTCTTCATGCTTGACCTCTGAGTGGACCAAAATTAGGGGGCAGCGCGACACTGTTGGTGTTGCTGTCTCCCGGGCTTTTGTCCCGCCGTGTAACCTCTCTGAGGTCGCCAGCTCTTGGACCAGCCATTCACTTACGTGAACCGGAACCCTAGCCAGCTATTGTCAAATTGTATGGTGCCCTGCCCTTCGTCTTTTGGGCTTGCAAGCCGTGTGCCACAATTTATTTACGTTATTTATTAAAGACTTAGCCACTGACGTCATAGTAGTATCCCTGTTTTGGTGAGAGGCGATAAGGCAGGTGCACTATCACGGTGCTTTTATTTTCAATTGTAATGAGAACCATTCTCATATTAATATGCCGCCGTGATTATTAACTTTTGATGCCCTCCGTATGTCTGATCGCACTGCTTCTTTTACCCTCGAATCGCTTTACGGCGCGCATCACGGCTGGCTGAAAGGCTGGCTCACCCACAAGCTGCAGTCCGCATTTGATGCCGACGACATTGCCCAGGACACCTTTCTGCGGGTGATGGGCAACGACGCGCTGTCGAGCCTTCGCGATCCGCGGTCGTTTCTCTGCACCGTCGCCAGACGGGTGATGGTCGATCTGTTTCGCCGCAACGCGCTGGAAAAGGCGTATCTGGAGATGCTGGCCCTGATGCCGGAGGCGCTTGCCCCGTCGGCGGAAGATCGTGAAAGCCAGCTGGAAACGCTGCAGCTGATCGACACCATGCTGGATGGTCTGAGCGGCAAAACGCGCGAGGCCTTTTTGCTTTCTCAGCTGGAGGGGCTGACCTATAGCGAGATCGCCCAGAAGCTGGCCGTTTCCGTCAGTTCGGTGAAAAAGTACGTCGCCAAAGCCGTCGAACACTGTCTGCTGTTTCGTCTGGAGCACGGCTTATGAATCCGTCATTAACCGATTCCCGCCGCCAGGCGCTGCGCTCGGCATCCCACTGGTACGCGGTGTTAAGCGGCGAGCGCGTCAGCCCTCAACAGGAACAGCGCTGGCAGCAGTGGTATCAGCAGGACCAGGATCATCAGTGGGCATGGCAGCAGGTGGAAAACCTGCGCAGCCAGCTGAGCCATGTCCCGGGCGATGTTGCCAGCCGGGCGCTGCACGATACCCGCGTCACCCGCCGTCAGGTGATGAAAGGGCTGATGCTGCTGCTCGGCGTCGGCGGAGGCTGGCAGCTCTGGCAATCCGAGACCGGCGAAGGCCTGCGTGCCGACTACCGCACCGCCAAAGGGGCGATCAGCCACCAGCGGCTGGAGGATGGCTCGCAGCTGACGCTCAATACCCAAAGCGCGGCGGATGTGCGGTTTGATGCCCATCAGCGCACCGTCCAGCTGTGGTACGGCGAAATCGCCATCACCACCGCCAAAGATCCCCACCAGCGCCCGTTCCGGGTATTCACCCGCCAGGGTCAGCTTACGGCATTGGGCACCGAATTTACCGTTTACCAGCAGGACGACTTCACCCGTCTGACGGTGCAGCAGCACGCCGTTGAAGTCGCGCTGGCCAACGATCCCACCCATAAACGCCGGGTAAACGCCGGAGAGAGCCTGCAATTCAGCGCCTCTGCCTTTGCCGCCGTCATACCCGGGGATGAGGAGAGCGCGAGCTGGACGCAGGGGGTATTGAGCTTTAGCGACAAACCGCTGAGCGAGGTGATCGTCACCCTCAGCCGCTACCGCAACGGAATACTGCGCTGCGATCCTGCCGTGGCCGGTTTACGCCTGAGTGGCACCTTTCCGTTGAAAAATACCGATGGAATTTTGCAGGTTATCGCCCAGACGTTACCCGTTAAAATTCAGTCCGTTACGCGATACTGGACCACAATCTCAGTGCTGTAAGAAAAATAATTCTCATTTCGATTGTCCTTTTCACCCTTCTCGTTCGACTCATAACTGAACACAACAAAAATGATGATGGAGAAGGTATGACGCCGTTTCGCGTTTTTCGTAACACAACACCTTTGGGTAACGCTATTCGCCTGAGCCTGCTGCCGCTGGCCGGGCTGTCGTTTTCCGCTTTTGCCGCACCGGTCGATATCGCCCCGGGCGCACTGGACAAAGCGCTCAATCAATATGCAGCCCACAGTGGGATCACCTTATCGGTGGATGCCAGCCTGACGCGCGGGAAGCACAGCGACGGTCTGCACGGGGATTACGACGTGGAAAGTGGTCTGCAGCAGCTGCTGAAAGGCAGCGGCCTGCAGGTGAAACCGCTGGGGAATGACAGCTGGACGCTGGAACCCGTCCCCGCGCCGCAAGAAGACGCCATGACCATTGTGGGCGACTGGCTGGGCGACGCCCGGGAACAGGATGTTTTTGAACATGCTGGCGCTCGCGACGTGATCCGCCGTGACGACTTTGCCAAAACCGGTGCCACTTCGATGCGCGAAGTGCTTAACCGCATTCCAGGCGTCAGCGCCCCGGAAAACAACGGCACCGGCAGCCACGACCTGGCGATGAACTTCGGCATTCGTGGCCTCAACCCGCGTCTCGCCAGCCGATCCACCGTGCTGATGGACGGGATCCCCGTGCCGTTCGCGCCGTACGGCCAGCCGCAGCTGTCGCTGGCACCGGTGTCGCTCGGCAACATGGACGCCATTGACGTGGTGCGCGGCGGCGGTGCCGTCCGCTACGGGCCGCAAAGCGTCGGCGGCGTGGTGAACTTTGTTACCCGCGCCATTCCGCAGGACTTTGGCCTCGAGGCGGGCGTGGAAGGCCAGCTCAGCCCGACCTCCTCGCAAAATAACCCAAAAGAGACGCACAACCTGATGGTCGGCGGCACGGCGGATAACGGTTTTGGCACCGCGCTACTGTATTCCGGCACGCGCGGCAGCGACTGGCGCGAGCACAGTGCGACCCGGATCGACGATCTGATGCTGAAAAGCAAATATGCCCCGAACGAGGTGCATACCTTTAACAGCCTGCTGCAGTATTACGACGGTGAAGCCGACATGCCCGGCGGCCTGTCGCGCGCGGATTACGACGCCGACCGCTGGCAGTCGACCCGCCCGTATGACCGCTTCTGGGGCCGCCGCAAGCTGGCAAGCCTGGGCTATCAGTTCCAGCCGGACAGCCAGCACAAGTTCAATATTCAGGGCTTCTATACGCAGACCCTGCGCAGCGGCTTCCTCGATCAGGGCAAAAACATCACCCTCTCCCCGCGCAACTACTGGGTGCGCGGCATTGAGCCTCGCTACAGCCAGAGCTTTATGATTGGCCCGACCGGGCACGAGGTGGGCGTGGGCTATCGCTACGTCAGCGAATCCACCCACGAGATGCGCTATTACGCGCCGGCGTCACGCGGCCAGCTGCCGTCTACCAGCAGCTCGTACGACCGCAACACCCGCTCCGGCACCGAGGCCCACGCCTGGTATCTGGATGACAAAATCGACGTCGGCAACTGGACGATCACCCCGGGGATGCGCTTCGAACATATCGAGTCGTACCAGAACAACAACATTAAAGGCACGCACGAGGAAGTGAGCTACAACGCCCCGCTTCCGGCGTTAAACGTGCTGTATCACCTGACTGACAGCTGGAATCTTTATGCCAATACAGAAGGCTCGTTCGGCACCGTACAGTACAGCCAGATTGGCAAGGCTGTGCAAAGCGGCAACGTGGAACCGGAAAAAGCGCGAACCTGGGAACTCGGAACCCGCTACGACGACGGCGCTCTGACCGCCGAAATGGGGCTGTTCCTGATTAACTTTAACAATCAGTACGACTCCAACCAGACCAACGATACCGTCACCGCGCGCGGGAAAACGCGGCATACCGGGCTGGAGTCTCAGGCACGTTACGACCTGGGCACCCTGACCCCGACGCTCGACAACGTCTCGGTCTACGCCAGCTACGCGTACGTCAACGCTGAAATCCGCGAGCAAGGCGACACCTATGGCAATCAGGTGCCGTTCTCGCCAAAACACAAAGGCACGCTGGGCGTGGACTATAAGCCGGGCAACTGGACGTTCAACCTGAACAGCGATTTCCAGTCCAGTCAGTTCGCGGACAACGCCAACACCGTCAAAGAAAGCGCCGATGGCAGCACCGGCCGCATTCCGGGCTTTATGCTGTGGGGCGCGCGGGTGGCGTATGACTTCGGTCCGCAAATGGCCGACCTCAACCTGGCGTTCGGCGTGAAGAACCTCTTCGACCAGGACTACTTCACCCGCTCGTTTGATGACAACAACAAAGGCCTTTACGCAGGCCAGCCGCGCACGCTGTACATGCAAGGTTCGTTGAAGTTCTAGTCCCGGTTACCCGGCCTGCAATACTGGTTTTGTAGGTCGGGTAAGCGCAGCGCCACCCGACACAGGCAACCCAAATGAATACACCATTACGCACCCTCTTTGCCGGCCTGATGCTGCTCGCCAGCCAGGCCATTGCCGCCACGGTTCAGGACGAACAAGGCACCTTCACGCTGGATAACACCCCGCAACGGATTGTGGTGCTGGAACTGTCGTTCGCCGATGCACTCGCGGCCGTGGACGTCAGCCCGGTCGGCATCGCAGACGATAACGACGCCAACCGCATCCTGCCTGAGGTGCGCGCACATCTGAAACCCTGGCAGTCGGTCGGCACGCGGGCTCAGCCGAGCCTGGAAGCCATCAGCGCATTGAAACCGGATCTGATCATTGCCGACAGCAGCCGCCATTCCGGTATTTACGCCGCGCTGCAGCAGATCGCCCCGGTCCTGCTGCTGAAATCGCGCAACGAAACCTACGCAGAAAACCTGCACTCGGCGGCGATTATTGGCGAAGTGGTGGGTAAAAACGCGCAGATGCAGGCGCGACTGGCTCAGCATAAACAGAAGATGGCGCAATGGGCCAGCCAGCTGCCGACGGGCACGCGCGTCGCGTTTGGCACCTCTCGCGAACAGCAGTTCAACATGCATACCCAGCAGACCTGGACCGGCAGCGTGCTGACCGCGCTGGGGCTGGATGTGCCCCCGGTGATGGCGGGTGTTTCCATGCCGTCGGTCGGGCTGGAGGCGCTGCTGGCGTTGAACCCCGAGTGGCTGCTGATTGCCCACTACCGCGAAGAGAGCATCGTTAAACGCTGGCAGCAGGATCCGCTGTGGCAGATGTTAACCGCCGCGCAAAAGCAGCAGGTTGCCGCCGTCGACAGCAACGCTTGGGCGCGGATGCGCGGTATTTTTGCCGCAGAGCGCATTGCCCGCGACACGGTCAGTATCTTTCACCACCAGCCATTACCTGCCGTGAAATGAAACATCTCAAACATCCGGCGCTGCGGTGGGGACTTCCCCTGGCAGCGCTTATCGCTATTTTCTGGCTGAGTCTGTTTTGCTACTCGGCCATACCTGTTTCCGGAACCGACGCCCTGCGCGCGTTGCTCCCCCGCCACACGCCCACGCTCCCCGAAGCGCTGGTGCAAAATCTGCGGCTGCCGAGAAGCCTGGTCGCCATCCTGATTGGGGCCAGTCTGGCGCTGGCGGGGACGCTGCTGCAAACCCTGACCCACAACCCAATGGCCTCCCCTTCACTGCTGGGCATCAACAGCGGTGCGGCACTGGCGATGGCGCTCACCAGTGCGCTCAGCCCGGCCCCCGCCGCAGGCTACTCTCTTGCGTTTATTGCCGCCTGCGGGGGCGGCGTGAGCTGGCTGCTGGTGATGACCGCCGGGGGCGGATTTCGTCACACTCAGGATCGCCACAAACTGATCCTCGCCGGGATCGCCCTGTCGGCCTTTTGCATGGCCCTGACCCGGATCACCCTGCTGCTGGCGGAAGATAACGCCTATGGCATTTTTTACTGGCTGGCGGGCGGTGTCTCCCACGCCCGCTGGCAGGAATTCTGGCAGCTGTTCCCGGTGGTGGCGATTGCCGCGCCCCTCGTTCTGCTGCTGGCGAATCAGCTGAACCTGCTCAACGTCAGCGACAGCACGGCCCACACGCTGGGAGTGAATCTGCCGAGGCTGCGGCTGGTTATTAATCTGCTGGTGCTGATTCTGGTCGGGGCCTGCGTCAGCGTCGCCGGTCCGGTGGCCTTTATCGGCCTGCTGATGCCGCATCTGGCGCGTTTCTGGATTGGGTTCGATCTGCGCAAGGTGTTACCGATGAGCATGCTGCTCGGTGCCACCCTGATGCTGCTGGCGGATCTGTTATCCCGCGCGTTGGCCTTCCCGGGCGATCTGCCTGCCGGTGCGGTGCTGGCGCTGATTGGCGCGCCCTGCTTTGTCTGGCTGGTAAGGAGGCGCGGATGAAAATGATGCTGGTGATGTTTATCGCCCTCGCGCTGACGGGCTGCGCCCTGCTGTCGCTGCAGATGGGGGTGATCCCGGTGCCGTGGCGCGCCCTGCTGACCGACTGGCAGCCCGGTCGCCCACACTATTATGTGCTGATGGACTATCGCCTGCCGCGACTGCTGCTGGCGGTGATGGTCGGGGCCGCGTTGGCGGTAGCGGGCGTGCTGGTGCAGGGGATCGTGCGAAACCCGCTGGCCTCGCCGGATATTCTCGGCGTTAACCACGCCGCCAGCCTGGCCTCGGTAGGGGCGCTGCTGCTGTTGCCTTCGTGGCCGGTGATCTTCCTGCCGCTGCTGGCGTTTGCGGGCGGCATGGCGGGCCTGATGCTGCTGAGAATGCTGGCCAACACCACCCAGCCGATGAAGCTGGCGCTGACCGGCGTGGCGCTGTCTGCCTGCTGGGCAGGCCTGACGGATTATCTGATGCTGTCGCGCCCGCAGGATGTGAACAGCGCCCTGCTGTGGCTGACCGGCAGCTTATGGGGACGCGACTGGACCTTTGTGAAGATTGCCGTCCCGCTGCTGCTCCTGTTCCTGCCGCTGAGCCTGCGTTTTTGCCGCGATCTCGACCTGCTGGCGCTGGGCGATGCGCGCGCCGCCACCCTTGGCGTGTCGGTGCCGCGCGTCCAGTTGTGGGGATTAATGCTGGCGGTCGCCATGACCGCAACCGGCGTCGCGGTCTGCGGCCCGATCGGTTTTATCGGCCTGGTGGTGCCGCATATGGTGCGCACGATCACCGGCGGGCGTCACCGCTGGCTGCTCCCGGTCTCGGCACTGACGGGGGCTTTATTACTGGTGATTGCCGACCTGCTGGCGCGCATTATTCATCCCCCGCTGGAGCTGCCGGCAGGCGTGCTAACTGCCATTATCGGCGCCCCCTGGTTTGTCTGGCTGCTTGTGAGAATGCGATAAATGACATTACGAACTGAAAACCTGACCCTGCGCTACGGAACGCAAACCGTACTGGATGGGCTGTCACTCACGCTGCCAGCCGGGAAAATCACCGCCTTGCTTGGTCCGAACGGCTGCGGAAAATCGACGCTGTTGAACTGCTTTTCCCGCCTGTTAGCGCCACAGTCCGGCAGCGTACTGCTGAACGAGACTCCGCTCAACGATCTCTCCTCTCGCCAGCTGGCCCAGCGGCTGGCGCTGCTGCCGCAGCACCACTCAACGCCGGAGGGGATCACCGTTCGGGAACTGGTCGCCTACGGACGCAGCCCGTGGCTGTCGCTGTGGGGGCGGCTGTCTACAGAAGACAATGCGCGGGTTAACGTAGCGATGAGCCAGACCCAGACCCACAGCCTGGCCGAACGTCGCCTGAGTGAGCTGTCCGGTGGCCAGCGTCAGCGCGCGTTTCTGGCGATGGTGCTGGCTCAGGATACGCCGGTAGTGCTGCTTGATGAGCCCACGACGTATCTGGATATCAATCACCAGGTGGAGCTGATGCGCCTGATGGGCGACCTGAAATCGCAGGGGAAAACCGTGGTGGCGGTGCTCCACGACCTGAATCAGGCCAGCCGCTACTGCGATCATCTGGTGGTGCTGGCAAATGGCCGGGTGATGGCGCAAGGCGCACCCCACGAGGTGATGACCCCGGAATTACTCAAAAGCGTGTTCAGCGTGGAGGCCCAGATACACCCGGAGCCCCTGTCGGGCAGACCGATGTGTGTGGTGGTGTAAAGTGACATCCCTGGTGGTGTGATGTGGCCGCGCCCACGCCCGTCACGTAACGCTTTGGTGACGGGCGTGGGCGCGGGCGAGGTTAATGGCCGTAGCGCTTATTGACAGGCAACCAGATCGGCCATTTGTTTTGCGTCCGGCAAGCCGATGATTTGTTGCAAGGCTCGATCCTTATTCAGGTAATAAATGGCAGGCGTACCGCTGGCGCCTAACTGCTCCATAAGGCCCTGATTCTGCTGTATTTGCTTGAATATAGCAGGCGAGGTATTACCTTTCAGCGCGGGTTTAGTTTTTCCGTCGCTGCTTTCAAGGTCATTCCAGACTTTAGCCGGTTCGCTCGCAGAGAGAATTGCCGCCGCATACTGCGCGCTGTCCGGGCGGATCACACCCACCAGCAACGTTTTGGTACTGATGCTTTTATCTTTGATGAACGGTTGGGCCTGATGCCAGAATTTGTTGCAGTAAGGGCAGAAGGGATCGGAAAAAACAACCACCTGACACTTCGCCTCCGCGCTACCTTCTGCGATCCCCGGTGCCGCGGTGAGTTGCTTCCACATCTCGCGCCCGGCAGGAATATAAATCGCCTCATTGATGCTTTTCTCGCTCAGATTATTTCCCTGCGCATCATACATATAACCTGAAATCACATGCTTTTTATCCGGGGTGAGATATAGCGTTACGCCCATGTCCTGATATTTACCCAACCATCCTTCCACACCGCCGGGTGCGCTGAACGGCTTAATAATTTCAATGCCCTGCTTCTCCATTTGTTTGACAGGTTCGGGTAAGTCAGCGGTTTGCGCCTGCGTGGTGGCGCTTATCAGTAGAATGGACAGTGACAGGATGTGCTTCATTTTTTTTCCTCAGTGAAATCAGGTTTTCTGGCCGCACTCGCACTCAACAGGGTGCTTAGCAGCGCATCTTTGCTCAGAAGGGATGGCAGGACATGTCCCTGCGCAATTGCAGGGCCAAAAATGGCGTTAAAAGGAATGCCGCTGGCGCCGTAGCGGCGCAAAAATTGCTCGATTTCAGCAGAGGGCTGACTCCAGTTTCCCTGCAGCAGCACAATGTCGTCGCGGTTTAAGGCTGCAATCACCTCAGGACGATGAAGTACCAGCACCTCATTCACCCGGCAGTTCAGACACCAGTCGGCAGTGATATCCACCAGCACGCGTTTTCTGGCATCCAACGCCTCACTGAGCGCCGCCTGACTGAATGGTTGCCAGTTCAGGGGTGAGTCGATTTTTCCCTGAGGCTGCGGAGCCAGAAAAGCATACAGGCCGGCACCAAACAGCACGCCAAACGCCAGGCTACGCAGATTTTCTTTGTGGTTCGGCATTGCCTTCGCACAGCGGTAAAGGAAAAACGCCACCATCAGGCCGCCGCCGATCAGTACATAGCGTGCGCCCCACTCCTTTACCAGCAGCGACATCAGCCAGATACAGGATCCCAGCATCAGGAGCACCAGCGCCAGACGCAGTTTTCCCATCCAGGGTCCAGGCTTGGGTAGCCAGCGCGCGATGCCGGGGACAATGCTGACCGCCAGCCAGGGAAGACTCATCCCCAGACCCAGCACCAAAAAGATGAGCCACAGCTGATGGACGGGTGCCGCTAACGCGAACGTCACGGCAGTACCAAGGAAGGGTGCCGTACAAGGCGTGGCAAGCAGGGTCGCAAATGCACCTTCAAGAAAACTCCCGCCAATGCCGTTGCCACCGGAGGTAGCCAGCCGGGTGGACAATCCAGAAGGAAGGCGGATCTCAATCAGCCCCGCCAGACTGAAACAAAAAATCCACGTTGCCAGCACCATGATGGCAATGAACCAGGGGCTCTGGAACTGAAAGCCCCAGCCAACCCAGGCACCGGATACTCGCAGGCCGGTAATGACCACCGCCAGCAGCAGAAACGAGAAGATTATCCCGGCCGCCGTCGCCAGAAAACGCAGCCGCGTCTGACGGCGACTACTTTCTGCCAGCGTCATCAGCGAGGCGAGTTTTATCCCAAGTACAGGCAGAACACAGGGCATCAGGTTAAGAATAAGGCCACCCGCTAACGCCACAGCCAATATCTGCCATAGGGTCGTGGACGGACTGATATCGACCATCAGTTGCTGACTCTGTGCACCGTTGCTGATCAGCAGAGGGAGTTGCTGGAACCCTGAGGCATCCAGCGGTTTGCCCTGCATATCGCTGACGCTAAACCGGGCCGTCAGCGTGTCACCGAGGATCTCTGTCTGCGCTGCCGACAGATTGGCCCCCGTCGGGTTATCAGTAAAGAGATCGGGCTGGGACCAGCCCTGCGGAGAGGTCAGCTTGACGGTTAGCGTGTCATTGTCAGTTGTGACGGATTTAACCGTCACAGTACCGTTATGTGGCGGAACCGCGCGCATCGCGTTATCCCAGGCGTCGGCAAAGTGTGCTGACGGACCGGCTGCCAGGTTGATATCCAGCGGGAAGGTATTGACCACGCAAAGATTGCTACACAGCGAAAGCGTCAGTTTCCCGCGCAATCGCTGCATCTCTGCGGTGGAGACCTCCAGCGGAAACACCACGCGGCGATCGTAGCCGACTGAGCTGAAGCCAGCGGATTCAAACCGGACGGGACGAGGCCAGTGCCACTGTGTATTTGCCTGCGGCTCCCAGTCGATTACTGGCCGAAAGCCGCCGTCACCCGGGGTTCGCCAGTAGGTTTTCCACCCGTCATTGGGCGTGACGTCCAGCAGCAGGCGAACCTTCCCCTCTACGGGCGCATCATGCAAAACATGAACCTGAGCATGGACATTTTCAGGTTTCATCGGCCAGCCCGGTACCGCAGCGGAAGCCGCAGACAGGCTGAACAACAGGAACCACAGGCTCCTGAAAAAGGTATTCATATATTTTCTCCGTGAAAAATTGACTAAACAGGAACGTCCAGTTCAGTCATTCACGGAAAACGCAGTTTTTGAGGTGTATTCGCAGTAAGGGGGGTCGGAAAAAGATCACCGGTCTCGGCAGGACGCTGATGTTGATCAGCACCGCTAACACCACAACCAGCAGCGCGGGTAACAGCAGAAGGGTATCAAAATGGAGGGGTTGAGCGGTCAGCAGCGAGTGGGCACTCAGCTCACAGGGTGACAACCCCGGCGACACGCGCTCCTGCTCGCTGTTTTCTCCGGTCAGGGAGATCGCGGCAGCTTTCACCTGCATGTGATGCAGGATACTGGCTCGCTGAGTCAGACAGATCAGCATGACAAAACAGGCAACCACCAGAAGCGCGATGGCTTTCAGTTGCCTGTTTTTATGATGAGTCGGACCCGTCAGGATAGTCATGGGCAATGAGAATAGTGAGCGACTCGCCTGCGGGCAAGCGGCAATTTGTAAAGGAATGACAACCCACGCTTTTGCCCTTATCACCCCTGAACAATTTTACAAAGAGCAGACTGACAAAGCTGATCAACATTTTGTTGATCTAAATGCCGTGAGTGATACCATTGCTAAACAAATTGTTTAATAAAGGTCGGGGTATGAACGAATCTGATGAGCAAAACTATGCCGAAGACATGATTCTGATGCTCTCTGCAACCGTACGCGCGCTGGGAAGTGTTCTGGCGAGCAATGCAGAAATCGTTCTGCATGACCTGCGAAATCCGACCTATTCCATTGCCGAAATCGTCAATGCGGGTGTCACAGGACGCAAAAAAGGGGATTCGGTGCTGGCGGGGATGCGTACCGATCGTGCGTTTATCAGTGCGATGGAGAAGATACACGAACCTGTGTCTTTATTGCTGGATTACGAGACGCTCACGCGCGACGGTAAAGCATTGCGCAGCAGTACAGCGCTCTATCGCGATCGCACAGGTAAACCCTACGCTGCACTGTGTATCAATGTTGATAACTCGGGCATCGATGAGGCGCTCAAGGTTCTTCAGTCACTCGCGGGGATCCGGCCTGATGTCCCGCCAGCCATCACGGAAGACCGTTCTTCTGAAGCCAGTCACGACAATATAGAAGATCTGATGCGGGACATCATCGGGACCACTACGGCGCTAAGTGCGGGTAGCAGTCGTGCAGATGTCAAACGGGCCAACTTGCTGGCAGTCAAAAATATGCAGGAAAAAGGCATTTTCCTGATCAAAGGCGGCGTAGAGAGAGCCGCAGCTGCGCTCGGGGTCACCCGCTATACCGTTTACAACTATCTTGATGAACTGAAAAGCGGTGAGGCGTCATCCGCACGTGACGTTCAGGCCCTGCCTGAACCCAGCCGAAAATTACGGAGTTAACCCCATGTCTTTGAGTATCCATACCCCTTTGCTGGAGTCACTTCCCCTGAGTCGTCTGAACAACACCCGCGTCTGGATGAAGATGGAGGCGCTGCAACCCTCCGGGTCATTTAAGATCCGCGGTGTCGGTCACGCCTGCCAGCAGCATTATGCCCGTGGTGCACGCCGCTTCATTTCCTCTTCCGGGGGAAATGCAGGTCTGGCTGTTGCCTATGCCGGGCGTAAGCTGGGAGTGCCTGTCATCGTAGTCGTTCCTGAATCCACCTCGGAACGTGCACGGCATCTGCTGGATCTGGAAGGGGCTGATGTCAGAGTGCAGGGTAAAACCTGGGCAGAGGCCAATGAACTGGCTCTGTCGCTCCTGAGCAAAGAAGATGCATTTATTCACCCTTTCGACGATCCGCTGCTCTGGGAAGGTCATGCATCAATGATCGACGAAGTTGTAGCCGATGGGTTGCGTCCTGACGCTGTCATTCTGTCTGTTGGAGGCGGCGGACTGCTTGCCGGTGTGGACGTCGGCCTTCGCCGCAACGATTTACCGATTCCCGTCTTCGCTGTCGAGACCGCCGGTATGTCATCCTTCCACGCAGCGCTGAACGCGGGTCATCCGGTGACATTGCCTGAACTGACCGGTGTGGCAACGACACTGGGGGCTCGTCAGGTATGCCAACGGGCGGTTGACGTTGCGAGCGAGAGAGACATTATTTCACTCATGGTTAGCGATAAGCAGGCTGTCAATGCTTGCCTCGCCTTCCTGGATGACCACCGTACTTTGGTTGAACCCGCCTGTGGTGCATCCCTTGCTGCGCTGTATGAATCGCAAATTGATGTGCGTGAAATGGCTAACGTACTGGTCATTGTGTGTGGAGGATCGACCGCGACAATGGCTTCCCTGCACAGTTTTAACGGCTAAATGTTTTAGCGGTATTTCGGTTTTATGAAAGGTAAGCGTAATGACAGATAAGTTGTATTACACCCGTGATGATCTGGACCTGGACACCGAGGTGCTGAGTTGTACATTGGACGCTGATGGTCGTTTTCGCGTTGTACTCGCATCAACGCTTTTTCACCCTCAGGGTGGAGGTCAGCCATCCGATCGCGGCACGATTGGAAGCGTAAAGATGTTGCAGGCCGTTCAGGACGGGGCGGAGGTTATTCACTTTACCGATGCAGCGGTAAACACCGGACCTGTCCATATTCAAATCGATGGCACGCTACGCCGTCAGCATACGCGTTACCATTCTGCGGGGCATCTTATTGCCTGTGCGGGCGAAAAATATGGCTGGTATGGTTATAAAGGTAACCACCGTCCAGGAGAAGGTCGTATTGTCTTTCAGTCTGTTGGCCTGACCTCTCCCACGACCGTAGAGGATTTCGCCGCAGGCGCCGCTGAACTGGTCTCGCAGAATCTGGCACTGACGACGTCGGAGAGAGACGGAAAAAGGATGGTCACATGGGGTCATCTCCCGGCCTATGCGTGTGGCGGGACACACGTCAGGAGCACGGGGGAAGTGGGGCAGATTGTCATTACCCGCGTAAAGGAGAAGAAAGGCGAACTTTCAGTCCAATACGAACTCACGGACTAAGTAATATCGTTGAACCCGAACGAATCAAAGATGCCGATAAGTCACAATTAATTCAGCTTACGGCATCTTATTACCTGACCTGGGATTAACAGGATCTCTGCCCTTCTCAATAATTATTCAGCCGTTTAACGCGATCAGTTCCGTGCAGTGATAGCCGCAGCGGCCCCGCCCATCGCGACAGCACCAATACGGTTGGCAAACCTCACCGCTTTTGGCGTACGCAATAAAACACGAGCCCTGTGCGCAAGGAAAGTCCAGGTGAGATCGATTGCCGCCAGGGTAACCAGCGTAATGCTGGCAAGGATTGCCCACTCACTGACACCCGCCTTAGACAAATCGATAAATGACGGCAGAAGCGCAAGATAGAACACCATGATTTTGGGGTTACCCAAGGTTAATGCCATCCCCGCGCTAAACATCGACCAGCAAGACGTCCGCTGCGGAAGCTCGTCAGTTTTTTCATTTACCGGTTTACGCCACATTTTAAACGCGAGCCAGCAAAGGTAGGCGATGCTGACCCACTTCAGAATATGAAAACCGGTCTGGAATGTTTGCGCGAGGGTCGTAAGGCCGGCCATCGCCATGGAGAGCCAGATAACCTCGCCTATCCACATTGCAGCGATGAAAGGTATGACATTACGCCAGCCATTGGTAATCACCCGAGAGACAAGGGCCGCAATACTGGGACCTGGAACGCCTGCATTCAGAAACAGCGCCCCGGCAAACAGAAAATAAGGAATGAATTCCATCGATAACCTCAAATAAAAGTGACGCTGATACGGGCTCGTTGTACCGGCTGCTGACAGATGCTCGATTCGTCGCGGTCAGAATCTTAGCCGACAACGATCTGGATGCCAGTACAATGGCCGCCATTGGTCGGATGGAAGTCAACAGAACAGGCTGTCACCACCACATAGAGATCCGTTTCAGCCAGTAACACCACATTCCCGCCGGGAGGATTGTTCGAGGCCAATACCTCAAGCTTGCCGTCTGCCTGCGGTTCCGAGCGCTGGAAAAAATTAACCGGGTCCGGGACGACAGGAAGGGATAAGTCAGCCTTCTGAAGTGCTGCCAGCATATTGTCGCGGCAGTTCGGGTGATCGGTCAGGCCAGCCCGTTCGTAAAGACCGGGGTTACAGGCCGGGAAAAGCATGTCATGCGGGCATGGGGAGTTATCCTGCACCAGGGTGAGAAAAGGTCTGGCTTTTTCACTGTAAAACGACTCTCCGATCGCGGGGAATAATCGCTCAGTGATGTCCCGCGTCTGCGATGTGCTGAGCCAGTCATTATCCCCTGCCTCGGTGTTAATTGCCCATAAGTCAGCAACCTGCTGACCTTCAGGATCAATGACGCGGAACGTTTGGCCTTTTGCAACCCAAAAACCGCGGCCTTCCTGCGCAGGAATATCGATCGTTACCTGTTCACTCATTTTTGAACATCCATTACTCATTATTAAGCGTGGGAGAGTATCAAAACTAAGGGGGCAAGACTAATTCGGGATTTGATACGCAAACATGATGGCTGCTGAGTGTGTTCCCGACATCGCGGTGGATTATCAGCGCGGGCAGATCGCCACGGGAGACCCTCACGCTTTTCAGATGCATCAAACATTGCGTTGCTCTGAAAGGTGCTGGATGTCATCACACATCTGTTGTAACTCATTAACCAGCCTTGCCAGATGGAAACCATCGCACACGGAATGGTGTGCCTGAACGGCAAGAGGCAACAGGACTTTTCCATCTTGTGGGTAATATTTCCCAAGCGTAAACATGGGGGCAAAAAAGTTCTTCATGTTAGCAACATTGATATTGAAACTGGTAAAACTTACCCACGGAATAGCCGACACGAAAAATATATTTTCCCGAGACTCTTCCTTAGGCCAATAAGCAAGGTTATTGCCATAGCGCGCAACGTCTTCTGAATAAACGTTCTGGAAGTGTTCCATATTGCCATCGTAGTGACTCCACAATGATGAAAAGGTCTCCGTTTCATTATGGAAGATGGTGTAGTTTGGATGAACCTCATTCCATATGACCAGCTCATCGTCCTTTATGGCCATACGGAATTCCGTATGCCGGTTTACGATTTTAGAAAGGAGGAAAATCATTGTAGGGTAAAATTTCCAGCCCACTTCTTTTATATGTTTTAGCAGCGCGGTAATGTCCAACAGTACCGTTTGATTAATAGTAGACTGCGCAAAAGACTGAAATATCTCAAAATGCTCTTTTCTTGCCCAACCAGATAAGTCAACAGTTGTATATTGCGGGTTTGTTTTTTTCATTTTTTACCTTTGATTAGCAAGCATACCGGTTGCGAACCATTTTGGTCGCGAACGCGTTTGTGAGAGTAGCGCATCCTTATACGGGAAGGAAGAAAATGTTAACCATCTGATATGTCAGATGTTTAAAAGTAGATGATGCAATCACCTGGCGGTTTGCTGTCGTCAACATGTCGTTGAATATTCGCTCAGAGCAGCCCTGATGAATTTTTTATCAGGCCGTCTGGTGTCAAGAGTGAACGTTGATAAAAAAGAGGGGGATTTTGTGTGTACTGGCTCGCAAATACAGGCGATCTAATGAATTTCTATTATGGATTTAGATTAGCGCGCTAATAAGAATGTAGGTACGTTAGAAATCGCTCAAGGTGACTTACATGTTTATGTCATGGTGGCTCATCGCGCTTGTCGTTGCAGGGATAGCCCTACTCTTCATTATTGTTTCCCGGCTCGCCAATGAGGTCGATAAGCTTGAAACCGCGTTAGAAGAGAGTCGGGGAAAGATGAACTCGCTCAGCCAGCGTACGGAAAAGCTGAAACAAGCGAATCTCCGCATGACCGAAAGCCTGATGCAGGTTAGAGGTTTTATGGGAAACGTGCAAAACAGCAAGCCGGAGTGAAATCCGATACTGCACCTGACAACGGGCTCCCCTGTTGTTCTGGCCTTGTTGCCGATCCCGAACCGTCCAGACAGCTATCGCCGACACAGAGTACAGGGGCTTCCCGAGCCCCTGTACTCCATCACCCACCAAAACGCATAACGCAATGACCGTTACGTTTAGTGCGCGCTAATGTATGGCTCCTTCACACACTCGGCTAACAGCCAGACCAGATCGTGCAGCAAACCCGTTAACGATTTCGCGACGTTCGCGGGCAGGGTTCCGCCCGCAACGGCTTGCGTGAGGGCCAGGGCGTAGTCCACCTGGATCACCGTTTCTTGCCAGCACGCCGGCACGCAGGAGGTGAGTCTTTCCCCCGCGATCAGTTGTGCAATCAGCTCCGGCGGGAGATCGGTATCGCAGCGTGCGCGCAGCTGGCCCAGGGTTTGCTGCAGACGTTCGCAAAGCGCGGTGCGCATGGCGCTGTCGTCGGTTTCGTTCAGCACGCAGACCAGGGCGGCGCAGTTATCAGCAATCTCGAAGAGATCGGCACTCGCAGGCAGTGGCTGGGCAATAAGGTGATGAATAACGCTTTCGTCAGATTTTGAGTAAGACAGGGTTGGGATAGTAGCCATAGTGGCATCCTCTACATGTAATTTTAATTGACCACCCGTGAGTTCCTACGCTCGGGGGGTAGCGCTAACGGAGGTAGGAATACCGCCCACATAGAAAACGGCCAGCCTTGCAGCTGCTCCGCCAGCGCCACCGTATGCGTAAGTGATAAGCGCTGCCGCGACATTGTTATATCGCTATGTAGAATACGGGTTCCTACGCCCGGTTGCGGATGCGCCGCAACGCAGTCACTTTACGACCCCGATACGGTTAAAAAAAGAGTTAACCCTGAATTACACAGGGTTAATTTGGGGTTTGCGAGGCGTCTTCCAGAAACCGGATACCCAGGGCGCGTCATTGCCCGAACGTTTAAGCTCCCCTTCACTCAATGTAAAAAAATGTAATAAACATTTTAATTATATAACAAAGTAAATGATATTGATTATCAATTAATCACTCAGCGATGAGTGTTCAGGTGGTTGACTCTCTCAACAGGAAATAATGCAATGAAACAGTTTGCTTTGCCTCGCGCCGGACTGCGCCGCATCACGCTGGCATCCGCTCTGATGATCCCCGTTAGCTTCTCCGCCATGGCGAACGACGATCTGACCCTGTACACCACCCGCGAACCCGGCCTGATTCAGCCGCTGCTCGATAGCTGGACTCAAACCAGTGGGATCAAGGTGAACACGGTCTATATCAAGGACGGAATGCTGGAGAGAGTCAAAGCCGAAGGGGCAAACTCCCCTGCCGATCTGCTGATGGCCGTTGATGTCGGCAATCTTGTCGATCTGGTCGAGGCGGGCGTGACTCAGCCGGTGGATTCAGCCACCCTGAAGGCGGCAATCCCGGCCAACCTGCGCGGTGAAGATAACCAGTGGTTTGCGCTGTCAATGCGCGCCCGGGTGCTGTATGCCGATAAAGATCTGCCGATCGATAACTGGCATTACGAGCAGCTCGCCAGCCCGGCATTTAAGGGCAAAGTCTGCCTGCGCTCCGGCCAGCATCCGTACAATACGGCACTGGTCGCGGCGATGATCTCCCACCACGGCGAAGCCAAAACCGAAACCTGGCTGCGTGGCGTAAAGGATAATCTGGCGCGTAAAGCGACCGGCGGCGACCGCGACGTTGCCCGCGATATCCTCGGCGGGATCTGCGATGTGGGCCTCGCCAACTCCTACTACGTCGGGCAGATGAAGAGCGCCAAAGAGGGCAGCGACGCCCGCAAATGGGGGGATGCCATCAAGGTAGTGAAACCGACCTTTGAGAATGGCGGCACGCACGTCAACATCAGCGGCGCGGCGGTGGCACGCAATGCGCCAAATAAAGACAACGCCGTCAAGCTGATGGAGTATCTGGTCTCTGCCCCTGCCCAGCAGATCTATGCCCGCGCCAACTATGAATACCCGGTGCTGAAGGGCGTAGCGCTGGATCCGATTATCAGCTCGACCATCGGCGAAATTAACGTCGACAACATCCCGCTGACCGAAATTGTGAAACACCGTAAACAGGCCAGCCTGCTGGTAGACAAAGTTGGATTCGATCAATAAATCGTCAGGTTTAACCACGATCCGCGGCCTGGTTTCCGGGCCGCAGTCGCTTTTTACCCCTCTCAATGTCAGCGCGATCCTGATTGCGCTGGGCGTCTGCGCGCCCATTCTGGCGCTGGTCTGGCAGGCCTTCCACGCGGACCTGTCCCACTGGCAAAACCTGCTGCGCTTTGTGCTGCCCACGGCGGTGATCAACACCGCTCTGCTGCTGACGGGCGTGGGGCTGATGGTGACAATTATCGGCGTCGGCTGTGCCTGGGCGGTGACCGCCTGGTCGTTCCCGGGCCGTCGGATTCTGAGCTGGGCGCTGCTACTGCCGCTGGCGATGCCGACCTACATTGTCGCCTTTGCCTGGCTGGATCTGCTCCACCCGATTGGCCCGCTGCAAACCGCCCTGCGCTGGGTGCTGGGCTACGATAGCCCGCGTCAGTTCCGCCTGCCGGATCTGCGCTCCCTGCCCGGCGCGATCCTGCTGCTAGGGCTGGTACTGTACCCCTACGTGTACTTAACCACCCGGGCGATGTTTATCAGCCAGCCGGCCAACCTTATGGAGGCAGCCCGCACCCTCGGCTGCAGCGCGACGGGCGCATTCTTTCGGGTGGCGCTGCCGATGGCGCGTCCGGCGCTGGCGGTCGGGCTGAGCCTGGCCCTGCTTGAAACCCTCAACGATATCGGCGCCTCGGAGTTTCTTGGCGTCCAGACCCTGACGGTCACGGTGTACACCACCTGGATCACCCGCTCCGATCTCGCGGCGGCGGCGCAAATCGCCTGCCTGATGCTGGTGTTGATTTTCGCCCTGCTGTCGGTGGAGAGGTATGGCCGCTCAAAGCAAGGGTTTAGCTCCCGCAGCAGTCGCGACATTGCCCCGGTCACCGTCGGCGGCTGGCGCGGTGGCCTGCTGTGTACGCTGGTGGCTTTGCCGGTGGTATTGGGGTTTATCGCCCCGGTCAGTTTTCTGGCCTGGGAGAGTGCTAAACGGCTGGCGGACGATGCGCCGATCTCATCCCAGCTGCTGGGGGCGTTGCAGAACACCCTGACCCTGGCTGCGGGCGTCACGCTGGTGGTGGTGGCGGTCAGCCTGCTGGTAGCGTGGAACGCGCGGCACATGGCGATGGGCAATCCGGCGCAGGGCGTGCGGCGCGGGGTGATGCGGCTGGCTTCGCTGGGCTACGCGGTGCCGGGCACCCTTCTGGCTATTGGTTTTCTGACGCCGGCGATGGCGCTGGATCGATGGCTGGCGGATTTGCTGGGCATGCGCGGGCTGCCCCTGATGTCGGCGGGCGTGCTGCTGGTGATCTGCTGTGCGATCCGCTTTCAGACCATAGCCATCGGGGCGCTGGATTCCGGGCTGGCGCGCATTTCACCGACGCTGGAGCAGGCCTCGAGATCGCTGGGCGAAAGCGGCGGTCGCACCTTTACCCGCGTTCACTTTCCGCTGCTGCGCCCGGCGCTGGTCAGCAGCGCCCTGCTGGTGTTTGCCGACGCCATGAAAGAGCTGCCCACCACCTTACTGCTGCGCCCGGTTAACTTTGAGACCCTCGCCACCCTGCTGTACGCCGAAGCGGCCCGGGGTACTTACGAAGACGGGGCCATTGCCGCCCTGTTGATTGTGCTGGCGGGGATCCTGCCGGTGATCCTGCTGACGCGCCATCAGCGTCGAGGCAAAGGAAGAGATGATGTCAGAAATTGCGCTGCGTCTTGAGAACATTCACGTTGCCTACAGCGGCGGTCGGCACCGGGTGCTGAACGGCTTTTCGCTGGCGATCCGCAAAGGCGAACTGACCTGTCTGCTGGGGGCCTCCGGCTGCGGCAAGACCACCGTCCTGCGGGCGATTGCCGGGTTTGAACGGGTCATCGAAGGCAATATCTATATCGCCAGCCAGCAGGTCGCCGGACACCGGCTGCATCTGCCGCCGGAGAAGCGGCAAACGGGTATGGTGTTTCAGGAATACGCCCTGTTTCCGCATCTTACTGCCGAAGAGAATGTCGCCTTTGGCCTGCGTCGACTGCCGCGCGACCAGCAGTCACAAAGAGTCGATGAACTGTTGAAGATGGTCGAACTCAGCAGCCATGCCGGCCACTATCCTCATCAGCTTTCCGGCGGGCAGCAGCAGCGAATCGCGCTGGCCCGCGCCCTCGCCCCGCGACCACAAATTCTGCTGCTGGACGAACCCTTCTCCAGCCTGGACAGCCGCACGCGGGAGCGTATTGGCCTGGAGGTGCGGGATATTTTGCGCGAAGCGGGTCAGACCGCCCTGATGGTGACCCACAGCGAAGCGGAAGCCCGGATGATGGGCGGTCAGATCGTGGAGGTCATTCAGGGACAACATTAAGCCGCCTATACTGGAGTCATGCGGTTCGCTAACGCCAGACTCAGGTAAGGGTGCGGTTTTGCTGATTAAGATAATGATTGCGATGGTGGCGTTTGCTGGAAACTCGGTTCTTTGTCGCATCGCACTGAAGGGCCTGCATGCTGATGCCGTGTCGTTCAGCAGCCTGCGAGTGATCAGCGGCGCGATTGCCCTTTATCTGTTTCTGCAGATCGCCTCCGGGCGAAAAAAGCCGGCGTTTACGTGGATCAATGCGCTGTTTCTTAGCCTGTATGTTTTTGCATTCTCCATTGCGTATGTGTCTCTCAGTGCCGGGACGGGCGCGCTTCTGCTGTTTGGCACGGTTCAGTTGGTCATGACCACATGGGGAGTCATACAGGGGGAAAAACTCGCCGTATTAAAAATAACCGGGATACTCGGGGCACTGGCCGGGATCGCCCTGTTGCTGCTGCCTGGCGCTGAACGACCGTCGTTACTGGCGTCGACCATGATGATCGCTGCGGGTCTAGCCTGGGCGTTGTATAGCATCAGAGGTAAAAAAATTACCGATGCAGCCGCCGCCACGGCCGGAAACTTTATTCTCTCCGTCCCGGTAGCCTTAATTATCCCCGTGTTCTTCTCTTCCAGTCTGCACCTTGATATTCACGGATTCACGCTGGGCGTTATTTCAGGAGCATTAACCTCTGGCGGAGCCTATTTACTCTGGTATTCGTTGCTGCCCGTACTGAACGCCACCACCGCCAGCACCGTGCAGCTCAGCGTACCGTGCCTAGCCACGCTCGGCGGCGTAATTTTGCTGGATGAAAGACTTACGCTGCGCATCGCGCTGGCCAGCGCTATTATTCTGGCGGGAATTGGGATGGTTATTTTTTCAGATATGCGTCGCCGCTAAGGGGCGACGCAAACAGGAAGGCAGCCCGGAACGGGCTGCCAGAAGAATCACCATTTGTAGCGGTTGTGATCTTCCCAGGTTTTCATCTCTTGCTCAGTTTGCTCTTTGGTATAGCCGTAACGCTCCTGAATGCGCCCAGCCAATTGCTCACGTTTTCCCTCTACGACATCCATATCATCGTTCGTAAGCTTGCCCCATTGTTCCTGCACTTTACCTTTGAACTGCTTCCAGTTACCGCTAATGCGATCTTCGTTCATCGTATAACTCCTGTTATGGCCGGTAAGTTAGGTTGTTGCCTGAATAAGCGTAGCGTCATTTTTTATTTTTTGGCGGCTCGTTATCATTTAAAGACAATTCCTAACAACAATTAATACTCTCTCCACGTCGTGCTTTAGGATTATTCCTATAACGCCTCAGCAAGCGAAGCGTAATTATCCCGCGCCACACACACATGGGATAAGAAATAAAGGCAATCAATCTAAATCTATAACATCCCAAAGCGCTAACACACTTAATTTCAATCAATTAGGTTTCGATGATTAATTTTTTTTCGAACAACCGATGGTTAATTGAAAACAATCTACTACTATTAGATCAGTAGTTTATAGTGAGACGCGTAGCATTTCACACACTATCTAATTCGTTATTTTTCTGGCTGATGCTTTATATCACGCCAACAATACGCAGGTGATAATCACACGATTGCTCACTTATTAATCGCGCAGTTATTACAGGCGTGCTTTTTCTGGATTATATTGATTGGGATATTTGATATGACAAGTGATTATACCCCTGTTCACCGCTCATCTGTTGCCAGCGGGAATATAGAACAGTACGTCTCTCCGCCCACCACAAATAGCAGTGCCGTCTC
Source organism: Leclercia sp. (assembly GCA_049284415.1). Classification (GTDB taxonomy): domain Bacteria; phylum Pseudomonadota; class Gammaproteobacteria; order Enterobacterales; family Enterobacteriaceae; genus Enterobacter. Next base: position 32,866 of record JBAPXW010000003.1, read on the forward strand.
CTGGGGTGCGATATTTGCCGGTGCAGCGGGCGCAGCGTCTCTCGCCATGCTCTTACTTATGCTGGGTGTCGGCCTGGGGCTCTCTTCAGTTTCACCTTATGGCAATCAAGGGGTGGATGCAGGCACCATCGGCATCGCAACGATTGCATGGCTGATGTTCACGCAAATCGCGGCATCAGGGATGGGGGGCTATCTGGCAGGTCGACTCCGCTCTAAATGGATCGATACGCACACTGATGAGGTTTATTTCCGCGACACCGCGCATGGATTCCTTGCATGGGCTGTGGCAGCACTCGTCTCCGCCATGTTACTCACCACCGCCATTGGCTCGATTATCGGCGGTGGCGCAAAAGCCGTAGGCTCGGTCGCAGGCGGCGTCTCATCGTTATCGATGACTGGAATGGCGAGTGCATCGAATGGCGAATCAAACTCATCAATGGGATATTTCGTTAATTCATTATTCAGAACGACTACCAGCCCGGCACAGCCTACGGATGCTGCGTCATCAGACGCAATGACGCCAGGTCAACCGCAGGTGAAACCTGTTACGCCAGAACAATCAGCAGAGGTCGCAGGCATTTTTCTGAACAGCATTAATACGGGTGCACTTCCGGCAGATGACCTTAAATATGTGGCCAGTTTAGTGGCGCAAAATACGGGAATGAATCAACAAGAGGCAGAGCAGCGGGTACAGAATATTTACGCAAAAGCGCAGACCAAGGTGCAAGACGTTAAAGCACAGGCGAAAGAAGCGGCCGATAAGGCGCGTACAACGTCAAGTTACCTCGCGTTGTGGACATTTGTTTCACTCTTGTCAGGTGCCTTTGTTGCCAGCCTGTGTGCAACCTTTGGTGGGCGCCAGCGTGATTTATAATCATTTCCAGTAACTGTTCAGGAGAATAAAAATGCGTTCTTTACTGTTATTTTTCCTCGGCGTGCCGATCCCTATTATTATTTTGATTGCATTATTTGTGCATTAATTTTAGCCAGGACGATGGACTGGCACTCCCCGTAATGTGAATAAAGGGGAGTGTCAGACTAACATTAACGGTCCTGTGCAATCGCACCCCACCAGAATTTGCCCTTACCCCCCTCCACGACTACTGTATTGTGCTGAGATCTCCCCTTCTGAAGGACACTAGCACCATGCTCAACATCCTCGGCAAAACCACCTCAATCAACGTGCGTAAAGTGCTCTGGACCTGCGAAGAAGCAGGCCTCGACTATCAGCAGGAGGATTACGGCAGCGGCTTTGCGTCTACAGAAACGGATGCCTTTCGCGCCTTAAACCCCAACGCCATGGTGCCGGTGCTGATTGACGGTGATTTCGTGTTGTGGGAATCCAACGCCATTTGCCGCTATCTGGCACGTATTGCCGGGCGTAACGATCTGTTGCCCACTGAACCGCAGGCCTGTGCCAACGTCGAGCGCTGGATGGACTGGCAAGCCACCGAATTTAACAACGCCTGGCGCTATGTTTTTCCGGCGCTGGGGCGCAAAAACCCGGACTATAACGATCCCGCCCGAATCGCCGCAGGAATAACCGAGTGGAACCACTGCATCGCGATCCTCGAGCAGCAATTGCAACGCACCAACGCGTGGGCGGCAGGTGATACGTTTACCCTTGCCGATGTGGTGCTGGGGTTATCGGTAAACCGCTGGAAGATGACGCCCTTTGACCATCCCGAGGTGCCCGCCATTGAGGCCTGGTTCGCACGCTTAAACCAACGCCCGGCCTTTTTACGCCACGGTAATAACGGCATGCTTTAGCCCCTGCAAACCCGCACGTCAGTCGTGCGGGCTGCTCTCCTTACGTTACGGTGTCACTTTTAACGCATCTCTTTAGGACTATTCTGCCTGCCCCCATCCAGCCCTTATCCCATAAGGCTTAACTTAAGTTGCCACTGGATTCATAGGGTTACTGATTTTGCCGCTTCGCTGGAACCCTTTCCATTCCCTTGCTATAGCTGAAATACCCCTGCCGAATCATGGCATAACAACAGGCAACCGGTGGTTGCTATAACGCATGCGCACAGGGAGACACACCGCAATGCACCCATTACTCAAACGTTCGCTGCTTTTTGTCGGCGCAATTATCGTGGCCCTTGCCCTCCTCACCTGGGGAATTGGGCTTGAGACCATCAAAGCGCGCCAGGTTGACCTTGTCTATCTTGGGCAACAGCACCTGATCCTGGTTTTCTCCTCCATGTTCTTTGCCCTGCTGGTGGGCGTTCCAAGCGGTATTCTCCTGAGCCGTCCGGCGGCAAAAGGGATCGCCGAATATGTGATGCAAATCTTTAACGTCGGCAACACGCTGCCGCCGCTGGCCGTGCTGGCCCTGGCGATGGTGGTGATTGGCATCGGCGATACGCCTGCCATCATCGCCCTGTTCCTGGCCTCGTTACTGCCGATTGTGCGTAACACCTATGCCGGACTGTGCTCCGTGCCGTCGTCGCTGCTGGAAGCAGCAAACGGCATCGGGATGACCAAATGGCAGCGCCTGCGTCAGGTTGAAATTCCGAACGCCTGGCCGGTGATGCTCTCGGGGATCCGCATTGCCACCGCGATTAACGTAGGTACGGCACCGCTGGCCTTCCTGATTGGCGCCAGCAGCTACGGCGAGCTGATTTTCCCCGGGATATACCTGAATGATTTCCCGACGCTGATCCTGGGTGCCGCGGCTACCGCCCTGTTCGCGTTAATTCTGGATACGCTGCTGGCGGCGCTGGGGCGTCTGATGAGCCCGCACCTCGCACAATAACAATAACAAGGAGCTTTTATGAGACTGTTCTCCAGCCTGACGGCGCTGTGCGCTGCCGCGCTCTTTACCAGCCAGACGCTCGCCGCGCCGCTGATTCTGGCAACCAAGAGCTTTACCGAGCAGCACATTCTCTCGGCGATGACCGTGCAGTATCTGCAGAAAAAAGGCTTTCAGGTGCAGCCGCAAACCAACATTGCGACGGTGATTTCCCGTAACGCGATGATCAACAAACAGGTTGATATGACCTGGGAGTACACCGGCACCTCATTGATCATCTTTAACCACATCAACGAACGCCTGTCGCCCGAGGAATCCTACGCAACGGTAAAACGCCTGGACGCGAAGCATGGCCTCGTATGGCTTAACCCGGCGGACATGAACAACACCTACGCCTTTGCGATGCAGCGTAAACGCGCCGAAGCGGAACATATCAACACCCTGTCGGAACTGGTGGCAAAAATTGAACAGGTCCGCAAAACCGATCCGGATAACAACTGGCTGCTGGGTTTAGACCTGGAATTTAGCGGACGCAGCGACGGGATGAAACCGCTGCAGGCGGCCTACAAGATGGAGCTGGACCGCCCGCAGATCCGTCAGATGGACCCGGGACTGGTCTATAACGCGGTGCGTGACGGCTTTGTCGACGCCGGGCTTATCTACACCACCGACGGTCGCGTGAAGGGCTTTGACCTGAAAGTGCTGGAAGATGATAAAGGCTTCTTCCCGAGCTATGCGGTGACCCCAGTGGTACGTAAAGACACGCTGGAAGCCCATCCGGGTCTGGAGGAGGCGCTGAATACCCTCTCCAGCCAGCTTAATAACGACGTTATCACCGAGCTTAATAAGAAGGTGGATATCGATCATCAGTCACCCCAGCAGGTCGCCCGTGAGTTCCTGCGTAGCAAACAGTTGCTGTAGGAGGCGCTATGGAGACGATTCACTACATTCTTGATAACTGGGACTATTTGCTGACCCTGACGCTGCAGCATCTGTGGCTGGTGGCGCTGGCCGTCGGCTTAGCGATCGTTATCGGCGTGCCGCTGGGCATTTTAATTGTGCGCCATAAATGGCTGGCAACGCCGGTGCTGGGGATTGCCACGCTGGTGTTGACCATCCCGTCTATTGCCCTGTTCGGCCTGATGATCCCGCTGTTTTCGCTGATCGGTCAGGGGATTGGCGCCCTGCCCGCGATCACCGCCGTGTTTCTTTACTCGCTGCTGCCGATTGTACGTAACACCCATACCGCGCTGGACAGCCTGCCGCCCGGCCTGCGCGAAGCGGGTCGCGGCATCGGGATGACCTTCTGGCAGCGTCTGCGCTGGGTAGAAATTCCGATGGCGCTGCCGGTGATTTTCGGCGGCATCCGCACCGCGGTGGTAATGAACATCGGCGTGATGGCGATTGCCGCGGTAATTGGCGCAGGCGGACTGGGTCTGCTGCTGCTGAACGGCATCGGCGGGAGTGATATTCGTATGCTGATTGCTGGCGCATTGATGATTTGTCTTTTAGCGATTGTGCTCGACGCGTTGCTGCATCGTCTGCAGGTCGTTCTGACTCCAAAGGGGATTCGATAATGATAAAACTGGAAAACCTCACCAAACAATTTTCACAGAAACAAGGCCAGAACGTGAAGGCCGTGGATAACGTCAACCTGAACGTGCCTGAAGGGGAAATGTGCGTCCTGCTCGGCCCGTCCGGCTGCGGGAAAACCACTACCCTCAAGATGATTAACCGCCTGATCGCTCCCAGCAGTGGGAAGATATTGATTAACGGCGAAGACACCAGCGACATGGACACCGTGACCCTGCGCCGCAATATCGGCTACGTTATCCAGCAGATTGGCCTGTTCCCGAACATGACTATCGAAGAGAACATCACCGTCGTACCGCGGATGCTGGGCTGGGACAAAGCGCGCTGTAAAAGCCGGGCCGAAGAGCTGATGGATATGGTGGCGATGGATCCGCATAAGTTCCTGAACCGCTATCCGCGCGAAATGTCCGGCGGGCAGCAGCAGCGTATCGGCGTGATCCGCGCCCTGGCGGCGGATCCTCCGGTACTGCTGATGGATGAACCTTTCGGCGCGGTCGACCCGATTAACCGCGAGGTGATCCAGAATCAGTTCCTTGAGATGCAGCGCAAGCTGAAAAAGACGGTAATGCTGGTGAGTCATGATATCGATGAAGCGCTGAAGCTGGGCGACCGCATCGCCGTCTTCCGGCAGGGAAAAATCGTCCAGTGCGCCAGCCCGGATGAACTGCTGGCCAAACCGGCAAATGAGTTTGTCGGGTCGTTTGTCGGCCAGGATCGCACGCTGAAACGCCTGCTGCTGGTCTCGGCCGGCGACGTGACCGACCAGCAGCCGACCATTACAGTGCGAGGCGCGACCCCGCTGGTGGAGGCGTTTGCCACCATGGACGATAACGATATCCGCGCGATCACCGTGGTGGACGACGAGGGCAAACCGCTGGGCTTTGTGAAGCGTCGCGAAGCGCGTCACGCCAGCGGTACCTGCGCCGATTTACTGCATCCGTTCCGCATGACCGGCAAAGCGGAAGACAACCTGCGCGTGGTGCTCTCGCGTCTGTATGAGAGTAACGCCAGCTGGATGCCGATTGTCGATGAGGACGGGCGTTACAACGGCGAAATTTCGCAGGACTATATTGCGGAGTACCTGAGCTCAGGCCGTACGCGCCGGGCGCTGAATATTTATAGCGACAGTTAAGCCCTTTTCTTCCTGTACCAATGAGGAAGGTAAAGTGAACGGAATCACCACAAGTGCCAGCATGTTCCCCCTCACCCCTCTCCCAACGGGAGAGGGAGCAATCCGTGCGCGCCGCAGCCATACCTTTTGCTAACCCCGTGTTTTGCCCCCACAATATTGTATCTCCCCTCATTATGCGTAACCGATGCAACGTCTTCATGCGTATCCCGACATCCGCGCGATGTTTCGACGGCTTCTGATTGCCACCGTGACCGGCGTGCTGGCCGCGCTGGCTGTGGCCCTGTTCCGTCATGCCATGTATCTGCTCAAGTGGCTGTTTCTCAGTAACGACAGCGGCAGCCTGGTGAACGCGGCCAGCGGGCTGGCGCCCTGGCGACGGGCGTTAACCCCGGCATTGGGCGGGCTGGCGGCGGGCCTGCTGCTGTGGGGATGGCAGCGAATGAACCAGCAGCGCCCCCATGCCCCAACTGATTATATGGAAGCGCTGGAAACCGAAAACGGTGAGTTCGACTATGCCGCCAGCCTGGTGAAATCGCTGGCGTCGCTGCTGGTGGTCGCCAGCGGCAGCGCTATTGGCCGCGAAGGGGCCATGATCCTGCTGGCCGCGCTGGCGGCCTCGTTCTTTGCCCGCCGTTTTACCCCGCAGCGCGAGTGGAAACTGTGGATCGCCTGCGGGGCAGCGGCAGGGATGGCCAGCGCCTATCACGCCCCGCTGGCGGGCAGTCTGTTTATCGCCGAGATCCTGTTTGGCACGTTAATGCTGGCTTCGCTCGGCCCGGTGATCATCGCGGCGGTGGTGGCCTTGCTGACTACACGTCTGCTGAGCCCTGGCGCCAGCCTGCTGTATGAAGTGCATCTGAGCGCCGCGCCCGATGGCGCAGACTATGGCCTGATGTTCGCGCTGGGATTGCTGGCCGGTGTCGGCGGTCCGCTGTTGATGTGGCTGATGGACACCAGCCATAACCTGTTTTTACGCCTGAAGCTCTCCCCGCCCTGGCAACTGGCGCTCGGCGGGGCAATCGTCGGGGGGCTGTCGCTTCTCACGCCATCGGTCTGGGGGAACGGCTACAGCGTGGTGCAGGCCTGGCTACTGTCGCCGCCGCTACTGTCGATTCTCGCAGGGGTGTTTGTGTGTAAGTTACTGGCAGTGTTAGCGAGCAGCGGGTCCGGTGCGCCGGGCGGGGTGTTTACGCCGACGCTGTTTATCGGCATGGCGTCAGGGATGTTGTTTGCGCAGCTGGCCGGGATCTGGCTGCCGCAGGCGGAGATGGCCACGCTGTTGGGATTAACCGGGATGGCAACCCTGCTGGCTGCCACTACCCATGCGCCAGTGATGTCGGCGCTGATGGTCTGTGAAATGACCGGGCAATATGCGCTCCTGCCCGGTTTACTGCTGGCCTGCGTGCTGGCCTCAACGCTGTCGCGGGCGTTACGCCAGAACGCGATCTACGGTGAGCGCGCGGCCGAGCCGCGTTAAATCGATGTACTGCGACAGTTCCCGCTGCTCGGCGCGCGGCAGATAAGGCAGCTCACCCACCAGAGGGCCCGGGAGCTTTTTGCTCAGCACATTGATGATTTCAGCATAGTGCGCCAGTCCTGGGTTGATGCGGTTTGCCACCCAGCCCACCAGCGGCAGACCGTCATTGGCGATGGCCTGCGCCGTCAGCAGCGCGTGGTTAATACAGCCTTCCTGGATGCCCACTACCAGCAGCACCGGAAGCTGCTCCTGCACCACCCACTCGGAGAGCGGGCGTAAATCGTTCATCAGGCTGCGCCAACCGCCGGTGCCTTCAACCACCACGTGATCGACCTTCTCGCTCAGACTGGCAAGACCGTTCGACAGCAGGGTGTAATTGACCGGCCCGCTGTGCGCCACGCTGCTTTCTTCTTCGCTGAGCGCAATCGGGTTAATGGCATGATATGGCAGTTCAAGGGAGGAGACGCTTTGCAGCACCAGCGCATCTTTATTGCGCAATCCCTCTGGCGTCTGTTTACTGCCTTTGGCTACCGGCTTGTACCCAGCCACGCTTTTACCGCCTGCCATTAAGGATTGCAGCAAGGCGCGGGATACAACCGTCTTGCCGACAGAGGTATCAGTACCCGTTACAAAGAAACGCTTAAGCATCACTCACTCCACCGTTATGCTTTGAAAATATAAGCCAAGGAAATAATTCAGTGGAGGGAGTCTAAGGCATGCGCTATCTGCTCAGCTTGAGATAGCGCAATTTTTGGTAAATTTATAAAAAACAGTTAACCCTGCAACAGACGGATCAGCAGCGAGCCGTTATACATGGCGTCTTTCACCAGCGCCGCGCCCGCCATCGTCCCCTGATTGGTAAACTGGGTGCTTTCTACCGCGATGTGCTTACTGTAGGCCGGAAGCGACTGCTGCCGGATACAGTCGGCGATGGCCGGGAACAGCACCTCCGCCGCCTGGCTCAGCGGGGAACCGATAAGAATTTTTTGCGGATTAAACAAATTCACCATGATGGCGAGAATGCGTCCGATGTGGGTACCCACGCCAGTAATGATATCTTTTGCCAGCAAATCCCCCTGCTGGGCGGCCTGGCAGAGCGACTGCACGGTCAGCGGCTGGCCATGCAGCGTCGAACTCATCGACTGGCTTAGGCGCACCTGCGCCATCTCCAGCACGCTGTCGACGCTGGCAATGGTCTCAAGACAGCCGTGGTTGCCGCAGTAGCAGAGCTTGCCGTAAGGATCGACCTGCGTATGGCCAATCTCCACCAGGCTGCTGCTACCTGCGTGCAGCAGGCGACCGTCGGTGATCACCCCGGCGCCCACGTTGTGGTCAATCACCACCTGAATCACGTCGCGCGCGCCACGGGAAGCGCCGAACAGGGCCTCGGCCATCGTCCAGGCGCTGATGTCATGCTGAATAAAGACCGGGACGCCGGTATGATTTTTCAGCACTTCGCCCAGCGGCATCTCTTTGACGTCTTCGTAAAACGGCATCCGGTGCACAATGCCGTTTTCGGTATCAATGATCCCCGGCAGGGTGATGGCGATGGCCGTCAGACGCTCCAGCTTGTGCTGATGATGAATAAAGAACTGGTCGATAAGCGCGACGATCCGCATTTCGAGCGGCTGCTCGGCGTGCAGCGCCAGCTCGAGCCGGTCTTCCACCACCAGCTTGCTGCTCAGATCGCGCAGGGCGAGGTAAATTTCACCACGGCTGATGCGCAAAGAGAGATAGTGCCAGGCTTCGGTTTCCACCATCAGCCCCACTGCCGGACGGCCACGACTGCCCGGCTCCTGAATTTCCGTTTCCTGCACCAGATGGGCTTCGAGCATTTCACGCACAATCTTGGTAATACTGGCGGGTGCCAGCTGTGCAAGACGGGAAAGATCGATACGCGAGACCGGGCCAAGCTGATCAATCAGGCGATATACCGCGCCCGCATTGGTCTGCTTAATCTGATCTATGTGCCCAGGCTGACTATCAGCAACCACCACCTACTCCCTTATTTTCGCGCTTCGAAATAAACTGTGGGCTATGGTGAAGCACTTCTACAGTCATCGTCAAATTTTTACTTAGGCTTGTGATTTGCAGCACGTTTTTGCCCCCATTTTTTCGGCTTTAGCCACCCGGCGAGGCGGTTATCAACTGCATTTTGAAACGCTGTGCCGCTGCGCTGAGTTCATGATGCTTAGGCCATACCAGCCACATTTCGGAAACGGCATCCGGTTCGGCTATCGGCACCCAGCGCATTTCGCTCAGCTGCACGCGTCTGAACGAGGCGGGCAGGATCGACACCCCAAGTCCCGCCGCCACCAGGCCAATAATGGTCATCGCCTCCCCCACTTCCTGGGCAATGACCGGTGCCAGCCCGTAGCGGCGCATCAGGCCGAGAATATCGTCGTACAGACCGGTGCCCACATGCGGGTCGAAAAAGACAAACGGCTCCTGCGCCAGTTCCACCAGCGAAACGACCGGCTTCGCCGCCAGGGGATGGTCCCGGTGGATCATCGCCAGCAGCGGTTCACGCAGAATGCGCTGCCACGCCAGGGTGTCCGGCAGCGGCGTATTGCGCATCAGGCCAAGATCGAGAGAGCCTTCGTTGAGCGGAATGATCTGCTCCCGGGTGTTGATCTCCCGGGTCTGAATATGTACGTCCGGGTAGACGCGACGAAACGACGAGAGGGTCTCTGACACCGCGCTGATAAAGGGCGCAGAAGAGGTAAAACCCAGCCGCAGCTCGCCGGTCTCGCCGTGATGCAGCCTGGCGGCTCTGGCTCCCGCCTCATCCACCAGGCTGAGGATCTGGCGGCTGTCGGCCAGAAACTGCTTCCCGGCCGCCGTCAGCCCCACGCTGCGGTTGGTGCGGGCCAGCAGGCGGGCCCCCACCTGCAGCTCAAGGGCCTGAATTTGCTGGCTCAGCGGCGGCTGGGAGATGTTCAGCCGCGCCGCCGCCCGGCCAAAATGCAGCTCCTCAGCGACGGCGACAAAGTAGCGCAGGTGACGCAGTTCGATATTCATATTTTAAAAGTATCATTTGAGATTATTAATATATTAGACAGAATATTTACATTTTCCTACCCTGATCCTTGTGGTCATACCCGTCACCCTCAATCACGGGGATGTTGAAGCAAGGAACTTACGTGAGTCGTACACTGTCCGCAGATATCGCCGCGACCGGCGAGATCGAAACCCTACCGAACACACCGCAGCCGGTTCAGCTGATCAAGCGCGGCACCCCGCAGTTTATGCGCGTCACGCTGGCGCTGTTTTCCGCCGGACTGGCGACCTTCGCCCTGCTCTACTGCGTGCAGCCGATCCTGCCGGTGCTCTCCCAGGAGTTTGGCGTCACCCCTGCCAGCAGCAGTATTTCGCTCTCTGTTTCTACCGGGATGCTGGCCGTTGGGCTGCTGTTTACCGGCCCGCTCTCCGATGCCATCGGGCGCAAGCAGGTGATGGTCACCGCCCTGCTGTTGGCCTCGGTCTGCACGTTACTGTCGACGATGATGACCAGCTGGCACGGGATCCTGGTCATGCGCGCGCTGATTGGGCTCTCCCTGAGCGGCGTGGCAGCGGTCGGTATGACTTATCTCAGCGAGGAGATCCATCCCAGCTTTGTGGCGTTTTCAATGGGGTTATATATCAGCGGCAATTCGATTGGCGGGATGAGCGGACGGTTGCTGAGCGGGGTGTTTACGGACTTCTTTAGCTGGCGGGTGGCGCTGGCCGTGATTGGCTGTTTTGCACTGGCTGCCGCGCTGATGTTCTGGAAAATTCTGCCGGAGTCGCGTCACTTTCGCCCGACGGCCCTGCGGCCCAAAACCCTGCTGATTAACTTTCGTCTGCACTGGCGCGATAAAGGCCTGCCGCTGCTGTTTCTTACCGGTTTCCTGCTGATGGGCTCTTTTGTCACCCTGTTTAACTACATTGGCTACCGGTTGATGCTGTCACCCTGGCATCTGAGCCAGGCGCTGGTGGGCCTGCTGTCGGTCGCCTATCTGACCGGGACCTGGAGCTCACCGAAAGCCGGGGCAATGACCACCCGATATGGACGCGGCCCGGTGATGCTGGCCTCGACGGGCATTATGCTGGCGGGCGTGCTGATGACGCTGCTGGCGAATATTTGGATCATTTTTGCCGGGATGCTGCTCTTCTCGGCGGGCTTTTTCGCCGCCCACTCGGTCGCCAGCAGCTGGATTGGCCCGCGCGCGCGTCGCGCCAAAGGCCAGGCCTCGTCGCTGTATCTGTTCAGTTACTATCTGGGCTCCAGCATCGCCGGTACGCTCGGCGGGGTGTTCTGGCATCGCTACGGCTGGGATGGCGTGGGGGCGTTTATTGCGCTGATGTTGTGTGTGGCGCTGCTGGTGGGAAGGCGTCTGCATAAACGGCTGCATTAACGCTGAATATCGCTTCTGGCAACGCGAAGTTACGCAGTTTCAGCAGCGCCAGCGGGCCGTCCCCCAGCTCGGTGCGCAACAGCCACTGAAGCTGACGATTATCGGGTGCCGTCAGCGTTAAGCGGAACAGACCATTGCTGACTTTCTCCCGCTTCGCCTGTTCGAGCAGGCGGATCGCGCCCCAGGCGCCGCTGTGGTTGGCCAGCAGTCGTGCTCCGGCAGCGGTAGAAGTCCAGGTAAGCATCGCGCCGGGCTTATTAATAACACCCGGCCAGCGGATACTTTGCCAGTCGGCCAGCTGGTTGAAGTAGTGCAGCTTCTGGCCGTCGAGCGTCAGCTGCGTTTCAACAATCTCCGGCATCGCTACCCCCTGCATCTCAAAACCAATCCCCTGGCTGCCGTCGGTAAACAGAATGTCTGACAGCTGACTCAGCTGGTTCACCGCGTCCAGGAATGCCGGGCTGAACGTCAGTCCCTGGCTGTTGGTTTCATCCGCTACCCAGCGGCTGCCTTCCTTATGCAGGACCCCGCCCAGCTGCGTGGTCAGGAAGCGATCGATCCGTCCGCTGTCCTTGCGCACAAACTCCGCCAGCATCGGCAGGGAAACATCGTTTTTACCGGCAGCGAACGGGTAACGACCGTCAAAGGCCGAGTGCCAGTTGGCCACGATCGACCGCTGCCACTGGTCGTTCAGGCTGGCGGCCGACGGCTGCAGGACCGTTTCCCACGCCTGGGTCAACGGCTGGACAAACATCGTCTCCCCGAAGCGGGTCCACTCTTCGCCGAGACTGGCCGCCACCAGGCTGCCATAGGCCTGCGTGTCGGTGAGGTCCACACTTTTACCCTGAAAGACCGTCTGGGCCAGCTGCTGCATCATCGCCTGCGGATCGGGGGCGTTAGCCACCTGCTGGAGTTTGAGCCGCACGCGGGTGACCCGGGTGAGGTACGTCTGCAGGCTGAGCGTGCTGTCTGCGGTCATCACGTTCTGGGCGGTGTTTTTACCCATCAGCGTGAGTAGCGGACCGAAGGTGCTTTCCAGTGGCCCGGCCGGGCCTGCCGCCTGCTGATCAATGGCGGGCAACTCACTTTTCCCGATCAGTTTTTTGGCTGATTTGACCAGCGAATCCGACATGGCCTCGCCCCGCTGTCCGGCCTGCCCCTGCCAGGCCAGGGTGTTCATCAGCGCGATCAAAGGTGACTGGCGTACATCGCCGGTCAGGGTAAGCTGGTCGGTGACATCGGAAATGTTGTATGCCGGGTTAAGCCGGATGCCGTTAAGGAAGCTCAGCCAGCTCCCGGCAAAATCGGTAAAGTAGCGGTTTGTCAGGCGCTGTCTGAGCGCTTCCGGCGAAATATCATGGGTGACCGTTTTGCGGTTATCGCTCAGGACCCAGTCGATTTCATCCCGACGAGAAGCCACGGCTTTATCAATTGCCTCCTGAATCCCCCCCTCCCACGCCTGGCGGGTGAACATGCCCGGCACCGCGTCCTCGGTGGTGAACAGGCGGCGGGCATCCGTCTGTGGCGTCATGTCCTCCAGGGTCATGTCGGCATAGTTGCGGCGCACGTCGTTGAGCATATTTTCATACAGGGTGCTCTCGGCATTGCGCTGCCCGATCTGCTCCAGCAGCACCCGTCGGGCCTGCGCCACGCGTTGGGTATCGGGTTGAATTTTCCAGCCCGGTTGCGCAGGCAGGTTTTGCATGTAAAACGCCCATAAATCCGGGGCGAGACTCTGCCACAGTGCAGGAGACAGCCCGGGCTGTGACAGCTCCGTGGTTTTCATGGCCCGGGCAAAGAACGTTGCGTTGGCCTTATCCGGATGCGCCATCATCAGATACGCTTTCAGCTGATCGTAACCGGGCTTAGCCAGCGCTGCGCGCAGCGGACTGCGCGGCGGCAGGTTGATCAGTGTGGTCAGCTTTTGCATCAGACTACGCGCAGCCGGATCGCGAATCAGCCGATTATTAACCTGTCCGTACCACGGCATAAGCGCCACCAGCAGCGCCGCGTTGTGATTCATACCAAAACGTTGATACCAGGGCGCGCCGTGCTGCTGCTGATGTTGCAGACGTCCGATATCGTTGCGCAGCGTTTGCAACGCGATCAAATGCCGATCGTTCAACGTATCCGCGCTGACCAGCTGCTGCGCACGGTCCGCGGCCGCCATAATATGTTGCCGGTTGACGGCAAACGCCACCACGCTGCCGAGTCCCCACAGGGCAAGCAGCGTCAACAGCGAGACTTTAAGCGTATGCTCCCACGGCAGACCGACCCGCACGCCACGGGCGCTGGCGCAATCATCCATGACGCCCTGCCAGGCTGCCGGGGCCGCCCAGCGGTGCTCATGTACGCCCGAGGTCTTGTCCTCAGCCGCTGCTAAAGGCGGGCTGAACATCAGTCCCCGGAGCGGAACCCGCCGCTGCGCAGACATCCAGGGCGTTAACAGCGTCTGCCAGTGGGCAATTCCCCCCGTTTTCAGCCACTGCGCACAGCGCAGCAGATAATCATGCTGCAGATGCTCACCTATCTGCTGCATCCCTTGGGCTGTAAGCTGCGGCAACATGGCGCTTAGCTGCTGGCCAATATCCTCCGGGACGGCACGCGCTGGAAACAGCGCCCCCACGGTTTGGGTGATCCGCTCAGTCTGCGGCCACAGGCTGTCGCGTACCTGCCACAGATACACCGGCGGCTGGTAATGCAGCACCTCACCTGTCTGTTCCAGCGTACGCAGATTGATATCAAGCTGGTTGGGGTTGGCCTGTGACTCATCCAGCGCCAGCACAATGCCGTCCAGCGGACGATGACGGCGCAGTGTACGCAGGGCACTCAGGCGGTCTTCATCCATGGACGTTGCCAGGCTGCCGCCGTAGATCAGCACCGTGCGATTGCCCTCCAGCCACTGTTTTGCGGCAAGACCCGGCGCGATGGCGGCAATCTGTGACGGTTCGCCGGTGACCAGCAGCAGGCGGACTTTATTGCGCCAGAACGGGCCGTAGCGGCGGCGGAGGTGTTTTTTCAGCGGCTGAAACAGCGCGGAACGCTGCTTTTTCTTTGCCGATAACGACGGCGTGAGCTGTTTTTGCCCATCCACCTTATCTTTGATTAACAGGCGGAAAACAATAAATCCCAGCATTAGCATGCTGAGCATCAGCCCCCAGAGAATACTACAGACCAGGGCGATCTCGCGGATCACCGCCCATTGCAGGACATGGTTCGCTTTGAAGAGCCACCATCCCAGCCCTCCACTTACGATTATCAACGTTACGACTGCGACACACAGCATGGCGGTGGCCACCACTGAAATATCTGCGGCTTTTTTTTCCTTGAACATAGGCTTTACGTCTTCCCTATACTAAGCGCGATGACAATCACACTGATTAACAGCGTGTTATTTGAATAAATTAACGATGGCGCGTTGCTTGCACCCTAATCATTAAGGCAAGAGTGCTTTAAATGCCCCACTCCTGATATCCCGGTAAATTTTCCCCAGAATGCCCGAGACCGTTTTCGGTTCGGCCATATCGGTTTGTACCTGAGTGACAATATCCCCGATATTAATATCGACGACGGCTTTTATTCGCTGGCCAAATTGCTTAACGGAATCCCAGTTATCGTCATCCGTGTCGTACACCGTGCGCTGGGAAAAATAACCGTGCGTCAGCGAGGAGTGCAGCGGATCGTGATTGTATTTCGCCACCGTGTCATGCACGTAATTATCAAAAAAGTCCATCACCTGCGGCGATGCCATTAAGGCGGGTCGACGGGCGTCGCCGTTTTTCTTGATCTGCATAAACTCAGCATCCTGCGCGGCAATCAGCTTCCCCCCCAGCTGATCGGTTGCGGTGGTGGGGATAACCTCCAGCGATATCAGGGCCAGCAGGGCCAAAATCCCGGTGTGGCTAAAGTCATACATCCCTGCAGCACGATCCAGCCGGTCCTGATCGATAAGCGGGACGTCACGCGGGCTGCGGCTCTGTTGCGCTGGCTGAACATCTGCTCGCGGTACGGCATCGTCGTTGCGGGCCTGCTGGTAAAAGGGCTGAATGGCGT
>JBAPXW010000004.1:0-3096 GCA_049284415.1 Leclercia sp.
CACGCGGGCTGCGGCTCTGTTGCGCTGGCTGAACATCTGCTCGCGGTACGGCATCGTCGTTGCGGGCCTGCTGGTAAAAGGGCTGAATGGCGTAGTGCCTTGCAGCAATGTCCGGGCTGGCAAAACGTTCGGTGCGCCAGGCCGTTATCCAGCTCAGGTGATCCGCCAGAATCACCTCCAGCGCTTTGGCTTTAAGCGGCACGTACACCGCCGGGGGCAGTTTGCCCCCGTTACCCGCTTCAGCACTTTTTTTGCGCGCGGCTTCGGCTTTTTTCGCCGCGGCATCCCGGGCCTGCCGGACCGCCTGAACAGGATCCTTGCCCTGCGCAATCGCAATCGCCGCGATTTCCGCTTCGTTTATTGCGGCTTCTGTCATCTTTTGCCCATTTGCGGCCTGCCAGGCGTTGAAGCGGGTGATGACTTCGGGTGAGATTTTGAACTGATTAAGGACATCATTACGCATTATCCGGTAGGTTTTATCTTTAATAACATCAGGTAAAACCTCAAGCGGAACGCTTAACGGCGCACCGGCGTCAAAGGCCGCGGCATACATATCGTGCAGGGCAATCTGCGACAGCAAATGACTGGCGTCCGCCTGAACCTTACCCAGCTCTGTGGCCTTGCAGTCGCCGCCGACATCGGCATGGACGCCGGGGTAAACCACTTCCACCGCCCCCGTCGGGTATTTGCCATCCGGGCGGCGGATGGAGTCCAGCGGCAGGTCGCCGTGCTGCTCCAGCCCGGCGACGAAGTGGCAGCAGCTTTTCACCAGTCCGGCCGTTTTAGGCAGCTGAAGGCTGTTGGCCGCCCACCCCAGATGCCCGGTGGCCGACGGCAGAATATGCGGTACTCCCACCGATGAAACCGAATCCATCAGCCCCAGAAAGTCGATGCTGACAGGGATCCCCAGCAGCGTGGGGCCAGAAGGCACCACGCTACCTACAGGTGCGGTACTGGGCGCGTTGAGGGGCATCGGGGTTTTATCCAGCAGCGCCTCCAGCCCGCATGCAAAAGCCCGGGCGGTGGCGGCCCCCCGGCAGTAGCCGTAGACAAACAGCTTGATTTTCGGAATGCGCTTCTGCGCGCGCTGAATATACTCCCGCGTAGGCTGCAGGGGCCACTGAGGCACCACCTTCCCCAGGTAAGTATCACAGAACTCGTTGATGGCGTTTTTACGGTTAAAGCCCTTGGTTACCAAGGAAAAAGGCCAGTTGGTGGCCATTTTCTGGCGGTAGATCCCCAGAATTTCATCCCTGAGCCAGGTCTTCGTGACCGCATAAACAATACTGCTGAAGGTTTTCAGTAAGGCCTGGTTAATCCGGTCTTCCCCTCCGTTGGCAAACAGTTCGCCGTCGAGAGAATAGTTCTCCTCGCCAATCTCCGGAAAACTCGCCCCGCAGCCGGGGAAGTAATAGCTGAAGTAACCATCATTTTCTGCAGGGTTAGCCTTATCTTTCCAGCTTGCCGCATGATAGAGCTTACCGATATTGGTCAAAGCGGGTTTGGGTGAACCGTACACATCATCGGCATCCTCTTCATTACAGCAGGTTCCGTCAAAGAACAGGCTGATATGCAGGCTCCCGGCGCAGTCCGGCACGGGGTTTTCACCAGGTGTTTTTGATTTACCCCGCGCTAAATCCTCCAGTCGCTGTCGGGCGTAGTTCCCTTCAGTCAGCGCTTTGGTCGCCGGCAGACGCCCGCGTTCTTTTAGTTCGTCCTGTTTTTCATTCTTAGCCGAAACCGGAAAGGGTGGCGGCACCCAGGCGGCTTCCGCTGTGGTTGCAGATGTGACAGACGGTGTGGCCCCGGTTTTAAAGGCATCGATTAATGTTTTAATGGTATTCAGCGTGCTGTCTGAGGCATCGGACATACGATGTTCTCCTTAACATGATCTATTAGTATTTTTTGGGCTTTTTTGTGCTCATCCAGATCTGTTGGAACCGGATAACGGGGATCGTCAGTGGGGTGGCAAGAGCGAACTATCCGCACCTTATCGCAGGGAGAAATATGCACATCAAAACCACACGCCTGATCGTCCGTCCAGCGTTCAAGCGGTACGGTAATTGGCCCATGGCGCTGATAATGTTTGTCATAGTCATCAGGCATATCACTCGATTTCATCCAGGCATTAGGGTCGGAAGTCCAGGTTACCTGTGCAGTCAATCCCGGTCTCCAGACGTTGGGCACCATTACGCAGCAGTAGCCCCCCCCACCACCGTAAGGGTTAGCTCCCGGTCCCCCATAGCCATCTACCTGTACCTTTACAATGCTGTCCGGTCCGTGGTTATAGACGTTTAAATCGGCACCGCTCATTCCGTCCATGCTGTGATCCCGGCAGGCCATCAGCATAAAAAGGCCTATCGTAGTTAGCGCGGCCCTTCCGGTTGAGGAAAATAGTTTGGGCTTTTTCATTCAGTATCCTTAGTGAATGTTGATTTATTAATGACGTAAGTTCGTCGATTACTGTTAACTTATTTATTTCAGACTAAAATGAAGTCAGAAATAAATAAATTTTCAGAGTGACAGTGGATTTTTAAAAAGACGTGTTTTATGCAGTGGTATAACTATCAAAATTCATTTGGGTGACAAAACCCCTATTATTAATATTGACAACGGCTTTTATCCGCTGGCCAAATTGCTTAACGGAATCCCAGTTATCGTCATCCGTGTCATAGACCGTGCGCTGGGAAAAATAACCGTGCGTCAGCGAGGAGTGCAGCGGATCGTGATTGTATTTCGCCACCGTGTCATGCACGTAATTATCAAAAAAGTCCATCACCTGCGGCGACGCCATTAAGACGGGTCGACGGGCGTCGCCATTTTTCTTGATCTGCAAAAACTCAGCGCCCTGCGTGGCAATCAGCTTACCCCCCAGCTGATCGGTTGCGGTGGTGGGGATAACGTCCAGCGATATCAGGGCCAGCAGGGCCACAATCCCGGTGTGGCTAAAGTCATACATCCCTGCAGCCCGATCCAGCCGGTCCTGATCGATAAGCGGGACGTCACGCGGGCTGCGGCTCTGTTGCGCTGGCTGAACATCTGCTCGCGGTACGGCATCGTCGTTGCGGGCCTGCTGGTAAAAGGGCTGAATGGCGT
>JBAPXW010000005.1:0-306816 GCA_049284415.1 Leclercia sp.
CCTTCTCGCTGAAAGCGGGCAGCGATGCGGGCCTGACGATCGACCCGATCACCGGGGCGGTCATCCTGATCGGTAACCCGGATTTTGAGAGCCAGGCCAGCTACAGCTTTACCGTTGTCGCCACCGACGCAGCCGGCAATGCCAGCGACAAGGCGGTGACGCTGGGTATCAATAACCTCGATGAGGTCGCCCCGACGATCACCAGCGGCGCGAAGGCCACGGCAATCAACGAGAACAGCGGCGCAGGGCAGGTGATCTACACCGCCACCGCAACCGACACTGGTGACATCAGCAACGGCGTGACCTTCTCACTGAAAGCGGGCAGCGATGCGGGCCTGACGATCGATTCTAAAACCGGCGCGGTCACCCTGACCGGCAACCCGAACTTTGAAAGCAAAGCCAGCTACAGCTTCACCGTTATCGCCACCGATGCCGCCGGCAACCACAGCGACCGGACGGTCACGCTGGGTATCAATAACCTCGATGAGGTCGCCCCTACGATCACCAGCGGCA
The DNA here is from genome assembly GCA_049284415.1 of Leclercia sp. Taxonomy (GTDB): domain Bacteria; phylum Pseudomonadota; class Gammaproteobacteria; order Enterobacterales; family Enterobacteriaceae; genus Enterobacter. Next base: position 514 of record JBAPXW010000005.1, read on the forward strand.
CCACCGCCACGGCGATTGATGAAAACAGCGGTGCGGGTCAGGTGGTTTACACTGCCACCGCGACCGACACCGGCGATATCAGCGGCGGCGTCACCTTCTCACTGAAAGCGGGCAGCGACGCGGGCCTGACGATCGATCCGATCACCGGCGCGGTCACCCTGACCGGCAACCCGGATTTCGAAAGCAAAGCCAGCTACAGCTTTACCGTTGTCGCCACCGATGCGGCCAACAACGCCAGCGAACGTGCGGTCACGCTGGGGATCAACAACCTCGATGAAGTTGCCCCGACGATCACCAGCGGCACCACCGCCTCGGCGATCAACGAAAACAGCGGCGCAGGGCAGGTGATTTACACCGCCACAGCGACTGACACAGCCGATATCAGCGGCGGCGTCACCTTCTCGCTGAAAGCGGGCAGCGATGCGGATCTGACTATTGATCCGATCACCGGGGCGGTCACCCTGACCGGCAATCCGGATTTTGAAAGCAAAGCCATTTATAACTTCACCGTTGTCGCCACCGATGCGGCCAACAACGCCAGCGAACGCGCGGTTACCCTGGACATCAACAACCTCGACGAAGTCGCCCCGACGATCACCAGCGGCACAACCGCCACGGCGATCAACGAGAACAGCGGCGCGGGCCAGGTGATCTATACCGCCACCGCGACCGACACAGCGGATATCAGCCACGGCGTGACCTTCTCGCTGAAAGGGGACAGCGACGCGGGCCTGACGATCGACTCTCAAACCGGCGAAGTCACCCTGATCGGTAACCCGGACTTTGAAAGCAAAGCCATTTATAACTTCACCGTTGTTGCCACCGATGCGGCCAATAACGCCAGCGAACGCGCGGTGACCCTGGGGATCAACAACCTCGATGAAGTTGCCCCGACGATCACCAGCGGCGCGACCGCTACGGCGATCAACGAAAACAGCGGTGCGGGTCAGGTGATCTATACCGCCACCGCGACCGACACCGGCGATATCAGCAACGGCGTCACCTTCTCGCTGAAAGCGGGCAGCGACGCGGATCTGACTATTGATCCGATCACCGGGGCGCTCACCCTGACCGGCAACCCGGATTTCGAAAGCAAAGCCATTTATAACTTCACCGTTGTTGCCACTGATGCGGCCAACAACGCCAGCGAACGCGCGGTGACCCTGGACATCAACAACGTTGATGAGGTTGCCCCGAGCTTCACCACCGGCAACATCAGCGACAGCTACGCCAGCGCCACGGTGAGCGTTGCCGAGAATACCGCCGCCAGTACCGCCATCTATACCGCGCAGGCCGTTGACAACGATGCCGCCGACGGTGGCGAGCACGTTACTTACAGCCTGGCCGACGCGGATAACGGCGCTGACGCCCGGTACTTCACTATCGACGCCGTAACGGGTGCGGTCACCTTTAACGCCAGCCCAGACTATGAAGGCTCCCACGCGCCGCAATACACCTTCAACGTCGTTGCCACTGACGCAGCAGGCCACACAACCACGCAGAGCGTCACCGTTAATGTCACCGATGTGGACGAAATCGCACCGACTGTCACGCTCGACGGCAGCACGTCGGGGCCGGTGATGTTAAGCCCGGCAATCTACAACACGCTTCCCAACGGTTTTGACACCACCGCGCTGGGTGATGGCAGCTTCCTGGTGACTTGGTCAGGCAACAACAATGGTAGCTTCGGGATCTATGCGCAGCGCCTGAGCGCACAGGGTGTCGCGCTGGGTGATGCCGTACAGCTCGCATCAGGTGCGACCAGCACGTTCTACAACTGGACGGACAGTGTTGTCAGCGTGACGGCCATTAATGATGCCGGGGCTTACGCCGTGGCCTGGATCGGCCAGGACGGCACCAGCAACGACACCAGCATTTATACGCAGTTGTTCAACGCTGACGGCAGCTCACTCTCCGCAGCCGCAAAACTTGATGGGACCGCTTCTGCCCAGGACATCGCCCCGCAGATCGCGACGCTGGCCGATGGCGGCTATATCGTGACCTGGTACATTAACGGCGGCGACGGCATCTACGTGCAGCGCTTTGACGAAACCGGCGTCGCAGTAGGCAACACGCTGCCACTGGCTGTGCCTGGCTCTTATAGCAATGCCAGCCCGCAGGTAACCGTACTGGACAACGGCGGCTACGTGGTAACCTGGCAGGGTTATACCCCCGACGACTACCACATCTACCTGCAGCAGTTCGATGCCACCGGCACCGGCTCCACTCCGGTGGTGCTGGATAGCACGACGGGAAGCAGTAACTCCTACGAAACCCAGCCGCAGATCACGTCGCTGGCTAACGGCGGCTATGTCATCACCTGGTCGAGCTTCGACTACAGCAGCTCGGACTACAACAACAGAACCTGGGTGCAGCAGTTCGATGCCACTGGCGCTAAAGTCGGCAGCATTGTCGAACTGGACGGCGCAAATAACGGCGGCAATTTCGGTATCAACGATGCCATTCCGTATGTCGCAGCGCTGGCCGACGGTGGCTACGTTATCACCTGGATGGAATACGACAACACCAATGGCTTCTACGAAAGCGTTGTCTATGTGCAGCAGTTCACTGCGGGCGGCAGTAAAGTGGGCGCGACCGTGCAACTGGATTCACCGGACAACAACCAGAACATCAACTCCGACCAATCCCCGCGCATCACGGCGCTGGGCGATGGCGGCTACGTCGTCACCTGGATGGGTAATGGCGGCTTGAGCCCGGACATCTATGTGCAGAAGTTCAATGCCAGCGGTGTTGCGGTAGGCGATATCGCGCGACTGGAAGCATCCGGCGGCGCGATTGACCAGTTCCCACAAGTCACCGCCGCCGGCGCAGACGGCGAATACATGGTGACCTGGTACGCGTGGAACCCTGCCAACGGTTTTCCTAACTTCCACCTCTACGTGCAGAAATTTAACGCCGACGGCAGCACCTATGAAAACCTCGTCGTGCTGAACCATGACGGCCACGCCACCGTGCAAAGCAACGAAAGCGGCACCGTCTACCTGGTCAACGACAATGTGGTGGTCAGTCAGCTTAGCGACATTACCGGTGCCGCCAGCGATAAGTGGGCCAGCACGGCCGTCACTGCAAATACCCGCGCAACGATCTCCGCTGCCAACCTCGCTGAAGGCACTTACCATGCCTGGGCCGTCGATGCGGCAGGTAATCTGTCTGTTATTTCCGGCAGCAGCGTAATGGTGGACAACACCGTGCCGGTCTTCACCAGCGCGACCACCGCCGACGACATAACGGGCAGCACCGCCGTTGGCGACACCGTGTATACCGCTGCGGCCAGCGACGCGCACGGCATCACCTACAGCCTGAACGACACCCAGCACTTCCGCATCAACGCCAGCACTGGTGTCGTGACGCTGATTTCCAGCCCGGACAACGCCACCGGTGCGCAATTTATTGTCACCGCCACCGATGCCGCTGGTAACCAGACCACGCAGACCGTCACCTACAACGTCGACACCACGCCGCCTGACGTCACCCTCATTACTGACCTGGATGGCGTGGAGAACAGTAACCAGATGGTCACTGTGCACAGCTCCGAGGCTGGCAAGGTATACCTGGTCAGAGATAGCGTGACGGTGACGGATCTGAACAACCTCACCCACGCTGCCGACAACCTGATGAACAGCGTTGCCGTCGCGGCTAACACCGACACCGCGCTGGCGCTGAACGGCCTGGACGAAGGGACGTACCACGCTTACGCCGTGGATGCGTCTGGTAATGTCTCCGCTATCTCCGGCAGCAGCGTGATAGTGGACAACACTGCGCCTGTGCTCACCAGCAGCACACCGCAGGATAACGTCGGCAGCGTCGCCACGGGCGCTAATCTCACGCTGACCTTCAGCGAGAACGTGCTGGCTGGCAGCGGTCATATTACCCTCATCAACGACAGCAACGGCAGTCTGAACAAGGTCATCGACATCACCGACAGTTCGCAGGTCAGCATCAGCGGCAACACGGTGACGGTTAACCCGACAACGGATCTGGCGGCTGGCGCAAATTACCACGTCCAGATCGACAGCGGCGCGCTGCACGACGCGGCGGGCAATGACTATGCCGGGATCAGTACCTCGACGGGGCTGAACTTCACGACCGTTTCTGCCGGGATGGGGGATCCGTCCACCGTGGTGTTCGACCTGACGACGGGCCAAAGTTCTGACCACAACGGGCGCGTCTTTGATGCCAATACTGCGTACACCATCTATATCCAGGTCAGCAGCAATTACAGCCCGCTGGTTGGGCTGGATAACAACGAGATGTGGTCGGGCGCGCAGAATCTGGGCATCGACGACAAGATTGTGCTGGTGGGCACGGGCAGCGATGTTAAGGGAGGCTCTGGCGGCGTAGTGATGAATATGAATCACGGTGGGAATTCCGTTAATTGGTTGGCGGGGTTCTCTACTTCGTTTACTGCTTACAACGCCGCCAGTGTTGACCCTAACGGCCAATTCTATCGTGGTGCCTATAACGCGGATCTTTGGACCGGCAACTGGGCTGCAAACCCGAACGGGGATAATACGTTTGCTCAGGCGTATATGCCGGCGATGCCAACTGGCGTCCTCACCTCGCAAGGGCTGGCGATGCCATGACAGGTTCTCTGACGTTGTTACGCCGTCTGGTCGACATGCAGCAGTTCGAGGCGCTGCATGAGGCATGCTTGAGTCTGCCGGTGATGTCACCGGCAGAGCAGGTGCTGCTGGCTCTGGCCGAGACCCATCTGGGCCGGCCAGAGGCGGCCCGCCATGCGCTGGCGGTGCTGGACCCGGCGGCACTGGAGGTCGACGCCCGCGTCGACCTGGCAGCCTTACACCTGCTGCTGGGGGAATTTGACCCAGCGCAGGCGCTGCTGGAAGCCACCCGTACAGCGGCTCCAGACCACCCGCTTCTGCTGGCGCGTCTGGCTGCCTGCTATGTGCAGCATCAGCGGGAAGAGGAGGCTCTTCCCCTGTATGAACGCAGTCTGCGCCTGCAACCCGGCATTGCCGTCTATCAGCAACTGCTGCGTCTCTACCTGCAACGGGCGGACTTGCCGCAGGCCGAGGAGACGCTGGCCGCCGCCGACCTCTTCTGGGCAGGCGAGCGGGAGCACTGGCCCGCGCTGCAGGTGGCGCTGCACGACCAGCAGCTGCGCGGCCTGCGCCTGGAGCTGTGGCTGGCCGGTGACGACTTCGCCCGCGCGGATGCCTGGCTGGAGTCACGCCATGCTGAACTGGCCGAGGACGATTACTGTGGCCTGCTGACCGGCTATGCCCAGCGTCTGGCCGAGCGTGGGCGTCATGCCCAGGCGGAAGATGCGCTGCGTCGTGGTCTGCGGCACTACCCGCAGCAGCCGGATCTGTACCAACAGCAGGCTGAACTGGCGGAGTTACAGGGGCGCTTGCCTCAGGCCATGACGTTGCTGCACCGCGCCATCCATCTGGCCGGGCAACAGCAAAAAATGACGCTGCCTTTGCGCCTGAAGCTGGCCGGCATTGCCACCCAGGGCTATCCGGCGCTGGCGCGTCAGATGGCCGAACAGGCTATCGAGGAGGCCGGGGCGCTGACGCCGTCAACCGAGATGGACGCGGCGCAGACGGCTGAGTGGCTGGCGCAGGCGCAAGTGGCCCTCGCCGGGGTGGATGCCCAGGAGCAGAATTACAGTGGGGCAGAGGCGCGATTCGTCGAGGTACTGCAAGCGCATCCGCGTCTGGTTCTCGCCCTGCAGGGGCTGGGGCAGCTGTATATGCAATTGGGGCGCATCGACGAGGCCGTCGCCTTGTTCGAGCAGGTGTTGGCTGTCGACCCGGCACGTGGTCATGCGGCGCTGATCAACGCCCGGCGTTTTCCGCAAGACGACGAGACGTTGCTTCGCCTGGAAAATCTGGCCCGGCGGCCGGGGCTGTCCGGCCCGGTGCAGCCCGGACTGCTGCTGCAGCTGGCTTCGGCCTGGGAAAAGCGCAAGGACTACACCAAAGCTTTCACCCTCGCCAATGACGCCAATGCGGCCAGCCGCGCACTTCTAAGCTACGATCCGGTTACACACCGCCAGGGCTGCGCGCGTATCCGTCATGCTTTCAGTCGTTCGCTGTACGAAAACCGACGTGGCATCGGCAACGATTCAACGCTGCCGGTGTTCGTACTCGGGATGCCGCGTTCCGGTACCACGCTGGTCGAACAGATCCTGGCGGGACACAGCCACATCCACGGTGCGGGCGAACTGGGGGTGATCCCCAGTACCATCGCCAGGCTGGAAAGCTGGGAACGTAATACGGGGTCAGGGCGTCATTACCCGGACTGCGTGGACGATCTGTCGGCCGATGTTGTGGCGGGTATCACCGCCAGCCTGCTCAACGAACTGCGGGAAACAGTGCCAGAAAACGCGTCTGAGGTTCGGCATGTGGTGGATAAGCTGCCGCACAATTTCGAGAACATTGGTCTTATCAAGCTCCTGTTCCCGAACGCGCGGATAATCTCCGTGCGACGCGACCCGCGCGATATCGCTATCTCCAATTACTTCACCGACTACGCGGCGAAGCATGGCGGGATGGGCTTCGCCTATGACCTGCAGTGGATTGGTGAACAACTGGCCGACCACAACCTGATGATGCACCACTGGAACCAGCTGTTCCCCGGCGACATTCTCGAGGTGCGCTATGAGGACGTGGTCTCTGAGCCGGAACGAGAGGCGCGTCGGATGCTGGATTATGTCGGCGTACAATGGGAGCCGCAGGTGCTCGACACCTCTGAACTGGACAGGCCGGTCAAGACAGCCAGTGTCTGGCAGGTGCGTCAGCCTATCTATCAGACTGCACGCGAACGCTGGCGGCGATACGCGAATTTTCTGACGCCGCTGATCGCGGGTACCAACGCGAAGATCGTGCATGAGCCTGTGGAGATGGTGAGCTTGCCCGTACCTGGAATGCAGACCGACGGCATAGCGCTCTATCGTCAGGGGAAGCTTGATGAAGCCGAGATGCTCTTCAGGCGCCTGCTGCACCACGTGCCCGAACACGCGACCGCGCATTTCATGGTGGGCCTGATTTGCGTGCGTAAAGGGCATCTGGCTGATGGCATTGAGCACATGGAAAAGGGACACCAGGCCTGCCCATGGAATGCCAACTGGCGACGCGATCTGGCGCAGGCATATGAGTTAGCCGAGCAACCGGAAAAAGCACAGATGTTAAGGGCGCGCCACGTCGCTACCGGTGACAGCGTGGTCGATGCTGACCAGGATGATGCACTTCCTCTGGGCTTTTCCATTCGCACCTCCGCGACGGTGCCGTTTTAGTTAATAACGGACCCGTCGGCTCCCTCTCCATTCAGGGATAGGATTGGGTTTCCGTGCACTTTATATGCAGTGTTTCTCTGTCAGCTGCTTCGGCGCAGAGGGATCCCGACATAAAAAATGGGCACGGAAGGCTCCCTCTCCATTCAGGGAGAGGGTTGGGGTGAGGGGGAGAATGCAGCTCCGGTGGTGCTACCCTTCACCGCTTAACATTCCTATATCTCAGCGGCGGCAACTGATAATTATTTGAAAACACCCGGGTAAACGTCTGCTGAGAATCAAATCCATACTTACACGCGATATCCATTATCGACTCATTGGTCTCAACCAGATCTCTCGCGGCCAGTCTCAGCTTTTTATCGCGAATATATTTCCCCAGGCTAACGTCTTTAAACTGCACAAATAGCCGCTGAAGATGCCATTTAGAGTAGCCCGCCCTGGCCGCGACATCCTCGATCCTCAGCGGTTTGTGTAAGTTAGAATCAATCCACAGCGTTATTTCATCGATGATGCCTTCTGTTCTTAACATAATTTGCCGCTCATTATTAAAGGGTTATGACACCATCCCGGACAGGACAATAACGGTTTATTTGTAGATTTCTGCCACGCCGTGCAGGCGATTCTTGCCAGTCGCCGACAGTATTTTGTAGCTGCTGGCCCCTTGCTCAGCGGCCTTGCGAGAAAGGTCGTTCGATAATTCATTCAGCGTGTAAGCATTGCTGGCGGATACCACGCCAATTTTCTCTTTGCCATCGGTATCGTTAGTGTGTTCGGCAGCAGATGCGGCATTCACCGTCATGAACCCCATGAAAAGGATCGTTGCGAGTGTTGCTTTCATGTTGTTTACCTCTTTAACTCAATATCAGCATCAGGTTGTTAAGGCCATGGATGCTTCGCCATGACCTTATCTGGCACTATACCGATCCGGGCTGTCAGCAGACTGACGGCGATATGACAGCAATGTCAGTAACGGCGCTAAACAGGAAACCGCCCATGCTTAAAGAAAACTTCAATGAACTGCAGATCTTTCTTGTGGTTGCCAGGGAGCGAAGTTTTACCAAAGCGGCGGGCAAGCTCGGTGTGTCCCAGTCGGCACTGAGCCACGCGATGAAGGCGCTGGAAGAACGCTTAAACATCCGTCTTTTGACCCGCACCACCCGCAGCGTTGCCCCCACAGAAGCGGGCGAGAGAATTATCGCCTGCCTTGAACCGCGTATTGCCGATCTCGAGCAGGAGCTGGCGTCGCTGGTGCAACTGAATGGCACCGCCTCCGGCAATATCCGTTTATCTGCGGGCGAGCATGCCGCGCGGAGCCTGGTGTGGCCGAAGCTCAAACCGTTCCTCAGGGAATACCCGGAAATCAATGTTGAACTGATGGTCGATAACGGCTTTGTCGATATTGTTGAGGGGCGTTTTGATGCCGGGATCAGACTCGGCGAAAGCGTGGATAAGGACATGGTTGCCGTCAGGATTGGGCCGGATATGCGGATGGCGGTCGTCGGATCGCCAGACTATTTTGCCCTCAACCCGGTTCCTGAAACGCCGCACGACCTCCAGCACCATCGGTGTATCAATATGCGCTTGCCGACCGCCGGTGGTCTTTATCACTGGGAGTTCGAGAGGGAAGGGAAGCCGTTACGCGTCAGGGTTGAAGGCCAGGTCACCTTTAATCTACAGGCAGAAAGAATCGATGCGGTGTTATCGGGCTTTGGCATTGCCTGTGTTCCAGAGGACAGAGTTCAGGAATATATCGACTCAGGCGAGCTTATTCAGGTTCTGCAGGACTGGTGTCCGTCGTTCCCCGGGTACTACCTCTATTACCCCAGCCGCAAGCAGCATCCACCCGCCTTTGCGCTGATGATCGATGCGCTCCGGTATGCGGAATAGCAGGCCCGCATCGCTGCGGACCCGCCTGCGCGTTACCGGCCTACCCGCGCCTGATGCTCCGGGGAATAACGCTCGCCGACAATGTTCACCGTTTCAAGCGCCTGGGTAATCTGCTGTAAATCCGCCTGAGACAGGAGGATGTCTGCAGCGCCGAGGTTTTCCTCCAGCCGGTGCAGTTTGGTGGTCCCAGGAATCGGCACAATCCACGGTTTTTGTGCCAGCAGCCATGCCAGCGCAATTTGCGCCGACGTCACGCCTTTTTCGACGGCCAGTTCACCTAATAACGCGACCAGTTTTTCATTGGCTTCAATCGCCTCAGCGGCGAAACGCGGCACTGTGCTGCGGTAATCATCTTTACCAAAGATGGTGCCTGAGGTAATCGAACCGGTCAGGAATCCTTTGCCCAGCGGGCTGAAGGGCACGAACCCGATACCCAGCTCCTCCAGCAGCGGCAGGATCGCTTGTTCAGGCTCGCGCCACCACAGGGAATATTCGCTCTGCAGGGCAGTGACCGGTTGGACGGCATGCGCACGACGAATGGTCTCGGCACCCGCTTCGGAAAGACCAAAATGTTTGACCTTACCTTCCGCAATCAAATCCTTCACCGTTCCGGCAACATCTTCAATGGGCACATCGGGATCGACGCGGTGCTGATACAGCAGATCAATCACGTCTGTTTTCAGGCGGCGTAACGAGCCCTCAACGGCCTCGCGGATATGCTCCGGTCGGCTGTTCAGAATCTGCTGTTTGCCGTCCGTACCGAAGGTAAATCCAAATTTGGTGGCGATAACCACGCGGTCGCGAAACGGTTTTAACGCCTCGCCGACAACCTCTTCATTCAGAAACGGGCCATACACTTCGGCGGTATCGAAGAAGGTCACGCCGCGTTCCACTGCGGCGCGAATCAGTTCGACAGCCTGACGGGTCTCTGTCGCCGGGCCGTAGCCGTGGCTAAGCCCCATGCAGCCGAGTCCGAGGGCCGACACTTCAAGCCCGGATGTACCCAGATAACGTTTTTGCATCGGATGCGTTCCTCTTTTTTCGTGGCTTATACGTCGAGCTTGCGGCCCGCCAGCCATTCCACTCTCGCCGGATCGCGATGGGAGAAGAAGGCGCTGGTTGCGGTATCAATCGCGGTAATCTGCTGCATATCGTCCGCAGACAGCTCAAAGTCGAGAATGTTGATGTTCTCTGCCATGCGTTCTTTACGCACCGATTTTGCCAGCGACACGATGCCGCGCTGGAAGATCCAGCGCAGAACCACCTGACCCACGCTCTTACCGTATTTTTCACCGATCGCGGTTAATTCATGATGCTGGAACAGGCCATTTTTACCTTCGGCAAAGGGTGCCCAGGCTTCCGGCTGAATGCCCCGGCTTTTCATCCACGGCACGGCGTGCAGCTGCTGATTAAAAGGGTTCACTTCAATCTGGTTTACCGCAGGGGCCACCTTGTTGAAGGCGATAAGGTCGGCCAGTCTGTCAGGGTGGAAGTTACTGACGCCAATCGCGCGAATTTTGCCAGCCTGCTGCAGCTCTTCCATGGCGCGCCAGGCCCCGTGGACATCGCCGTAAGGCTGGTGGATCAGATACAGGTCAACATAGTCCAGCTGCAGGCGGTTCAATGACCGTTCGAACTGTGCTTTTGCGCCTTCATAGCTCGTATCCTGCAACCACAGTTTGGTGGTCACAAACAGATCGTTACGTTCAATGCCGCTCTGCTTCAGCGCATTCCCGACCTGGGTTTCATTCAGATAGGAGGCCGCGGTATCAATCAGGCGATAACCCGTGTTGATGGCATCAATAACGGCGCGCTCGCACTCGGCGGCATCCGTCATCTGAAAAACACCAAAGCCCAGCAGGGGCATGTCGATACCGTTGTTCAGTTTTACCGTTTGCATGAGGTCATCCTTCAGCTGTTGTGTTGGAAAAGCATAACGCAGAGTGATTTATTTGATTAGAGGGGGTAATTCGCTAGGGTTTATTAGGTGGGTTCATTAATTTGCGGGGGGCTGAGGGACGGTCGGCTTTGTGCCAGGAGCGGACATTCAAGCTTCCCCTTCCCAACTCAAGTGTGGATGGAAAGTTAGTTACTGCGATATCCTCAATATTGCTTATTAACTGGAGGAATCATGGAAAGTTTGTTCGTTTACGGCACGCTGGGGCCGGGCCGTGCCAATGCACATATTCTTGAAAATATTGGCGGCACTTGGCAGGGGGGTCACGTGGGTGGATCTCTTCTCGCCAAAGGTTGGGGGGCAGAAATGGGCTTCCCTGGAATTGTCCTGGATGATAGTGGCAATCGCGTACAAGGATTTCTTTTCACATCAGAAAACTTGCAAAATCACTGGCAGATCTTGGACGATTTTGAGGGTGCCGAATATGAACGCGTGCCTGTAGAGGTAGTCACCGCAGACGGCATAACGGTCAAATCATACATATACATGATTAAAGAATAACCTCGCTGAGGCAGCGGACAAGTTCATGTCAAAAACGCCATTTGGATATGTCCGCTATTCGCTCACAGCAGACCGTCACGTTCCCATTTTATTTTTGTCATTACTGATATTTGTATTGAGCCTTCATTCATAAAGGCTCAATACCAGCGCCACCTACTCCAGATTTTTCTCTTTCAAAAACTGACTCACCACATCCGCGACCTGCACATTATTCAGATCCGAGAACGGGAAGTGGGTATTGCCTTTGATCCCGACCTCCGGCAGATGCGTCACCGTCACATCCCCGCCATGCTTATTCACCACGTCGCGCCACTCGCGGGCCATCGCCAGCCGCACGCGCCAGCTGTCCTGGGCGGGCATGGCGACCGGTTTATCCGGGATATTATCGCCATAAATAATCAGCACCGGGATTTTGGTCAGCGCCATAAACTGTTCCATCGGAACCGGTTCACCTTTCAACGTGTCGAACGCGCTGGGCATCGGGGCGGGCAGTTCATTCTGTGGGAAGACAAAGCTGCTGCCCGGCTCGAAGGCGACAATGGCTTTGACCTTGTCATTTGTTATCGCCGTGTACCAGCCCGGTCCGCCGCCCTGAGAGTGGGTGAAGAGGATCGCCGGGCCGGATTTATCCACCACTGCCGACATGGCGTCAGAAATCACCTTGAGATCAAAAGGCCCGGTGTTCGGGGTCATCTGGCGGAAATACTGATTCAACGCCTCTTTATCGTGCGAGAACTGCACGTCCTTAAAATAGTCGGGCCAGACGCCGACGCGGAACTGGTTAAACCACAGCTGTTCATCTGCTTTTGGCGTTACGGTTGCTTCCACCGTACTGCGACCTGCATTGCCGCGCCGGGGTTGATCGACCAGATAAGTTGAGAACCCGCGCCGCAGGAAAATGTTCTCAAACCCTTCACGACCATCCGGCGTACTTTGCCAGGTGCGGGAGGACTGGCCCGCACCGTGCAGCATGACGATCGGGTATTTGTGCGGATTTTGCGGGATTTGATAGAACACGGAGGCATGATCGCCGTGATACGTTTGACCGGCAGGCTCCAGCGGTTTTTTCGCATCGAAGGTGCCAGGGGCGGTGATGACCGTCCCGCCAGCAGAAAAGCTGCCCTGCTCCTGAATCACCAGCGGTTCGGCCTGCGCGGCCAGGCTGCCCGCCATCATGCAAAGCGCGAGCGTTTTTATAAGTGTCTTCAAAGGTATTTCCTCTAAAAAATAAAATCAGCTATCTATCGACTCTAACCAACGGGTCACGGTCTCTGTGGTTCTTTTTTCCTGATCGCATTCAATGACCAGCGGTTTTTCGCGGCGCGCTGCCGGAGCCAGGCCTGCAAGAATATTGTCGCTGTCACCTTTACCGTAGCCGCCGTGGGTAATAAACGGGATCAGCAATTTACCCGCAAGGTTATTCTGGCTCAGAAAAGTTTGCACCACGGGCGGCACGCTGGTCCCCCAGATGGGAAAGCCTAAATACACCGTCTCATAGCGTGAGATATCTGCGACGCTATGTTTTAGTGCGGGTTTTATTCCCCGCTCGCGCTCATTTTTCGCCTGTTCAACGGTCTGAAAATAGTCCTCCGGATAAGGTGCGGCCGGTTCGATTTCAAACAGATCGGTTTTCAGGCTGCGATGTATGACGCCTGCAATCACCCGCGTATTCCCGCTGCGTGAAAAGTACGCGACCAGAATACGGCTATAGCCCTGAACGTTTGCGGTTGCCGCTGACGCCAGCGAGACATTCGCCAGCGTCAGCCCTGCCAGGGCGGTAATCAACATTCTGCGGGTGGGATCATGCGCCATACCGGGCTCCTAATTGTTTGCCAGCGCCTGCTGCAGCGCACTGTCCGCCCGCGTGGCGGCATCACTTTCGCCGTGGTCACGCAGAACCTGTGCCAGCTGGCGCAGCTGCGCTGCCGTCAGCCCGACCCGCAGGCTGGCCCGCATATGCGACAGCAGCTGGGATTCCACGCCCGGCGTGGCGGCTAAGGCGCCCACCGTGGCCAGCTCGCGGCTCTGCCAGTCGAGGTTATCGCGGGCAAAAATGTCGCCGAACAGATGGGTTTGCAGGAACTGATTAATCACCGGAGCAAAATCAAACAGCGGACCCTGAACGGGTGCGCCAGAGATCGTGGTCTGGTTCGCGGTGCCGACGCGACGCAGTTCATCCCCAACCGGGATCGGGCGGGTGGGTTCTTTGCCCTCAACGTCCTGAATGCCGCGTTGCTTACGCGCCTCAACCACTTTCATCAGTTCATTCAGCGCATTCAGGCTGCGCGGGAAGCCGGTGTAGGCATACAGCTGGACGAGAATTTCTTTGGATTCGTTGATCGTGAGTCCGGCGTCCAGACCCTGATTCAGCGCGGCGTTCAGCTTCGCCATCTGGCTGCTGGCCATCGAGGCTGCAATCAGCGGGATCGCCTGCTGGCGTGCCGATAGCGCGTCTGAAACGGTGTGTGTCGTCATCTCTGTGGCCTCTTTGGTGGCGGGGGCAGCCTGTGCCGTGAAACTCACACCCAGGGTCAGCAGGACCGCAGCCGCGAGTGCCTTAATGGGCGTGGTATTGTTCATCTGTCACTTTCTCCATCCAGTCCACGTTTTTGCCATCCACATTGCCGGTAATCGCCAGATGGGTCATGGCGCTGCCCGGTGCCGCGCCGTGCCAGTGTTTAACCCCGGCAGGACACGAGACCACATCTCCCGCGCGAATCGTCTGTACCGGCTGGCCTTCCTGCTGCGTCAGCCCCACGCCAGCCGTCACAATCAGCCGCTGGCCTGCCGGGTGCGTATGCCAGGCGGAACGCGCGCCCGGCTCAAAGGTAACGTACGCGCCTGAAACGTTGATGTCGTTATCCGCCTTGAACAGCGGATCCACCCGCACGCGCCCGGTAAAGTTCTCCGCAGGTCCATTCACCGCATGCTGGCTGCCGGCGGGGGCAATGTGGACGGCGGCATTTTGCTCCGCAGCCCAGGAAGAAAACGTAAAGAGGGGCAGTAACAGCCCGAGGTAACGTAAATGTCGAGTCATGCAAAGCGTCCTTATCGTTGGAAGGGGATGGCCTGTCATGATTCTAAAGACGGGGTGATGTCGTCAGGCTGACGACCCCCTGACAATTGTGTCAGTTTGCTCCGTTAAGGCGAACGTCAGGCCAAAGGTGTTGATACCTTTCTCACTGCGGGCAAAGACGTCGCCCCGGTGCATAATGGCGACGGCGCGGACGATGGATAACCCCAGCCCGTGGTGGGTATCGCTTTTGGCGCGTGAAGAATCGACCCGATAAAACCGTTCAAACAGCCGATGTAAATGCCCCGGCGCAATGGGATCGCCGGGGTTCGACACCTCAACGCAGGCCTGATTGTTGTTCTCGCTTAAGCGCACGGTGATCGTGCTGTGGGATGACGAATGTCGGGCGCTGTTTTCCAGTAAGTTGGCGAGAGAGCGGTGGAACAACCGGCGATCGATATGGGCGGTCACGTCGCCTTCAACGTTCAGCGAGAGCTGTTTTTCCGCAAAGGACGGCTCGACGTATTCCGCTGTTTTGAGCGTCTCTTCACGCAGGGAGACCCGCGTCAGCTGGGAGGCATGTTCCCCCGCATGGGCATGGGACAGGAAAAGCATGTCGTTAACAATCGAGGTCATGCGCTCAAGCTCTTCGAGATTCGAACCCAGCAGCTCCTCCAGCTCGTCATACGAACGTCGGCGCGACAGACCCAACTGCGTCTGACCAATCAGGTTGGTCAGCGGGGTGCGCAGCTCGTGGGCCACGTCGGCGTTAAAGCTTTCGAGCTGTCGCCAGGCGACCTGCTGGCGCTCCAGTACGCCGTTAAAGGACGACGCAAGCTGCTGTAGTTCTTCCGGTAACGCGGTGGTATCCAGCCGCTGGCCGTGATCGCCCGGGGCAAGATGCTGCGCCTGTTTGCTGAGCGCCCCCACCGGACGCAGACCGATCCGCGAGACCATATACCCCAGCAGCGCGACGATAAACACCCCCAGCGCGGCAATGATCAGCAGGGTGCGGGTGAACGCCTCCAGCGTGCCCATGTACGGCGTGGAGTCGATGGCCACCACGTAGCGCAGCGCCGGTCTGTCGCCGTTCGCAGGGATCGTTTTCACCAGCAGGTAAAGGGAGCAAGCGCCGTCCGATGCCCCGGGCACTTTGTTAAAACCCTCCTGCAACGCCGACCACTCAACGCCCACCGGTGGCGTTCCGCCGACGCTGAACTGGGGATTATCGCTCACTATCCAGTAGCGAACCCGCTCGCCTTCAGAGTTGGTTAACACGGTGAATTTATTGGCCAGCACCGACCAGCCCTCCGCCGAGGTGCGCGCGGTGATCCACGGGCTCATCAACGCTTCCCGGAACAGCAGCTCGTTGTGCATCTGCTTTTGCAGCGAGTCATGCAGGGAGCTGCGCAGCAGAATGCCGATAACAGAGACGATCAGCAGCGCGGATAACGCAAACATCAGGGCCAGATGAACTGAAATCGCGCGCTTAACCATGCTTGTCTCCAGGCCTGACTTCGAGGACGTACCCCATCCCGCGTACGGTATGCAGTAATTTCACATCGAACGGCGCATCCACTTTGGCCCGCAGGCGTTTAATGGCGACTTCCACCACGTTGGCATCGCTGTCAAAATTCATGTCCCACACCTGCTCGGCAATCATCATCTTGGACAGGATTTCCCCCTGATGACGGGCCAGCAGGCTCAGGAGTGAAAACTCTTTGGCGGTCAGTTCCAGTCGCGTGCCGGTTCGAAACACCCGGCGAGCCAGCAGATCGAGATGCAGATCGTGGATTTGCAGCTGGGTGATATCCGCACCATCCGTTGCGCGACGGCGCACCAGCGCCTGGATACGCGCCACCAGCTCAATCAGCGAGAAGGGTTTCGGCAGATAATCATCCGCGCCAAGCCGAAGCCCTTTGACGCGCTCGTCAACCGACCCGCGGGCAGAGAGCATCAGCACCGGCGTTTGCTTACTGGCCCGCACGCCTTCCAGCACCCGGTAGCCATCCATGCCCGGCAGCATCACGTCGAGAACGATCGCATCGTAGTCAAACTCCAGCGCGTAATGCAGACCTTCGGCCCCATCCGCTGAGACATCGACCGTAAACCCGGACTCGCCCAGCGCGCGGCTGAGATAGGTTGACGTTTTTTCTTCATCTTCGACTAAAAGTAATCGCATGCCGTATGACCCATCCCGCTGTGTGTGTTCTTTTACCTGGAGAGGATATCTGTTCCTCCCCAACATCAAGCTGACCGTTACCTGACAAAAATGTTATCCAGCCGTCACCCTGGTGACAGTCCGCTCTCCCTAATCTGAGGCCACAAGCCATCATTTATCGGGAGAACCCATGAAATTCAATCTATTCACCGCCATGCTGCTGACGGCAATGGCCAGCGTGACCTCAGCCAACGCCGCGGATTACAAGAAGAACCCGTTTACCCTCGTCTATGACGGCGCCATCACCGAGAATGTGTCAGGCAAGGTCAACATCCATCCGGTGAAGTACAACCTGCATGGCATCCAGATTGCCGCTAATATCTATACGCCCGCTGACTACGATCCCGCCAAAAAATACCCGACGGTGGTGGTGGCCCATCCGAATGGCGGCGTGAAAGAGCAGGTCGCCGGGCTGTATGCGCAGCGTCTGGCCGAGCACGGATACATCACCATTACCGCCGATGCGGCTTATCAGGGTGCCAGCGGCGGGATGCCTCGCAGCGTGGATAAACCCGCCAACCGCATTGAGGATATTCACGGCATGGCAGACTACATCAGCCAGTATCCCGGGGTGGATACCGCCCGCATCGGCCTGCTGGGCATCTGTGGCGGCGGGGGGTATTCACTGAAAGCCGCCCAGACGGATAAGCGTTTTAAAGCCCTGGCGACGCTGAGCATGTTTGACTCGGGTCGCGTGCGTCGCAACGGTTATCAGGACTCGCAGATCGCCACGATTCAGGAACGACTGAAGCTGGCCAGCGAGGCGCGCGCCAAAGAAGCCGCTACCGGTGAAGTCAGCTATTCCGGTGACGCCAACCTGACCGACGAGCAAATCGCGAAGCTGCCCTTCGATCTCTATCGTCAGGGCTATGCGTATTACTGGAAAACGCACGCGCACCCGAACTCGACGTTCCGCTATACCACCAGCAGCCTGCTGGATTTAATGCGCTTTGATGCGCAGAGCAATATGGATCTCATCAATCAGCCGCTGCTCATGATGGCCGGTACGAAAGCCGACTCGCTGTACATGACCGAAAGTGCCTACAAGCTTGCGACCGGCACGCAGAACAAAGAGCTGTTCCTGATCGACGGCGCAACGCATATCGAAACCTACTGGGTTCCTCGCTACGTTGACCAGGCGATGAATAAGCTGGATACCTTCTTCGATAAGAATATTTAACGCGCTAGCGGCGCTTCAGGTGATTAGGTCAGCATAGCGAAAGGGGTGTGAAAGATAATTACGTCCGGTGAATAGGCGTTATGAATGAAATTCATAAACCTGTTGTGCCGCACGTAAATCGGCGAGGGTATCGATGTCGCGCACGATGCCGTCATCGCAGAGAGAAATATCGTTTACCTCTCCCTGCTGTCGGGCGCGCATCACAATCTGTTTAGCCCCCGTATCGCCTGACAGCGCCCGCAACGCCGGGCCATATTCGCGTCGAAATCCCACCGGATGGCCCTGTTGCTGGTGGTAGTGAGGAACCACAATCGCGTTTTCCGCCAGCCCTTCGGCGACGCGCTGTAAAGAGTGGGGCTGAATCAAAGGGAGATCGGCAGGCAGAATTAACCATCCCGGGGCGTGGCATGTCGCCTGGACGCCAAGGGCAACGGACTCGCCCATACCCCGCGTCCCGCCCTCCGGCCTGACGAGAAACCACGGCAGATGCGCGGCGTCGACGGCCTGAATCACCCGCGTCAGGACAGATTCTCCGCCCAGCAGCGCATCAAGTTTATGGCACATACCGCCGGACGCCAGAAACCGTTCTCCGCGTCCGCCAGCAAGAATAATCACGACCGGCGAGGCCATTATCCCGCTTCCTGATTCAGCCGCGTCGCCGCCACATCCGCCAGAATCGACAGCGCCAGCGTGCGCGCATCCCGGGCTTTAGGGAAGATGCCGATCGGGGCCTTGATGCGGTCGATCTCCTCCTCACGCCAGCCGAGATCGCGCAGTTTCTGCCTGCGCAGGCCATGCGTCCGCTGGCTGCCCAGCGCCCCGATGTAAAACGGATGGGCATCGCGCGCGGCCTGCAGAACGGGCAGCTCGCGATCCAGATCGTGCCACAGCAGGATCACCGCCGTGTCCGCATCAATCGCTACAGCGCTGTGCGCAGAAAACGGGTCGGGGGCGACAATGTCATAACCTGCTGCGGCGGCCAGCTCAGACGTGGCCTGTGCTTCAAGCGATCGTCCGTGGATCATCAGCTGCACGCCCGGGTGATAGCCAATCTCGATCCCGTCGTGATGCCAGCCAGTGCGGGTTGGCGCAGGCAGACTGGAGAGCCGTTGCTTACGCGGGACGTAGCGCAGGCCAGCCGGCTGGCGCTGCTCCAGACGGTTAAGGACCGCCAGCAGCGGCTGCACCGAGCGCAGCTTATGAATAGCCAGCGTAATTCCGCCCCCGCAGGGCAGGACAATGTCGAACCACGGCGATCCTTGCCCGTAACGCACCTCGCGATCCCGCCCGGAGGCGATCACTTCCAGCGCTTCAAACGCCGCCGCGGCTTCAACGCAGCCCCCGGAGACGAAACCGCAATACTGACCGTCGTCGCGCACCACCATCTGCGCCCCCAGCGATCGCGCCGCGCCGCCGCGAATGGCAACCAGCGTCACCAGCGCAGCGTCCTGGCCGGACATCAAGGCCTCAACCGCGAAGCGCAGTATTTGGCTGCTGTCGTCCGTCAGAAACGCCGGTTCCGGGGTGCACCGGCGCTCGTCCGCCAGGCCAGAAAGAGAGTGGGGCATCATTCCTCCTTACACCACGTCCGGCAGGGCGCTGAGCAGCTTATCAAGGGTAAGGGGATAGTCCCGGACTCTGACCCCCGTTGCGTTATACACCGCGTTGGCGATGGCGGCACCCACGCCACATAATCCGAGCTCGCCGACGCCTTTGGCTTTCATCGGGGAGGAGATGGGGTCGGTATCCTCGAGGAAAATCACCTTCTGCTCGGGAATGTCGGCATGGACCGGGACTTCGTACCCCGCCATATCATGATTGACGAAATAGCCCAGTCGGGTATCGACGGCCAGCTCTTCCATCAGCGCTGCGCCCAGGCCCATGGTCATCGCCCCAATCACCTGGCTGCGCGCGGTTTTCGGATTCAGAATGCGTCCGGCAGCACATACCGCCAGCATGCGGCGCACCCGCACCTCTCCGGTCGCGCTGTCCACGCCCACCTCCACAAAATGTCCGGCAAAGGTCGACTGCTGATACTGCTTCGCCAGATCGCCAAACTCGATACTGTCTTCGGCGGTCAGCGGGCCGCTGGCGGCGGCCTCGGCGATATTTGCGCTGCGCGAACCGCTGATGATCTTCCCATCGCTGAATTGTGCCTGGTTCGGATCAAAACCCAGCTTCGCGGCAATGGCTTCGCGCAGCTTGATGCAGGCGGCGTACACCCCGGCGGTAGAGGTGTTTGCGCCCCATTGCCCGCCGGAACCGGCCGACACCGGGAAGCTGGAATCCCCCAGATGCACCGCCACGTTTTCCAGCGGTACGCCCATCATTTCCGCCGCGGTCTGAGCAATAATGGTGTAGCTCCCGGTGCCGATGTCGGTCATGTCCGTCTCCACCGTCACCTTGCCGTCGGCATCCAGATGCACCCGCGCGGCGGATTTCTCTAACAGGTTGTTGCGAAAACCGGCCGCCACGCCAATCCCCACTCGCCAGCGACCATCCTGAACCTGGCCGGGGGTGGGGTTACGATCCTTCCAGCCAAACTCTTCTGCTCCCGTGCGCAGACACTCAACAAGCTGGCGGCGGGAGAAAAAACGCTCCGGGTTGGCCGGATCGACCTGGGTGTCGTTGAGGATGCGAAACTCAACCGGATCGATACCCGCTTTTTCCGCTAGCTCATCAATGGCGATCTCAAGCGCCATCAGGCCCGGCGCTTCACCTGGGGCACGCATGGCGTTGCCCTCGGGCAAATCGAGCGTTGCCAGACGCAGGCCGGTATGGCGATTGGCCCCGGCGTAGAGCAGTTCGGTCTGCTGAACGGCAGTCTCCGGCGTGCCGCCAGGCAGGTTACCGGACCAGCTATCGTGGGCGATGGCGGTAATTTTCCCCGCCGCGTCGGTACCGATGCGGATGTGCTGAATGGTGGCCGGACGGTGGGTGGTGTTATTGGGAATAGCCGGTCGCGGGAGCATCACTTTGACCGGGCGTTTTACCGCGCGGGCCGCCAGCGCTGCCAGCAGAGCATCGCTGCGCAGGAACAACTTGCCGCCAAACCCGCCGCCGATATAGGGCGACAGAATACGCACGTTCTCCGGGGCAATCTTCAGGGTTTTAGCCAGATCGGTGCGACACCAGTCAATCATCTGGTTCGAGGTCCAGACGGTCACCTTATTGCCTTCCCAGACGGCCATTGACGCGTGAGGCTCCATCGCCATATGGCTCTGGTCGGGCGTGGTATAGGTGGCATCCAGCTTCACCGCCGCCGCCGAAAAAGCGGCCTCAAAATCCCCGGTGTTTTTGTCGGGCGTGTCGTCTGGCGGCGTCTTGACGGTTGGTTTGGCATCGGCGAGCGAGTAAGCACCTTTGTCGCGGCGATAGGTTACCTGCACCAGCGACGCCGCCGCGCGGGCCTGCTCGAACGTCTCGGCAACCACCAGCGCCACGGCCTGGTGGTAGTGTTCGATGGTTGGGCCGCCCAGCAGCGTGGCGGTATTTTTATCCCCTTTGCCGAGCGCACCCGCGTTGCTGGCGGTGATCACCGTTAAGACTCCCGGCGCGTTTTTCGCGGCGTCTGTCTCGATGGCAGTGATCCGCCCTTTGGCGATTGCCGAACCGACGACGTAACCATAGGCGGCATTGGGTGCCTGTTGATGCCACTCGTAGGCGTAGTGCGCCGTGCCGGTGGTTTTTTGCGGACCGTCAATACGGTCGCGCGGCTGGCTGACCACCTTGAGCTGATCAATGGGGTTTTCCCCTGCCGGTTTATCAAATTTCATGCCTGAGCCCTCGCTTCTGTCAGCACGGAGGCAAGCGTTCGCTTCGCCAGGGTTAATTTGAACGCGTTTTCAGGCGTCGGGTGCGCGCTGGCGAACAGCACGTCATACACCGCCTGCGCGCCATGCGGGAGTTGTGCATCGGCCTCGGTCATCCGCCACGGCTTATGCGCCACGCCGCCGAGCGCCACGCGTCCGCTGCCGTCCGGCTGGACAATTGCGGCCACCGAGACCAGCGCAAAGGCGTAGGAGGCGCGATCGCGCACTTTGCGGTAAATGTGTTTTCCGCCCGCGGGCGGCGGCAGGGTGACGGCAACGATAAGCTCGCCCGGGGTGAGCGTGGTTTCGAGATGGGGCGTTTTCCCCGGGGCGCGATAAAAGTCGGCCACCGGGATGGTGCGTGCTTTGCCGTCCGCGGTGATGGTTTCGACCCCCGCATCCAGCAGCCGCATGGCGACGGCCATGTCGCTCGGATGGGTGGCAATGCAGGCTTCACTTACCCCGACGACCGCATGCTGACGGCTAAAGCCTTCCAGCGCCGCGCAGCCGCTGCCGGGCAGGCGTTTATTGCAGGGCTGGTTGGTGTCGTAAAAATAGGGACAGCGCGTGCGTTGCAGAAGATTGCCCGCCGTGGTGGCCTGGTTGCGCAGCTGGCCGGATGCCCCGGCAAGCAGCGCGCGGGACAGTACGGCATAGTCACGCCGGACCCGGTCATCTGCTGCCAGATCGGTGTTACGCACCAGCGCCCCGATGCGCAGGCCGCCCCCCTCGGTGGCGGCAATGTTATCCAGACCCAGACCGTTAACGTCGATCAGGTGGGTCGGGGTCTCGATCTCCAGCTTCATCAGGTCGAGCAGATTAGTGCCCCCGGCGATAAATTTGGCCCCGCGCGTGCGCTGGGCGCTGGCGGCGGCCTCGGCCGGGGTTTTTACGCGCTCATAGGTAAAGGCTTTCATGATTTAAGCCCCCCGGCAGCGTCTTCAATAGCGGCAAGAATATTGGCGTACGCGCCGCAGCGGCAGATATTGCCGCTCATGCGTTCGCGGATCTCGTCTGCGGTCATGTCCGGAGGGGAGACCAGATCGAGCGTGACGTGGCTGGGAATGCCCTCCTTAATCTCCTGCAATACCGCCACCGAAGAGCAGATTTGCCCTGACGTGCAGTAGCCGCACTGGAAACCATCATGCTTAATAAACGCCGCCTGCATCGGATGGAGATGCTCAGGCGAACCCAGCCCTTCGATGGTGGTGATATCGGCATCCTGATGCATCACCGCCAGCGTCAGGCAGGCATTGATCCTGCGGCCATTCACCAGCACGGTACAGGCCCCGCACTGGCCGTGGTCGCAGCCTTTTTTGGTGCCGGTCAGGTGCAGATTCTCACGCAGCGCATCCAGCAGCGTGGTGCGGGTATCCACCTCCAGTTGCTGGCTTTTGCCGTTGACGCGCAGGGTCAACGGCAGGATCTCCGGCGGTGGCGTGACGGCGGGCTCGCCTTCGGCCAGCGCAGAATGTGGATACACCGCCACCGTTGCTGCCGTGGCCGCACTGACTTTGAGTAGGGTCCGACGGGTCAGACTGAAATCACCCTGATGCTCTTCAGGATGTTCGCCTTGGTTGCTCATACCAAGCCTCCGGTATTCAAAAGGGAAAAAAAGGAACGAGAAGGGGGTGCAACAATGCAGTCTGTTTTTTAAACGTTAAGCATAGTCGGCGAAGTGGGTGGGATTATTCTTAAATCGTGAATACGCTTATGAGCGGGACTGATTAATGGCTGCTGAGGATGACGACTATTTTGCGCCAGATGCTGCCACATCTGGCGCACTACCTTCTTACCAGTAACGCTCCCACACCTGGCGTACCCGCGTCAGTGCTTCGAGGTAGAAGTAATCCCCCCAACTGCAGCACTCATCCACCCCAATGCCCGCGGGCAGGTGATATACCGAATGCTTCAGCAATCCTTCGCACGCGTCATCATCTCCCGCCAGATAATGGTCCGTCAGCGACTGCACCATTCGCAGCGCCATCTCTTCGTAATGGGCGCGATGCTCATCCAGCGCAGGCAGGACGTTGACCAGCTCGAGCAGGCCGCAGGCGGCGATGGCGGCTGCCGAGCTGTCGCGTACCGCATCGGTGCCCAGCAGGGCTAAATCCCAGTGGCACACGTCATCTTCCGGCAGGCGGTTGATAAAATAGTGGCTCAGGCTGCGGGTCAGTTCGACCAGCTGTTTATCTCCGTTGTAGAGATAGCTGAGCACAAAGCCATAGATGGCCCACGCCTGGCCGCGCGACCAGCACGAGGTATCGCTGAATCCCTGATGCGTATCACCAAAGCGCGGCACGCCGGTCACCACGTCCATGTAGAAGGTGTGAAAGGTCGAGGCATCCGGGCGCACGATGTACTTTGCCGCCTGCTGCGCATGTGCCGCTGCGGCCTGAGTATAGCGTGCATCCCCGGTCTGCTGGCTGGCCCAGTACAGAAGCGGCAGATTCATATTGCAATCAATGATCATCCGCCCCTGCTGCGCCGGGTCGCTTAAGTCTCCCCACGCCTGAATAATGCTGGCCACAGGATGATAGCGCTCCATCAGGATGTCGGCCGCCTGCAGCGCGGTCTGGCGGGCGCGTTCATTGCCCGTTAAACGCCAGGCGTTAACGCAGGAGAGCGAATAGAGAAAGCCCAGATCGTGGGTCGCCGTTTCAACGCGCTGTGCCAGTCGCTCGGCAAAAGAGGGCAGATAGCGCTCCGCCGCCTGACGGTATTTATCATCACCGGTGAGCTCCCAGGCCAGCCACAGCTGCCCGGTCCAGAAGCTGGTGGTCCACTGGGTATTTCCGGACGGGGTCCATTTTCCGCCTTCGCAGGCTTCATTCGGGAAGCGATCCCCCATCGCAACGATCGTCTTATCCAGCCTGCGGGTGATACTGTCTATTGCCTTATCCACCTTGCGGCGCAGCAGCAGCCGATCGACCTGATGCAGTTCTATGGGGCGCAGTGACTCGGTCACGGCATGGGCAGTGACAACGGAACGGGTCATAAGATGTCCTTAAATTAGTGTTTTACCGGTTCGACCGGTGAAGGTTTCAGTTCCGGGGAAAAGTTGCCGGTCGCGCCGCGTGCAGACTGACACGGCGAGAGGGTGAAAGCGGAGATAAGAGTGAACAGCAGGGCGCAGCCACCCATCATCAGGTAGGTCTGTTCGAAGCCAATTTTCTCGTACAGATAACCTGCAGGCGGTGCCACCACCACGGAGCCGACGTAGACCATCGCCTGATAGCCCAGCAGGTACATGGTGGCATTCACTTTTTTATGGAAATGCTCGGCGATGTATTTGAAAACTGAAATCAGCAGCAGCGCGATCTCAACGCCGTACAGTGGCTTGATAATCGAGATGATCAGCGGGTCCGAGGTCAGCCCCGAAGCGATCAGGCGTATCCCCACCACCAGGCCACACAGCAGCAAGCCTTTCTTGGCCCCGAAGTGATTCACCACCGCCGGGATAAACATCATCATCAGAAACTCGATGCCCGCCTGCAGGGTACCCAGATAGCCGTACCACGCGTTGCCCTGCTGTTTAGTCTCGAAAAAGGAGACGAAGTAGCGCGGGAACTGCTGTTCGGCAACAAACATCATCCACGCCACGCCGGCCACATACAGGCTGAACATCCAGAACTTCTGCGTTTTAAGCAACGCAATCACGTCGGCAAACACAATGCGGCTGTCGGCAATGACGTTGTTATGGCGCAGCTGCTCGTCGCCAATTTTCAGGCTCATCAGCACCAGCAGCATCAGCACCGAGGTCCCGCTGCTGAGCAGAAAGTTAGCCAGCGGGGTGATGTTAAACAGCACTCCCGACACCGAGGCGGCCAGCGCCCAGCCGAGAGATCCCCACATGCGGATCCGGCCAAACTCCAGGTTATACAGCCGGCTAAAGCGATCGGCATAGGATTCCGCCGCCGCGACGCCGGCATACCAGCCGAGGCTCAGCCAGAACGCGCCGACCACAATGCCAATTGTGGTGTGGGTTAACAGCAGAGGCTGATAAACCGTAACAAAAAACGGAGCCATCAGCGCCGAGGTGGCGCAGACAAAATAGAGCAGCCATTTGCTCATGCCTATTTTATCCATGATGTAGCCGTAGACTGGTTTTAAAATCACCGCAAATAAGCCGTTAATCGCAAATACGCTGCCAATCGTTATGCTGTCTAATCCGACTTTCTGACTTAGCCATAAAGCATATAAACCAAAGCTTGATGACCAGGTAAAAAAGTAGAGAAAAATAAACACGCTCATTTTTATTTGAGCGGTACGAACGGGCGAGGACAGAGTCATCATTATTTCTCCTGATTACTCATATATAGCTTCATTACGTGTAAAAGCACACGATGGGTGAAGACTAGTGCGCCCGTTGATATTCTCCGAGTGAGCCACCTCACAAAAACTAGCCGTTATTTAAATAATGGTGGATAAAATCCCACAGAGGGCAATATTTTATAAATGATGGCGTAAAAACTTAAATCTATTGCCCTGAGGGAAACATGCATCCACGACAGCAGATGGAACGCATTGCGCTGAATGATGACGTTATCGCGCTGTATCGTCCCCGGGGCTCCAGCGCCCTGTATTACCATTGGCACCAGTGCGTTGAATTTCTCTATGTTTCAGAGGGATATGGCATCGTAGTGGTCGATAATCGTCACTACACTGCCCGCCCCGGACGGCTGTTTATCTTCCCTCCTTTCCGGCTGCATAAAGTGCATGTCGATGCCAGCGCAAGCAATCAGTACTACCGGACCACCATGCACATCGAACAATCGTCGGTGACGGCCACTCTGCGGGATTTTCCGCGCCAGCAGGCGCAGTTTGCGGCGCTGGCCGCCAGCAACGTTCCCGCCCAGGTGTACGATCTCAGCGAACGCGCAGAGGTTATAGCCTGCATCCTCGATCAGTTTTGCGAACGCGAGGGCAGCCAGACAGACGCCCGCGAGGTGGCATTTCTGGTGATGCAGATGATGGCCTTTCTTCCTGACCAGCCGCAGGCGGCGCTTTCGCAGCAGCATACCGTGGCGGCGCAGATCATGCAGTGGGTCGAAAGTCATTATCAGGAGAAGTTTTCCCTCGATGAGCTGGCCAGCGCGATTGGCCTGTCGCGCAGCTATACGTCACGTATCTTCCGTCAGCAAACCGGCGGCAGCATCCACGAGTACCTGCTCACCCGCCGCATCAAGAAAAGCTGTGATTTATTGCGCATGACGCCGTTAAGCATCCAGGCGATTGCGGAAAAGGTCGGGTTTAGCGAGATGACCTACTTTATTACCTGCTTTAAAAAGCTGATCGGGCAGACGCCATTGCAGTATCGCAAGCATCACCTGGCGCCGGATCCTGTTTTGTAAAGATTCTCAAGCAATTTAAGAAATGCCCCCTCATGGTCGCCTGACTCTTTTGGATAGCACCGCCTGGCACACCAGGACGAGAAAGAAGAGAGGGGAGACGTTGTTACATGGAAGCGCTTGTAAAAAATAAATTTAAAACTCAGGGCATGATGGTGGTGTTTTTCCTGATTATGATCTTCCCGTTCTTATTGGTGTCGATTTGGTCATATCAGTATATTCGTAACGACGCAGAAACCACGTTTAACAATAACTTAACGCGCTTTACCCATAATACTGCACTCGAAAGCGTCAGCAGACCGCTGGAAGAGATTGACCTTATTTTTAAGATCGTTGCCAGCCGTATTACGCCGAAAGATCTCGACGATTATATTGCGCCGCAGATGAGTTTGCTGAATGCCACCGTCGCCTCGATGGTGAATTCATTAAAATTCTTTGATAACGCCCTGCTTGCCGATGCCAAGGGCAATTTGAAAATTTATCCTGAAATGGATCTGACGGATTTTATTCTCCATGAGCGTGAGTGGTACAAAGCCGCGCTGTATAAAACCGACATTGAATATTCCACCGCCTACCAGACCCAGTGGAACTCTGATAATAAAACTAAGACCATCATTACGGTCAGCATGAACCTGTATGATGGCGATCTGCACAAATTTGGCAATATTGCTTTTGATTTAAATCTCGAATCCATGTCGACAATACTAAGGGATGTGGTTGTCCCTAATAATGGACGCTTCCTGGTGGCATCGCGAGAGGGCGATATCGTCATGAGCCAGGTGACCAAGGATCTGTTCAATAAAAAGTGCCCGCCTCGTGGATAGATCAAGCCATTGAGCAGGAAGGGTATTTTTACGATCCGCTAACGCAAAGCTTTGTTTTTTACCGCGTCTACAATAACCCGGACTGGGTGGCGTTTACGGTTGTCGATAAAGCCAGTCACGACATGTTTGCCACCAAAGCGCAAAATATGCTGGGCTGGGTGATTCTCGCGAGCTTGGTTATTTATGCCATCGCGATCTGCCTGTGCCGAATCTATATTCGCGAAATAATCAATCGTCTGTATATGAGCGTGAACGGCATTGCGTGTGAAGGCGGCGAGAGCAGCCTGGAGCGTGTCTATTACAGTATTAAAAATAGTCGTGATGAGCTGAAGCACAGCCATGAAGAGCTGAATGAAGTTAAGCGTATCTCCTGCGAAGACCCGCTGACAGGCATTGGCACCCGCCGCAAGCTGGATGAGGAAATGGAGGCGCTTATCAATGATAAGACCCCATTCTATTTCGCTATTATCGATCTCGATAATTTTAAAAGTATTAACGATACCTTCGGCCACGGCGTCGGGGATATGGTACTGAAGTATACCAGTAAGACCGGGAAGGCGATCATGGAACCAGATTATAAACTCTACCGTTTTGGCGGTGAAGAGCTGGTGGTGATATTCCCGGGCGTCGACTACGACAGTTATTATGAATTAATGGAAACGTGGCGGGATACCGTGTATCAGCGGAACTGGCGCGAAATGGAATTAAACGTGTCATTCAGCGGCGGGATGGCCGCATGGAAAGAGGGCGACAGCATGAGCGATATTTTAAAACGGGCCGATGACCTCCTTTATGCAGCCAAACGCTCCGGTAAAAACGTGGTGATGGGCAGCCCTCCTTAATTATTGATCTCTGGTTTTGATTTCTTGTTTGCCGTTTTAAGAAAAGAGACGGCGTTTAAAACCCTGCAGGTACAATAAATGACAACAGTCCCGGACGACGTAAAAACATTGTTGAAGAAAGTCAGTGAAGATGCCGCGGAGGAGGTGCTTTATATCCTCCTGCAGCCGTTTATGGATGTTCACCATACCCACTGCGTGGGCGCAGAAGCGCTGGTACGCGGCCGGGTCAGCGGGAAGACCCTCTTTCCCGATCAGTTTATCGACCTGATGGAAAAAAATGGCGATATCTGTAAGGTGGGCATCTTTGTCCTCGAGCGTGGCTTGCAGTATGCGCTGGACAATAACCTGCACCTGCGTCCCACGTTTTACATGAGTTTTAATTTCTCTCCCGTTGAGCTTAACAACGCCGCGTTAGCGACAGAAATCTGTACGATTATTACGCGCCTGAATTATCCGGTGGGCAAAATCATTATCGAAGTCACTGAAACAACGGTTGATTTAACCCGGCAGGGACTGGCGAACGTGGACCGGTTACAGCGCCAGGGGATTGCCGTCGCCCGGGATGATATTAAAAGCCTGCAGGATCTGCATATCAAAGAAGCGGAGTTTAGTGCCGACGTGATTAAGCTCGATCGCAGCCTGATGAACGACAGTCAGTTTCCGGAGGCGGAGGCCATCATCACCGAATGCCAAAAAAAATCGCGCCCCATTATTGCTGAAGGCATTGAGGTTGAAGCGCATGAAAAATGGCTGCTGGACCATGACGTGACGGTTTGCCAGGGTTACTTCTATTCGCCGCCAATTGAACTGGATGCCTTCTCCCGCCGCTATGTTAATCAGTTGGTCTGTGATAATGCCTGCGGTCGAGAGAACTGCCTGAGCCTGCGTGCAGCGGAAAATACGCTCAGGCATTGATGGAAAATAGCGGGCAGCAAACTAGCCAGGGTTTATATCAGGCTGGTTTACTGCTTTAGGTATAATCTTAAGCAGGTAATTTCAGGATATAAAAAGCGTATCACCGGGTAACCAATTGTATTTCTGACCACGCCCCCGGTTGTTCTCCATTATTTATTTAATCTGCGTTGACACAAATAAAAACAACATCGTACTAATAGTCGCGTAGTTGAAACAGTAACGTCCTTAACTAACGCTTGTTATTAAAAGGAATAAATAATGGCTACAGCTGCTGGTATTCTTATCCGTAATTTAAAAATTGAGCATGATGCAACTTATCAATTAATTCAGGATGAATATAATACAACGCTTCCTGAACCCTCATCACCGATGATTATTCTCGACCCCTATCGGTGCAATCCGCTCGCTGCCCTGATATGCCTGCACACCGAGCAGGGGGCGCAATTAACGGTCACTATCATGAACCCGGCAGGCTCGCCGGATATGACGTTTACCTGGCCGAAAACGGGTTTTACACAGGATCATTTTATCCCGATTGCAGGCCTGTACGCTGATAGCCTGAACACCCTCAACGTCCTCTTTACTTTCGAGGATCAAACCAGCCAGACAGAAACGTATACCCTCACCACTGCGCCGCTGCCGGTTTCCTCGGTGTTGCTGCCCACGCTTCATGAACCTGTCGATTTTGATTATTCCAGGAACACGGCCCTGATGGCCGAAGGTTTTACGTTTATGGCGCCGCAGTCTGCCTACCCGGTGGGCGTTGATGCGGACAGCCAGATCCGCTGGCTGCTTACCGGTGATTACGTCAATACCGAGTGGTCAGATCTTGAGCGTCTCGCGAACGGTAATTTTCTGCTCAGTTTTGGCTTCTTTGAACTGCGCGAAGTAGAAATCACCGGGCGCTGCGTCCGACAGACGATGCTGAATGCCAGAATGCACCATGACTGGTACGAGCTGGATAACGGGCAGCTGATTGTGACCACTGAGGATCCCGATCATCCTGATAATTATGTTATGGATGTCACTACAATTATTGACTACCCGAATTCGGCAGACGCTGTCGCTGAGTTCCGCTTTCGCGAAGTGCTTGATGTTTCGCGACCTGCTGTACCTAACGTCAATGCCCAAGGGGCGACGGACGAAAAAGACTGGTTCCATAACAACCGTTCAATTTACGATCCGGCAACCGATAGCCTGATCATGTCCAGTCGGCATCAGGATCTGGTTCTGTCCATCACTTCTGCGGCAGGCGCGCTCGATCACCCGCTGACGCTGGACGATATCCACTGGATGATGGGCCCGCATGACAACTGGACTACCGACTACCAGAGCAAGCTCCTGACCCCCGTCGACAGCGACGGGGTGGCGATAGATGACGAAGCGGCGAATGCAGATTTCTGGAACTGGGGGCAGCACTCGGTCACCCTGGCCGCCGACCAGCCCACAGAGCCTGAACTTACCGACATCATTCTGTTCAACAACGGTAATTACCGCAGCTACGACCCCGCGTTGCAGCTTTCTGCTGCAGAAAATTACTCGGAATGTTCGCGCTATCGGATTGATACCAGTGCCATGACCGTTCAGCGGACCTGGACGTTTGGCCGCGAGCTGGGCAGCCTGCGCTACGGCTCATTTGTCGGCAGCGTCAGGGATTACGATACAACCTACGTGGTCAATCACGGCGGCATTTGCCTGAATGATGCCGGGGTAAATATCGGCACCCACTGGGGCGATCCGGATAACGACGGCACCGTTTCTACCCTCAACCCCACCGTCTGCGTGTACGAAGTGCTGAAAGCGACCCGGGAGGTCATCTGGGCTACGGAATTCTCGTGGACCGATTACCCGTACTTTGATTTCTACAACTTCAAAGCGATCCGTGTGCCAATGTATCCGTCAGTGCTGTTTGGCTGACAGACTCGCTATGCTGGCAGCCACTTCCATAATTCTGGCGGGTGGCTGCCGCTGGCGGATCTGCTCCGCCATAAAGCGCATATACGGATCCATATGGCTGAACATGGCTTTATAGCCGGCGCACAGGTGGTTATGCCAGCGCTCGCCAGACGGGTGGATCCGATGTTTTGGGCAGCCGCCGTGACAGGTAAATTTCCATTCGCAGCGTCCGCACTCTGCCGTAAGGTGCGTTTTCGCCAGCCCAAATTTGCGCTGCTGCTTGCCGTTCGCCATCTTCGCCAGACTCTCGCGGCGCAGATTTCCCAGCCGGTGCTGCGGATACACGTAATGATCGCAGCTGTAGACATCGCCATTCTGCTCAACCAGCAGGCCAAAACCGCAGGATGATTGCATCACGCACAGAGAGGGTTTTTCGCCCAGCCAGGCGGCCAGCGCGCTGTCAAACAGCTGGATAAAGACGCGCCCGACGTCCTGGCGTACCCAGGCATCAAACACGGTGGTGATAAACCGTCCCCACTGCTCGCCCGATACCGACCACTCGGTGACGCTCCCGCCCGTCAGCGACTGCGGATACAGCAGCTCGCCATATTTCTCGTTCAGGGGGCGTTGCTCCACGGCCGGAATAAACTGGATAAACTCCGCGCCCAGCTCCCGGGTGAGAAACTGATAAATCTCCAGCGGATGTTCCGCGGTGACGTTATTCACCACCGTCAGCACGTTGACCTCAACCTGATGTTTTTTCAGCAGGTGCATCGCCTGAATGACCTGTTCAAACACCGACTGCTGGCTGCGGGTTTTGCGGTAACGGTCGTGCAGCCAGGCGGGACCATCCACCGACAGCCCGACCAAAAAGTGGTTCGCCGCCAGAAACTGCGCCCACGCCTCGTTGATTAGCACCCCGTTGGTCTGAATGCTGTTGCGGATCGATTTCCCGTCGGCATATTTTTGCTGCAGCGTCAGGGCCTTCTCGTAAAAGGCGATCCCGGTAAGCGTCGGTTCCCCGCCCTGCCAGGTGAACTCCACCTCCCGGCCCGGATTTGCGGCAATATACTGGCGAACATAGGCATCAAGCGTGGCGTCATCCATATGGCGCGCGGCTTTGCGTGGCTTCAACGTGCCCTGATCTTTTTCCAGATAAAAACAGTACTCACAGGCGATATTGCACTGGTAGCTGACCGGTTTGGCCATCAGATGAAATGGACGGTTCACTTTCCCCCCTTGGGTAAACACCCGCTGAATTTAGTGACATTGCTCACTTTTCTGCCACTGCGTTTTTGACTTTCGGCGGTAACGATCGAAATATAGATTTCATTAAATCAAATATAATATGAAATATAAATTTCATAACGCCAATATCAGGGAGTTTTTATGAGCAAACTTTTTGCCGGCGCGCAGAATTTAGGCAAGTCCTTTATGCTGCCCATCGCCGTGCTGCCAGCCGCCGGCTTGCTGCTCGGGTTTGGTGGGGTGTTCACCAACCCGGTGACCATTGCAACCTATCCGGTGCTGGATAACCAGACAATTCAGGCGGTTTTTACCGTCATGAAGCTCTGCGGCAGCGTGGTATTCGATAATCTTTCGCTGCTGTTTGCCGTCGGGATTGCGGTAGGCATGGCGCGAAGTGACAGAGGCACCGCCGGGCTTGCAGCGGTGCTCTGTTTTATCGTGATGAACAAAGCCATCAACGCCTGCCTGGTGGTCACCGGTACGCTGGCGGTAGACAACCTGACCGCGGCAGGGCAGGCGAGCGTCATGGGGATCACCACCCTGCAAACCGGGGTGATGGGTGGGATCATGAGCGGCCTGCTGGCATTTTGGGTGCATCGACGTTTTGGCAAGACCGAGCTGCCAAGCCTGCTGGCGTTCTTTAGCGGCTCGCGCTTTGTGC
The DNA here is from genome assembly GCA_049284415.1 of Leclercia sp. Taxonomy (GTDB): domain Bacteria; phylum Pseudomonadota; class Gammaproteobacteria; order Enterobacterales; family Enterobacteriaceae; genus Enterobacter. Next base: position 34,101 of record JBAPXW010000005.1, read on the forward strand.
CTATCGTCAGCTCCTTTTTTGCCATTTTCCTCGGCGTCGCCCTGTTCTGGATCTGGCCGCCCGTGCAGGCCGGGATCACCCATCTGGGCGGCCTGGTCGAGCAAACCGGTTATATCGGCACGCTGTTCTACGGCATGATCCTCAAGTGTTTGATCCCGCTGGGTCTGCACCATCTTTTCTATCTGCCGTTCTGGCTGACCAGCGTCGGCGGGGAGGCGATGGTTAACGGGCACCTGGTGCAGGGCACGCAGAAGATTTTCTTCGCGCAGCTGGCCGACCCGTCCGTCACCCAGTACTACATCGGGGTCTCGCGGTTTATGGCCGGGCGCTTTGCCGACTTTATGTTTGGTCTGCCGGGAGCGGCGCTGGCGATCTACCACTCTGCGCGTCCCGAGAACCGTAAAAAGGTGGCGAGCCTGATGCTCTCTGCGGCGCTGACCGCGTTCGTGACCGGCATCACCGAACCGCTGGAATTTGCCTTTATGTTCTGCGCTCCGCTGCTGTATGGCGTGCATATCCTGCTGACCGGGGTGGCCTTCATGTTCACCCACATTCTGCAAATTACCGTCGGCCAGACCTTCTCCGGGGGCTTAATCGACTTCCTGCTATTCGGCGTTCTGCAGGGCAATGCCAAAACCAACTGGCTGCTGATGCTGCCGCTCGGTGCCGTGATGTTCTGCCTCTATTACTTCTCCTTCCGCACGCTGATCCGCCTGCGTCATCTGAACACGCCGGGCCGCGAAGTGGAGAGCGACGATGAACCTGTTGTGGCCAACCTGACAGGCAGCGAGCGGGCCGCCGGGATCGTGGATGCGCTCGGCGGGCGCGACAACATTGTCGATGTAGATTGCTGCGCCACGCGTCTGCGCATCACCGTCAAAAATCCGCAAAGCGTCAGCGTGGAGAGCTTTAAGCCGTTGGGCAGCCGCGGGGCCTTTATTCGCGGCGAGGGCGTTCAGGTGGTCTACGGGCCGCACGTCACCCTGATTAAAAACGAAGTTGAAGAATTTATCGGTTCATAAAGAAGAGACGTCTTATGAAAGCAGTCATGCTGATGTTTGATACGCTGACGCGTAACCATCTCGCCCCGTACGGCGGTGAGGCCATCACCCCTAACTTTACCCGTCTGGCAAAAGAGTCAGCGCAGTTTGATAACTTTTACGTCGGGAGCATGCCCTGCATGCCGGCCCGCCGGGAGCTGCACACCGGGCGCTATAACTTTTTGCACCGTAGCTGGGGGCCGATAGAGCCGTTTGATTTCTCGGCCTTTCAGGCCATGAAGCAGGCTGGCGTCCATAGTCATCTGGTGACCGACCACAAGCACTACTGGCGCGACGGCGGGGCGACCTATCACACCCGCTACTCCACCTTTGAATTTATCCGTGGCCAGGAGGGGGACTGCTGGAAAGGGCAGGTGGAGAAGCCCGCCATCAACTGGCAGGGCCGGGAAGACGACGAAACCCGCCGCCGCCGCAGCGGAAGAATGACGCAGGATCTGATTAACCGCGCCGCCATGCCGACCCAGCAGGATCACTTTACGCACCGCACCATCAGCGCCGGGCTGGAGTTTCTGGAAACCAACCAGCAGCAGGATAACTGGTTCCTGCAGATCGAGTGCTTCGACCCTCATGAGCCCTTCTTCGTGCCGGAAAAATATCTGGCGCAGTATGGCTGTACCCCGGATGAATTCGACGGCTGGGTGCCTTACTACTGTGGCGCACCGGGCGGGAAAGAGGACGACAAGGTCAGAAAGTTCTATCAGGCGCTGATCACCATGTGCGATGACTATCTCGGCCAGGTGATGGATAAGCTCAAGGCGCTGGACCTGTGGGAGGACACGCTGTTTATCGTCTGCACCGATCACGGCTTCCTGCTGGGGGAGCATGACTGGTGGGGCAAAAACATCATGCCGGTGTATAACGAAATCGCCAACACGCCGTTCTTTATCCGCGATCCGCGCTGCAAAGCCGAGGGCGTGCGCCGCAGCGCGCTGGCCCAGACTATCGATATTCCCGCCACGCTGCTGGAGTACTTTAACATTCCGCGCCCGGCATCCATGACCGGCCGCCCGCTGCGTGCGGCGGTGGAAAACGACACCCCGGTCAGGGATCATGCCCTGTTTGGCTATTTTGGCGGGCATATCAACATCACCGATGGCAACAGCGTTTATATGCGCTGTCCGCGCGAGCAGGGTAAAAACAACCTGTTCGAGTACACCTTGATGCCGACCCGCATCGACAGCCTGTTTAAGGTCAGCGAGCTGCAGGATATCCGTATCCATGCCGGGTTTGATTTCACCCAGGGCGCGCAGGTGATGCAGATCCCGGCCACCTTTGGCTATCTGAACCCGTGGCGCTTCGGCGATAAGCTGTTCGATCTGCAGCAGGATCCCCGCCAGTTGCAGCCCCAGCATGACAGTGAACGGGCATTTCACTGCGCGCTGGCGATGAAAGAAATGATGATGGCTCACGATGCGCCGCCGGAACTGTATACCCGCTTTGAGCTGGATGACCTCACTCCCGAGCGGGAGCGGGCGTTTGCCCGGCGCTGGGCCTCGGGGGAAGGCCAGGGCGTGCGCGGGGAACATCACGGTGTGGACGAGGCGCTGCGCTTTATCGCGGCGGCAGCGGCCGGGCAGGGGATAAGCCTGGCGTCTCTTCCCACCGACCGCCCGCTGAACGAGACGGATATCTTCTCGCTGATCGACGCGGGCTTTAGCGGCGACCAGCATAAAGCGCTGGTTTACCAGGTGCGGCTGCTGCTGAGAACCGAATAAATGACGATCTGGAATCTGGAAAACCGTCGCTTTCGCGCCAGCGTCTCCGCCACCGGCGGGGAGCTGTTGACCCTGTGGGATAAACATCAGCAGAAGCACTGGCTGTGGAAGCCGCAGCCCGGCGTCTGGAATAACTCGGCCACCCAGCTTTTCCCGGTGGTAGGACGGTTGATCCACGAGGGACTGTGGCTGGGCGAACAATTTCTGTCCCTCCCGGCACACGGTTTTTTACGCCAGCAGCCGTTTCGCTGCCTGCAACGCCAGGGCAATCAGCTATTGCTGGACGCGCACGCCACCGGGCAGACCCGGGCCTGCTGGCCGTGGCGCTGGCGGGTGCAGCTGCGCCTGAGTCTGCAGGCGGACGGCATCCGCCTGTGCCAGTCCGTGCGCAACGAAGACGCTACCGCGTTTCACTACGCCATCGGCTGGCATCCCGGTTTCTCGCTGCCCATCGCAACCCAGCCTGGCTGGCATCTCGCCTTCACCGGCGGGGCGGTTGCCGGGCCGTTTTTCACCGACAACCGAACGCTGGCGATCACGTCAGACCCGCCCGCAACGGAGGCGTTCCCCCTTACGGCGGCAGGCTTTCAGGGCGGGGCGGTCTACTTTGGCGACACCGCGCGGCGTCGCGTCGAGGTATATGCGCCCAACGGCGCGCGGGTAATGAGCATCGAAACCGGAGATCAGCCATGGCTGGCGCTGTGGGGCGTTCCCGGCGCGGATTTACTGTGCATCGAGCCGCTGGCCGGCACCACGGACGATCCGGCCTTTGGCGGGCAGGTTGCCCTTAAGCGAGGAATGCAGACCTTACAGCCCGGCGAAGAGCAGACATTTGAAACCCGGATACGCTTTGCGGTGGACGCATGACCCCGGTATTGCCAGAATGTTGCCTGTGTTTTAGTTGATGAACTTACAGGACGTCGTGATGAGCGCAAACCGGGAAAATGTACGGGTCTACATCAGTAATATTCTGAGCGGGCTGGGGGATACCGATCGGCATATCGCCGAGTTTATTCTGCAGAACCCTGCCAAAGTGGCCCAGATGCCGGTGCGTAAGCTGGCCGAAGCCGTGCAAATTAGCGAGGCCACCATTGTCCGGTTCTGTAAAAAAATCGGCTACGGCGGGCTGCTGGATTTAAAAACGGCCCTCAAAAGTGAATTGCTCGATGACAACGAGCAGGTGCTGCCGTCGTCACCGGATATTTTTCTGGATGATTCGCGCAACGATGTCGCGCAGAAGATTGCCCTGACGGTTGAGACCACGCTGCAGGAGACCATTGGCCTGCTCGACATGAAGGTGGTGAAACCGGTGGTGGAAAAACTGCTGGCGGCGAACCGGGTGCTGTTCGTCGGATTCGGTGCGTCCGGCCTGTCGGCGATGGAGGCCCGGGACAAGATGAACCGCCAGGGCATCGACTCTGAGGCTTACACCGACCGATTTACCATGACCTTAAAACTGGCCAACCTGAAGCCGGAAGATCTGGTGGTGGCGTTTTCGCATTCCGGGGAAACGCCGGAAGTGGTGAATGCGTTCCATCTCGCCAGACAGGCAGGTGCTCACCGTCTGGCGATCACCCACAGCCCCCAGTCGCCGCTTACGGAACTGGCGAACACGTACCTGCTGACCTGCGGCAGCGCGGGGCCATACCAGGGCGACTCGATTGCCACCCGGGCATCCCAGCTGTTTATCATTGAGTTTTTGTGTACCGAGATCACCCGCTATAACTTCCGCGACAATGCGTCGAGGGGGCTCTCTATTAAAGAATTGCTGATAAAAGAAAGGATCAAGCGTGAGTCATCAGGGTAATACCCACTCTCCGGCGCCACAGGGCAAATGGTGGCAGGCCGGAACCACACCCGATTACCGTTTTACACTGGCCAATGAACGCACATTTCTGGCCTGGATCCGCACCGCGCTGGCCCTGATGGCGGGCGCAGTGGGCATCGAACAGTTTTCTCCCCAGCTTTCGTCAGCCGGGCTGCGCATCACGATCGCCCTGATCCTGCTGATCGCCGCGGCCTGCATGGGCTACTTCGCCTGGCGCCGTTGGCGCAGTAACGAGTATGCGATGCGTCTCGGCACCAGCCTGCCTTACACCCGACTGCTGGTCTCCCTCGGCGGGCTGATGATGCTGCTGGCCAGCCTGCTCGGCGTCCTGCTCTGGCAGGCGCAGCCGTGATCGGGCGCGATCCGGGTCTGCAGCCTGAGCGAACCCTGCTCTCCTGGCAGCGCACCGGGTGGTCGATGCTGGTTCCCGCTATGCTGTGTCTGCGAGGCTGGAGCCATACCGGCGATGCGCTGTATGCGCTAACCAGCCTGCTGCTGTTCGCCGGCACCATTATGCTGCTGAGTGCCCGCGCCCGTGGCCGCCACTACGCGATATCGCTGATCGTGACGATCGCCTGTGGCATGCTGGGAATAATGCTGATTAAAATGTACCTGGCAATACCGCGCTGATAACAATCAACTAAGGATGCGTGATGGCGGATATCAAACTGGATGTAAACGAGCGGGAGGCGATCAGAAGCAAGCTGGTGGCCTACTGCGAAGAGCACTTTGATTTAGAACTCGAGCAGTTCGACGCGGAGTTCTTCACCGACTACGTGATCGAGACGCTGGGGATTGCTATCTACAACGCGGGCGTCGACGAAGCGATCCGCACCCATCAGGCGTACAGCGAGCGGATCCAGGAAGAGATCGAGCTGAAGAAGATCGTCTGAAGATGGCCGCACCCTGACAGGTGCGGCTGGCGACATTTCCCCGATCGCGCGTTTAGTCACAATATGTTGGGCCGCCCTCGCGTGCGGTGCGGATACTGGCGTGGATCTCCTCGGGCACGATCCGGGTCAGGGACAGCTCAGGCAGGCAGTCAGGATCGAAAAAACCAATTTCCAGCGATTCGTGGCTGATGGCGAGTTCGCCGCCCGTCACGTCACACAAAAAAATCATCTTATAGACATGCCAGGGATAAGGGGGATGCCCGTGCAGATTCCGGTCCCAGACCCCAAGCAGTCGGCTGACGTTAACCTCAAGCCCCGTTTCCTCCTGGACCTCACGGATAATAGCCACGGACGGACTGTCCCCGACATCGGCCCAGCCGCCGGGCAGGCTCCATCCCCCGTCATCGCTTTCACGAACCAGCAGGAGCTTGCCTTCCTGAAGAATGATGGCGCGCACATCGGTTTTGGGAGTGGTGTAGCCAGTCTCGTTTTTATGCAGGGTTTTGAGTGTATCTTCCGACAGGTCAAAGCGGGCAGATAACAGTCGCTCGGCGATAAGCATCAGGCTCTCGTACCGCTCCCGGTCATAGACATCTCTGGCATAGGTGAGCCCGGTCTGCGCGAGTGACTGCAGGCGTTGGGAAATGTCTGTCAGTTCATTATCATCAAGGGGTTCAGTCATTTAGCCTCCGGTTCAGTGTTTCCAGCATATAACGCCAGTACTGAAAGACAACCCTTCTCATCAGAAAGCGGAATATCGCCACGCGGCCAAAAACACCCCAACGTTAAGTATCACGCTGATCCAAAACTGGGTCTTAAACGGCTGTTTTTGGGTTTTATGGCGAAACAGCTGCTGACCGATAATCGCGCCGGGCCATCCGCCCACGAGGCCAAAAACCAGCAATGTGGACTCCGGCACCCTGCGCCAGGCTTTGCGGGCCGCCATTTTGTCGGCACCGTAGATGACCAGCGTTAGCACGCTGGCGAGCAGGCACCATGTCGCAAAAGGATAGGGCAGGACGGCGCTGCCTGCGGCGGCAAGGAGCAACAGAAAATAACAGAAGTAATTGAGGCGCATAGGGCAGCAACGGCATCAGCAAGGAGTGGGGGAGAGTAATGATACCTGATTCCAGAGGGGGAGTAATCCGGAGTAGCCAAACCGCGTCAGGCTAACCGTTTTGCGAAGCAAATCGCCTCCTCACGCCCCACATAGGGGCCATAGTTGTCTATCGTCACATAGCCATGCCTGAGATAAAACTGCACCGCGCGAGTGTTAACTTTCCGCGTTTCCAGCCGTAGTTCACGATAACCCATTGCCAGCGCCGCGTTTTCAAGCCAGGTGAGTAACGCGATACCCACGCCTGGATAAGCCCGATTAGAGTACATACGTTTGAGTTCGGCGGTCGTCTCCGACAGCGGGCGAAAAGCGCCACAACCTACAGGCTGGTAGTATTCGTCTTTTGCTATCGCCCACACTGCCCGTGCGCCTGAGACATCCTGCGGATCAAAGTGGCTTTTACCGTTATCTCCGGTAATAAAGGCAAGCTCTGTGGAGAGTTGCTCAATGAGCGCCACGGAATCGTTTGAGGTCGGGCTGGATTTTTCGATGGTTATCATTTTAATAATACCGGCAGAGAATCTGGCTCCAGTATACGTTATTGCAAGACCCGGAATTCATAAGAAAAAGTTGTGAAACCCATTGAACTGAAGCTGACCCTGGCCGGTAAATTGCCCGCCTCGCAGAAATAAGGCGAGGCGGGTGATTACCCCGCGTCCAGCATCCCGAAGCTGACAATCCGTGAGCGGCCCAGCTCCTTGGCCCGGTACAGCGCCACGTCGGCGGCGCGCAGCAGGTTGTCGCTCTGGGCGTGCTGCGGATAGCTGGCAATACCAATCGACACATCCACCGGGCCGATTTCCGTTAGCTCATAGTGCAGCGTCAGGCTGCGTACCGCCGCGTGGATCGCGGTGGCGCAGGCAAATGCAGCGGCTTCATCCATGTCGGGCAGCAGGGCCAGAAACTCCTCGCCGCCGTAGCGAAACGCCATTCCTTTATCGCTCACGCAGCGTTGAATGATGGCCGCCACGCTTTTCAGCACCTGATCGCCCGCATCATGCCCCAGCCTGTCGTTAATACGCTTGAAGTGATCGATATCGATCATCAGACAGCTCATCGGGTTGCCGCTGCGCATCGCCTGGCTCATCTGGGTATGCAGGGCATCTTCCAGATGGTGGCGGTTGCGCAGGCCGGTGAGCGGATCGAACAGCGCTTTCGCCAGCAGGGCATCGCGCAGGCGCTGGTTAGCCAGCGCCAGTCCCAGCGCTTCGGCCATCAGCTCCAGATAGGCGCGGGAAGGGGCCATTTCCGGGGTGATGTTCTGGAAAGAGAGCAGGCCGATGGCTTCGCCCTGGGCGATCAGCGGCACGCACAGGGTCTGATTGGCGCAGGCATCCGGCAGGTGATAGCAGGTGATATCCGGCTCGCCGTTGACCGGCGGATGGCTCTGGCCGCGGCGCACCGCCCAGCACTGATCCGGATGGAACGGGTCGGGCTCGCCCTGCGGGTTAAGCCACTCGGCGGCGCAGCGCATCTGCCACGGATCCCGGTCAAGAATGTAGAGCCGTCCGGCGACGCCCGGCGCAATGTTCGGCGCAAAAAGCTGGGCCACGTTCAGCACATCTTCGATGGATTCACAGCCCTGCAGCCGCTGGGTCATGCGCGCCAGCAGGGCGCGAATCTCCCAGTGGGCATCGCGCTCCTTCTCCAGCTGCTGGCGCACCAGGCCGTTCTCGCGAAAGATGCGGATCGCATGGGCCATATCGCCGATTTCGTCGATCTGGCGGTAGTCCGGCGTTTCGACTGCATAATCCTGCGACGCCAGCCGGTTGACCACATCGCTCAGGCGTACCACCGGGTGCAGCACCCGGCGTTTGAGGATAAAACCGAGGACAAACAAAAACATCAGCGCGGTCAGGCCGACCATCACTTCGGAGAGGGTTCTGAGCGCGTGGGATTTTTCTACCGCATCCTGAATTGCCCCCTGAGCGCGCCGGTCCAGCATCTGGCGGAAATGGTCGAGCTGGCTCTGCACCTGCTCCAGCGCGTTCTCGTACAGATCGCCATAAATCAGGGCGATGGCTTGCGCCTGCTCGCCGCGCGCAACGTGGGCGATAGCGGTCTGTTGCTCATCCCGCAGGGCGTCGGCAACCTGCAAGCCTTTGTGCAGCAGCGCCAGCTCTTCGTCGCTGGCGCCCACGTCTTTTAGCTTTTGCAGCCGATGTTCAACCTTGAGCATCGACGCGGCTTTCTGGCGGTGCGACTGCAGGACGGCGGGATCCTGCTTGATGACGTACAGCCGCGCCAGGTCAGAGAGCGCCCAGGCATCGACCTCCACCTCTTCGGTTAACTGGTCAAAGACGTAGCGCTGTTCAACCGCCTGCCGTTCAACACTTTCAGCGTTGGAGGCCATTAACATGGCCACGCCGGAGGCAATAGTCAGACAGACGGTAGCGCCGTAAGCCCAGTTAGTGATGGTGGCGATGCGCACGGTTAATTCCTTCTAAACAAGCGATTTTTTATTTGCAGCAGAATATCGCTAACTTATACATCGGGCGAATTTTTTCCTTCCTCGATAATCGCTTCGTCAATCTCTTCGGCATTACCGGGGTGATCGCGACCCGAGAGCAGGTTCCAGCAGGCAATAAACAGCGCGGCAATCAGCGGACCAATCACAAAGCCGTTGATGCCGTAAATCTCCATCCCGCCAAGGGTGGAGATCAGGATCAGGTAGTCCGGCATTTTGGTGTCTTTGCCCACCAGCAGCGGGCGCAGGATGTTATCCACCAGCCCGACCACAATCACAAAGAAGCCGACGATAAACAGGCCCTGCCACAGCTGCTGGGTGGCGAACAGGAAAATGGCCGCCGGTACCCAGATAATCGCCGACCCGACCGCCGGGATCAGGGACAGGAACGCCATCAGCGCGCCCCACAAAATGCTGCCGTTAATCCCGACAATCCAGAAGGCGATCCCGCCCAGCGCCCCTTGTACCACCGCAACCACGGCGGTGCCTTTGACCGTGGCACGCGCGACGGCGGCGAACTTGGCGAACAGGTGCTGCTTCACATAGCTGGACAAGGGGAGTGTGTCGAGGATCTGGCGCACCAGCCACGGGCCGTCTTTCAGCAGGAAGAACAGCAGATAGAGCATGATGCCGAAGCTAATGGCAAACCCGAAGGTGCCTTTGCCGATCAGGAATGCGCTCCCCGCCAGGTACTGCCCGCCCTGTAGCGCGGCGTCAGACAGTTTTTGTTGGATCTGGGTGGCAGAGTCGAGGTTATGCTCCACCAGCAGGGAACGTAGCCATTCAGGCAGGTAGGTAAACAGATCTGCTACCACCCCGGAGAATTGGGTATCGCTTTGCTGCAGGCGGGTGTAAACCAGATTAATTTCAACGGCTAATGACGAGAGGATCACCATCAGCGGAATAAACACAATCAGGCAGATAAGCCCGATACTCAGCAACGACGCCAGCCCGTTGCGATCGCCCATCGCAATACGCAGCCGATTTTTAACCGGATAAAAAATGACCGTCAGCACCGTGGCCCACAGAATGGCCGAGAAGTAGGGCGCCACCACATCGAAAAACGCCCAGGTTACAAGAAAGAGAATGAGGATGAAAAAGCCTTTGGTCAGTCCGTTAAAGCGCATGCGTCCGTCCTTAATTAAATATATGCTTAACTATAGAACGATTTACATGATTTATCATTGCGTTGCTGAGGTGCGGCCTGCTGCCCGGCAACAAACCCCACTCATGACCCCCACTCATAACCCCATCCCGTTTCATCCCGATTATTGATGACATCAATTCATGTATCGTTAGCGTCCAGTTAATCTGAAGCGGATTGTTATGATTGCCCCCTCTGCCAAAGCCAGTACCACGGGTCTGCCGTTTGTGCTGATCCTGAGCGCCTTAATGGCGTTCACCTCGTTATCCACCGATATCTATCTCCCCGCCATGCCGATGATGGCGGCCGAGCTGCACGGCAATGTCGAACTGACCATCACCGGCTTCCTGGTCGGTTTTGCCATTGCGCAGCTTATCTGGGGGCCGATCAGCGACCATCTCGGGCGGCGCATTCCGCTGTTTATCGGGATGGCGCTGTTTATTGTCGGGTCCGCGGGCTGTGCGCTGGCGACCGATATTACCCATATCGTCTTCTGGCGGGTGTTCCAGGCGCTGGGTGCCTGCACCGGGCCGATGCTGGCGCGGGCGATGATCCGCGATCTGTTCAGCCGCACCCGCGCTGCGCAGATGCTGTCGACGCTGGTGATCGTGATGGCGATTGCGCCCATTGCCGGGCCGCTTATCGGCGGGCAGCTGATCAGATTCAGCACCTGGCACAGCATCTTCTGGCTACTGGCGGTGATTGGCGGGCTGATGTTTATCTCCCTGTGGTGGCTGCCGGAAACCCTGGCCGAAGAGAAACGGGTCAAAGCGTCGGTTGCGGGCGCGTTCAGGAACTATGCCGCGCTGCTGCGTCACCGTAAGTTCATGCAGTTCACCCTCAGCCTGACCTGCTACTACGTGGCGGCGTATGCCTTTATCACCGGCTCGCCGTTTGTCTATATCCGCTACTTCGGCGTCGACCCGGCGCACTACGGCTGGCTGTTTGCGCTGAACATTGTCGGGCTGATGGGCATGAGCATGGTGAATCGCCGGCTGGTGACTCGCTACGCGCTGGAAACCCTGCTCAGGTATGCGTCTGCCGTGGCGGCTCTGGCCGCCGTGGCGATGGCGACCTGCGTCTGGTTCAGTTTCGGGGGAATGGTGGCGATTGTGGCGCTGATTTTTGTCTTCTTCTCGATGAACGGCATTCTCGCCGCCACCTCAACCGCCGCCGCGCTGGATGCGGTGCCGGGTCACGCGGGTGCCGCCTCGGCGCTGATGGGTTCTCTGCAGTACGGCAGCGGAATTATCTCGTCGCTGCTGCTGGCAACGATGAGCGACGGCACGCCGTGGACGATGGCGTGGATCATCGCGCTGTTCACCGTTGCCAGCTGGCTACTGGCACAGCGACGTTAGATCTCGTCAATCAGCGGACTGACCAGCGCGAGATGCGCCTTCACCCCTAATGCCAGCACCGCCTCGTCGATGCGAAAATGCGGGTTGTGCACGTTCCACACCGCGCCTTTCTCCGGGTTGCCGCAGCCGATAAAGATAAACGTGCCGGGGACTTTTTCCTGATAGGAGGAGAAATCCTCGCTGCCAAACAGGGCGCGATCTTCTATCTGCAGGGTATCGGCGTCAAAGTGACGGGCAATCATCTCCCGGGCGATGGCGTTGGTGGCGGGGTGGTTGTTCCCGGCGACATACCCCTTCTTCCAGACAATTTCACTGCGTGCACCGTGGGCGGCAACTACGCCGTCGACGATGCGCTGCATCAGCTGCGGTACCTGTTCCCGCACCTGCGCGTCATGGGTGCGCAGGGTGCCCGCCAGCCGGGCGCTGTCCGGGATCACGTTGTAACTGTCCCCGGCCTGGAAGGTGGTGATGGTCAGGACCGGCGCCAGCCCGGGATCGACATTGCGCGCCACGATGTGCTGCAGAGCGCTGACCACCTGAGCGCCCGTCACCACCGGATCGACACACACCTGCGGCATTGAGCCGTGCCCGCCTTTGCCATAAATCGTGATATCGAAATTATCGCTGGAGGCGCTGAATACCCCTTCCTTCAGCGACATTTTGCCGGTCGGGACGGTCGGGAAAACGTGCAGGCCGAAGATGTGCTCAACGTCGTCAATCACCCCCAGCTCCACCAGATCCCGCGCGCCGCCGGGCGGCACTTCTTCCGCAGGCTGGAAGATAAACTTAATGCTGCCGCACAGCTGCGCCCGCAGCTGGCACAGCACTTTCGCCGCGCCCATCAGCATCGCGGTGTGGGCGTCGTGACCGCAGGCGTGCATCACCCCCGGCTTTGTCGAGGAGAACGGCTCGCCGCTCTCTTCCTGCAAGGGCAGGGCATCGGTATCGGCCCGCAGCGCCCACACCGGGCCGGGCTTGTCGCCGCGCAGCAGCGCAATCACGCTGTTGTCGCGCGGACGACTGAGCTCAAGACCCGGGAAGGCAGAAAGTTCATGGGCGATATAGTCTGCGGTCGGCTTCTCGTGGAAAGAGAGATCCGGATTGGCATGAATATGCCGGCGCCAGCGGAGCACATCGGCGTTCACGTTTTCAATCAGCGCGCGAGTGGAATGATTCATGGGATTCTCCTTTATTCGGTTACGGGGATCGCAGAGGATTTCAGGCGGATAAGTGGGGCAATGACCAGGCTCGCGCAGACCATCGCCAGCGACAGAAACAGAAAGGCGCTGGCAAAGCTGTGGCTCTGGCTCACCATGTAGCCCATCACGATAGGCGAGACAAACCCGCCCAGCGTGCCGCCGGTATTGATCAGCCCCACGGCGGAGCCAATCACCTGCTCCGGCAGGCGTTTCATCGGCAGAGTAAAGGCGGTAACAAAGCTGCCCATCAGGAAGATCTCGGCCACGAACAGCAGCGCCCCGGCGGCGAGCAGCGTGGTGGTGTGGTAGATGCCGTAGATCACCGCGGCGCTGACCAGCGAGCAAACGATAATCACCTGCGGCTCGCGGTTCTGGAAATATTTACCCACCAGCCAGCCGGTACCCAGGCACGATAGCCAGATCCCCGCCCCGCCCAGCGCCACCAGATAACCGGCCACCTCCAGCGAAATCCCCCGCTCCTGGACGAAGAACTTTGGCAGCCAGGCCATCAGGCCGTAAGCCGGAATGTTGATGCAGAACCCGCAGACGAACAGCAGCAGCACCGTTGGGTTGCGCCACAGCGCGCTCTGGGCCTGTCTTTCCTGACGCGGGACCGGTTGATGGCGAGGCACGCGGATGGCGATCAGGGTGACAATCGCAAAGGCAATCAGCCCCAGCAGGGCAAATGAGGTTTGCCAGCCGAGGTGGTTCAGCGCCGCGACCGCCACAATCGGGCCGAGGGTCATCGCCAGCCCGGAGGACGACAGCAGCACCGACTGGGCGAAGGTGCGTTTCTCCAGCGAGAAATTGCTGACCACCGCTTTGGCGCAGGAGCAGGGATAGCCCGAATGCCCGATCCCGGATAAAAAGCGGAACAGCAGCAACAGGCCAAAGCTCATCCCCAGCACGCCGAAGAAGAAGGCAAAGGTCCCCAGCGCACACAGGGACAGGACCAGCATGGTTTTGTAGCCAATCCTGTCATTCAGCCAGCCCGCAGGCACCTGAAACAGCGAATAGGCGAGGAAGAAGATCCCCGTCAGGTAGCCCAACTGGGTGGGGGTCAGGTCGAACTCTTTCTCGATGGGCAGCAGGGCAAAGCCCATCACGGTCTTATCGATGTAGACCACGACATAGCCGATAAACAGTAAAAAGATCATCTGCGACTGGCTTTTCATTATGGTTTCCGCCCTGGGTCAGATGGAGAGAATGTTGTGCAGGTTGCAGATTCAGGCTAGGCCTTTACCGCAGGCGCAGAAAGATATAATTTTTCTATAGGTGATGCTTTTTTGTGATAGGGGAGCGAATGAATTATTTGCCAAAAATTGCCCAGCTGCAGGCCCTGCGTCAGGTGGCGCGCAGCGGGAGTATTCGATCCGCATCACGGGAGCTGGGGCTGTCGCAGCCCGGTTTAAGCCGGACCTTACGTGAGCTTGAGCAAACTTTAGGCACGCAACTTTTATTGCGCAGCAAAGAGGGGATCGCCCTGACGGAGGCCGGACTGGCCTTTTCCCAGCGTGCGGAGTGGGTGCTGGAGGAGCTGCGCCGGGCAGCGGAAGAAGTGGAGCAGATTAACCATTTTACCCACGGTCGCCTGACGGTGGGCTTTTCGTCGCTGATTGCCTTAACCGTGTTCCCGGATATCGCCGATGCTTTTAAGCAGTCGCTGCCCCAGGTGCTGCTGACGGTTAAAGAAGGGCAACTCTCATCTCTGCTGCCGGGCGTGCGCAACGGGGAGATCGACCTGGCGATTGGCACCGTCGATCCGATGTCGCCGCCGGAAGGGGTACATATCGAGCCGCTGTTTACCGCCCCGTTTTGCATCGCGGTCAGGCCCGGTCATCCGCTGGCTCACGTCAGCGATCTGATGGCGCTGACGCGGGCCAAATGGCTGCTGCCGGAGTCGGCAAAGGGCTACTACCAGCAGCTGCAAAACGAGCTGCGCTACTTTTACCACCAGGTGGAGATCACCCCGATGCGCACTGACTCGGTGATCACCGGCCTGCAGATGATGCACAAAACCGACTACCTGACGGTGGTGGCGCGGGCGATGTGCGACCCGATGCGGCTGGTGGCGCTGCCGATCACCCAGCTGCCCGCAGCGCAATACTGCGCGGTGTGGTCGCAAAAGTCGGCGATGACCACCAACGCCCGCCAGTTTCTGATGCGCCTGCGCGACGCCTGCCGCCAGTTTAGCTGGTAGAACACAGATACAACTTTCGACTGACCGAAGATGTCAGCGAAACGATGCATGCTTTACCCATCTTCTCTAAGGAGGTGTGTGATGGCATGGCGACCCATATTATTCGTGATCCTTAACGCCCATCCCCGACTGAGCGCCCGTCGCGCGCGCCTGCGGCTGGTGCATGGCTAGTAATTCAGAAGCATTCACGGTATAAATACCTTCTTTGGATGTTTAGATGTCCATACGTTTAGAAGGTAATATGCAAACACAACATAACGAGAATGGGCAGCTGCAGCGCACCATGAAAACGCGTCACCTGATTATGCTGTCGCTGGGTGGCGTCATTGGCACAGGATTATTTTTTAATACGGGTTACATCATTTCCACCACCGGAGCGGCGGGGACGCTGCTGGCGTATGCGATTGGCGCGCTGGTGGTGTGGCTGGTGATGCAGTGTCTCGGTGAACTCTCGGTCGCAATGCCGGAAACCGGGGCCTTTCACGTCTATGCTACCCGCTATCTGGGGCCAGCGACCGGTTATACCGTGGCGTGGCTCTACTGGCTCACCTGGACCGTGGCGCTGGGGTCAAGCTTTACCGCCGCCGGATTCTGCATGCAGTACTGGTTCCCGCAGGTGCCGGTCTGGGCCTGGTGCGTGGTGTTCTGCGCGGCCATTTTCGTCCTCAACGTGATTTCGACCCGCTTCTTTGCCGAAGGGGAGTTCTGGTTCTCGCTGGTGAAGGTCATCACCATCATCGCCTTTATTATCCTCGGCGGGGCGGCGATCTTTGGCTTTATCCCGATGCAGGACGGCTCCCCGGCGCCGGGTCTCAGCAACATCACCGCTGAAGGCTGGTTCCCGCACGGCGGCCTGCCGATCCTGATGACCATGGTGGCAGTGAATTTTGCCTTCTCGGGTACCGAGCTTATCGGCATTGCCGCCGGTGAAACCGAAAACCCGCGCAAGGTCATTCCGGTGGCGATCCGCACCACCATTGCCCGTCTGATTATCTTCTTTATCGGCACCGTGTTTGTGCTGGCGGCGCTGATCCCGATGCAGCAGGCGGGAGTAGAAAAAAGCCCGTTCGTGCTGGTGTTTGAAAAAGTCGGCATTCCGTATGCAGCAGATATCGTTAACTTTGTGATTCTGACGGCGATCCTCTCGGCCGCCAACTCCGGGCTGTACGCCTCCGGGCGGATGCTGTGGTCGCTGTCGAACGAGAAAACGCTGCCGCGCTGCTTTGCGAAGGTCAATAAAAACGGCGTGCCGCTGACGGCGCTCTCGGTGTCGATGCTCGGCGGCGTGCTGGCGCTGTTCTCCAGCGTGATCGCCCCGGATACGGTATTTGTGGCCCTGTCGGCGATCTCGGGCTTTGCGGTGGTGGCGGTGTGGATCAGCATCTGCGCGTCGCACTTTGTCTTCCGCCGTCGTCATCTGCAATCCGGCCAGCCGCTGGAGGCGCTGCACTACCGCGCGCCGTGGTATCCGCTGGTGCCGGTGCTGGGCTTTGTCCTGTGCCTGGTGGCCTGCATTGGCCTGGCGTTCGATCCGACCCAGCGCATCGCCCTTTACTGCGGCCTGCCGTTTGTCGCCCTGTGCTATGGCGCGTACTACCTCACCCAAAATTTAAAAACGCAGGAGCCTGAACATGTCGCAGAATAATCCGCTTACCGCCCTCCTCGACAACCAGCCGTTTGTGGTGCTGGACGGGGCGATGGCGACGGAACTGGAAGCGCGCGGCTGTAATCTCGCCGACAGCCTGTGGTCCGCAAAAGTGCTGATGGAGAACCCGGAGCTGATCCGCGCCGTGCATCTGGACTACTTCCGCGCCGGAGCGCAGGTGGCGATCACCGCCAGCTATCAGGCCACGCCGGATGGCTTTGCCGCCCGCGGGCTGGACGAAGCCCAGTCCCGGGCGCTGATTGGCAAAAGCGTTGAGCTGGCCCGCAAGGCGCGCGAGGCGTATCTGGCTGAAAACCCGCAGGCGGGCACGCTGCTGGTGGCGGGCTCGGTGGGGCCGTACGGCGCTTATCTTGCCGACGGGTCGGAATACCGGGGTGACTATGTGCGCAGCGCCGAAGCGTTTAGCGCGTTTCACCGTCCGCGCGTCGAAGCGCTGCTGGATGCGGGGGCCGACCTGCTGGCCTGCGAAACCTTGCCGTCGTTTGACGAGATCAAAGCCCTGGCGGAACTGCTGACGGCGTATCCTCGCGCCCGGGCGTGGTTCTCGTTAACCCTGCGCGACAGCGAGCATCTCAGCGACGGCACGCCGCTGCGTGAGGTGGTGTCGGCGCTGGCCGATTATCCGCAAATTGTGGCGCTGGGTATCAACTGCATCGCGCTGGAAAACACCACCGCCGCGCTGCAGCATCTGCACGGCCTGACCGCGCTGCCGCTGGTGGTCTATCCGAACTCGGGTGAACATTACGATGCGGTAAGCAAAACCTGGCATCACCACGGCGAAGCGTGCGAGACGCTGGCGGGTTATCTGCCGCAGTGGCTAGCGGCAGGCGCGAAGCTGATTGGCGGGTGCTGTCGCACCACGCCGAAGGATATTGCTGAGATTACGGCCCAGCGCTGAGTTTGCGCCGGGTGGCGACTGCGTCTTACCCGGCCTACGTTTTGTAGGCCCGTGCAAGCGCAGCGCCGCCGGGCATCAACTATGCCACTTCCGCCAGCACAAACATCCCGTACGGGTGGATTTCAAGGAAATACGTCTCCCCGACGTCCGGCTGTAGGCGTGTGGCATTCACCTGCAGCAAAATCTCCTGTCCGTGCCACTCCACAATCACCTCGTACTGCGGGCCCATATAGGCGACGTGGCGGATCACGCAGCGCTGGCTCTCTTCGCCACGTTCGCTCAGGGTGATCGCTTCCGGGCGCACGCCCACCGAGCCGGTACCCGCGCTGGCAAAATGCAGCGGGCGCGGCAGACGGTAGCCGTGGATGACCACCGAGTCGTGGCTGAAGCTTGCCGGGAACAGGTTGGCATCGCCCATAAAGCTCGCCATAAAGCGCGAAGCAGGCTGGCGATACAGATCCTGCGGGGAGCCAATCTGCATGATGTTGCCTTTGTTCATCACCAGCACCGTGTCGGAGACCGCAAAGGCCTCGCTCTGATCGTGGGTCACGTACAGCGAGGTAATGTTGAACTGCTTTTGCAGCTCGCGGATTTTATCGCGCATGCTGCGACGCAGGTTGGCGTCGAGGTTACTCAGCGGTTCATCAAACAGCAGCACTTTGGGTTTGAGGATCAGCGCGCGGGCCAGCGCCACACGCTGCTGCTGGCCGCCGGAAATCTGGTCGACAAAGCGATCTTCAAAGCCTTCAAGATCGACCATCGCCAGTGCCTCTTTGACGCGGGCTTTGGTCTCTGCGCGCGAGATGCCGAGCATCTTCAGGCCGTAGCCGACGTTTTCGCCCAGCGACATATGCGGGAACAGGGCATACGACTGGAACACCATGCAGATATCGCGCTGCTGAATGGAGCGGTGCGTCACGTCCTCACCGTCGATCAGGATCTGCCCTTCGGTCGGTTTTTCCAGCCCCGCCACCAGGCGCAGCACCGTGGTTTTGCCGCAGCCGGACGGGCCGAGCAGGGTCACCATCTGCCCCTGTGGGATGGCGAGGTTGATATTGTCGATGACCGTGTTATTGCCAAAGCGCTTGGTCACGTTGCGCAGTTCAACGAAATGTTTCTGAGTCATAGTGTTACGCCTGGTTTTTGGCTTTTGAACGGGAAGTACGAGACTCACCGATCAGCCAGTCAAAGAGGAAAATGATCGCCAGCATGACCACAATCAGGATCGAGCCGTAGGCAATCGCTACGCCGTATTCGCCGTCTTCCACACGGTTCAGAATGTAGGCCGTGGCCACGCGGGTATCCGGCGTGACGAGGAACACAATGGCGCTGACGGTGGTAATAGCACGCACGAAGCTGTAGATCAGCGCCGACAAAATTGCCGGGCGCAGCAGCGGCAGCAGGATGTGGGTGATGGTCCGCAAGCTCCCTGCACGCAGGCTAAGCGAAGCTTCATCCAGCGACTTATCAATCTGCCCTAAGCCCGCAATCCCGGCGCGAATCCCCACCGGTACGTTACGCATCACCATCGAAATAATCACAATTGCCGCCGTGCCGGTCAGGTACACCGGGGCGCTGTTAAACGCCAGAATGTACGACACGCCCGCCACGGTGCCCGGCACCGCGAAGCACAGCATGGTGGTGAACTCGATGGTCTTTTTGCCACGGAACTGCTGGCGCACCACTACCCAGGCGATCAGCAGGCCAAAGCCGGCGGTGATCGGGGCGGCAATCCCGGCGTACAGCAGGGTGTCGAGCAGGGAAGGCCATGCGCCGTCACTCATCCCCTGGCCGAACAGCTTGATAAAGTTATCCAGCGTCAGGGTGTAATCCACCCCCCAGTTGACGGTAAAGCTGCCGTAGAAAATGCTGCCATAGAGCAGGGCGTTAAAGGCGATCCACACCGCCAGCAGGGCGACCACGGTCCACACCAGGGTCACCGGCAGCGGCTGCACGTCGCCGCGATACGATTTGCCGGAGACGGTGACATACGAGCGCTTGCCGATCCACATGTACTGGATGCAGAACACCAGCAGCGAGAACAGCAGCAGGAACGCGCCGAGGGTGCTGGCGGCCTGATAGTCCAGCTGCGAGCCGGTGATGTAGAAGTAGATCTGCGTCGCCAGCACGTCGAAGTTACCCCCCAGCACCAGCGGGTTACTGAAGTCGGCCAGCGACTGGACGATGACGATCAGGAAGGCGTTCGCCAGCGCCGGTTTCAACAGCGGGACAAACACGCCGTTAAAGGTCTGCCAGCGGCTGGCGCGCAGGGTGTACGAGGCCTCTTCCAGCGACGGGTGAATGGTTTTGATCGCCCCGTCGAGGATCATAAACGCCATCGGGGTGAAGGCCAGCACCTGCGCCAGCCAGATGCCGGTGAAACCGTACAGCCAGTTGGTGTTGGTCAGCCCGAACCAGTCGACCATCAGCTCGGTGACGTAGCCGGAGCGGCCCATCATCAGCGTCACGCCCAGACCCACCACAAACGGCGGGGTGACGATCGGCAGGATCGAGAAGATGCGGCCAATAATGGCGCTGCGTTTCGCGATGCGGGTGGTGTAGATCGCCAGCACCAGGCCAAAGAAGGTACAGCCGATCCCGACCGCCACGCAGAGCAGGATCGAGTTGATGATCACCTGAATGATGTGCGACTGCGACAGCACGTTCATAAAGGCCAGCGGGGCGAATTCCCCTGCGTCGTTGGTGAACATCGGAATAAAGATGGCGATGCTTGGCCAGACGATAAAGATGCCGATCAGCGCGACGATGGCAATCAGCGAGCCAATCACAAAGCGGTCGCCGCCCAGCCACTCCAGCCGGGTCAGCGCCAGCGACATGACAGCCCCCAGCGCCACAAACAGCACGATGGCGGCGTAGCCTAAACCGCGTTCTTCGACGGTGGCGCTGATGACGATAAACGCCATGCACAGCAGCGCCCAACCGGCGTCGAAATAGTGGCGGCTGCGCTGCTCGCGGCGAGCGGAATGAAACGGGCGCAGCAGCAGCAGGCTCGGCAGCAGATACCACAGCCAGCTGATGTTAACGTGCGACCAGCTATAGGCGTCGAGGATCTCGTCGCGGGTGGATTCCAGCAGGCCGTAATCCAGGCTCCAGCTTGGCAGCAGCGCAAAGGCCAGCCAGCTAACCAAAACCCAAAGGAAGACCGCATCCCGTTTTTTCACGGGATGGAGAGCGAGTGTCTGTGACATAGGTTTTCCGGTGTTGTAGGCCGGGTAAGGCGAAGCCGCCACCCGGCAAATGGTCGCAATAGTGGGCTTATTTACCCATCTTCACGTCGCTGACCCACTTGTTGATCAGCGCCTTACGCACGTCCGTTGAGCCGTATTTGTCCATGTCGTAGCTGATCAGCTTCAGGTCATCCAGCTTCAGCGAGTTCGGTGAGGTTTCGGCGGTGGTGTTGGTCAGGATCTGGTAGGACTTGCCCTGTTTCCACGCCAGCTCCTGCGCCTCTTTCGACAGCACCCAGTCCACGAACAGCTTCGCGTTCTCTTCGTTACGCGCGCCTTTCAGAATGCTGACGCCGCCGATTTCATACCCGGTGCCTTCGCACGGCGAAATCAGCTCCAGCGGGGCGCCTTGCTCTTTTTCCAGCGAATAGTCGTGCAGGAAACCGATGCCAATGGCTGTCTCACCACGGGCGGCGTTACGCGCCGGGGCGATGCCGGATTTGGTGTACTGGGAGACGTTGCTGTTGAGCTGCTTCAGGTAATCGAAGGCCTGATCTTCACCCCACAGCTGGACGAAGGTCGCCAGGGCGGTGTAGGCGGTGCCGGAGCTTTGCGGATCGGCAATCTGGATCTCGCCTTTGTATTCCGGCTTGGTCAGATCCTTCCAGCACTGCGGGATGGGCAGGTTTTTCTCTTTCAGGCGCTGGGTGTTCACGCCAAAGCCCAGAATGCCCACGTACACCGCCGACGACAGGTTGCCTTTTACTTTTGCCGGATCGCGGAATTTCTCCATGATCTGCTCCAGATTGGCGGATTTGTACGGCTGCAGCAGGCCCATTTCACCGGCCTGAGACTGCGGATCCAGCGTGCCGCCGTACCAGACGTCGGCCTGCGGGTTTTTCTTCTCGGCATCGACTTTTGCCAGCGTGCTGCCAGAGCCGTTGCGGATAAACGACGTTTTGACGTCGTACTTGTCGCCAAAGGCTTTGGTTTCGGCTTCACACATTTCGTTGGTGGCGCTGCAATAGACCACCAGACGGCCTTTGGCCTGTGCGGCACCGGAGAAAGTAGCCAGAGCGATCCCAGAGACAATAAGGGTAGAGAGAAGTGTTGTTTTCATTATTCAGCCTTTTGTGACGTTATGTGACTGCGAGACGCGGTGATGCCCGCCATCAGCAGCGGCATCAGTAACAAACCCATCAGCACGGCGGCAATCGAGAGCAAACTGAACATCCCCGACCAGCCGTAGCGTTCAATAACCAGTGACAGCGGCCATCCGGCCAGCGCCGCCCCAAGATAGGCAAACACGCCGAGAAAACCGGTAATCGATCCTGCGGCCTGCTTGTGCCCGCACTCCACGGCGGCAAGGCCGATCAGCATCTGCGGGCCAAAGACAAAAAATCCCACCGTAAAAAAGCACATCGCCAGCAGGGCGTAGTGATGAACCGGTGCCAGCCACAGGGCGGCCACCGACACCATCAGCCCCAGCGTAAACAGCAAAATCATTGGCGCACGCTGGCCGCTGAACAACAGATCCGATCCCCATCCGGCAAACAGCGCCCCCAGCAATCCACCCACTTCAAACAGCATTACCGTGGCGTTGGCGCTCAGCAGGTTGACGCCGTGGCTCTCCGACAGCCAGAGGTTGCCCCAGTCGTTGAGGGCGATGCGGATCAGATACACCAGCACATACGACGCCCCGAGCAGCCAGATCATCGGGTTTTGCAGCATGGTGGTGCGTAACATTTGCCACAGCCCCATCCGTGGGCTTTGCTGTTGCTGGCGTAATTCCAGCGGATCGTTACGCCACTCCCCGACCGTCGGCAGACCCTCTTCCTGCGGTGTGCCCCGCAGTTGTGTGGTCAGCCACAGGCCGAGCACGATACTGATGATCCCCGGTGTCAGCATCGCTGCCTGCCAGCCCCAACGTTGGGCGGCAAAGGCACAAATCAGCGGAATAATGGCCCCGCCAATGTTGATAGAGGTATTCCAGCATCCCCACCAGAAGCCGCGCTCGTTGCGCGAATACCAGTGGGTCAGCAATCTGGCGCAGGGTGGCCATCCCCATCCCTGAAAGAAGCCGTTCAGCGTCCAGATAAACAGCAGCAGGGGCAGGGAATCCCCGAAGGCGAACAGCACGTTCAGCACCCCGGTTGCCATCAGCCCGATGCCCATAAAAGCCCGCTGACCCTGGCTGTCGTGCCACAGTCCGGCGGCAAATTTCGACAGTCCGTAGCTCAGGTAAAACAGCGACCCGATCAGGCCGATATCGCTTTTACTCAGCCCCAGATCGATCTGCAGGGCGGGCAGTACGTAGTTGAGGCTTTTGCGCGTCAGGTAAAACGCGGCGTAGCCAATCACCATGCAGATCAGCAGTCGCGGGCGAAGCCGACGATAGCGTTGAGTAACCTGTTCAGCTGACAGTGCGGGCATGGCGTTCTCCGTTTGAGATGACTGTATGAAAGCGCGGCGAAAAAGGGATGAGAGAAAGTCTGGCGTGACTAAGACTTTTTCCTGGTTAGCGGTGTGTTTGTTGCAAAATTGTGGGCAGGTTAACAATTACGCGCGTGCCGCCCTGTGACTCGAGGGTGAATTCTCCGCCCAGGGCGTGGACGCGCTCGCGCATCCCCTGAATGCCAAAACCGGGGCTCTGCTGCGGGCTGATGCCGCTGCCGTTATCCCTGACTTCAAGACGCAACTGGTCGCCCTGCTGACAGAGCAGGACGCTGACTTCGCTGGCATCGGCGTGTTTGCTGACGTTATTCAGCAACTCCTGCAGCAGGCGATAGAGGGTAAAGACCAGGGTTTCACTCTGCGGCGGGGCGCTAAGCCGGTAATCAAAGCGGCAGGCGATCCCGCGTTCGTCAAAGGCGAACTCCTTTACCAGATGGTGCAGCGCCTCGTTTAACGACAGCTCGTCGAGCACTGGCGGGCGAAGCTGGCGCAGCAGCTGGCGGGTTGAGTGATGAATGCGGCGTGCGAGGTCGTTAATTTGTCCGGCGGCCGCCAACGCCTGCGGTGTATCGCCCGTGCGTTTCACCAGCTGGGACTGAATTTGAATGGCGGTGATGTTCTGGCCGATTTCGTCATGCAGCTCGCGGGCCAGCTGTTTGCGGGTGTCTTCTTCAGAGTGGATCAGCTTTTCTGCCAGCGCCCGGCGGGCCTGCAGCTCGTCCTCCAGCCGACGGCGGTAGTGATCGAGATTCATCGCCAGATGCTGCTGACGGCTGATGGCGATCCCCAGCCCAATCCCCAACAGCGACTGGGTGGCGAGGAAAATCTCCAGCTCCAGCAGATCGCTGAACCCCACCCCGACCTGGCGGGCGATGGTAATCATCATGCTGCCCAGCAGACCGGAGAGCACGCCGCCCTGCCAGCCGAATTTCCACGCCATCACCACGTTGGGCAGAAACACCACGATCAGCAGCAGTCGCTCCAGCGCCGGGGAGAGCACCATCTGGGTGCCAATCCCGATGATAAAAAACAGGCTGCACCAGATGATTAACGAGCTGCGCAGGGGGGGGTTGCTGGTATCAAGCCCCAGCAGATGATAGCGGTGCTGCTGGCGCAAAAACTCAAACACCAGGTAGACAAACGGCGTCAGGAGTACGCCGCCGGTAAAGGAGGCCAGCGCAATCAGGGTGGTCGGGCTGTCGAGAAACGGCGCCAGGAAAACGGTCTGGATCAGGGCGTTGATCGTCACTACCGCAATCAACAGGGACAGGCGCTGCCAGTACAGGGTAAAGCGGTGCCAGTAGTGTTGCGCGAGCCACGCCGAAGCGGTGCCCAGCAGCGGGACGACCAGCATCAGGGGCCGGGTCAATAGCTGTTCGCTGTGCAGCCACAGAATGGCGGCCAGCGTCGGCAGAATCAAGGCGGGCCAGAAGCGGCGCGAAAGCAGGATCAGCAGCGCCAGATAGACGCCCTGAGGCAAGAACAGCACCGCCTGCTGACCGTTCTGGGTCAGGTAAAAACTGAGCGTCCACAGCATCAGCCAGCCGGTGCCCCAGGCCAGCATAATAAACAGAGAGAGGATAATGTGCCGTAGGGAGCGCCGCATCAGTGGCCGTTCAGCAGCTGGTTATCGAGGGCAAAATGCACCAGTTCAATGGTGCTGCTGCACTGCAGTTTGCCCAGCACGTTGGCGCGATGGACGTGCACGGTTTTGTGGCTGAGCTCAAGTTTGAAGGCAATCTCCTTCACGCTGTCGCCGTTGACCAGCAGCTCGAACACTTCTTTTTCGCGCGGGGTCAGGGCGGCCAGCGCCTGGGACGTCGGCTCCCCGCCGCGCAGGGCTTTGACCGCATCGGCACACAGATAATGGCCGCCCATCCCGACGGAGCGTACCGCCTGCACCAGCTCCTCCGGGCCACAGCGTTTGGTGAGATACCCGCTGGCACCTGCGTCCAGCGCGCTCTGCACAAAGGCTGGCGTATCGTAGATGCTCAGAATAATGGCGCGAAACGTCGGGCGCTGCTGGCGCAGGCGTTTGAGCAGGCTCAGGCCGTTTTCATCCGGCATCGCAACGTCGAGCACGGCGACGTCGATGGCGTCGCGGGACAGCGCGGGCCAGGCGTCAGCGGCGCTGCTGTACTGGCCTTCGACCACCAGATCCTCTTCCAGATTTAACAGCTGGGCGAACCCGGAGCGAACCACCACATGGTCATCCACCAGCACCACTTTGATCATTTCAGATACCTTTGAGGAAGAGTGTGCCTATGATGCCTGTCCGGGCAGGGGTGGCAATCCTGTGCCTGTGGTTATGTAACGGATGTAACATAATTGCAATAAAACGATCCGGTGGGGAGCCACGGGTTGGTTCCCTCTCCCGTTGGGAGAGGGGTAGAGTGAGGGGAACATGCTGGCACAGGTGGTGGTTCCGTTCACTTTACGTTCTGCGTTTCTCTGTATGCCGCGTCCCACGTGAACGTGCGAAGGGGGCTCGCCGCCGCCCCCTTCGCCATCCCGGCTCCCGGCAACGAAAATCGCCGCTGCGCGGTACCCTCGTCTTATTTCTTCCGCCTGACGGGGGCGGGCGCAGGTAACGTCCCTGTAAATGCGCCCTCGCCGCGCATCCATGCGCGTCGCCCCTGGCTACAGAAAACGACTCGGCGATTTTCAGCCGGACTCGGTGCTGCGGCAACATTGGTGTCTGGCTGACCATTTTCATCGCGATAATTACGTGTTTTGCGATGTTGCTTCCGGGAATAGCCCTTCTCAAGAAAGGGATATCACAGTATCGTTTTGCCACGCCTGCAAAATCAGGCGTCGGGATTAGCCTCCTGGACTTCATACTGGCGACATGTGTTTAATTACTGGAGGCTACCTATATGGCTACAACTCATACATCAATTCACGCGTTATTAACGCTGCCCTTCAATCACAGCACTGCCTTTACTGAACTGGCGGACAACTGCGAGCGCTTTATGGATGCGCTTGTAGAATGCGATGTACCCGCAGAGAAATTTGCCCTTTACGGACGGCTCTCGGCCTGTCTGGCACTGCTGCAACCCACGCTGCTGGAGTCTGTACCGGACTGTTTAAAAGAGAGCCTGACGGTAGACGACTTCCCGACGCGTCTGCCCACTTTTGAACCCGAACCCGATCAACTGGGCCATTATTGTCAGGTGCTGACCCAGCATTTGATGAGTGGTTCATTCACCCCGGATGCCGAAAGAGTCATTAAGGATCTCCTTTACGAACTCGTTGGCTTTTACGCCGATACGCTAAAGACTCCACGCTGGATCAGAACAGACGAGGGAACAATAGCCATCAATTAACCCGCTAAAAGCCCTGATAATGGCTCATCCATTTAAGGACTCACAGCGGCACCCAGTCCGGCTGAAAATCGCCGAAGCGTTTCCTGTAGGCCGGGGCGAGGCGCAGGGATGCGCCGAGAGGGCGTGACCTACATGGATGTAGGATCGCGCCCGACCCGAAAGCCGAAAGGAAAAAGCTGAGGGAACCGCGCAGCGGCGATTTTCCTGGCCGGGAGCCGGGATTGTAAAGGGGGCGGCGGCAAGCCCCCTTTACACGTTCACGTGTGACGCGGCATACAGAGCAGCAAGGAACGTAAAGTGAACGGAACCACCCCTGCTGCCAGCATATTCTCCCCTAACCCTCCAGGGAGAGGGAATAGTCTGTGCAGATATATGGAAACATTATTAATATCGAAATATTATCTACCGGGTAAATATTAATCCCGCGCGATAGCCAAAACCTATTTAAATAATAGCCCCTGCCAATTATCAATATTGATGGCTATCAACACCCCATCGGCCTTTCTCCTTAAAAATGCCTGCGCAAAATAAATACAATTTCTCATTCTGGATGCTCTTTTTTTAAGGATAAAAAATGAAGAAGTTATTCCGTATTACTGCGCTGGGCGCTGCGTTTGCAGTGGCTTGTTATCTGGGGTTGTCGGGCTACGTCTGGTATCACGATAAGGCGCGTATTCAGGAAAGCGACGTGCAGCTTTCCACTCTTAAAGAAAATAATCAGATCCTGAGTCTGTTTCGTGAGAAGGGATGTGATTATTGCCACTCACCCTCCACGCCATTACCCTTTTATGCCTCCTTGCCGGTGGCAAAACAGCTGATGGAATATGACACCCGGCTGGGCTATAAATCGTTTAATCTCGAAGCGGTGCGCGGGGCGTTAATTGATAACCGCGCGGTATCGCAGAGCGACCTGAATAAAATCGAATGGGTGATGCAGCACAAGACCATGCCGCCGACGCGCTACGTGGCGCTGCACTGGGCCGGGAACATCAATGACGATGAGCAGGCCATGATCCTCACCTGGATTAAAAAGCAGCGCGAAAGTCACTACGCCAGCGCCGACATGGCGGCACCAAACCGCAATGAGCCGGTGCAGCCCGTACCGAAATCCTTACCGGTAGAGGCTCGTAAAGTGGCGCTTGGCTTCCGCCTGTATCACGACACCCGGCTTTCCGGGGACAGTACGCTCTCCTGTGCCAGCTGCCACAACCTGAATGCCGGGGGCGTCGATGGTCGGCAAACCTCGCGCGGGGTGAACGGCGCGGTGGGGCCGATCAATGCCCCGACGGTGTTTAACGCCACCTTTAACAGCGAACAGTTCTGGGATGGCCGCGCCGCGAACCTGCAAAAACAGGCCGGTGGCCCGCCGCTGAATCCGATTGAAATGGCGTCGAAATCCTGGGAAGAGATCATCGCCAAACTGGATGTGGATCCCGCACTGAAAGCGGCGTTTGAGGCCGTCTATCCGCAAGGGTTCAGCGGCGACACCATCACCGACGCGATTGCTGAATATGAAAAAACGCTGATCACCCCAAACGCGCCGTTTGATAACTGGCTGCGCGGGGATGACAGCGCCCTGACGGCCCAGCAAAAGCGCGGCTATGCGCTGTTTAAAGAGAACAAATGCGCCACCTGCCACGGCGGGGTGATCCTCGGCGGACGTTCGTTTGAGCCGCTGGGCCTGAAGGCCGAGTACGACTTCGGCGAAGTCACCCCCGCTGATATCGGGCGGATGAACGTCACCAACGAAGTGCGCGATCGCCTGCGCCAGAAGGTGCCGGGTCTGCGCAACGTGGCCCTGACGGCCCCGTACTTCCACCGGGGCGATGTGCCGACGCTTGATGAAGCGGTCAAGCTGATGCTGCGCTACCAGGTGGGCACCGGTCTGCCGCAGGCCGACGTGGACGACATGGTCGCCTTCCTTGAGAGCCTGACCGGGGTCTATACCCCTTACCAGCAGTAATCCAGGCCTGGCTGGCTAAACCCCGTTTAGCCAGCTTTGGACTTAGCTATGCCGGATTATTTCTAAAAACGATTCGGCATTAACGATACTTTTTAATTCCTTTATCAAAATTCTCGCCGCGGAAATACTGCCCTCATAACAACAGAGGGGAGCAGACATTATGGCAATTTCATCGCGTATCACTTTACTCGGCGCACTGGCGCTGTGGGCATTCCAGGCGCAGGCGGTGGATGTCACCGTCGCGTATCAAACCTCGGCTGAGCCCGCCAAAGTGGCTCAAGCGGACAACACCTTTGAGAAAGCCAGCGGCGCGAAAGTGGACTGGCGTAAGTTCGACAGCGGGGCCAGCATTGTGCGGGCGCTGGCCTCCGGCGACGTGCAGATTGGCAACCTCGGCTCCAGCCCGCTGGCGGTCGCTGCCAGTCAGCAGGTGCCCATCGAAGTGTTCCTGCTCGCCTCCCAGCTCGGGAATTCCGAAGCGCTGGTGGTGAAGAAAAACATCACTAAACCCGAAGACCTGATCGGCAAACGCATCGCGGTGCCGTTTATCTCCACCACCCATTACAGCCTGCTCGCCGCCCTGAAACACTGGGGGATCAAACCGGGCCAGGTCGAGATCATTAACCTGCAGCCGCCAGCGATCATCGCCGCCTGGCAGCGGGGCGATATCGACGGGGCCTACGTCTGGTCGCCAGCGGTGAACGAGCTGGAGAAAGACGGCAGCGTGCTGACCGACTCTGCCCAAGTGGGGCAGTGGGGCGCGCCAACCCTCGACGTGTGGGTGGTGCGCAAAGACTTCGCTGAGAAACACCCTGAGATCGTGAAAGCCTTCGCCAAAAGCGCCATCGACGCGCAGCAGCCGTACATTTCCAACCCGGATGAGTGGCTGAAACAGCCAGCCAATCTGGAAAAACTCGCCCGCCTGAGCGGCGTGCCCGAGGCCGACGTGCCGGGGCTGGTGAAAGGCAATACCTACCTGACCCCTGCCCAGCAGCTGCAGCAGCTGGCGGGCCCGGTGAATAAAGCGATTATCGATACTGCCGGGTTCCTGAAAGAGCAGGGCAAAGTGCCCGCTGTGGCGACCGATTACAGCCAGTACGTGACCGATCGTTTCGTGAAATAACCGGAGGCCGCGATGCTGCATATTTCCAACCTTTACGCCGATTACCACGGCAAACCGGCGCTCGACGATATCAACCTGACGCTGGACAGCGGCGAGCTGCTGGTGGTGCTGGGACCTTCGGGCTGCGGCAAGACCACCTTGCTCAATCTGGTGGCCGGGTTTGTGCCTTATCAGCGCGGCAGCATTCAGCTGGCGGGCAAGCGGGT
Source organism: Leclercia sp. (assembly GCA_049284415.1). Classification (GTDB taxonomy): domain Bacteria; phylum Pseudomonadota; class Gammaproteobacteria; order Enterobacterales; family Enterobacteriaceae; genus Enterobacter. The sequence goes on from JBAPXW010000005.1 coordinate 63,907, forward strand.
GGAAGGGCCCGGAGCAGAACGCGGCGTGGTGTTCCAGAACGAAGGGCTGCTGCCGTGGCGTAATGTGCAGGAAAACGTCGCCTTTGGCCTGCAGCTGGCAGGCACCCCGAGGGAAGCCCGGCTGAATATCGCCCGGGAAATGCTGAAAAAGGTCGGGCTGGAGGGGGCGGAAAAACGCTTTATCTGGCAGCTCTCCGGCGGTCAACGTCAGCGGGTCGGCATCGCCCGGGCGCTGGCGGCCAATCCGCAGCTGTTGCTGCTGGATGAGCCCTTCGGGGCGCTGGACGCCTTTACCCGGGAACAGATGCAAACCCTGCTGCTGCGCCTGTGGCATGAGACCGGCAAGCAGGTGCTGCTGATCACCCATGACATCGAAGAAGCGGTGTTTATGGCGACCGAACTGGTGCTGCTGTCGCCGGGGCCGGGCCGGGTGCGGGAGCGCCTGCCGCTCAACTTTGCCCGCCGCTACGTCAACGGCGAACCGGTGCGCAGCATCAAATCCGATCCGGACTTTATCGCCCAGCGCGAGTATGTGCTGAGCCGGGTGTTTGACCAGCGGGAGGCCTTCTCATGAGCATTGTGGTGAATGACAAAACGGCGCAAAAGCGCCTGTCGCTGCGCTGGCCCTTGTCGCGCCAGCTGACGCTGAGCATCGGCACGCTGCTGGTCCTGTTTTTACTGTGGTGGGCGGTGGCGGCCCAGCAGTGGGTAAGTCCGCTGTTTCTGCCCGCGCCAGGCCAGGTCCTGACGAAATTATTCTCGATTGCCGGTCCGCAGGGATTTATGGATGCCACCTTGTGGCAACACCTGGCGGCGAGCCTCGGGCGCATTCTGGTGGCGCTGCTGGCGGCGGTGATTATCGGCATCCCGGTGGGGATCGCGATGGGGCTTAGCCCGACGGTGCGCGGGATCCTCGATCCGCTGATCGAGCTGTACCGACCGGTGCCGCCGCTGGCCTATCTGCCGCTGATGGTGATCTGGTTTGGCATCGGTGAGACCTCGAAGATCCTGCTGATCTATCTGGCAATTTTCGCCCCGGTGGCGATGTCGGCGGTAGCGGGGGTGAAAAGCGCCCAGCAGGTGCGGCTCCGGGCGGCACAGTCGCTGGGGGCGAGCCGCGCGCAGGTGCTGTGGTTTGTGATTTTGCCCGGCGCGCTGCCGGAGATTTTAACCGGACTGCGCATTGGGTTGGGCGTGGGCTGGTCGACATTGGTGGCGGCGGAGCTTATCGCCGCGACGCGCGGGTTAGGGTTTATGGTGCAGTCGGCAGGGGAATTCCTGGCGACCGACGTGGTACTGGCCGGGATCATGGTGATCGCCGTGATCGCCTTTGGTTTAGAACTGGGGCTGCGCGCGCTACAGCGTCGTCTGACGCCCTGGCATGGAGAAATACAATGAGTGAACGTCTGACCATTACCCCGCTGGGACCGTACATTGGTGCGCAGATTTCGGGTCTGGATGTGACCCGGCCCTTAAGCGATAACCAGTTTGAGCAGCTGTATCACGCGGTGCTGCGCCATCAGGTGGTGTTCCTGCGCGAGCAGGCGGTGACTCCGCAGCAGCAGCGCGCGCTGGCCCTGCGCTTTGGCGATCTGCATATTCACCCGGTCTATCCGCATGCGGAAGGCGTTGAAGAAATTATCGTGCTGGATACCCATAACGATAATCCGCCGGATAACGACAACTGGCATACCGACGTGACCTTTATTGAGACGCCTCCCGCCGGGGCGATTCTGGCGGCGAAGCTGCTGCCGGAAACGGGCGGTGATACCCTGTGGACCAGCGGAATTGCGGCGTATGACGCGCTGTCCGAGCCGTTTAAGCAGCTGCTGAGCGGCCTGCGCGCCGAGCACGATTTCAAGAAATCGTTCCAGGAATATAAGTACCGCAAGACAGAAGAAGAGCATCAGCGCTGGCTGGAGGCGGTGGCGAAACACCCGCCGCTGCTGCATCCGGTGGTGCGCACCCATCCGGTCAGCGGCAAGCAGGCGCTGTTCGTCAACGAGGGCTTCACCACCCGGATTGTTGACGTGAGCGAGAAAGAGAGCGCGGCGCTGTTAGGGTTCCTGTTTGCGCATATCACCAAACCGGAGTTCCAGGTGCGCTGGCGCTGGCAGGAAAACGATCTGGCGATCTGGGATAACCGGGTGACCCAGCATTACGCCAATGCAGATTACCTGCCCCAGCGACGTATTATGCAGCGGGCGACGATTCTGGGGGATAAACCTTTTTATCGTACGTCATAATCGCTAAACCCGCGATCCCGTAGGCCCGGTAAGGCGTAGCCGCCACCGGGCGTGACAAATGTGCACCGTTTTTGTCGGGTGGCGGCTGCGCCTTACCCGACCGACAAAATCTGCAGATGGACCTCAATATACCGTTGATAGCGGCTGGCTTTCAGGTGGCACAAGTCCACCAGCACCAGCCCGTCGACGCAGTTGTTAAACGCCGGATCGCTGCCAAAATCGATAAACTGTACCCCGCCGGGCTCGCAGAGTTCGGAATACTGTTTATACAGCGGCGGGATGCCGCAGCCCAGATTGCCGAGCAGTGATTTCAGGCGGGTCAGGTCTTCGACGTAATCGACGCCCGCAAACTGCGCCAGCACGTCGGGCAGTGAAGCCGGATACGGCTGGCGCGAGACGGCGAAAGGATGGCTGGCCGGGAACCACAGCCGGTAAAATGCCACCAGCAGATCCCGCGCGGCGGGCGGTAATCCACCGGAGATGGAGACCGGACCGAACAGGTAGCGATAGTGCGGATAACGCGCCAGATAAGCACCAATTCCCGACCATAAATAGTCCAGCCCACGGCGGCCCCAGTAGCGCGGCTGAATAAAGCTGCGCCCCAGCTCAATGCCGTGCGCCAGTACGTCTTCCATTTTGTCGTCGTAATGAAACAGGCTGTAGCTGTACAGCCCCCCGAGCCCACGGTTTTCGACCTGTTTAGCGGTGGGCATAAAACGATACGCCCCGACGATCTCCAGATCCTCGTTATCCCATAAAATCAGATGCAGATAGTCGTCGTCATAGCTGTCGGTATCCCGACGTTTGCCGCTGCCTTCGCCCACGGCGCGAAACGCCACTTCACGCAAACGCCCCAGTTCACGCAGTATCGGCACATCTTCCTGGCCGTTGCGCTGCCACAGATAGATGGTTTTACCATCGGCGGTTTCTCCCAGAGACTCGGCCTGAGCGAGTGCGCGCTTGAGCGTGGCTCTGTCTTCAGGTCGGGCAATGGCGGATTCCGTTTTAAACCGGCCCGGCAGTCCCTTGCCAAGACGCATCACGTGCTGACGGCACTGTTCGGCCATCTCACGCGGGGAGAGTGTGGCGCTGAACCAGTGACTCCAGGCGATCTGCTGACCGATTTTAATCGGCAGTCGGCTGTGCTGACGGCGGAACATCTGCTGCATCAGAAGCAGCAGCGAAAGCTGGGAGGAAATCAGGGTGCTGGCATAAAACAGCAGGCTGTTGTGCGCCTGAATATGTACCGGCAGCAGCGGGACGCGCAGCTTGCTCGCCATCTTAATAAAGCCGGAGTGCCATTTTTTATCGCGAATACCGTGGCGCGTCGGACGCGAGACTTCCCCCGCCGGGAAGAAAATCAGCACGCCCGCGTTGTGCAGATGCTGTTCCATTTGCACGAGCGAGGTTTTAGCGGTTTTGCCACCCAGATTATCCACCGGAATAAACAGCGAGCTGAGCGGTTCAAGATGGGTCAGCAGGCGGTTAGTCACGACTTTGACATCACGCCGCACGCGGGAAACGGCGTACATCAGCGCCAGTCCGTCGAGGGTGCCCGTCGGATGATTTGAGATGATGACCAGCGGGCCATGTTCGGGAATTTGTTCGAGATCGCGGGATGAGATAGTGCAGAGAATATCGAGATGTTCCAGAACCTGTTCCACCATATCGAGTCCTTTCAGGTGGGGGTGATCGGCGGCGAACTGCTGGAACTCCTCTTCGTGTAACACCTTGCTTAACAGTCTTTTTAGCCAGGGTGCAGGCCTCGCCTGCGGCCAAAGATCGTCGAGAACGCTGTCGAGACTAAACATGGTAGCTCCTCCTGCTGTCTTTCCCGGACAGTAGAGTAGCCAGATGTCGTTTGCATTGCAGAGGGGTGAAGATTGTGTGGAAGGCCCGGTAGCGCTACGCCACCGGGCAACGCGGATTAACGCAGAATTTTCTTCTCGGCCAGATCCAGCGCGAAGTAGCTGAAGATCAGATCCGCGCCCGCGCGTTTGATCGCGCCCAGGCTTTCGAGGATCACTTTCTCTTCGTCGATCGCCCCTGCCTGAGCGGCGAATTTGATCATCGCGTACTCACCGCTCACCTGGTAGGCGCCCAGCGGCAGCTCGGTGCGTTCGCGGATGTCGCGCAGGATATCAAGGTATGCGCCAGCCGGTTTCACCATCAGGCAATCGGCTCCCTGGGCTTCGTCGAGCAGCGATTCACGAATCGCTTCCCGGCGGTTGAGCGGGTTCATCTGGTAGGTTTTGCGATCGCCTTTCAGCGCGGTACCGGCTGCTTCACGGAACGGGCCGTAGAAAGAAGACGCGAATTTGGTGGAGTAGGACATGATCGCCGTATCGGTGAAGCCCGCCGCGTCCAGCGCCTGGCGAATAGCCTGCACCTGGCCGTCCATCGCGGCCGACGGGGCGATAAAGTCAGCGCCAGCGGCCGCGGCAATCACCGCCTGCTTGCCCAGATTGATCAGGGTCGCGTCGTTATCGACGCCGTGATCGCACAGTACACCGCAGTGGCCGTGCGACGTGTATTCGCAGAAGCAGGTGTCGGACATGACAATCATCTCCGGCACGGTTTGTTTGGCAATGCGCGACATACGCGCCACCAGGCCGTCTTCCTTCAGCGCATCGCTGCCGGTGGCATCGGTATGGTGCGAAATGCCGAAGGTCATGATCGAGCGGATACCGGCATTGGCAATGCGCTCAATTTCGCGCGCCAGGTGCTTCTCGGGAATACGCATCACGCCCGGCATGGCCTCGATGGCTTTATAGTCGTCGATCTCTTCTTCAACAAAAATCGGCAACACCAGATCGTTTAAGGTCAGGGATGTCTCTTCAAACATGGCGCGCAGGGCGGGGGATTTGCGCAGACGACGGGGACGAGCAATTAAATCGGTCATGAGATGCCTGAGGTGTGTGGAACAAGGAAGGCTAGTGTAACTGAAATAAAATCGGTCTGTTTTACGAAAATTGTCGTTTATTTCTCAACCATTGCCGCTGCGTATTTATCTCACCCCGGATCGCTTTCGCGTTAAATAAGCGTCCGGGGGAGCGTTTGTTTACTGAATAATGATTATCAGGACGCCGGAATCACCCGCGGTTTGTTCTCGCTCATTTCGACCACCAGCTGATTAACGCCGTCGCTCATATTGACGAAGCGCGTCTGCGGCGAACGCGTCACCACCACAAATACGCCCACGTTAGACTGCGGGATCATCGCCATATAGGTGATGAATCCACCGCCGCCGCCGGTTTTCTGAATAATCCCCGGACGCCCGTTCTTCGGCGCCAGATAGACCCAGCCCAGGCCCAGCGCATCAGCACGGCCCGGAACATCCATGCCAATCACCCGCGTCAGCTGGCTGCGCTGATAGATCAGGGTTTGCATTCTGTCGGCCTGATTGCTGCGCGAATAGAAATCGGAGGAGAGGAACTGCTGCATCCAGCGCATCATGTCCCCCGGCGTGGAGTAAACGCCGCCGCTGCCCACGGCAGCAAGGGTGTTGTTGCACGGACTGGCCCCTTTCTCTGCCACCATCAGGCGCCTGCACTGATCGGGGGAGGGGGTAAAGGTGGTGTCTTTCATCCCCAGCGGACGGGCAATTTGCTCGTCAAACAGCTGGCTGTAAGGTTTACCGGTGGCGGTGGCCAGCGCGTCGGCCAGCAGATCAAACGCCAGGTTGGAGTAGGCGGCCTGCGAGCCCGGGGCTGATTTCAGGCTGGCGGTCGACAGCCAGTTCCAGCGCTGATCGCGGGTTGGCCAGACGAAGACCGGACGGTGCGCGGCGCCGCCCGGCTGTTCGCGCGGCAGGGCGCTGGTGTGGGTCGCCAGGTTGACCAGCGTGATCGGCGCACCCTGGTACGTTGGCACATGGGCCCCCGGTGGCGCATATTTGCTGAGCGGGTCGTTCAGTTTCACCACGCCCTGGTCGAGCATTTTCACCAGCATCTCGCTGGTCATTAATTTGGTCAGGGAGGCGATGCGAACCACGGAATCAAGCTGCGGGTGAATGTTATTGCCCGGACGCGTTTCACCAAAACTGCGGAATACGCGCTGGTTGCCGTCAATTGCCACCAGTGCCATCCCGGTTGCGCCGCTGCCATAAAAAATAAGATTCGCGTAGCGATCAACAACATCGGAAGCGAAAGCCGGATCGGCAATAGGCTGGGCAGCCTGCACGCTGGTGAGGCTGGCGGCGTACAACACGGCAGAGAGTAACAGACAACGTTTCAACGAAAGCATCCATGAAGTGAATGAAAAAAGTATGCGTATTTATACTATTAAACCGCGGTTTGCAAAGGCCTGAACAGGCTAACCATAGCGAGAAAAACGTAACCGCGGGTAAATACAAACAATTTGGTCGTAGCCGATCTCCCGTTTTGTGACATTGCGCTTATGATAGGCGCGTATTGAGTCCGCCTTTTCGCGCCGGGAGAGGCCTGACAGGCGAACTAATGCCAGGCTGACAGGTCTGATAATCCGTCGTCTACAGCAGTATTTATAACAAAAAAGAAGGAAGCATCATGTTCAAGTCGTTTTTCCCCAAACCGGGACCCTTTTTTCTTTCGGCCTTTATTTGGGCCCTGGTCGCCGTCATTTTCTGGCAGGCGGGCGGTGGTGCCTGGCTTGAGCGCCTGACGGGCGCAACCGGTGATGTGCCTATCAGCGCGGCGCGTTTCTGGTCCCTGAGCTATCTGCTGTTTTATGCCTACTACGCCCTCTGCGTCGGGCTGTTTACCCTGTTCTGGGTGATCTACTCGCCGCACCGCTGGCAGTACTGGTCGATTCTTGGCACCGCACTGATCGTCTTTGTCACCTGGTTTCTGGTGGAAGTGGGGGTGGCGGTCAACGCCTGGTATGCCCCGTTCTATGACCTGATCCAGACCGCGCTCAGCTCGCCGCATAAAGTCACCATTAACCAGTTCTATCACGAGGTGGGGATCTTCCTCGGGATTGCGCTGATCGCCGTAATTATTGGCGTGATGAATAACTTTTTTGTCAGCCACTACGTGTTCCGCTGGCGTACCGCGATGAACGAATACTATATGGCGCACTGGCAGCAGCTGCGTCATATCGAAGGGGCGGCCCAGCGTGTGCAGGAAGACACCATGCGTTTTGCCTCGACCCTGGAGGATATGGGGGTCAGCTTTATTAACGCCATTATGACCCTGATCGCCTTCCTGCCGGTGCTGGTGACCCTTTCCGCGCACGTGCCGGAGCTGCCGATTGTCGGCCACCTGCCGTATGGCCTGGTGATCGCCGCGATTGTCTGGTCGCTGATGGGCACCGGCCTGCTGGCGGTAGTGGGGATCAAGCTGCCGGGGCTGGAGTTCAAAAACCAGCGCGTCGAGGCCGCCTACCGTAAAGAGCTGGTGTACGGCGAAGACGATGCTAACCGCGCGTCACCGCCAACCGTACGCGAACTGTTTGGCGCGGTGCGTCGCAACTATTTTCGTCTTTATTTCCACTACATGTATTTCAACATCGCCCGTATTCTGTACCTGCAGGTGGACAACGTTTTCGGCTTATTCCTGCTGTTCCCGTCGATTGTGGCCGGTACGATTACGCTCGGTCTGATGACCCAAATTACTAACGTTTTCGGCCAGGTACGCGGATCGTTCCAGTATCTGATCAGCTCCTGGACCACGCTGGTCGAGCTGATGTCCATCTATAAGCGTCTGCGCAGCTTTGAGCGTGAGCTGGATGGCCAGTCGTTACAGGAAGTCACCCATACATTGAGTTAATACAGGGAGTTGTTATGTCTTTTGCCGTACCGCGTGCGTTACCGTTATCGCTGCTGGCTGTGCTGGTGCTGGCAGGGTGTGCCGAGCAGGGCGCTGCCCCGCTGAAAAAGGGCGAAAAGCCCGTCGATGTGGCAAGCGTGGTGCGGCAAAAAATGCCCGCCACGGTGAAAGACCGTGACCAGTGGGCCTCGGCGCTGGCGAAAACCTTCGAGAGCCAGAAAATTGCCCCCACCGAGGAGAATATCTGCTCGGTACTGGCCGTGGCGCAGCAGGAGTCGATGTATCAGTCCGACCCGGCGGTGCCTGGCCTGAACAAGATCGCCTGGAAGGAGATTGACCGACGGGCAGAAAAGCTGCACATCCCGGCGTTCCTGGTGCATACGGCGCTGAAAATCAAGTCGCCGAACGGCAAGAGCTACAGCGAGCGGCTGGATACGGTGAAAACCGAGAAGCAGCTGAGCGCAATTTTCGATGACATGATCGGCATGGTGCCGATGGGGCAGACGCTGTTTGGCTCCCTGAACCCGGTGCATACCGGCGGGCCGATGCAGGTCAGCATCGCCTTTGCCGAGAAACACACCAACGGCTACCCGTGGAAAATCGAGAATACGGTGCGCCAGGAGGTCTTCTCCCTGCGCGGCGGCCTGTGGTTTGGCACCTACCATCTGCTGAATTACCCTACCAGCTACACCGCGCCACTCTACCGCTTTGCTGACTTTAACGCGGGCTGGTACGCCAGCCGCAACGCCGCATTCCAGAATGCCGTCAGCCGCGCCAGCGGCGTGAAGCTGGCGCTGGACGGGGATTTGATTGCCTACGGCAGCAGCAACGCCGGTAAAACCGAACTGACGGTGCGTAAGCTCTCCGGCAAGCTGGGGATGAGCGACAGCGAGATCCGCCGTCAGCTTGAAAAAGGCGACAGCCTGGCGTTTGAGAAGACCGATTTGTATCAGCAGGTGTATAAGCTGGCGGAGCAGAAGGCCGGGAAGAAACTGCCGAAAGAGATGTTACCGGGGATCCAGCTGGAGAGTCCGAAAATCACCCGTAACCTGACCACCGCGTGGTTTGCCCAGCGCGTGGACGACCGCCGGGCGCGCTGCATGGCGCTGAATTAGTGGTAACGACGCCAGCGCAGCACCAGGGCTATTACGCCTAACACCGTGCAGCCCAGCAGGAACGGGATCAAACCAAAAATGGTCCCGACGCCGAGCCCAATTTCAACGCGCGGACGAACGCTATCCTCAACCTGCATCAGGTGTTCATACACCCCTGGTGCATGGACGAGGATGTTGAGCAACTGCGAGCCTGCCCAGAAACAGAACAGGACAAACACGGCATAAGCGATATTACCTGGCGTGGAGGTTTTGGGTTGCTTAGTGCTAAAAATCGGCTTCGACATGCTGAAGTCTGCCATAACTGCCTCCGGAATTATCTGCCTGGCCTGGTGCCTTTTGTTCCTGCTGAGTTTGACACCACATCGCCGATGTCAATATCAGAATCGTGGTAAATTGGCCTGGTGAATTCTCCTGGAGTGATGATTTCCGCTTGTCGTCACAAATTCGTCAACTTAAGTAAAATTCATTCTCATTTCAGATTTTCCGCATCCGCCACAGACCTGATGGCAAATCTGTGCGAGGATAGATTTTTTCTTCTGGAGCGACCATGAAACTGCCTGCCAAAATCCGCCGTGACTGGCATTATTACGCCTTTGCTATTGGGCTGATCTTTATTCTGAATGGGGTGGTGGGGCTGCTGGGATTTGAAGCGAAGGGCTGGCAAACCTATGCGGTCGGGCTGGTGACGTGGGTAGTGAGCTTCTGGCTGGCGGGATTTATCATTCGCCGCCGCCCGGAAGAGCCGACGGCGAACGAAGCCGATTAACCGTTGACCGAGAGCTGCAGCGCGCTGTCTGCAGCGTAGCGCTCCAGCGCCAGTTCAATCAGGCGGGTGATCAGTTCAGGGTAGCTGATACCGCTGGCCTGCCACAGTTTCGGGTACATGCTGATATTCGTGAAGCCGGGCAGGGTGTTGATTTCATTGATTACCACCCGGTTATCTTCGGTTAAGAAGACGTCCACGCGGGCCATGCCGCGACATCCCAGCGCCTGGTAAGCCTCAATGGCGATGGCGCGGATCCGGTCGTTAACTTCGGCATCCAGCGCGGCGGGAACCACCACCTGCGCGCCCTGGTCATCGATGTACTTGGTGTCGTAAGAGTAGAAATCGCTGTTCAGCACCACTTCGCCACAGGTGCTGGCCTGCGGGAAGTCATTGCCCAGCACCGCGCACTCAATCTCACGTCCTGTAATACCCTGCTCGACCACCACTTTATGATCGAAGGTAAACGCCAGCCGCACCGCGTCGTTGAACTGCGCTTCGCTGTTCACTTTGCTGACGCCGACGGAGGAGCCCTGGTTAGCCGGTTTGACGAACAGCGGCAGGCCGAAGCGGGCGCTGAGATCGGCAAACGCGTGCTGCTCGCGGTTGGCGCGGGTCAGGGTGACAAACGGCGCCACGTTCAGCCCGGCATCGCGCAGCAGGCGCTTGGTGACGTCTTTATCCATGCAGGCGGCGGAACCGAGCACGTCGGAGCCGACGAACGGCAGATTCGCCATCCGCAGCATCCCCTGCAGGGAGCCGTCTTCGCCCAGCGTACCGTGAACAATCGGGAAAATAACGTCGATTTGCGCCAGCGTCTGCCCAATGCGGGCATCGATCAGCTGGCCCTGCATCACGCCTGGTACGGCGGCCACGCTGATTTCTGATGGATTCAGCGCGATGTGCGCCGGGTCGTCGGCATTGAGCAAATAGCCGGTTTCGTCGTTAACATGCCACTGGCCCTGTTTATCAATCCCCAGCAGCACGACCTCAAAGCGGCTCTTATCAATCGCGTTAACGATGTTTTTGGCCGACTGAAGAGACACTTCGTGCTCCGCTGATTTACCCCCAAAGACAATACCTACCCGCAACTTCGCCATCACGTCCACTCATCCTGTCTGACTCAAAGTCCTTACCATATCACGATGCCCGGCGGGATTCGCCGCCTTCTGCCATAATGTTGTGGCACATCATCGAGGGGGGAGAGTGAAGGGAAAAGGTCTGATTATCTGTCTTGTGATTATCGCTACGATGACGGCGGGTTACCGCTGGCTACCGTCGTATTACAACCCCTTTGCGCCGCTCCAGCTGGACGATCCTCCCGGCACGCTGACCCAGTTTAAGCTCAGGCGCCTGACCCCTGAACATTGTGAAACGCTGCTGGCGCAGGCCAACGCGCGTCAGCTGATCCGCACCCAGTCGGTCGCGGAAACCGGGGGCGAGTGCCCGCTGAGTCACGTGGTGCGGGTGCGCAATTTTGGCCCCGTCAGCCTCAGCAGCAGTTTTCTCGCCAGCTGCCCGCTGGCGCTCAGTTCAGCGCTGTTTGTCAGCCAGCAGGCCCAGCCGCTGACCCGCACCCTGATGGGCAGCAGCCTGACGCGTATTGACCATCTTGGCAGCTTTGCCTGTCGCAATATCTATCACCGCCCCGATGCCCGACGCAGCGAACATGCCAGCGCTCAGGCGCTGGATATCAGCGGCTTTACCCTGGAGAACGGCCAGCGGGTGAGCGTTCTGCGCGGCTGGCAGAATGCCAAAACAGAACCGTGGCTGCGGGCGCTGCTGAGCGCCAGCTGCAGCTACTTTGGTAACGCCCTTGGCCCGGACTATAACGCCGCCCACGCTAACCATTTTCATCTGGGGATGCGCGGATTTGGCTACTGTCCGCAGAGCATAAATCACCAGGCGAAAGGCGAAAATATGTGACATGTTTCACAGATATGATGACTGGGAAGATTAAATGCCAAAGTCATTCCGGTGGCATCTCTGACGCCGTGCGGCATAACGTAACTTGCTAATCTGGTGGCGAATTCACGCAAAAAAAGACGTCAGCCTATGGAATCCTGGAAGGTTAACCTCATTTCGGTCTGGTTTGGTTGTTTTTTCACCGGCCTGGCCATCAGCCAGATTTTACCCTTTTTGCCGCTGTACGTGGCTCAGCTCGGCGTCTCGTCGCACGAGGCGCTGTCGATGTGGTCCGGCCTGACGTTTAGCGTCACCTTTCTGGTGTCGGCCATTGTGTCTCCGATGTGGGGCAGCCTGGCGGACCGCAAAGGGCGCAAGCTGATGCTGCTTCGCGCCTCGCTCGGGATGGCCGTCGCGATCCTGCTGCAGGCATTTGCCACCAACGTCTGGCAGCTTTTCCTGCTGCGCGCGCTGATGGGGCTGACCTCCGGCTATATTCCTAATGCAATGGCGCTGGTGGCCTCGCAGGTGCCCCGGGAGCGCAGCGGCTGGGCAATCAGTACCCTGTCGACCGCGCAGATTAGCGGCGTGATTGGCGGCCCGTTGATGGGCGGCTTCCTCGCGGATCACGTTGGCCTGCGCGCGGTGTTCTTTATTACCGCCTTCCTGCTGATGGTCAGTTTCCTGGTGACCTTCTTTCTGATTAAAGAGGGCGCCCGCCCACGCATCAGCAAGGCCCAGCGCCTGAGCGGCAAGGCCGTTTTCGCCTCGTTGCCCTATCCGGGGCTGGTGATCAGTCTGTTTGTCACGACGATGGTTATCCAGCTGTGCAACGGTTCGGTGGGGCCGATTCTGACGCTGTTTATCCAGTCGATGACGCCGGATAGCAGCAATATCGCGTTCCTCAGCGGGATGATTGCCGCCGTGCCGGGGGTGTCGGCGCTGATGTCGGCCCCACGGTTGGGCAAGCTCGGGGATCGGATTGGCACCGGGCGTATCCTGATGGCCACCCTGGTGGTGGCGGTGGTGCTGTTCTTTGCAATGTCCTTTGTCACCACCCCGTTCCAGCTTGGGGTCCTGCGCTTCCTGCTGGGCTTTGCCGATGGCGCGATGCTGCCTGCGGTGCAAACCCTGCTGATCAAATATTCCAGCGACCAGGTGACCGGGCGCATCTTCGGCTATAACCAGTCATTTATGTATTTAGGCAATGTCGCCGGGCCGCTGATGGGCGCTGGCGTGTCGGCGATGGCCGGATTCCGCTGGGTATTTGCCGCCACCGCCGTGGTGGTGCTGTTGAATATTATCCAGCTGGCGTGGGCGATGCGCCGTCGGCAGGCGCAGGTCGCCGCCCGGCGCTAAATACGCTGTATAATATATTTTCGTATCGCCGTCATTATCATTAATTTGAAATGACGGTTCTTATTTTATATTAATGAGCTGAATAAGGTTTGAATTTAATTTAAAAACACTTCTCTCAGGCTGGCGGCGATCTATTTCACAAAAATACGTTTCTTTTGCTGAAAATAATACGTGCACCCACTTTGCAAGCCGTTCACAGAATGCTAAGTTCAGAAAAAACCGCTAAGGAAATAGTGCTGTGAAAAATCTCATCGCTGAATTGCTGGTCAAGCTGGCAGAAAAGGAAGAAGAGTCAAAAGAGCTGGTCGCACAGGTCGAAGCCCTGGAGATCGTGGTTACAGCTTTGTTACGTCAGATGGCGAAAAGCGATCAGCAGGCGCTGATCAAAAGCATTGAAGGCGCGCTGGAGCAAGCCCAACCCGATGCCGAAGTCTCCGCCCATGATAGCGAAATGCTCCAGCAGTATGTGAACAAATTGTTACACCATCCGCGCAACTAGCGACCTTCAGCCTTTCGCCTGCTGTCATAGAACCGTCACATCTGATGCCTATAGTCGCTCTGTTTTATTTTTTTGATGTATTTCTACATGGAGAGAAATAGGTGAAACAGAGCGCACTTTATATCGCATTAATGCCCTTATTATTTACCCCCGTTATTTATGCAGAAACGGCGGCCACCCATCCGGTACTGGAAAACCGTGCCGCGCAGGGGGATATCACCCAGCCAGGCGGCGCACGTCGCCTGACAGAAGATCAGACCGCCGCCCTGCGCGCCTCGCTGAATGACAAACCGGCTAAAAATATTATTCTGCTGATTGGCGACGGGATGGGCGATTCCGAAATTACCGCTGCGCGTAATTACGCCGAGGGTGCGGGCGGCTTTTTCAAAGGCATTGATGCCCTGCCGCTGACCGGGCAATACACCCACTATTCGCTGGATAAAAAATCCGGCAAACCGGATTACGTCACCGATTCTGCCGCCTCCGCCACCGCGTGGACCACCGGGGTGAAAACCTATAACGGCGCGCTGGGCGTAGATATCCACGAGAAAGATCATCAGACCATCCTCGAGCTTGCCAAAGCGGCGGGGCTGGCGACCGGCAACGTCTCAACGGCCGAACTGCAGGATGCGACCCCGGCGGCATTAGTGGCTCACGTGACCTCGCGTAAATGCTATGGCCCGACGGTAACCAGCGAAAAATGCGCCAGCAACGCGCTGGAAAAAGGCGGCAAAGGTTCGATCACCGAACAGCTGCTGAATGCCCGGGCTGACGTCACCCTGGGCGGCGGGGCGAAAACCTTCGCTGAAACCGCGACTACTGGCGACTGGCAGGGCAAAACCCTGCGTGAGCAGGCGCAGGCGCGCGGCTACCAGCTGGTAAGCGATGCTTCGTCTCTGGCTGCGATTACTGAAGCCGGGCAGGATAAGCCGCTGCTGGGGCTGTTTGCCGAGGGCAATATGCCGGTGCGCTGGGAAGGGCCAAAAGCCAGCTACCACGGCAACATTGATAAGCCTGCGGTGACCTGTACGCCAAATCCTAAGCGTAATGATTCAGTGCCAACCCTGGCGGCGATGACCGATAAAGCTATCTCCCTGCTGAGCAAAAACGAAAAAGGCTTCTTCCTGCAGGTGGAAGGCGCGTCGATCGATAAGCAGGATCACGCGGCGAATCCGTGCGGGCAGATTGGCGAAACCGTCGATCTGGACGAAGCGGTGCAGAAGGCGCTGGCGTTCGCGAAGCAGGACGGCAACACGCTGGTTATTGTTACCGCTGACCATGCCCATGCCAGCCAGATCGTGGCCCCGGACACCAAAGCACCGGGCCTGACCCAGGCGCTGACCACCAAAGACGGTGCGGTAATGGCGATGAGCTACGGCAACTCGGAAGAGGAGTCGATGGAACATACCGGCAGCCAGCTGCGCATCGCAGCCTACGGCCCGCACGCGGCTAACGTGGTGGGTCTGACGGATCAAACCGATCTGTTCTACACCATGAAAGCGGCGTTAAGTCTGAAGTAACCTCGCTGCCCGGCAGGAAAATATCCCTGCCGGGTGGTTTTTTTATCAGCACCGACCAGACTTAGGGTGAACATTCACTGAAGGATAGTGCTATGAAAATCACACTGCTGGTTACTCTGCTATTCAGCCTGTTCTCACTCGCCCCGGCGGGCGCGCAAGATAAACAACCCACCCCGCAGCAGCAACGTATGACCACCTGCAATCAGCAGGCCACCGCGCAGGCGCTGAAAGGCGATTCCCGCAAAACTTACATGAGCGATTGCCTGAAAAATTCCTCGTCTAAACCGGCTGAAAAAAGCCTGACGCCGCAGCAGCAAAAGATGCGCGAATGCAACGTACAGGCGACTGAGCAGTCCCTGAAAGGGGATGACCGGAACAAGTTTATGAGTGCCTGTTTGAAGAAATCGGTCTAGTTCAAAAGGGTGAGCCGCGGCGGCGGCTCACCCGAAATTTCATACTTAGCTTTTTGTAACCATTTCTATAATTTGGGAAATTCTATACAGATCAGAGAATTCCCAAAATCATATGAATGATGAAAACATTTATACCAAAGCCTTTGCCCGAGAAGGAATAAATCAACCTCGTTCGGCAGATGAGCATTACCGATCGGGTTTGCGGTTTGCGCGTCGGCTGCGTTTACCGAGAACGGCGGGTCTGGCTATTCTCTTTTTCCCTGTTGCCAGCGTGCTGGTCGAAGAGTCGGTCGCGGGGACGTGGTGGCTGCTGCTGGTCGGCTGGGCGTTCGTCTGGCCTCATCTGGCCTGGCAACTGTCGGCCCGCTCCGCCGATCCGTTCCATTATGAAATCGTGAACCTCAAGATCGATGCCGTTATGGCCGGGATCTGGATCGGGTTGATGGGGATGAACGCGATGCCCACTGCCGCGCTGGTAATGATGATGGGCATGAATCTGATGGGGACAGGGGGGTTGCGCCTGTTTGGATCCGGGGCGCTAATGGCCACCCTGGCGGTGATCGTCACCCTGCAGTTAACCCACGGGGTGCCGCACTACACCAGTACGCCGCTGGAGAGTCTGCTGGCGCTGCCGGTGCTGGTCGCCTATCCCCTGATCTTTGCCTGGGTCAGCCATCGCACCACCACCCGTCTGTCCGAGCATAAACGGCGGCTGGAGCTGATGAGCAATCTGGACGGGATGACCGGGGTGTTTAACCGTCGTCACTGGGAATTACTGCTGCGCACCGAGTTTGAAAACTGTCGCCGCTACCACCGCAGCGCCACTATTCTGCTGATCGATATCGATCACTTTAAGAGCATTAACGATACCTGGGGCCATGACGTTGGCGATCAGGCGATTATCGCCGTCACCCGTCAGCTGCAGCTCACGCTCCGCGCCTGCGATATGGTAGGGCGTTTTGGTGGGGATGAGTTCACGGTGATCATGAGCGGTACGCCGCCGGAAAACGCGATTGCGGCGATGTCCCGGGTCCACGAGCGGCTGGCCGATTTCCACCTGCCCGCTGCGCCGCAGGTCAGGCTTAGCATCAGCGTGGGCGTGGCGCCGTTAACGTCGTCGATGATGCATTATCAGGAGTGGCTGAAAGCGGCAGATATCGCGCTGTATAAGGCGAAAAATGCCGGACGTAACCGCACCGAAGTGGCAGCCTGACGCCCGGCAATCGGTCAGGATTTGCTCAGCAGTTCTGATTTTTCCATGCACTTGCTCATGGCTTCAATCACCGCCGAGCGGAACCCGCGTTCTTCCAGAACGCGCACCGCTTCGATGGTCGTGCCGCCCGGTGAGCAGACCATGTCCTTCAGCTCGCCCGGATGTTTACCGGTTTCCAGCACCATTTTGGCGGAACCCATTACCGCCTGCGCTGCAAATTTATAGGCCTGCGCGCGTGGCATACCGCCCAGCACCGCCGCATCAGCCATCGCTTCGATAAACATAAAGACGTAGGCGGGCGCCGATCCGCTGACCCCCACCACCGGATGGATCATCGCCTCGGCAATCACTTCGGCTTCACCGAAGCAGCGGAAGATGTTGATCACATCGGCCGTCTCTTCTGACGTCACCAGCGCGTTAGGGGTGATGGAGGTCATGCCCGCGTTAACCAGCGACGGGGTGTTCGGCATGGCGCGGACGATTTTGCGATCGTGGCCCAGCGCGCGCGCCAGCTGATCGAGGGTGACGCCAGCGGCAATCGACACCACCAGCGTCTCTTTATTCAGGCTGGAGGTGATGTCGCCCAGCACTTTGAGCATGATATTGGGCTTGACCGCGCCGAAGACGATATCGGCGACCTGGGCCACTTCCTGCGCGCTTTGCGCGGCATTGATCCCGTACTGGTCGTGCAGGGCGGCGACTTTATCCGGTGACGGGGTATAGACCCAAATCTGGCCGGGCAGCACCTGACCGCTGGCAATCAGGCCGCCGAGAATGGCTTTGCCCATGTTACCGCAGCCAATAAAACCGATTTTCTTCTCCATCACGTCTCCCTCTTAAGCGTTGTTATCTCTGTGGAACTTTAGCCTATCGCGGTTTTTTACGCAGCATTAAAGCGTCTGCGGCTTTGCCTGGGGTGTAAAGCAGGCGACAATAGCGCGCAACTTTGTCTGCCGGGGAGAGAACATGGCGATTTGGGTGGATGCCGATGCGTGTCCAAATGTGATTAAAGAGATCCTGTTCCGCGCCGCCGAGCGCGTTCAGATGCCGATGACGCTGGTGGCGAACCAAAATATCCGCGTGCCGCCTTCGCGCTTTATCCGCTCCATGCGGGTACCGGCCGGGTTTGATGTGGCCGATAACGAAATTGTGCGCCTGTGCAGCCCGGAGGATCTGGTGATCACCGCCGATATTCCGCTGGCGGCAGAAGTGCTGGAGAAAGGTGCCGCCGCCCTGAACCCGCGCGGCGAACGTTATTCCCCGGCGACCATCCGCGAAAAGCTGACGATGCGTGACTTTATGGACACGATGCGCGCCAGCGGTATTCAGACCGGCGGGCCAGATGGGTTATCCCAGCGCGACCGGCAGCTGTTTGCGGCAGAGCTGGATAAGTGGCTGCTGGAAGTGAAGCGTCGTCAGGGCTAATCATTCATTATATTAATGATTGTGCTACCCTACGCGCGTTGTGGGGTTGTCAACGGCAGGTGGGTTCAGGTAAGGTGAGCGCACCCGTCAATGCCATCATTTCTTTACAGGATAACCCCTGATATTTCTGGGATTGACTGAGTTGTAATTTTAATACCACGCCTGATGTAATACATTTTTTACGCTTACTTTATGTACTAGTTTAATGGTATTATTGCGCGCTTTTCGACTTCACGCTCCGCACGCCTGCGGCCTCAAGGGGAACACCTGGTTATGACCCAGCCTATTTTTTTAATCGGCCCCCGCGGCTGTGGAAAAACAACCGTCGGCCTTGAACTGGCACGCCTTTGCCAGAGCCAGTTTGTGGATACCGACCACTGGTTGCAGACCCACGCCGGAAAAAGCATCGCCGAGATTGTCGAGCAGGAAGGCTGGGAGAGTTTCCGCGCCCGCGAAACGGCCACTCTTGAAGCGGTCACCGCCGCGTCCGGGATCATCGCCACCGGTGGCGGCATTATTTTGTCTCCTTACAACCGGCAGTTTATGCGCGAGAAGGGGATCGTGATTTACCTGAGCGCCCCGGTGCCGGTGCTGGTAGAACGCCTGGAAGCGTCCCCGGAAGAGGGACAGCGCCCGACCCTGACCGGCAAACCGATCAGCGAAGAGGTGAGCGCGGTGCTGGCCGAGCGCGACGCGCTCTATCGCGAAGCCGCCCATCACATCGTCGATGCCTCGTTAACCCCCGCCCAGGTGGTGCAGCACATCGTCAGGGTGCTGGATCTGGCATGCGCCAGTTAACTGAAGTCTATACTGATAGTTCAGCCATCAAATAAGGATGAACTATGCCAACCAGACCTCCCTATCCGCGTGAAGCCCGTATTGTTGCCGTTGAAAAAGGTGCGACGGGCCAAACCGTCACCTGGTATCAACTGCGCGCCGACCATCCGAAACCTGATTCGCTGATCAGCGAGCATGAAACGGAGCAGGAAGCGCAGGATGCCAAAGTTCGTTACGAAGATCCCGATAAGACCTGAGCCTTTTCTGAAAGCGAAAAAAACGTGCTGCTGTCACACTTTTCAGACAGAAAAAACCGTTAATGGAGGGAATGTTCAGGTTTAACAGCGACATTGTTTTTCAGCGCCGGATATTTACAATCCGGCTCCTGAAACAGCTGCTACGCTTTTCAGCGGTTAATTAATGAACAGAAATCGTACAGCGAAGTGAGACTGTGTCATGGCAGCAGCAGTGAGTAGAGAAAGGCGAGAACGATGAAAGCGACGTTGGCGATCCTCACCATTGGGGTAGTCCCGGTAAGCGAAGTATTACCGCTCCTAACCGAGCATGTGTCTGAACAACAAATCACCCACCACAGTCTGCTGGGCAAGTTGAGTCGGGAAGAGGTCATGGAGGACTACGCCCCCGAAGCTGGCGACGTTTTGTTGCCGACGCTTCTTTGCGACGGCGGGCTGGCGAATGTGTCGCTTCGCAAGATCGAGCGTGCCTTGCAAAGCGTGATCGAAGTGCTCGATAACCAGGGTTATGACGTGATCCTGCTGATGAGTACCGCCAACATTACCGGGCTGGTTGCCCGCAAGGCGATCCTGCTAGAGCCGATGCGGATCATTCCTCCGCTGGTGGGATCGATTGTTGACAGTCATCAGGTGGGGGTGATCGTGCCGATCCCCGAACTGCTGGAAAACCAGTCGCAAAAGTGGCAAGGGTTAGTCAATGCACCGCTGCTTGCGGTGGCCAATCCCATCTGGGACAGCGAAGCGACACTTATCGATGCCGGACGGGATCTGCTGGATCGCGGGGCCGACGTGTTAATGCTCGACTGCCTCGGTTTCCACCAGCGTCACCGTGACTTATTGCAAAAAACGCTGGACGTGCCGGTGCTGCTTTCTAACGTGCTGGTGGCCCGTCTGGCCTCGGAATTACTGGTGTAATGATTTTACGTGACAGGCATGGAGTGTCACCCCTATATTGGATTCACATCCAACGACAATAAGGACCAGTCCATGCTTCAAAGTAATGAATACTTTTCCGGTAAAGTGAAATCCATTGGTTTTACCAGCAGCATTACTGGCCGTGCCAGTGTCGGCGTGATGGCGGAAGGCGAGTATGCCTTCGGTACCGCACAGCCTGAAGAGATGACCGTCGTGAGCGGCTCGTTGAAAGTGTTATTGCCGGGTGAAACCGAATGGAAGGTCTATAACCCAGGCGATGTGTTCAACGTGCCTGGCCACAGCGAATTCCACCTGCAGGTGGCTGAACCTGCTTCCTACCTGTGTCGTTACCTGTAAAAAAAAGAGCCGGGTTAACCCGGCTCTGATTCTTCGCTTTGAAGCCTTAACGCTGCGCTTCGCCGCCTAATCCTTCGACCAGATTCTGAATCAACGCCGCCAGTTCACCCGTCATCAGAATGAAATCCGCATCGAAACGCTGGGCATAATCGTCCCGGTCGATATCGTCGTTTTGATCGCGCAGTTCGTCGCAGAATTTCAGGCGCTTGATCGAGCCATCGTCACACATCATGAACTGAATACGCTGCTGCCAGTCGAGGGCCAGCTTAGTGACCAGCTTACCCGCTTCGATATGCACCGCGATTTCGTCGCTGACCAGATCCTGCTTCTTGGCGCGGATCACGCCGCCGTCTTCGAGGATCGCTTTCAGCTCGGCTTCATCCAGCAGCTGGAAACCTTGGGCGACGCTGTTGGCGCGGACCCATTCGGTCAGCGTCAGCTCGATTGGATTTTCCATCGTCAGCGGCACCACCGGCAACGAACCCAGGCTCTTACGCAGCAGGGCCAGCGTGTCTTCGGCTTTTTTGGCGCTGGCGCAGTCGACCATAATCAAACCGTTCACCGTGTCGATCCACATCATCGTCTGGCTGAAGCGGCTAAAGGCGCGCGGCAGCAGCGAGTGCAGGACTTCGTCTTTCAGGGAATCTTTTTCGGTTTTTTTCAGCTTACGGCCCTGTTCGGCTTCCAGCTTGAAAATTTTGGCTTCCAGCGCCTGTTTAACCACCGGCGTGGGCAGGATTTTCTCTTCCTTGCGTGCGCAGATGATGATTTGACCATTGGTAGTGTGGGTCAGCGCATCGCTCTGTGATCCCATCGGCGGAACCCATCCGGTTTTCGCCATCTCCTGGCTGCCACACGGGGTAAATCCGTAAAGGGCTAACTGTTTTTCCATCTCGTCTGCGCGAAGCTCGACGTCGCGGCTGAGACGGTAAACCATCAAATTTTTGAACCACAGCATGATAATTTCCACGGCCTTGTCGTTAAATGCAGCGGGCATGATAGCGAATTGTCGCATCGCTTGCATTGCTAATCGGGTAGTGGGCTTCTACTCTGTTGATAATCAAAAAAATGAGGAGTGTCCTGTGCGTATTGGTATTGATCTCGGCGGCACCAAAACAGAAGTGATTGCCCTTGGCGAGCAGGGGGAGCAGCTTTTTCGCCATCGTCTGCCGACCCCGCGTGACGACTATCGACTGACCATCGAGACCATCGCCCAGCTGGTGGAGATGGCGGAACACGCCACCGGCCAGACCGGGACGGTGGGGATGGGCATTCCGGGCTCTGTTTCGCCCTATACCGGGGTGGTGAAAAACGCCAACTCAACCTGGCTTAACGGCCAGCCGTTCGACCGCGACCTGAGCCAGCGGCTGAACCGTGAAGTGCGGCTGGCGAACGACGCCAACTGCCTGGCGGTGTCGGAGGCCATTGACGGCGCGGCGGCCGGGGCGCAAACCGTGTTTGCGGTGATTATCGGTACCGGCTGCGGGTCGGGCGTGGCGTTTAATGGCCATGCCCATATCGGCGGCAACGGCACCGCAGGCGAGTGGGGGCATAACCCGCTGCCGTGGATGGATGAAGATGAGCTGAAATACCGCGCCGAAGTGCCGTGCTACTGCGGCAAGCAGGGCTGTATCGAGACCTTTATCTCCGGGACCGGCTTCGCCACCGACTATCGTCGTCTGAGCGGTCATCCGCTGAAAGGCAGCGAGATTATGCGGCTGGTGGAGGAGCAGGACGCGGTGGCGGAGCTGGCGTTCAGCCGCTACGAAATGCGGCTGGCAAAATCGCTGGCGCACGTGGTCAATATTCTTGACCCGGATGTGATTGTGCTGGGCGGCGGGATGAGCAACGTCGACCGCCTGTATACCACCGTGCCTCAGCTGGTGAAGCAGTGGGTGTTTGGCGGCGAGTGTGAAACGCCGCTCCGTAAAGCGGTGCACGGCGACTCCAGCGGCGTGCGCGGTGCGGCCTGGCTGTGGCCGCAATAAATGCAAAACTGCCGTTTTTAGTGTTTACGCCCTCTCCCGGTGGGAGAGGGCCAGGCTGAGGGCATCAGCCCGCACAGGGCCCAGACCCGTTACTCCACCGCAAATACCTTATCGAGCCTGCTGTACCCCAGCCCGTTAATTTTCTTCACCTTAATCTGCACCGGGATGCGCTCTTTCATTGCCTCGACGTGGCTTATCACGCCGATGGTTTTGCCCGTCGCGTTAAGGGCATCCAGTGCATCGAGCGCGGCGTCCAGCGTTTCGCTGTCGAGCGTGCCAAAGCCTTCGTCGAGGAACAGCGAGTCAATGCGCGTTTTGTGGCTCACCAGATCCGAGAGCGCCAGCGCCAGTGCGAGGCTCACCAGGAAACTCTCCCCGCCGGAGAGCGTGCGGGTATCGCGCACCGCGTCCGCCTGCCAGGTGTCGACCACTTCCAGCTCCAGCGCATCGCTGGCCTTGCGCTGCAGCAGGTAGCGCCCGTGCAGGCGCGTCAACTGCTGATTGGCGAGCCATACCAGATTATCGAGCGTCAGCCCCTGGGCAAATTTACGGAAGCGGTCGCCGGTGCTGGAGCCGATCAGTGAATTCAGGTATCCCCAGTCTTCCGCCTGGCGGGCGGCATCGGCAATTTGCTGCATCAGCGTCTGCTGGTGGCGGCGATTTTCTTCATCCTGCTTCAGCTGCTGGCGGAACTCCCCCTGACGGGTAGTGTTTTCGCGCAGCGCAAGTGCGAGCTGCTGCAGCTGTCCCTGCAGGGCCGGGGCGTCTGACGACAGATCCTGCGGGCGTTGCTGCAGATGATCGTTCAGCCGCTGGCTGGCCTGCTGCAACAGGGCCGTGGCCTGCTGGATCTGGTTTTCCAGGGCGTGTTTACGTTGCTCAAGACGATGAACCGTGTCGTCATCGAGCAGGGCCGCCAGAAATGCCTCCCGATCGTTAAAGACGCTGGCGGTGAGCGCCGCGGCGAACTGCGTCTGCGATTGCTGCAGGCGCTCGCTTTCCAGAGTGAGCTGCTGTTGCAGCGTGGCAAGCTGACTGTGCAGCGACACACACTCGGTGTGGATCTCGCGCCAGTTATCCGGGATAACGGCTTCTGCGTCTGCCGATTCGTCTTGCGGAAGGGTATCCAGCAGCGGAGCCAATGCAGAAATGCGCTCCTGCAGGGTGCCGTACTGGGTCTGTTTCTCCTGCCACAGAAGGGATTCTTTTTCCCGTGCGGCAAGCCAGGCCGCCTCTGCGCCGTCCTCCGGCATCTCCAGCGACAGCGCGTGGAGCGTACTCGCCATTGCCGCACGGGTTGCCGTCAGCTGCTGGAGAGCGTGTTGTTCCTGCGCGTCTTCTTCGCTGAGCTGGTTTTGCAGGGTCAGGCGCTGGCTAAGCTGGTAGAGCTGCTGCTCGTACTGCTCCTGTTGATTCAGCCACGGGGCGATATCGTCCTGAATATTCAGATCAATCGTCAGGAATTCGCACACCGCCTGCCACTCTTTAGTGAGCGCTTGCTCTTCCTGCGACAGCGTCTGTGCTTCATCTGCGGCTCGCTGCAGCTGGCTGGTTAAGGCGTTGACCTGGCCCAGCACCAGCAGGCCGTCCTCTTTGAGCGCGGCGACCTCTTTTTCCATCGCATCCCGGCGGCGCTGGTTTTCCGTCAGCGCTAAAGCCTGGTACCGGGCGATGGCCGGGTGTTCGGTCGAGCCGCACAGCAGGCAGGGTTTCCCGGCCTCCAGCTCGGCACGGTAGCCTTCCAGATCCTTAATCTTCTCTTCGTGCTGACATAGGATTTTAAGATCCAGATAATGCTGGTTTTTCTCTTTGAACTGCTGGCGACGCAGTGCCAGCGTGGCGTTGAGTTTTGCCCGATCGCCCTGCGCCTTTTGCACGCTTTCGTGATGCTGACGCAGCCGCGCTTGCAGGGGCTGGTAGCGGGCATGAAGCGTGGTCAGGCGCTGGCGCGACGGGCGGGACTGGGTCAGCCGGGTCATCTCGGCCGCCGCGTCCTCTGCGCTCAGCGTTAGCGTGGTTTCCGGTAGCGCCGCGAGCTTCTGACGTAAATCGGCGATACGCCGGGCCAGCGTTGCCAGCTGCGTTTTATCCCGGCCAAGCTGGGTGAAGTGCGCGCGCCAGCCCGCCATCTCCTGACTCCACTGGCGGAACCGGTCGTGGTCGGTGAGCCATGGCGTGAGCGCGGCCAGCTCGCTTTGCAGTTGGTCGCGTGCGCGGAGCGCCCCGGTGCGGATACGCGCGCGCAGCGCCGTTCTGGCCTGTAAGCGAGTATTCACATCCTGCGCTTGCTGTTCGGTTTGCGCCAGGCGGGTGGTTTGCTCCTGCTGCCGCTCCCACAGCGGACGCAGCAGAGCTGCCGGCTGGGCCAGATGCAGTTTTTCCAGCTCCGGCGTGGCGTCTGTCAGCGCCTGCTGGGCCTGCTGCTGGGCGGTCATGGCCCGCTGCTGCTCGCGCGCAAGCTCGTCGTGACGCGTAAGCCACTGATAATCTTTCTGTTGGTTTTCCTGTTGCGCCAGCAGGATTTTCTCTTCGTCAGTAAGTACCTGCAAACCTTGCTGCAGTTGCTGTTGCTGCTCTTCACTGAGCAACACCACGCCGGCCGCCTGCGCCTCGCGCATCTCCAGTTCGTTACGCGCCGCTTTATGTTTTTCAAACACCATCGCTGAAATCTGGCCGTAGATTTCGGTCCCGGTCAGCTCTTCCAGCAGCTCGGCGCGGTCGCTGGCTTTGGCATTGAGGAAGGCGGCAAACTGGCCCTGGGAGAGCAGCATGGAGCGGGTGAAGCGGCCATAGTCCAGCCCGGTCAGGGCGGCGGTCTGCTCAAGTTTATCGGTTACTTTATCGGCCAGGACTTTACCGTCTTCGCAGCGCGCCAGCTCGACGCGCGGGGCCTGTAAGTTGCCGTCCGGCTGATTTCGGGCCCGGTTCTGGCTCCAGAAGGCGCGATAGGCGATGCCTTTAACCTCAAATTCGACTTCCGCCAGGCATTCGGCTGTATCACGGGTCATCAGGTCATTTTGCGTTTGCGATACTTTCTGCAGGCGCGGCGTCTCATGGTACAGCGCCAGACAGATCGCATCGAGCAGGGTGGTTTTCCCTGCGCCCGTCGCGCCGGTGATGGCAAACAGACCGTTGCTGGCAAACGGCTCGGCGGTAAAGTCGATTTTCCATTCGCCCTTCAGGGAGTTGAGGTTTTTTAGCCGCAGGCTCAGGATTTTCATGCGCGTTCGTCCTCATCGTTGAGCGCGTGCAGCGCATGGGTAAACAGCTCGTTGAGGCGGGCACGCCGTCCGTCGTCGATCTCCTCCTGCGCCAGCCGGCGCTCGAACACCTCTTCGACGTTGAGTTCGCTCAGCGTTTCGCGCTGCGCGCTCAGCAGGATTTTCTCGCGCTGTTCCCGGCTGCGGCGTACCAGCAGGACGTCGACAGGCAGGTCGTCGGCAATGGCCTGGATTTTGCGCTGCACATCATGCAGATAGCCGTCGGTGGTGATCTCAATATCCAGCCATACCGGCGGGCTTTGTTCACGGCCGCGCCACTGCTCAAGCTGGGCGGTGATGGCGGCGAGATCGCCTTTCAGCACCGCCAGCGGCTGGGTGACCGGAACCGTCAGCGTCTCGACGCTGCTCAGTTTGCCTGCGTCAAAACTCACCAGATGCACGCTCTTTTGCTTGCCCGTTTCGTCGAAGCTGAGCGAAATCGGTGAGCCGCAGTAGCGGATGTGCTCGCAGCCGCCAATCATCTGGGCGCGATGGATATGCCCCAGCGCGATGTAGTCGGCAGGGGGAAAGTTCTGCGCCGGGAAGGCATCCAGCGTGCCAATGTAGATGTCACGCACCGCGTCACTTTTACTGGCACCGACGGTGGTGAGATGCCCGGTGGCGATAATGGGCAGCGGCGCGTCACCGCGTAATTCGCAGGCATCTCTATACTGTTGGGCATAATAGTCGGTGATGGCCTGCAGCAGATGCTGCTGTTTCTCTTGCCCGGAGAGCCCCGCCTGGCTTTGCACTACATCGCGCGGGCGTAAAAAGGGGATCGGGCACAGCACGGCGCCCGGGCTGCCGTCGCGTTTGTTCAGCCGCTGCGGCGCGTGTCCGGCGCTGGCGACCACGGTGGTGTTAAGAAAGGCCAGGATTTCGCGGGATTCATTGAGCGTGGCCACGGAATCATGATTGCCGGCCACAATCACCAGATGGCAGCCGGTCTGTTGCAGGTTGACCACGAAACGGTTATACAGCTCGCGCGCATAGCTCGGCGGCGATCCGGTATCGAAAATATCCCCGGCCACCAGGATGGCATCCACCTGCTGAGACTGCGCTGTCTCAAGCAGCCAGTTGAGGAACGCTTCATGTTCGGCGGCGCGGCTTTTGCTGTAAAAATTTTGTCCCAGATGCCAGTCCGAGGTGTGAAGTATGCGCATAACAGTTCCGTGGCAAAATAAGATGAAGCGGATTATAAGCTTTCATGGCGAGGAAGATAACCGCAGTGTTTCGGCCTGTCATAAAACAACGGCTTGCCGTAATCTACGGTCATCTTTTTCATAAATCTGTCATAAATCTGACGCATAATGACGCCGTATTACAAACGTGTAACCTCAATAAGACAGGGCAAAGTATGGCGAGACGTATTCTGGTCGTAGAAGATGAAGCACCCATTCGTGAAATGGTCTGCTTTGTGCTCGAACAAAATGGCTTTCAACCAGTAGAAGCCGAAGATTACGACAGCGCGGTAAATCAGCTCAACGAACCCTGGCCCGATCTGATCCTGCTTGACTGGATGTTGCCCGGCGGTTCTGGCCTGCAGTTCATCAAGCATATGAAACGTGAAGCATTAACCCGCGATATCCCGGTTGTGATGTTAACGGCGCGCGGTGAAGAGGAAGATCGCGTTCGCGGCCTTGAGACCGGCGCAGATGATTACATCACCAAACCCTTCTCCCCGAAAGAGCTGGTGGCGCGCATTAAAGCGGTGATGCGCCGTATTTCACCGATGGCGGTGGAAGAGGTGATCGAGATGCAGGGGCTTAGCCTCGACCCGACATCGCATCGCGTGATGACCGGTGAAAATCCCCTCGATATGGGACCGACAGAATTTAAACTGTTGCACTTCTTTATGACTCACCCGGAACGCGTTTACAGCCGCGAGCAGCTGCTGAATAACGTCTGGGGAACGAACGTGTATGTTGAAGACCGGACGGTGGATGTGCATATCCGCCGCTTGCGCAAAGCTCTGGAAACCAGCGGTCACGATCGCATGGTACAGACCGTCCGCGGCACGGGTTATCGCTTCTCAACCCGTTTCTGAACAATGACAGGAGTGTGACGCGTGCTGGAACGTCTGTCATGGAAAAGGCTGTGTTTTGAACTGGTATTATGCTGTCTTCCGGCCCTGATCCTGGGGGCCATTTTCGGTTACATGCCCTGGTTTTTGCTGGCCGCGGTCACCGGGCTGCTGGTCTGGCATTTCTGGAATTTACTGCGCCTCTCCTGGTGGCTGTGGGTTGACAGAAGTATGACCCCTCCGCCGGGAAGCGGAAGCTGGGAGCCTCTGCTGTATGGCCTGCACCAGATGCAGATGCGTAATAAAAAGCGCCGACGCGAGCTGGGCAGCCTGATCAAACGCTTTCGCAGCGGGGCTGAATCGCTGCCGGATGCGGTGGTCCTCACCACCGAAGAAGGGACGATGTTCTGGTGTAACGGGCTGGCGCAGCAGCTGCTTGGCCTGCGCTGGCCGGATGATAATGGACAGAACATTCTCAACCTTCTGCGTTACCCCGAGTTCACCCAGTATCTGAAAAAACGCGACTTTACCCGCCCGCATAATTTAGTGCTGAATAACGGCCGCCATCTGGAGATCCGCGTGATGCCCTACAGCGACCAGCAGTGGCTGATGGTGGCGCGCGATGTCACCCAGATGCACCAGCTGGAAGGGGCACGCCGCAACTTCTTTGCTAACGTCAGCCATGAGCTACGCACCCCGCTGACCGTGCTGCAGGGCTATCTGGAGATGATGCAGGAGCAAACGCTGGAAGGGGCGCCGCGAGAAAAAGCGCTCCACACCATGCGTGAGCAAACGCAGAGGATGGAAGGGCTGGTGCGCCAGTTAC
This sequence comes from Leclercia sp., assembly GCA_049284415.1. Classification (GTDB taxonomy): domain Bacteria; phylum Pseudomonadota; class Gammaproteobacteria; order Enterobacterales; family Enterobacteriaceae; genus Enterobacter. The sequence continues at coordinate 92,512 of JBAPXW010000005.1, forward strand.
TGACGCTTTCTCGTATTGAAGGTTCGCCTACGCTGGCGCTGAATGAAACCATCGATGTGCCGATGATGCTGCGGATGCTGGAACGTGAGGCGCAAACGTTGAGTCAGCATCAGCATCAGCTGACCTTCGAGGTGGACAGCACCCTCAACGTGCGCGGCAGCACCGATGAACTGCGCAGCGCCATCTCGAACCTGGTGTATAACGCTGTGAATCACACCCCGCCCGGGACCCACATCACCGTGCGCTGGCAGCATGTCCCGACAGGGGCGGAGTTCAGCGTCGAGGATAACGGTCCAGGTATCGGCCCGGAGCATATTCCTCGCCTTACCGAACGTTTTTACCGGGTGGATAAGGCGCGCTCCCGCCAGACCGGGGGCAGCGGTCTGGGGCTGGCTATCGTGAAGCATGCCATTAATCATCACGACAGCCGTCTTGATATCACCAGTACGCCGGGTAAGAGCACGCGTTTCAGCTTCGTGCTCCCGGAACGTTTAATTGCCAATAAAACCCCCTGACAACCCGCGTGTCATCGGAGGTTGCCACAGGCCAGCGTAAGCTGGCCTGTTTACTTTCCAGCCAGACGAGGCGCGGATAAATTTTATCCTTCTGTTGCTTTTTTGTTCGCATGATTAGCCATGAGTTTTTCTTATACCCGGTGCAATATTCCAGTCTGGTGTTTCAGGGTGGCATATTATTCTGGTTTTACGATCCCTTATTGCCTTTAAACGTTATAAGCGTTTAAATTGCCCCCCTGATATCGTCGGACAGACTGTATTTGCGTGGTAAATCGAAAAAATATTCCTGACCACGCCGGTAGGGAAGCATTTCCCGCTGAGATTGCGCATTTTTTCCGCTGTTTTGTTCCGTAAGGGATAGCGAAAAATTCAACGTTTTCAACACAACACCACAGGCAGTAAGGTTTTATGACCCATCAACTGAAATCGCGCGACATCATCGCGCTGGGCTTTATGACATTTGCGCTGTTCGTTGGCGCAGGCAACATCATCTTCCCGCCGATGGTTGGCTTGCAGGCAGGTGAACACGTCTGGACTGCGGCACTTGGCTTTCTGATCACCGCTGTGGGTCTGCCGGTGCTGACCGTAGTGGCGCTGGCGAAAGTCGGCGGCGGCGTCGACAGCCTGAGCGCGCCGATTGGCAAAGTGGCCGGGGTGATGCTGGCCGTGGTCTGCTATCTGGCGATTGGGCCGCTGTTCGCGACTCCGCGTACCGCCACCGTCTCCTTTGAAGTGGGGATTGCTCCGCTGACCGGTGACGGCCCGCTGCCGCTGTTTATCTACAGCCTGGTCTACTTCGCTATCGTGATTCTGGTGTCGCTCTATCCGGGCAAACTGCTGGATACCGTGGGCAACTTCCTTGCGCCGCTGAAAATTCTGGCACTGGTGGTGCTGGCTGTAGCCGCTATCATCTGGCCTGCCGGCCCGCTGAGCAGCGCAACCGAAGCCTATCAGAACGCCGCTTTCTCTAACGGTTTTGTGAACGGCTACCTGACCATGGATACGCTGGGCGCGATGGCGTTCGGTATCGTGATTGTGAATGCGGCGCGTTCCCGTGGTGTGACCGAAGCTCGTCTGCTGACGCGTTATACCGTCTGGGCCGGTCTGATGGCGGGTGCCGGTCTGGCGCTGCTCTATCTGGCGCTGTTCCGTCTGGGTTCTGACAGCAGCGTGCTGGTTGACCAGGGCGCAAACGGTGCCGCTATCCTGCATGCCTACGTTCAGCATACCTTTGGCGGTGCGGGCAGCATGATGCTGGCGATCCTGATCTTCCTGGCCTGTCTGGTGACGGCGGTGGGTCTGACCTGCGCCTGTGCTGAGTTCTTTGCGCAGTATGTTCCGCTGTCCTACCGCTCGCTGGTGTTCATCCTGGGCGGCTTCTCCATGGCAGTGTCGAACCTGGGGCTGAGCCATCTGATTCAGGTGTCGATTCCTGTTCTGACCACCATCTACCCGCCGTGTATCGTGCTGGTCGTGCTGAGCTTTACCCGTGGCTGGTGGAATAATTCCTCGCGAATTATCGCGCCGGCGATGTTTATCAGCCTGCTTTTTGGTATCCTTGACGGCATTAAGGCATCGGCTATCAGCGCTATGCTGCCCGCCTGGACACAGCGTCTGCCGCTGTCCGAACAGGGGCTGGCGTGGTTGATGCCTACCGTTGTTGCACTGGTACTGGCAATTATCTGGGATCGTGCTGCAGGGCGTCAGGTTACTTCTAACGCGCATTAATCAACGGCTGAATGTTTAACCACGGGGCGTAATGCCCCGTGGTTTTTTGTTTTTTTTAGTCTGAAATGGCATGACACAAATGGAAAGCACTAACACACTCAAGCGTGGATTGAGCGCCCGCCACATCCGCTTTATGGCGCTGGGTTCTGCAATCGGTACCGGTCTTTTTTATGGCTCGGCAGATGCCATTAAAATGGCCGGTCCCAGCGTTCTGCTGGCTTATCTTATTGGCGGCGTGGCGGCCTACATCATCATGCGTGCGCTGGGGGAGATGTCGGTTCATAACCCGTCAGCCAGCTCCTTCTCGCGCTATGCACAAGAAAACCTCGGCCCGCTGGCGGGCTACATCACCGGCTGGACCTACTGCTTTGAGATCCTGATCGTCGCGATTGCTGACGTGACGGCCTTCGGCATTTATATGGGGGTCTGGTTCCCGACGGTGCCGCACTGGATTTGGGTGCTGTCGGTGGTGCTGATCATCTGCGCCATCAACCTGATGAGCGTGAAGGTGTTTGGCGAGCTTGAGTTCTGGTTCTCCTTCTTCAAAGTCGCCACCATTATCATCATGATTGCCGCCGGTATCGGGATCATCATCTGGGGGATTGGCAACGGCGGGGAACCAACCGGGATCCACAATCTCTGGAGCAACGGCGGCTTCTTCAGCAACGGTTGGATCGGGATGGTGATGTCGTTGCAGATGGTGATGTTTGCCTACGGTGGGATCGAAATTATCGGCATTACCGCCGGTGAAGCGAAAGACCCGCAGAAATCGATCCCGCGCGCCATCAACTCGGTGCCGATGCGTATTCTGATCTTCTATGTGGGCACGCTGTTTGTCATCATGTCCATCTATCCGTGGAATCAGGTAGGCACCAACGGCAGCCCGTTTGTGCTGACCTTCCAGCATCTGGGGATCACCTTTGCCGCCAGCATCCTCAACTTTGTGGTGCTGACCGCTTCGCTTTCCGCGATTAATGCCGACGTCTTTGGCGTGGGGCGTATGCTGCACGGAATGGCGGAGCAGGGCAGTGCGCCGAAAGTGTTCGCCAAAACGTCTACCCGTGGTACGCCGTGGGTAACGGTGATGGTGATGACCGTGGCGCTGCTGCTGTCGGTCTACCTCAACTACATCATGCCGGAGAACGTCTTCCTGGTGATCGCCTCGCTGGCGACCTTTGCCACCGTCTGGGTGTGGATCATGATTTTGATGTCGCAGATTGGCTTCCGCCGTCGTCTGTCGCCAGACGAGGTGAAAGCACTGAAGTTTAAAGTGCCGGGCGGCGTAGCAACCACCGTCGTCGGCCTGATCTTCCTGGTCTTCATTATTGGCTTGATTGGCTATCATCCGGAAACCCGCATCTCGCTGTACGTGGGCTTTGCGTGGATTGCGCTGCTGCTGGTGGGCTGGGTGTTTAAACGCCGCCGCGAGCGCCAGCTAGCAGAAGTACAGTAATCAGGATGCCCGGCAAACGCCGGGCATTTTTCTCCTCCCCCTTCCTCCTCCCTCAATAAACCTCTCCGTGAGGAGTGAACATCTACTACCCTGTGGCAAGGTGACCTCATTTCTGGGAAAGGGGATACAAGATGTTGAATGCCTGGCACCTACCGGTTGCCCCATTTATTAAGCAAAACAACGATAAGCTGGTTATTACGCTGTGGCTGACGGGTGAAAACCTGCCTGAGCGGGTGACGCTGCGCGCTGAAGTCGATAACGAAGAGACCTCGCTGCCAATGCACAAGCAGCGCACGCAGCCGCAGCCTGGTGTGACCGCCTGGCGTGCGACGATTGACGTAACGCAGGGCCAGCCGCGCCGCCGCTACAGCTTTAAGATGCTGTGGCACAACCGCCAGCTGTGGTTCACCCCGCAGGGGTTTAGCCGTTTTCCGCCCGCGCGGCTGGAGCAGTTTGCCGTCGATTATCCTGACAACGGCCCGCTGTGGGTGGCCGATCAGGTGTTCTATCAGATTTTCCCGGACCGCTTTGCCCGCAGCCAGCGACGCAATCCGCAGCAGGATCGGACCTACCATCACCACGCAGCCGGTCATGAGGTGATCTTCCGCGAATGGGATGATCCGGTGACGGCCCAGGCCGGCGGGTCGACGTTTTACGGCGGCGATCTCGACGGTATCAGCGAGAAGCTGCCGTACCTGAAAAAGCTCGGCGTCACGGCGCTCTATCTCAACCCGGTTTTTGCCGCCCCCAGCGTGCATAAATACGATACCGAAGATTATCGTCGCGTGGACGAGCAGTTTGGCGGCGACGTGGCGCTGCTGCGCCTGCGGGAAAATACCCGCAAGGAAGGGATGCGCCTGATTCTGGATGGGGTGTTTAACCACAGCGGCGATTCGCATGCCTGGTTTGACCGCCACAATCGTGCGACGGGCGGTGCCTGCCACAATCCGGAATCAGCCCAGCGGGACTGGTACAGTTTTAACGACGAAGGCCGCGCTCTTGACTGGTTAGGCTACGCCAGCTTGCCGAAGCTGGATTACCAGTCACCGACGCTGGTGGATGAAATTTATGGCGGCGAGGACAGCATTGTCCGCCACTGGCTGAAAGCGCCGTGGAACATGGACGGCTGGCGGCTGGATGTGGTGCACATGCTCGGTGAGGCGGGCGGGGCGCGCAATAACCTCCAGCATGTCGCCGGGATCACCCGTTCGGCGAAAATCGCCCAGCCCGAGGCGTTTGTCTTTGGCGAGCATTTTGGCGACGCGCGTCAGTGGCTGCAGGCCGATGCAGAAGATTCGGCGATGAACTATCGCGGTTTCACCTTCCCGCTGTGGGGCTTTCTCGCCAATACCGATATCTCTTACGATCCACAGCAGATTGATGCAGAAACCTGCATGAAGTGGATGGATAACTACCGCGCCAGCCTGTCGCATCAGCAGCAGATCCGCATGTTTAACCAGCTCGACAGCCACGACACCGCGCGCTTTAAATCGCTGCTGGGTAAAGATGTGGCGCGACTGCCGCTGGCGATCGTCTGGCTGTTTAGCTGGCCTGGCGTGCCGTGCATCTATTACGGTGATGAGGTGGGGCTGGATGGCAATAACGATCCGTTCTGCCGCAAGACCTTCCCGTGGGATGCACAGAAGCAGGATCAGGGGCTGCTGTCGCTTTATCAGCGGCTGATTAAGCTGCGTAAGCAGAGCCAGGCCCTGCGCTACGGCGGGTGTCAGGTGCTGTACGCCCACGACAACGTGGTGGTGTTTATGCGCGTCTATAACCAGCAGCGGGTGCTGATCGCCATAAACCGTGGCGATGCCTGTGAAGTGGTGCCGGACGATTCGCCGCTGCTTAACGTTAAACAGTGGACGTTGAAAGAGGGGAAAGGTGTGGTGCAGGAGGGGGTGCTCTCGCTACCGGCGATATCTGCCTCGATCTGGTACGGCAGCTAAACGCCCAATAAAAAAGGCCCGCATCAGCGGGCCTTTCTCGTCAATCATGCCGATTACAGGCTGGTGACGTTCTCGGTCAGGTATTTCGCTACGCCTGCTGGAGAAGCAGCCATACCTTCTTTCCCTTTTTCCCACTGAGCCGGGCACACTTCACCGTGCTCTTCGTGGAACTGCAGCGCGTCAACCATACGCAGCATTTCGTCGATGTTACGACCCAGCGGCAGATCGTTCACAACCTGGTGACGCACGATACCGTTCGCGTCGATCAGGAAGGAGCCGCGCAGTGCCACGCCAGCGTCCGGATGTTCGATACCGTAAGCCTGCTGGATTTCACGTTTGATGTCCGCAACCATTGCGTATTTCACCGCACCGATGCCGCCGTTGTCGACAGGGGTGTTACGCCATGCGTTGTGTACAAACTCAGAGTCGAAGGAGACGCCAACCACTTCTACGCCACGCTTCTGGAATTCTTCGTAACGCTTGTCGAACGCAATCAGCTCAGACGGGCAAACGAAGGTAAAGTCCATCGGCCAGAAGAACAGAACGGTCGGTTTGCCGTTGGTGTGCTGCTTGAAGTTGAAGTTATCAACGATTTCACCGTTGCCCAGAACTGCTGCAGCTGTAAAATCCGGAGCCGGACGAGTTACCAGAACCATAAGATTCTCCTGTAATGACTAAGGTTATTTGGAACGCAACGCGGGCCAGTATAGAGAGTAATGGGGCAGGTGACAAAGAGGTGCTGACAATCGTTAAGTCAGTTTTTACCTATCGATCACACTTTGATTAAAGTTGTTTGTTTTTCGCCTGCGCCATCATGCGCGGGTAAAACTGCCAGAAGCGCACCTCTAATGCGTCGTAATGGGCGTCCAGATCCTGCCAGGAATCGCGCAGGGCATCAAGACGCGGGCGGCGACTGGCCATCCCGTTCAGCACCCGCTGGATGAAATCCATCTCGCTGTAGCGCTCCAGCCAGCGCTCGGACCACAGATAGTCATTCAGATTGACAAACCGCGGCGGGGAGTCGGGCAGGATCATCGCCACCTGGGCATGGGCATAGCGCACAAACGCCGGCAGCGGCATCTCCGGCGACAGCTGCGCCCAGTGCCGTGATAAAAAATGATCCCACATGACGTCCAGCGTAATCGGTGCCACGCGGCGCGTTTCGGGGCGGAACCAGGCTTTCGCTTCCTTAACTTCGGGCAGGTTGTCGGTCAGAACATCAATCCGCCGGTGCATGAAAATCCCTTCTACGACGTCGGCGGCGTAATCTTCGGTGGGATTGCCGCGCACGAAATCGGCCAGCAGATTGCCGGAAAGGGAGCTGTCAGCGAGGTGAGCGAGGTGCAGGTGAGCGAGAAAATTCATGCGATTCGTTATCCGGATACGGCTAGTTGTTGCAGCAAAGAGGTGTGAGCACTAGACTAAGCCGCCTGTTTTTAAGTCACGAGTATAAGCCATGCGCGTCGCCGATTTCTCCTTTGAATTACCCGAGTCCCTGATTGCCCACTATCCCATGCCTGAGCGCAGTAGCTGCCGCTTGTTGTCGCTGGACGGGCCGACGGGGGCGCTGACGCACGGTACTTTCACCGATTTACTCGACAAGCTCAACCCTGGCGATCTGCTGGTCTTTAACAATACCCGCGTGATCCCGGCCCGTCTGTTTGGCCGCAAAGCCAGCGGCGGTAAGATTGAAGTGCTGGTCGAAAGAATGCTCGATGATAAACGTATTCTGGCACATATTCGCGCATCCAAGGCGCCGAAGCCGGGCGCAGAGCTGCTGCTGGGCGATGACGAGAGCATCAATGCCACCATGGTTGCCCGCCACGATGCGCTGTTTGAAGTGCAGTTCAACGATGAGCGTCCGGTGCTGGATATTCTGAACAGCATCGGCCATATGCCGCTGCCGCCGTATATTGACCGTCCTGATGAAGAGGCTGACCGCGAGCTGTATCAGACCGTCTACAGCCAGAAGCCCGGTGCGGTTGCGGCACCGACCGCGGGTCTGCATTTTGACGATCCGATGCTTGAAAAGCTGCGCGAGAAAGGCGTTGAGCTGGCGTTTGTGACCCTGCACGTGGGCGCGGGCACCTTCCAGCCGGTGCGGGTGGACAGCATTGAAGATCACATTATGCACTCTGAGTATGCTGAAGTGCCGCAGGACGTGGTCGACGCCGTGCTGGCGGCAAAAGCACGCGGCAGCCGCGTTATCGCCGTGGGCACCACCTCGGTGCGTTCGCTGGAGAGTGCCGCTCAGGCCGCCAGTGATGCGCTGATCGCCCCGTTCTTCAACGATACTAAAATCTTCATCTACCCAGGTTATCAATATCAGGTTGTTGACGCGCTGGTGACCAATTTCCACCTGCCGGAATCCACCCTGATCATGCTGGTGTCGGCATTTGCCGGTTATCAACACACCATGAATGCCTACAAGGCTGCGGTAGAACAAAAATATCGATTTTTTAGCTACGGTGACGCGATGTTTATCACGTACAATCCGCAGGCTTTAAATGAGCGTGTCGGGGAATAGCTCCGCGACACTGGTGTAACGCGCCGGACTGTTTTTCTGGTGCAGGAGAAAACATGAAATTTGAACTCGATACCACCGATGGTCGCGCTCGCCGTGGCCGTCTGGTGTTTGATCGCGGCGTAGTCGAAACGCCAGCCTTTATGCCTGTGGGCACCTACGGCACCGTCAAAGGGATGACGCCGGAAGAGGTCGAAGCCACCGGCGCGCAAATTATCCTCGGTAACACCTTCCACCTGTGGCTGCGCCCGGGTCAGGAGGTCATGAAGCTGCACGGCGATCTGCACGATTTTATGCAGTGGAAAGGTCCGATCCTGACCGACTCCGGCGGTTTCCAGGTTTTCAGCCTCGGTGATATTCGTAAAATTACCGAAAAAGGCGTTCACTTCCGTAACCCGATCAACGGCGACCCGATTTTCCTCGATCCGGAAAAGTCGATGGAGATTCAGAACGATCTCGGTTCCGACATCGTGATGATCTTCGACGAATGTACGCCGTACCCGGCAGACTGGGACTACGCCAAGCGTTCGATGGAGATGTCTCTGCGCTGGGCACAGCGTAGCCGCGACCGTTTTGACTCCCTGGAAAACAAAAATGCGCTGTTCGGTATTATTCAGGGCAGCGTTTACGAAGATTTACGCGATATCTCTGTTAAAGGTCTGGTAGAGATAGGTTTTGATGGCTACGCTGTCGGCGGTCTGGCTGTGGGTGAGCCAAAGGAAGATATGCACCGCATTCTGGAGCATGTTTGCCCGCAAATTCCAGCAGATAAACCCCGGTACCTGATGGGCGTGGGTAAACCAGAAGATCTGGTTGAAGGCGTTCGTCGCGGCATTGATATGTTCGACTGCGTCATGCCTACGCGCAACGCGCGTAATGGTCACCTGTTTGTGACCGACGGCGTGGTGAAAATCCGTAATGCGAAGCATAAAAGCGATACCAGCACGCTCGATGCCGAGTGCGATTGCTACACCTGTCGCAATTATTCGCGTGCCTATCTGTACCATCTTGATCGTTGTAATGAAATATTGGGCGCGCGTCTCAACACGATTCATAACCTTCGCTATTACCAGCGCTTAATGGCTGGTTTACGCAAGGCTATCGAAGAGGGTAAATTAGAGAGCTTCGTGACTGATTTTTACCAGCGACAGGGTCGGGATGTCCCACCTTTGAACGTTGATTAATTTATAAAATGAGGGAATTTTAATGAGCTTTTTTATTTCTGATGCGGTAGCGGCAACAGGTGCACCGGCGCAGGGCAGCCCGATGTCTCTGATCCTGATGCTGGTGGTGTTTGGTCTGATTTTCTATTTCATGATCCTGCGCCCACAGCAGAAGCGCACCAAAGAGCACAAAAAGCTGATGGACTCCATCGCTAAAGGTGACGAAGTGCTGACCAACGGTGGCCTGGTGGGTCGTGTGAGCAAGGTTTCCGACAACGGTTATGTTGTTATCGCCCTGAACGACACCACTGAAGTGGTTATCAAACGTGACTTCGTAGCTGCCGTTCTGCCGAAAGGCACCATGAAGGCGCTGTAATCAACTTTTCCCAAAGGGAACTGCCGTGTTAAACCGTTATCCTTTGTGGAAGTACATCATGCTGGTCGTCGTGATCGTCGTCGGCCTGCTGTATGCACTCCCCAACCTGTATGGTGAGGATCCGGCTGTTCAAATCACTGGCGCGCGCGGTGTCGCCGCCAGTGAGCAAACGCTGATCCAGGTCCAGAAAACTTTACAAGAAGAAAAAATTACCGCTAAGTCTGTGGCACTGGAAGAGGGCGCAATTCTTGCTCGCTTCGACTCCACCGACACGCAGCTCCGCGCTCGTGAAGCGCTGATGGGCGTGATGGGTGATAAATTTGTCGTGGCGTTGAACCTTGCTCCTGCAACTCCGCGCTGGTTAGCCTCCATTAACGCAGAGCCGATGAAACTCGGTCTTGACCTGCGTGGCGGCGTTCACTTCCTGATGGAAGTGGATATGGATACCGCGCTCGGCAAACTGCAGGAACAAAACATTGATAGCCTGCGCAGCGATCTGCGTGAAAAAGGCATCCCTTACACCACCGTGCGTAAGGAAGATAACTACGGGCTGAGCATCGCGTTCCGCGACAGCAGCGCGCGCGATCAGGCGATGGATTACCTGACGCAGCGTCACCGCGATCTGGTGCTGTCCAGCCAGGGTAGCAACCAGCTGCGTGCAGTGATGACCGATGTGCGTCTTAAAGAAGCGCGTGAATACGCGGTTCAGCAGAACATCAACATCCTGCGTAACCGTGTAAACCAGCTTGGCGTTGCCGAACCGCTGGTCCAGCGTCAGGGCTCTGACCGTATCGTGGTTGAGCTGCCGGGTATCCAGGATACCGCGCGTGCGAAAGAGATCCTTGGCGCGACCGCAACCCTGGAATTCCGTCTGGTGAACACCAACGTCGATCAGTCCGCTGTGGCGTCTGGCCGCGTTCCGGGTGATTCGGAAGTGAAACAGACCCGTGAAGGTCAGCCGGTTGTCATGTACAAGCGTGTGATCCTGACCGGTGACCACATCACCGACTCCACCTCCAGCCAGGACGAATACAACCAGGCGCAGGTTAACATCTCGCTCGACAGCGCAGGTGGCAACATCATGTCTAACTTCACCAAGGACAACATCGGTAAACCGATGGCGACCCTGTTCGTGGAGTACAAAGACAGCGGTAAGAAAGACGCCAACGGTCGCGCTATTCTGGTGAAACAGGAAGAGGTGATTAACATCGCCAACATCCAGTCTCGCCTGGGTAACAGCTTCCGTATCACCGGTATCAGTAACCCGAACGAAGCCCGTCAGCTCTCGCTGCTGCTGCGTGCCGGTGCGCTGATTGCGCCAATTCAGATTGTTGAAGAGCGCACCATCGGTCCAACGCTGGGTATGCAGAACATCACCCAGGGTCTGGAAGCCTGTCTGGCTGGTCTGTTGATCTCTATCGTCTTCATGCTGTTCTTCTATAAGAAGTTTGGCCTGATTGCGACGTCGGCGCTGATTGCGAACCTGGTGTTGATCATCGGCATTATGTCCCTGCTGCCAGGGGCAACGCTGACCATGCCGGGGATCGCAGGTATCGTCTTAACCCTTGCGGTTGCGGTCGATGCCAACGTACTGATTAACGAACGTATCAAAGAAGAGTTGAGCAACGGGCGTTCAGTACAACAGGCGATCGATGAAGGTTACCGCGGCGCGTTCAGCTCTATTTTCGATGCGAACGTGACGACGCTAATCAAAGTTCTGATCCTGTACGCTGTCGGTACTGGTGCCATTAAAGGTTTTGCTATCACGACCGGTATCGGCGTGGCGACCTCAATGTTTACCGCTATCGTCGGCACCCGTGCCATCGTGAACCTGCTGTACGGCGGCAAGCGCGTTAAAAAGCTGTCTATCTGAGGAGTGCGTTGTGGCACAGGAATATACTGTTGAGCAATTGAACTACGGCCGTAAAGTCTGGGACTTTATGCGCTGGGATAACTGGGCGTTCGGCATTTCAGGTTTTCTGCTGATCGTCTCTATCGCCATTATGGGCGTGCGCGGTTTTAACTGGGGTCTGGATTTCACCGGTGGTACGGTGATTGAAATTACCCTGGAAACCCCGGTCGACATGGACCAGATGCGCCTGTCGCTGGAAAAGGCGGGCTTTGAGGAGCCGCTGCTGCAGAACTTCGGCAGCAGCCGTGACATCATGGTGCGTATGCCGCCGGCGAAAGACGCCAACGGCAGCCAGGAGCTGGGCAGCAAGGTCGTTAACGTGATTAACGAATCGACCAACCAGCATGCGACGGTAAAACGTATTGAGTTCGTTGGCCCGAGCGTGGGTGCGGATCTGGCCCAGACCGGTGCGATGGCGCTGCTGGTGGCGCTGATCTCCATCCTGGCGTATGTCGGTTTCCGCTTCGAGTGGCGTCTGGCTGCCGGGGTCGTTATCGCCCTGGCGCACGACGTGGTGATCACCATGGGCGTGCTGTCGCTGTTCCATATCGAGATTGACCTGACCATTGTGGCATCTCTGATGTCGGTTATCGGTTACTCGCTGAACGACAGCATCGTGGTATCGGACCGTATCCGTGAAAACTTCCGTAAGATCCGTCGCGGTACGCCGTACGAAATCTTTAACGTGTCGTTGACCCAGACGCTGCACCGTACCTTGATCACCTCCGGTACCACCTTGATGGTGATCCTGATGCTGTTCCTCTTCGGCGGCCCGATTCTGGAAGGCTTCTCGCTGACCATGCTGATCGGTGTCTCCATCGGTACGGCCTCTTCCATCTACGTGGCGTCCGCGCTGGCGTTGAAGCTGGGCATGAAGCGTGAGCACCTGCTGCAGCAGAAAGTGGAAAAAGAAGGGGCGGATCAGCCGTCCATTCTGCCGTAACGAGACATTCGTTGTGGTAATACAATCCCGGCCATCAGGCCGGGATTTTTTTTAATCGGCTTCTGATAAACACTCCTGACAGTATGCTGTCAGGAGGCCTGTCATACACTCCTTCTGAACCCCAATAACAGGCAGGAGGATGTATGAAAAGTGTGATTAACTGGTTTGAAATTCCGGTCGCCGATATGGCCCGGGCTATCGGCTTTTATGAGCCGGTGATGCAGGTGGCGCTGAAGCGCGAAAAAATGGACTGTGCCGAGCTGGCGATTTTCCCTCATGAAGACCCGGCAACCGGTGGCGCGCTGGCAAAATTTGACGGCATTACACCTTCTGTTCAGGGCGCTATTATTTACCTGCATACTGACAATCTGGCGGCGACGCTGGATCGTGTGTCATCGGCCGGTGGCGAGTGCGTTTTTGGCCCGCTTGAACTGCCGCGCGGTATTGGCACTATTGCGCTGTTTACCGACAGCGAAGGCAACCGGGTCGGGCTGCACCAGCCTGCCTGATACCCACAACGAAAGCGAAGAACCGATGACCCGACGTGCTGACCGCCTGTTTCAGATAGTCCAGATCCTGCGTGGCAGGCGGCTGACCACGGCGGCGTTGCTTGCCGAGCGCTTGGGCGTGTCTGAGCGGACGGTGTATCGCGATATCCGGGATTTGTCGCTTTCAGGCGTGCCGGTAGAAGGGGAGGCGGGCAGCGGGTACCGACTGTTGTCGGGCTTCGATTTACCGCCTCTGATGCTGACAAACCGTGAATCAGAAGCGCTGATGGTGGCGATTCGCCTGCTCAAAACCTGGGGCGGCGAGTCGCTGTCGCGCGAGCTGGAGTCGGCGCAGGAAAAGGTGCTGGCGATCCTACCAGAAGAGAATCGTCGCAAGGCCGAGCAGACGCGGATCTACGCCCCGGACATCGCCATGCAAAACCACTCCCGCAGCGGTTTTGACGTTATTCATCAGGCGATATCTGCCCAGCGGGTGCTGGCGCTGCACTATCGCGATGAAGCCGGGCAGCTATCCTGGCGTGACGTGCAGCCGCTGGGGCTGTTTTTCTGGGGAGAGCACTGGCTGTTGGCCGCCTGGTGTGAAAGGCGCGATGACTACCGCTGTTTCCGGCTCGATCGCTGTCTCAATATTACGCTGACCGACAGGCGGTTTAGCGAAAGCGCTGACCGGTCGCTGGCGGATTTCCTGCGCAAAGTGAAGCAATAAAAAAGCCAGCTAACAAGCTGGCTTTTTTGCCCGGCGGCGCTGCGCTTGCGCGGGCCTACGGTTTTGTAGGCCGGGTCAGGCGAAGCCGCCACCCGGCAAAACCGCGAGATTAGAAGTTGTAACCCACAACCAGGTAACCACCCCAGCCGGTAGAACGGACGTTGAAGTCACCTTTGCCGAAGTTCAGGCTCGCGTCGTCGTTCCACTGACCACCGTTGTGCCAGTAACGTGCTACAACCGAGTAGTGCCAGTGATCGTAGTTCAGCGCCAGGATGTGGCTGGAGGCGATGGAGTTGTTAGTGCGTGCTTTCTTACCGTCCAGATCACGGAAGTCGTCGTCGCCCAGGTCTGAACCCCAGTCAAAGTTGGTGAAGCCGATATAGCTCAGGTTACCGCCCCACAGGGAGGTGATCGGCACAAAGTATTTCACTTTGAAACGGTAGCCATCCCACTCGTTTTCGTTTGCTGCACCGTAGTTCTGCCACTGGTATTTCGCGTACACGTTCATCGACAGGCTCATTGGCAGGCCGGTATCGATGTCGGTACCCAGACCCATATACCAGGTGCTCTGACGACCGTCTTCGTTGCGACCCATGTCGTAGATGTAGTTGTTAGCGATGTACCACTCTTTGAACGGACCGAAGCTCAGGTCAGCACCGGTCAGCTTGTCGATGGAGAAGCGCGGTTCGATCTCCATGAACAGTGGGGAGCCGTGGTTCCAGATACCCTTCGCGTCAGTGTTACCCCCGAAGAAGACCGGCGCATCCATGTAGCCATAGAAATCAAACCAGTCTTTCTTAGCGAAAGCTTCGTATTCCAGGTAGGTATCGTTACGGATCTGCGGTCCAAAGCGGGTGTGGTAGCTGCCAACCACGTTGACGCTCTGGTGCCACCAGTCGGAGACATACTCTGGTTTATCGTTTTCTGCTGCCTGCACAGCAAAAGTGGAGGAGAGTGCCAGTGCTGCACCGGCGGCCAGTAATGTTTTTTTCATAATGATGCCACTGATTTGAAATCCCTAATGGGAGTGAAAAAGGCGCGAATTGCGTTTCTAAATATTTCGTGTTTCTGCGAGCCTATTATAGGAATCCCTGCTCACAAAAATATGTGTTGTTTCACATATCTCTCACATACGTAATCGATTGCGTTCACGTTTGCGTATTTTAACGGAGCGGATTGTAATGGCAAACATTGATGTTGCCAATCATTACGGCAAAAGGGAGGAGCGGAACGCGAAACACGTTCCGCAGGGGAATTATTGCGCGACGGGCTGAATATCGTGAATGCGAACAAACCCGAGCTGGTCCGGGGTGATACCGTTTAGCTGGAGCGGAATATCGACATCGCTTGGCGCCAGCACGCTGGCCGGCGCGTTAATCAGCTGGGTCTGGACATTCACCTCCTGGAAGCTATCGGTCGTGCCCTGAATCTGGCCCCACTCGACGGTAGCGCTAAACGCCGGCAGCGGATCGTTCGATTCCCCCTGAATGCGCAGCGTCGCGCGGGTGCCATCGGCATTGGGCGCCACGTTGACCAGCGACATACGCAGGGTGCCAATCTGGCTGTTCAGACGAGCAGGGGTATTCGAGCCGGGCAGCAGATACACGCCGCTGGTGGATTTAACGTTCAGCGCGTTCTGTTGGGTGATTTTTACGGTTTCCTGATTGAGCTTACTCATGGTCGCATTCAGCGAGCTGACGCTCTGGTTCATCTGGCGTACTTCACTCTGCTGGGCGCAGGCGCTCAGGCTAAAGAGGCTTCCCACCAGCAGTATTCTTAGGTAACGTCTTGTCATGGTGATTATTTCCCTGAGATAACGGATTCTGCTAAGGGTAGTCAACGTCGCGGGCTCGGGTATAGATCCTTTATCCCAAAAACGCGTCTTCTTTGTTGTCAGCCCAGTTCAGGGTAAAATAGAGTTCAGTCAACCCGATAGTCAGGACATCGCATGCATTGCCCATTTTGTCTCGCCGTGGATACCAAAGTAATCGACTCCCGACTCGTGGGAGAAGGCTCTTCCGTGCGTCGCCGTCGCCAGTGCCTGGAGTGTAATGAACGTTTCACCACCTTTGAAGTGGCTGAGCTTGTGATGCCGCGCGTCGTGAAAAGTAATGACATTCGCGAACCGTTCAACGAAGAGAAGCTGCGCCGAGGGATCCTCAAAGCGCTGGAGAAACGCCCGGTCAGCGCCGACGACGTTGAAATGGCGCTCAACCATATTAAATCGCAGCTGCGTGCAACCGGTGAACGCGAAGTGGCCAGCAAAATGATTGGCAACCTGGTGATGGAGCAGCTCAAAAAGCTCGATAAAGTTGCCTATATCCGCTTTGCCTCCGTCTACCGCAGTTTTGAAGATATCAAAGAGTTTGGCGAAGAGATCGCCCGCCTACAGGATTAAGCGCATGCAGGATGAGATTTACATGGCGCGAGCGCTCAAGCTGGCGCAACGCGGACGTTTCACCACCCATCCCAACCCCAATGTCGGCTGTGTGATTGTTAACGATGGCCAGATTGTCGGCGAAGGTTTTCACTACCGCGCTGGCGAGTCGCATGCAGAAGTGCATGCCCTGCGCATGGCGGGCGAGAAAGCCCGAGGCGCAACCGCTTATGTGACGCTGGAACCTTGCAGCCATCACGGACGCACGCCGCCGTGCTGCGACGCGCTGATCGCCGCCGGTGTGTCACGGGTCGTCGCCGCCATGCAGGATCCTAATCCGCAGGTTGCCGGGCGCGGTCTTTATCGCCTGCAGCAGGCGGGCATTGAGGTCAGCCACGGGCTGATGATGAGCGAAGCGGAACGCCTGAATAAAGGCTTCCTCAAGCGGATGCGGACCGGATTCCCCTATATTCAGCTAAAGATGGGTGCCTCGCTCGATGGCCGCACGGCGATGGCCAGCGGCGAAAGCCAGTGGATCACCTCCCCGCAGGCAAGGCGCGATGTGCAACGTCTGCGTGCGCAAAGTCATGCTATTCTCACCAGCCACGCCACCGTGCTGGCAGACGATCCTGCCTTGACCGTTCGCTGGGATGAGCTGAATGCTGATACCCAGGCGCTCTACCCGCAGGAGAATGTTCGTCAGCCGCTGCGTATTGTGGTGGATCGTCAGAATCGCGTCACGCCCGCGCATCGGATCGTGCAGCAGCCGGGCGAGACCTGGTTTGCCCGCACTCAGGAAGACGATCGCAGCTGGCCGGAAGGGGTACGCAGCATCATGGTGCCGGAGCATAACGGGCACCTGGATTTAGTGGTGCTGATGATGCTGCTGGGCAAACAGCAGGTTAACAGTATCTGGGTCGAAGCGGGCCCGACGCTGGCGGGCGCATTGATACAGGCCGGGCTGGTGGATGAGCTGATTGTCTATCTGGCGCCTAAACTCTTAGGCAGCGACGCACGCGGCTTGTGCAGCCTGCCAGGGCTTGAAAAACTGGCGGATGCTCCGGCATTTAGCTTTAGCGAGGTCCGGTCGGTTGGACCGGATCTGTGCCTGCATTTGACTAACGCGTAACGGCTTTTGAATTTCGGAAGCAGTGCGCAAAGTATTATGATAAAATCCGCCCCCCTGCGGGGCCAAATGAACCCGTAAAGGAAGAGTATGAACATTATTGAAGCTGCTGTTGCTACCCCAGACGCTCGCGTCGCCATCACCATTGCGCGTTTCAACAACTTCATCAACGACAGCCTGCTGGATGGTGCGATTGACGCCCTGAAACGTATCGGCCAGGTGAAAGACGAAAACATTACCGTTGTCTGGGTTCCAGGTGCTTACGAACTGCCACTGGCAGCGGGCGCACTGGCGAAAACCGGCAAATACGATGCGGTAATCGCGCTGGGTACCGTTATTCGTGGCGGCACGGCACACTTTGAATATGTTGCAGGTGGTGCAAGCAACGGTCTGTTGCACGTCGCGCAGGATGCTGAAATTCCTGTCGCTTTCGGCGTACTCACCACTGAAAGTATTGAACAAGCTATCGAGCGCGCTGGCACTAAAGCCGGTAATAAAGGTGCAGAAGCTGCACTGACCGCGCTTGAAATGATCAATGTATTGAAAGCCATCAAGGCCTGATTTTTTTGTAAGGGGAATTCCGTGAAACCTGCTGCTCGTCGCCGCGCCCGTGAATGTGCCGTTCAGGCACTTTACTCCTGGCAGTTGTCCCAGAACGACATCTCTGATGTTGAATACCAGTTCCTGGCGGAACAAGACGTCAAAGACGTTGACGTCGTGTACTTCCGTGAACTGCTGTCGGGAGTGGCGACTAATAGCGCGTATCTCGACGGTCTGATGAAGCCGTACCTGTCCCGCCTGCTCGAAGAGCTGGGTCAGGTTGAAAAAGCGGTGCTGCGCATTGCGCTGTTTGAGCTGGCTAAACGTGACGATGTGCCGTACAAAGTGGCCATCAACGAAGCTATCGAACTGGCGAAAACCTTCGGTGCGGAAGACAGCCACAAATTTGTTAACGGCGTACTGGATAAAGCTGCACCTGCAATCCGTCCCCGCAAAAAGTGATCCCTAAGCCGGAGTGCTGCATTACCCCACGGGGTGGTGCGGGCTCCGGTTTTTTATTTTCTTTTCTGAGGCATAACGTATGGCATGTGGCGAATTTTCCCTGATTGCCCGTTATTTTGACCGAGTCAGAAGCGCGCGTCTCGATGTGGAAACCGGCATCGGCGATGACTGTGCTCTGCTGAATGTCCCCGAAAAACAGACCCTGGCCATCAGCACCGACACCCTGGTGTGCGGTCGTCATTTCCTGGCGGATATTGATCCTGCCGATCTGGCGTATAAAGCGCTGGCGGTGAACGTCAGCGATCTGGCTGCGATGGGTGCCGATCCGGCGTGGCTAACGCTGGCATTGACCCTGCCGGAAGTGGACGAAAGCTGGCTGGCTGCCTTCAGCGACGCGCTGTTTGAACAGCTCAACTACTACGATATGCAGTTGATCGGAGGCGATACCACCGCCGGGCCACTGTCGATGACGCTGGCGATCCACGGCTATGTGCCGGTGGGCCGCGCGCTGAAACGCTCAGGTGCCAAACCGGGGGACTGGATCTATGTGACCGGGACGCCGGGTGATAGCGCGGCAGGGCTGGCGTTGTTGCAGGATCAACTGGTGGTGAATGATGCGGATGACGCTGCTTATCTGCGAAAACGCCATCTGCGTCCGACGCCGCGTATTCTGCATGGTCAGGCGCTGCGCGAGCGTGCCAGTGCGGCTATCGATCTCTCGGATGGCCTGATTTCCGACCTCGGCCATATTCTGAAGGCCAGCGGCGTGGGTGCCCGGATTGATCTAGATACGTTCCCGCTGTCCGAAGCATTACTCCGACACGTAGAGCCTGAACAGGCTCTGCGCTGGGCGCTGTCCGGCGGCGAAGATTATGAGCTGTGCTTTACCGTACCGGAGCTTAATCGCGGAACCCTGGATGTGGCATTAGCGCACTTAGGCGCGCGGTTCACCTGCATCGGCCAGATCCTGCCAGAAAGCGAAGGAATGCAGTTTGTGCAAAACGGCTTGCCACTAAAACTCGACTGGAAAGGGTACGATCACTTCGCATAATTGCGATGTGTTGTCGGGGGCGCTGCGCTTACCTGACCTAAGTTTTGTAGGCCGGGTAAGGCGAAGCCGCCACCCGGCTTTTTATTTAAAACCCACAACAGGATGCTGACGGTACGGCGTTTCCAGCTCGGCAATCTGCTCCGGCGTCAGGGTTATATCTACCGCATTCATCAACTCGTCCAGCTGCTCTTCGCGTGAGGCACCAATAATCGGGGCGGCAACACCGCGTTTGCTCAGCACCCATGCCAGCGCCACCTGCGCGCGCGTCACGTCCAGCTCATCGGCGATGGCTGTTAAGCGCTCGGCAATTTGCGCATTGTTCGCTTCGGTTTCGTCATACAGCGTTTTGCCAAACTCATCGGAGACCGAACGGGCGGTGGTTTCACCCCATGGGCGGGTTAAACGCCCGCGCGCCAGCGGACTCCAGGGGATCACCGCCACGCCGTGCTGATAGCACAGGGGCAACATCTCGCGCTCTTCTTCCCGATAGATAAGGTTGTAGTGATCCTGCATGGTGACAAACGGTGCCCAGCCGTTCTGCGCCTGTAGCGCCAGCGCCTCGGCAAACTGGGCCGCATGCATCGATGAGGCGCCGATATAGCGCGCTTTCCCCGCTTTGACCACCTCATTCAGCGCGTCCAGGGTCTCTTCGATCGGGGTATTGTAATCCCAGCGGTGGATCTGCAGCAGATCGACATAATCCATATTCAGGCGTTGCAGGCTGTCATCGATGGAGCGCAGGATCTGCGCCCGGGAGAGGCCTTCCGCCAGGTCGCCTACCTGGTGATAGACCTTGGTGGCGACCACGACGTCTTCCCGGCGGGCGAAGTCGCGCAGCGCCCGGCCAACGATCTCCTCGCTGCTGCCGTCGGAATAGCTGTTGGCGGTATCAAAGAAGTTTATTCCGCCGTCGAGGGCGTGCTTGATAATCAGGCGGCTACTCTCTTCGGGCAAGGTCCAGGCGTGCTTACCCCGGTCCGGTTCGCCAAAGGTCATACAACCCAGACATAAACGGGAAACCTTAAGATCTGTTTTTCCTAATGTATTGTATTGCATGGTTCCACTCCTGCTGATTGCTTAAAACAGTACCTTAAGCATAGCAGGAGCAGAAAGGGGAGGGATTACGCCAGCCAGGCGGCGATACGCGCTTCGATGCCAGCGGCATCAAGTCCGATTTCGGAGCGAGCTTCATCCTGCGTGCCCTGCGGAATAAAGCGATCCGGCAGGCCGAGATTAAGCACCGGCACAGGCTTGCGGTTTGCCATCAGCACTTCGTTCACGCCGCTGCCCGCGCCGCCCATAATGGCGTTTTCTTCGAGGGTGATCAGCGCATCGTGTCGCGCCGCCATCTCCAGAATCAGCGTCTCATCCAGCGGTTTGACAAAGCGCATATCCACCAGCGTGGCGTTGAGGGATTCCGCGACTTTTGCTGCTTCCGGCATTAGCGTCCCGAAGTTCAGGATCGCCAGCTTTTCACCTTCACGTTTAATAACCGCTTTGCCAATCGGCAGTTTTTGCAGCGGTTCCAGCGTCACGCCGACCGCATTACCGCGCGGATAGCGCACCGCCGTCGGGCCGTCCTGATAGTGATAGCCGGTGAACAGCATCTGGCGGCATTCGTTCTCGTCGCTCGGCGTCATCACCACCATATCCGGGATGCAGCGCAGGTAGGAGAGATCAAACGCCCCCTGATGGGTCTGGCCGTCGGCGCCAACAATACCTGCCCGGTCAATGGCGAACAGCACCGGTAATTTCTGGATTGCGACGTCGTGGATCACCTGATCGTAGGCGCGCTGCAGGAAGGTGGAGTAGATCGCCACCACCGGCTTGTAGCCACCAATCGCCAGGCCTGCGGCGAAGGTCACCGCATGCTGCTCGGCAATCGCCACGTCAAAATATTGCGTCGGGTATTTTTTGGAAAACTCGACCATCCCGGAGCCTTCACGCATTGCCGGGGTGACGGCCATCAGCTTGCTGTCTTTGGCGGCGGTTTCACACAGCCAGTCGCCGAAGATCTTCGAGTAGCTCGGCATGCCGCCGCTGCTTTTTGGCAGACAGCCGCTGGTCGGATCGAATTTTGGCACCGCGTGGAAGGTGATCGGATCTTTTTCTGCCGGTTCGTAGCCCCGGCCTTTTTTGGTCATGATATGCAGGAACTGCGGGCCTTTCAGATCACGCATGTTTTTCAGCGTGGTGACCAGCCCCAGAACGTCGTGACCGTCTACCGGGCCGATGTAGTTAAAGCCCAGTTCTTCGAACAACGTACCCGGTACGACCATCCCTTTGATGTGCTCTTCGGTGCGGCGCAGCAGCTCTTTGATCGGTGGAACGCCGGAAAAGACCTTTTTGCCGCCTTCGCGCAGGGTGGAGTAGAGCTTGCCGGACAGCAGCTGCGCCAGATGGTTATTCAGCGCACCGACGTTTTCGGAAATCGACATCTCGTTGTCATTGAGGATCACCAGCATGTCCGGTTTGATATCCCCGGCGTGGTTCATCGCCTCAAACGCCATTCCGGCGGTGATGGCACCATCGCCAATTACGCTGACGGTGCGGCGCTGTTTGCCCTCTTTCGCGGCCGCGACGGCAATCCCGATCCCGGCAGAAATAGAGGTAGAGGAGTGACCGACGCTCAGCACGTCGTACTCGCTCTCGCCGCGCCATGGGAACGGATGCAGGCCGCCTTTCTGGCGAATTGTGCCAATTTTATCCCGACGACCGGTGAGAATTTTGTGCGGATACGCCTGGTGGCCCACGTCCCAGATCAGCTGATCGAATGGGGTATTGTAGACATAGTGCAGCGCCACGGTGAGTTCCACCGTGCCAAGCCCGGAGGCGAAATGGCCGCTGGAACGGCTTACGCTGTCGAGCAGATAGCGACGCAGTTCGTCGCACAGCTTCGGCAGACTCTCTTTCGGCAACAGACGTAACTCCTGGGTGGAGTCAACCAACGCCAGCGTCGGGTATTTGGCAATATCAAAACTCATCAAAGGCTCATCGAGATTGTATGTTTATTTATCACGCTGGATTATATAGTCCGCTAGCGCTTCCAGTGCCGAGGTGTCCAGTGACTGCGCGGCCAGTAGATCTAGCGACTGGCGGGCATCATTAATCAGGTCCCGGGCTTTTTGTTGGGCTTGCTCAAGGCCCAGTAGGGCGGGATAGGTACTTTTGCCAAGCTGCTGATCGGCACCCTGGCGTTTCCCCAATGTTGCAGTATCGCCCACGACATCCAGAATGTCATCCTGAACCTGGAATGCTAAACCGATACTCTGTGCGTAACGATCCAGAATCGGCAGGGCCTGACGCCCGCGCTCGCCCGCGCTCAGCGCGCCCAACCGCACAGCCGCCTGAATCAGCGCGCCGGTTTTATGGCGATGAATGCGCTCAAGTTGTTCCAGATTAACCTGACGGCCTTCGGCCTCCAGATCCAGCGCCTGGCCACCGCACATGCCGGCCACGCCGCTGGCTTTGGCCAGCTCCGACACCATAGCCAGACGATCCCGGTCCGCTACCTCAACCATCGGGGCATCGCTCAGAATCGAAAAGGCCAGCGTCTGTAAAGCGTCGCCTGCCAGGATCGCGTTCGCTTCGCCAAACTTAATGTGGCAGGTCGGCTGGCCACGGCGCAGATCGTCATCGTCCATCGCCGGTAAATCATCGTGGATCAGCGAGTAGGCGTGAATACATTCAACCGCTGCCGCCGGGGCATCCAGCGTGTCATCGCTGATACCGAACATTCTGCCGGTGGCATACACCAAAAACGGGCGCAGGCGTTTGCCGCCTAACAGTGCGCCATAGTGCATGGCCTCAACCAGTGGAGTGTTCTGAAAAGGCTGCGGGTCGATAAACCGGCGCAACGCATCGTTAGCACGCTCAACGCACGCCTGTAGCTGGTTCGGGAAATCCATTTACTCGGCGTCCGGCGTGAAGGGGGTCGGGGTAGCATCTTCGTTATCGGAGAGCAGGATCTGCACGCGCTGTTCTGCCTGCTGCAGCTTAACCTGGCCCTGACGTGCCAGCTGCACGCCGCGTTCGAACTCATTAAGCGCCTCTTCTAACGGCAGGTCGCCGCTTTCCAGACGGGTAACGATTTGCTCCAGTTCACTCAGCGCAGTTTCGAAACTGGCAGGTGCATCGTTTTTCTTCGGCATAGTGAATTTTTGACTCTCAGTTTTTTATCCCTGACATGGTATCGGACTCAGGGTAATTATCAAATAACGCGCAATATGCACAGGCGCTTCGCGATGGTGGTATACTTGCGGGCCTGGATGCAGCCTGGTGGATATGCAGGCTGCTGTACTCTCTTCCATCACAAGCCTTTACCGGCTTGCCAACGAAATATTGCCGCCATGAAGTTTATCATTAAATTGTTCCCGGAAATCACTATCAAAAGCCAATCTGTGCGTTTGCGCTTTATTAAAATATTGACCGGTAACATTCGTAACGTTTTAAAAGAATATGAAGAAACCCTCGCGATTGTTCGCCATTGGGATCACATTGAAGTTCGCGCCAAAGATGAAAGCCAACGTCTGGACATCCGCGACGCGCTGACGCGCATTCCTGGGATCCACCACATTCTGGATGTCGAAGATGTGCCGTTCACCTCGCTTCACGATATTTTCGAAAAAGTGCTGGTGCAGTTTCGCCCGGAAGTTGAAGGTAAATCCTTCTGCGTACGTGTTAAACGTCGTGGAAAGCATGAGTTCACCTCAATTGAAGCCGAACGCTACATTGGCGGCGGTCTGAATCAGCACATTGAGTCTGCGCGCGTGAAGCTGACGCGTCCGGACGTGACGGTGAATCTCGAAATCGAAAACGATCGTCTGCTGCTGGTTAATGGCCGCTATGAAGGCATCGGCGGATATCCGATCGGGACGCAGGAAGACGTGCTGTCACTGATCTCCGGCGGTTTCGACTCCGGCGTGTCCAGCTATATGCTGATGCGTCGCGGCTGTCGCGTGCATTACTGCTTCTTTAACCTGGGCGGTGCTGCGCATGAAATCGGCGTTCGTCAGGTGGCACATTACCTGTGGAAACGTTTTGGCAGCTCCCACCGCGTGCGGTTTGTCGCCATTAACTTCGAACCCGTGGTCGGCGAAATCCTCGAAAAAGTGGAAGACGGCCAGATGGGCGTAGTCCTCAAGCGCATGATGGTGCGTGCCGCCTCCCAGGTGGCTGAGCGCTACGGTGTGCAGGCGCTGGTCACCGGCGAAGCGCTGGGCCAGGTTTCCAGCCAGACGCTGACCAACCTGCGCCTTATCGATAACGTGTCTGATACCTTGATCCTGCGTCCGCTGATCTCTCACGATAAAGAGCACATCATCGATCTCGCGCGTGAGATCGGCACCGCCGATTTTGCCCGTACTATGCCGGAATACTGCGGTGTGATTTCGAAAAGCCCAACCGTCAAAGCGGTGAAGGGGAAGATCGAAGCCGAAGAACTGAATTTCGATTTCGGTATCCTGGATAAAGTGGTCGCTGAGGCGTCCAATATCGATATCCGTGAAATCGCTCAGCAGACCGCGCAGGACGTGGTGGAAGTTGAAACCGTAACCGGTTTTGGCCCGGACGATGTGCTGTTGGATATCCGCTCCAGTGATGAACAGGACGCGAATCCATTTACGCCGGAAGGCGTTGAAGTGACCTCGCTGCCGTTCTACAAGCTGAGCACCAAATTTGGCGATCTGGATAAGAGCAAAACCTATCTGCTGTGGTGCGAGCGCGGCGTGATGAGCCGTCTGCAGGCGCTCTATCTGCGCGAGCAGGGCTTTACGAATGTGAAGGTGTATCGCCCCTAGCTGTGGTGCCGGGTGGCGGTTTCGCCTTACCCGGCCTACACCTGCTATACAGGCCCGGCAAGCGCAACGCCGCCGGGCAATTTCTACGCTTCGTAGTAGTTATAAATCCCTGCCGCCATTACCAGCGATGACGCCACGTCGTAGGCTTTTTCGCGCCCGACCAGCAGTTCAATCATCTTCAACGCAAAATCAATCGAGGTGCCTGGCCCCTGGCTGGTGAGCAGATTGACGCGCGGATCCCAGACCACACGCTTATCCACCCACTGATCCTGCGGAATGCGATCCTTCAGGGTGGGAAAACCGGTCATATTCCCCACAGGGAAAATATTGTGCGGGACCAGCACGGTGGCAGCAGCGGCGCAAATGGCGGCAACAATTCGCCCGGAAAGATGAAACTGTCGGACGGTCTCGACCAGCAGCGGGCTGTCGCGAAAGCACTCCGCGCCCTGCAGGCCGCCGGGCAGGACGATGACATCGTAATCGCCGTCGGCGACCTCCACCAGCGGCGCATCGGCTACAATTTTCACGCCACGCGAACAGGTGATAATCAGATTGCCATCGCTGGCGACGCTCGCAGTGGTGACGCTAATCCCGGCGCGAACCAGCAGATCGATGGTGGTGACCGCTTCGGTCTCTTCGCTACCAGGGGCGAGACATACCAGGGCTGACGCGCTCATATTCACTCTCCTTACGTTTAACCTGTTCATACAGACTGACATTTTCAGGCACGCTGATGCCGTGTGCGCGGGCGCGTTTTAGCAGGTATCCGGTGATGTAGTCGATTTCGGTGTGGCGTAACCCGCGCACGTCCTGCAGCATCGACGAGATATTCTGCGCCGTGCTTTCAATGACCTCTTCGACGTAATAGCGAATATCGTCCACCGAGGTGTGGATCCCTTCGCGCTCAACGACGGCGGCCACTTCAGCGCACAGCGAGGCCAGCTTCTGCGGATGATTCTTCAGCTCACCATTCGGACAGTCCAGCAGGGCCGTCAGCGGGTTAATCACGCAGTTCACCGCCAGCTTACGCCACATTTGCGGGCGAATATTGTCATGCCAGGCCACATCCGGCAGCACCTGCTGAAACAGATCGGCAAGTCCACTGTAGTCACCCTCCTGCGCTCTCGCCGGGCCAATGTGGGTCATGCCGCTGGCGACATGGACGATCACGTTGCCATCGCGACGCGCGGCATGGGTGGTGATCGCCATCAGCAGCGGCTGGTGGATGCTTTTTAACTCTTCAATGGTGCCCATGCCGTTGTGCAGCAGCATAATCGGCGAGGTGCGGGGAAGGGTGGAGGCCAGCGCTCTGACAGCATCGGAAACCTGCCAGGCTTTCAGCGTCACCAGCAGCAGATCGCTCTGCGCCAGGAAGTCAGGATCGTTAGCAATGAGAGATTCGTTAAAGATACTCCCATCCTCATCAATCAGGTTTACACTGCAATAGGGCTGTGTCACGCGCAGCCAGCCCTGTACTTCATGTCCATGTTTGCACAGTGCGGTCAGCCAAAGTTGTCCAAGCGCTCCGCATCCAAGCACGGTAATTTTCATTGTTCCTCCTCACCTGCAACCACACCAGGTGTTACAGCATTAAGTATAGCGTCGACAGCTAAGCTTCTGTTGAGTTATGCCTCGTTGCGGGTATTATGCAACGCAACAAAAGTAAAGGGAGAAGAAAAGATGCCATCTTTCGATATTGTTTCCGAAGTTGATATCCAGGAAGTACGTAACGGCGTGGATAACGCAAGCCGTGAAGTTGAGACACGTTTCGATTTTCGTGGCGTTGAGGCCAGTTTTGAGCTGAACGACGCGAATAAGACCATTAAGGTGCTCAGCGAATCTGATTTCCAGGTGACTCAGTTGCTGGACATTCTGCGTGCGAAGCTGTTAAAGCGCGGCATTGAAGGGACGTCCCTTGATGTGCCGGAAGAGTTCGTACACAGCGGCAAAACCTGGTTTGTTGAAGCCAAACTGAAGCAGGGCATTGAGAGCGCGATGCAGAAGAAAATCGTCAAGCTCATCAAAGACAGCAAGCTGAAAGTGCAGGCGCAGATTCAGGGTGAAGAAATTCGCGTGACCGGCAAATCCCGTGACGACCTGCAGGGCGTGATGGCGCTGGTGCGCGGCAGCGATCTTGGCCAGCCGTTCCAGTTCAAAAACTTCCGCGATTAAGAGACAAGCCCGGCTCGCCGGGCTTGTTTTCAGGCTTTTAGCGCCAGCTCAACTTCTACGCGGTTGGTCACTTTACTGTCGATTTTAACGTACAAACTGCGCTCTTCAGGCACCAGTAATACCTCACTGACCCCTTCTTTGCTCTCAATTCGCTGTTTTAGCGCGTCATTAATCTCGACATCGTGCGGTATTTCTACCCGCAGACTGCTGACGTAGCGGGGCTCTTTCATGGTGCTGGCCACCAGCAGCCAGACCGTTGCCAGCAGCGCGCCTGCCAGGAACACGGTCTGCGAATCAAACAATCCATCGACCCAGCCGCCCAGCGCGCCACCAATTGCCACGCCGATAAACTGGCTGGTGGAGTAAATCCCCATCGCCGTCCCTTTGTAACCCGCCGGTGACTCTTTGCTGATCAACGACGGCAGCAGGGCTTCCATCAGGTTGAAGGCGAGGAAGAACAGCTGTACGCCGGCAATCAGCTCCCAGAAGTGCGGACCCGAGCCCCAAAGCACGATTTCGGCGATGAGCAGCAGCGCGACGCAGGCGAGGAAGACGCGCTTCATCCGCCGCTTCACTTCGGCATAGATGATAAACGGCACGACGGAGACAAACGAGATCAGCATCGTCACCAGATAGACTTTCCAGTGCTCAGCGGCCGGAAACCCCGCTGCGGCAAGCTGGCCGGGCAGGGCGACAAAGGTGGACATCAGCAGAATATGCAGGCACATAATGCCAAAGTTCAGCTTCAGCAGGCGCGGTTCAGCCAGCACTTTGCTGAAGCAGCCCTTTACCATCCCCGATTCGCGGTTCAGGACGTGGTTTTTACTGTCCGGCACCACCCATAGGGTCAGCGCGATGCCGAGGGTTGCCAGCAGGGCAATCATCCAGAACAAAGCGTTCAGACCGAGCGCATGGGTAATGATCGGACCCAGAACCATCGCGATAGCAAAGGTCACGCCGAAGCTGACGCCAATAAAGGCCATCGCCTTGGTCCGGTTCTGCTCTCGCGTTAGGTCAGACAGCAGCGCCATTACCGCCGCCGCGATAGCGCCGGAGCCTTGTAGCGCACGGCCAAGAATAATGCCCCAGATGGAGTGGGAGAGGGCGGCGATAATACTGCCGACCACAAAGACCATTAATCCACCAACAATCAGCGGCTTGCGGCCCACGCGGTCCGAGAGCAGACCAAAGGGGATCTGAAACACCGCCTGCGCCAGGCCGTAAATCCCGATCGCCAGGCCAATCAGCGCTTCACTCGCCCCCTGCAGCGCCATGCCGTATGTAGTCAGAACGGGCAGGACCATAAACATGCCGAGCATACGCAATGAAAAAACAGTCCCTAAACCCCAGGTGGCGCGTAACTCGCCTGGCGTCATTTTATAATCGTTCATTACCACCTCTGTCTAAAAAGCGCGACCAGTGTAGTGCGAGTCAGGAGTGGGGTAAACAGAGGTAAGATAAACAAACATTTCTACAGTGAATGATTTGTGCGTTTAAGCGGATGCGGGCGTAATAATTCGCGGGAATAAAACGGTCTTTCGCGCAGTGCACGCGAGGATCGATACCCCTTTACGGTGTTAATACGGATACCATTCCGTCATTCCCAGCGCGCGGTTCATGCAAAGCCTGCCACAGTATGGATATTTCTTATCTTGTTCATTTTCAGAATGAATGAATTTTATGTTTAGTAAAATTTATGACTGCCTGCAAAATCCTTTATAAATCGCGTGGAATGATGAAATGCTCTGGGTAAGAGTGAATTCATATAAGGTTTATCGAGCAGGCAACTGTTTATAAAGGTTTTTTTAAAACACCTCGCGCAGGGCTGCGGTAAATTACGATGGGGTCGATGGATTCCCCGCACGGTGAGGTCATCGATATAACTTCATTATTATCGCTAATGTTAAACTGCAAATTCATCGTTAAATCATCCTCCCGCAGAGAATAATGCGCGGAAAGTAACGTGAATCGAGGTGGTTCGTGTTTATTTACCCCGCTCAGACCGCTGACTCATCCTTAATCTTGATTTAAATCATATTACGGGAAGACTTTAATAACATGAATAACAATTCACTTTTTGTTCATCATGCTAGCCGGAAAACTAGCAATATGAAAAGTCTGAATCACGAGGCATGAAGCCGCAGGTCAATCGTGAAGTGCGTTGATTCTGCGGGTAAAGTCTCAACTCATGCGAAGTATTTCGACAAGTGCAAGTGAAAGCATTCTGTACAAGGAGCGTATTATGTTTTTATTTACAGTCCCGCTATCGTTATTTGCTGGTAAATGCCTGAACTGCCACCTTCGATCCTCTTAGCTATATAGCTATCCAATAATTTATGTGCAAATCACTTTCGTGATGAATATGTTGCGCAAAATGGTCGAAGGTAAATAACCATGCCTGGGTATTGGCTTTTCCTTTTGACTGCATTCAACACTACTTTTTCAAAAGGTCTATATGAAACAGAGCAAAAATAAACAGAAGGCAATTAAATTAAACCCGATTGCCGCATCGTTATTGCTGCTGGTGCCCGCGATGGCAACGGCTGCTGATATTTCTATTATTGATGGCAGTATTACCTCAGCGGCGAATGGTGTTACCGTGGTGAATATCAAGGAAGCAAACGGTAATGGGTTATCACATAACATTTATGAAACGCTGAACGTGCCGAAAGAAGGGGTTATTTTTAATAACGCCGCGACTGCGACCGACACCGTGCTGGGCGGACAAATTGCCGCTAACCCCAACATGGCGGGCGGAACGGCAAAAGTCATTCTGAACGAAGTCACTTCCACCAATTCCAGCACCATCAACGGGATGATGGAAGTGGCCGGTGATACAGCCCATCTGATTATCGCTAACCCAAATGGGATCACCACCCAGGGCGGTGGTTTTATTAACGCCAGCAAAGGGACCCTGACCACAGGTACGCCGAACGTACAAGACGGTGTATTAACGGGCTATTCTGTCAACGGCGGCACCATTACCGTGAGCGGGTTTCAGAGTGAATCACCGACAGAGATCCTGGCGCGCAGCGTGAAGGTGATCGGAGAGATCAAAGTGGGTGAACTCTCCGTCGTCGCCGGGAGCAATGCCATTAATACCGATGGCACGGTGGCAGGCCAGCTCGCAGCGTCGGGCAAGGCAAGCAGCGCCTACGGCGTGGATGTTTCACAATTGGGCGGCATGTACGCCAATAAAATCAGCCTGATCAGCACCGAAAGCGGCATGGGTGTCCGTAACGAAGGCACCATTGCCGGTGGGGTCAGCGGGGTTAACATTGCCAGCAACGGCAAGCTTATCAATAGCAAAGCCACAATCAATTCCAGCGGCAATATCACCATCAGCACCAACGACAAGCTGGAAAATGTTACCGGCACTATTGGCAGCGATAAATCGATCACCATCAATACTGCCAAAAATGCCATTGCCAACACCAGTTCGGGCAGCATTTCCGCCACGGAAAACACCTATATCACCAGCGGTGCGTTAGATAACACCAACGGTAAACTGGCGGCGGGTGGGACACTGGCGGTGAATACCAGTGGTCAGAAACTGACTAACTCCGGCAAGGCGAAAACGGCAGGGATTGAAGCAGCAATCGTCGCCCTGGATACGGGGGAATTCAGCAACGAGAATGGGCAAATTCATGCCTACTACGTAGGGTCGAAAAACACGTCCATGAACAATAACTCCGGCGTGATTGATTCCTATGAAAACGTGGAAGTAGAGAGCACCGGCAACATAGATAACATCAGCGGATTGATACGTTCCAACGTAGGCGCTGTGAAGCTTAAAACCACCAAAGCGATTAAGAATAATTTTACTGACTCGGCCGATACCACCGGGGCGGAATCGTTAGGCCTTATCGCCGGCAATGGGATTGATATTTCTGCCGATTACCTGTTTAACCGCGCGGGGACGATTGCTTCGTCAAAAGATATCCAGGTAGAGACTGCCAGGGATATTGATAACTATATGGGTCACATTAACAGCAGCGAGAACATTTCGCTGAAAGGACGCACGCTGGCGACCAGTCAGTCGGGTATCAACGGTGTGAAAGGGGTGAATATCGATCTTAGCGATACCTTTGACAGCCGGATTGGGATTGTGACCTCTACCGATGGCGATGTGGTCATCAAAGCGAAAAACGTCAAGAACAGCAGCTCCATCGTGCTGGCCAATAATATCAATATCCAGTCTGAGTCGGATATGAATAACCAATATTCGATGATGGTGGCGGATGAGAATTTAACCCTTAAAGCTGCCGGCAAGATCACGGCCAGTGACAGCGATATGTTTGGTCCTTATGTCGGTACCTATTTCGGCTTTGCCAATCAGACCGGCGGGTTGATTGCAGGCACCGGCGTCGATATTACCGCGAAAAGCCTGAATAATGATTCCGGGCGTATTGTTGCTCAGACCGGTGATGTCAATATCAACCTGACGGGTGACATGGCCAGCAACAAGGGACAGGTTGCGGCGAATGCCGGAAGCGTGACGATTGCAGCAAATAAAGTTAACGCTGACTATGGCACCCTCTACAGCTCTGGCGATCTGCGCATCGATGCCAAAGGATTGTCCCTCAAAGGCGACGGCTCTATTGCCAACAATACGGCAAGAGGCATTATTGCATCCGACAGTGATATTTTAATTAATATCAACGGTGATTTTCACAACCGAGGATGGATTAGCGGCAAAGGTGACGTAGCGGTCACGACCACCGGTAATTTAGATAACGACCACACCATCAGTGCTGATGAGAATCTCACGCTGAAAGGTAAAAATGTGGGTAACGGTAAGGATTACTCTGCGAAGAAAACCCTGACCATTACGTCTGATAACGATGTGCAAAATTATGCCGGGGGTAACATTTCCGCTGAGACAACCGTCGTTAATGCGAAAAACATTGTTAACTACGGCAACCTGGTGGCGAACTCGGCACTGAACCTTAACGTAATTAATAACATCTATAATTACAGCAACCTTTATACAGAGGGCACTGCTGTAATTGACGCTGATAAGATCTACAACAACGGCTTTTGGGCGGTAGTCGGCGGTGAAAAAGGACTGCAAACCACTGCAAAAATTGTCAATGCTTTTGGCACAGTAGTCGGTAAGTAATTACCTCACGGGTAAAAGCAGTAAGCGGTTACTGCTTTTACCCTTTCAGGACAGGGAATGGATATTCGATATTTTTTAAGTGTGTCGGCTTTTTTACTTGCGGTGAGTTTTCAATCTCTGGCTGATGTCCCGTTGGGTCGCCTTATTAAAGAACAACAAAATAATGACAGCACATCTTATCAGGAAAGTAAAATAGAAAAGAAAGATGTTTTTTCTGAGATTAAACATAAACCCGATATTGACAGTGAATTCCCTCAGGAAACGCCCTGTTACGACATAGATCAATTAGTGCTGGAAGATGATTTCTTACAGGACCGCGGCCTGCGAAAGATAAAAGATAAAGTGGCCGGGAAATGCCTCGGTGTGAAGGGTATCGGAAAAGTTGCGATTCTGGTCCAGGATTATTTTATCCGGTCGGGATATGTCACAACGCGGGTGGAGACGCCATCGCAAGATTTATTATCTAAAAAACTGATCCTGACCGTGGTTCCCGGGCGGATTTCAGAGGTCGTGGTGGTCAGTGGTGATATCAATAAGGCATTGCTTCCCTTTGGTAAGGGCGACATTCTCAATGTCAGGGACATTGAACAAGGTCTGGAGAATATCCAAAGAACGCCAGGCGTCGACGTAAAAATCAAAATCCTTCCTGGCGATGTTAATGGTACCAGCAAAGTTGTGATTGATACGCAACGGGTAACGAACTGGAATTTTCGCACGGCGTACAATAATTATGGTGACAAGAGCACCGGTAGCCAGCTGATTGGTGCGACGGGGTATTTATACAATGCAGCGAGGATCAGCGATCTCTTTTATCTGGCGGGCACCAGTAGCCAGACCGGCGGCTATAAAAACATCAGTACTTATTATAGCTTTCCCGTTGGCTACTCAGAATTTAGCCTGTTCTACAGCAACAGTAAATCGAGACAGGGGATCGATATTGGTTCCTATGTTTTTGACTATATAGGCAAAACGGAATACCTCAGCCTTAAAGGCTACAGGATGCTGCGTCGGGATGCGAACTCTAAGCTCTCGACAAGCGTTGAGGTCATCAGACGTAAGTACGATTACAGCCTCGGGGGCGCTGATTTAGTTTTGCAAAAGCGTGATATGGGCAATTTGCGGCTCGGGTTAAACTATAAGCAAAACTATACCGGGGCGACGCTGGACTCGAGCGTAAGCTGGCAACGTTTTATGTCCGAGCTGGGGGGAACACAAACACCCGATATGCGCAGTGGCGACGTCAGTAGCCGCAGTCAGATTGTGAATCTGAATGTGAATTATGTGAAATGGCTGACTTTATTCCCCACGGAGGCTTATTACGATCTTAATCTGGGTGTACAGTATTCCCCCGATAACCTGACCCTGCAGGATAAATTAACGATTGGTAATCGATGGACCGTACGGGGTTTTGAAAATAGCGACGGCATTGATGGCAATAAAGGTTTCTTTATCCAGAATACGTTGAATTTAATGACCGGATACAAAAACGCTGTGGCGTATGTGGGTGCGGATTATGGCCAGATTACGGGGAAGGGTTCATCGCAGGATGTCGGTGGAAGGAAAATAATGGGGGGAGTTGTCGGCCTCAAAGGCGCTATTAAGGCGCTGGAGTACGATGCTTCACTCTCGAGCCCGTTTCTCTACCCTGAACATTTAAACGTCGATAACTATACGATTAACTTTAATGTAGCTTATCGGCTGTAGCTACCACGGCGAACATGATGCGTATTGGGACAGATATTGTTGAAGTCGCGAGAATTGCGAAGGCAATTGCCGATGGGAAGTCGGGCTTTCTTGAGCGGGTATTTACGGAGCAGGAGCGAGCAGCAATTAATATTGCTGAACCTGACTATCAGCGCGCTTCAGGGTTTTGGGCCGCAAAAGAGTCGATTGTTAAAGCCGCTGGATATGGTTTTCGCAAGGGTATTCGCTTTCATGATATTGCAATAGTGCATGACGAGTATGGTGCTCCGCACTTTATCCTTTCAGGGAAAATGAAAGCCATACTTGAAGAGCAGGGGGTGAAGAATATCTCGCTGAGCATTTCTCACTGCCGTACCTATGCAATAGCGGCGACCATTATTTATTAACGTAAGGTACAAAACGGACATGTATCAATACAGCGACCTCGCGAATAAAACGGTGCTGATAAGCGGTGCCAGTGGTGATATTGGTCTTAGTATTTGCGCAAAATTTCTTGAGCAGAAATGTTCGGTTTTTGCGCTGTATCATTCAAACTCTGCATCGTTGACGGAGTTAAAAGCGCGTCATCCTTACGGGGCACGACTGCATATCGTCCCGTGTGACCTGACTCGCCCGGACGATATTGCGGCGCTGTGCGAAAGGTTGTCCACAGAGGCCGGGAAGGTGGATGTTCTGGTAAACAATGCCGGAATTGTGAAAGACAGCCTGTTTGCCGCCATGAGCGTGGATGATTTTAATGCGGTTATTGAGACTAACTTGATTAGCCTGTTCCGGCTGACAAAAGAAACGCTCATGCTGTTACGTGCGGCAGAAAGTCCGGCAATTATTAACGTTGCTTCTATTGCCGCCCTTGTATCGAGCGTGGGGCAGATTAACTACAGCGCATCCAAAGGCGCGATCCTGAGCTTTACCCGGACGCTGGCTGCCGAACTGGCGCCGCGGGGCGTTCGCGTCAATGCCGTGGCACCGGGGATGATTGAGTCAAAAATGGTGAAGAAAGTGTCGCGCACCGTCGTGCGTGAGGTGACGCAGTCCATTCCGCTGAAGCGTCTTGGACAGTGTGACGAAGTGGCCAATACCATTGTTTATCTCAGCTCTTCTGCCGCCAGCTATATCGTCGGTCAAACCATCGTGATTGATGGCGGCATGGTCATGCGGTGAGATATGTCTAAATACGCGATTCCAGCTCACATCTTTCTCGCCATGGGGGCCTGGCGGCCGCCGTTGTTGATGGTCGATAAAATTAAGGATTATAAGTACGGCGAAAATGGCTTTATCCAGGTTGTGAAGCATGTGACCTATAACGATCCTTATCTGGCCGGGCATTTCCCGGACGATCCGATTATGCCCGGCGCGATTATCTCGGAAATTTTTGGCCAGGCAAGTGAGTACTTTTCGTTTCTAACGGATGTTTGCGATATTTATTACCAGCAGACGGGTAACGCATTCAAAACGTTGCGTGATATTCATGCCTGTATCAACGAGCCCGCTATGCTTGAGATTATCCGCACGCGGCGGGCTCAGGTTCGTGGCGTACTGGCGGCACAAAATTTAAAGTTCAAACACTCAGCCTATCCAGGCGATACGATTGAAGTGGTGAGTAAGCTGGCCTTCTCCGACAGTAACGGTTTTCAACATTATTCTGTGACGGCGAATGTCGGGAAAAGAGTCATCAGTCAGGGAACGATTATTAACTTTCGGGACGTTTTGTGATTTATCAAGGGAGTGAATGTTATGAGCAGTATTAACGAAAAAATTGACGAACGAAAAGCCATACTGGTGACAATTAAGACTGAAATTATTCAGCGTTTAAATATCCAACGCGAGGAACATCAAATTGATGACGACACGCCGCTGTTTGGCAATGGACTGAAGCTGGATTCCGTTGACGCGACGGAGATTATTGTCCTGCTGGATAAGAAATTTAACATTCAGGTAGAAGAGAGTGATGATCCCGCCTATATGCGGAGTATCAACAGCCTGGCGTCGTTTGTTATCCAGAAGAAACGTGCCTGAATACCTCAAATAAAATAAGGATGTTTTATGACTTCGCTCTCGGATATACATTTAAAAAACCAGGCAACTATGGGGGTCTACAATAATCGGACCCTGCCTTCTGCCTATCATTCGCCTTCAGAGGAATATAAGGCCGTCAGGGAGAACGTCTTACTGGTCGATTATTCCCACATGTCTATTGTCAGCGTGATGGGAGAGGATGCCTGGGCGCTGGTCAATTATATGGCCTCTGCGGATGTGTCGATCATCCGTGATGAGCAAGGCATTTATTCCCTGGTACTGAATGACGACGGTACGGTTCGCGGGGATATCTATGCGCTCTGCACCCCTGAGGGCTATTACATCCTGTCAGAAAATCTGTCTGCCTCGGATATCACCGGGATCCTGCAAGGGATTCTCGAGAAGGCTGATGAATTAGATATTCAGGATATCCCGGACATCACCGCAATGGACGATGCCGACTGGGGAACCATTATGCTTGAAGGGCCGTACGCCTGGGAGCTAATGGCGGAGATCTACGGCTTTGATGTGATTGGTTTACCCTATTACGAATACATGAATACTGACGACGGTTTGATGGTGTTTCGCTGCGGCAAACACGGCGAATTTGCCTATCAGATGATCGGCCCGCAGCGCGCGCTGGCTGAGTTATGGCTGTCGTTACTGGACATCGGGGATAAGTATTTACTCAAGACCGGCGGTCTGGATTATCAACAAAGAGTACGCATTGAAAACCCCGGCTGGGATGAAAGCCTGTATGCGAAATACACGCGTAACCCCGTTGAATTACAGCTGCAGTGGGCGATTCAGTACGACAAAGACGACTTTACAGGCAAAGCGGCGGTCGAGCAGTTATCTGCGCAAAACGCGCAGCGTAAAGTGGTGGGGATGCTTCCCTCTACTGAAGGTGCTGGTCTGAGCCCGGACGACAAGGTGAGGGTCAACAACAGAGAGGTTGGGGTGATTATCCATGCGGTATATTCGCCAGCCCTGCAGCGTGAGATTGCGCTGGCGCTGATCGACAGCGACTACGCCCTGTCAGATATCGACGGTTTTACGGTCCACACCGCCCAAGGCGAGGTGGCAGCCAGAACCCAGTCCGTTCCCTTCATTTATAACCTGAGCCTGTCAGTCAACCCAACGGCACACAGCTATGTTGACGCCTCGAAAGCACGGCGGACGCTGTAACACGCTGAACGCTATGTGACCGGATAACGTTGTGAAATTGCTGACCAGAGTAAGGGATGACCAGAAACATGAAGACGAGCAGAAAACGCGTGGTGATTACCGGCATGGGGATTTTGTCATCCCTGGCGGACAATATTCAGGACTTCCGGCAGGCGCTGCTGGAGAAACGGCGGGGAGTTGCAGACAGCGAACGTTTCTCGCAATGGTTTGAGCATGCCCGCGCGGCTGAGGTACTTAACGACCTCGACGTCGCTGAATTGCCGGAAGAGATCGTTGCGTCTCTCGATAACGCCGCGCTGTGGGCGTATAAAGTGGGTAGAGACGCGCTGAATCAGGCCGGGCTGGTAAACCATCGCCAGTGCCTTGACGAGATGGGATTAATTGTCGGCGTCTCGTCTGCGGGTACTGAAGCTTTTC
Organism: Leclercia sp.; assembly: GCA_049284415.1. Lineage (GTDB taxonomy): Bacteria > Pseudomonadota > Gammaproteobacteria > Enterobacterales > Enterobacteriaceae > Enterobacter. The sequence continues at coordinate 130,263 of JBAPXW010000005.1, forward strand.
TGCCCCTCTTTGAGCAGCGCGTGCAGGACTTCTCGTTGCGTAAAGCCCTATATTCCGGCGCATTTTCGTCCTGCTGCTCCAGCGTCTCGACCCTGTTAGGCCTGAAAGGCGGCGTCGAGCTGGTTGCCACGGCCTGTACCGCCAGCCCCAATGCCATCGGTATGGCGTTCGACGCTATCCAGAATGGCAAAGGGAAGGCGATGCTGGCAGTCGGAACGGAACCCATCTATTTGCCGACCTTTGCCGGATTCTATGCGCTAAACGTCATGCACCCCGATTCCTGCTCGCCGTTTTCCGGGCAGTCCGGGATGTCCATCGGGGAGGGCGCGGGAGCCATTGTTCTGGAAGAGTATGACCACGCCGTTGCGCGGGGAGCCACCCTGTATGGGGAAATTCTCTCTTATGCGACCTCCTGCGACGCCTACCACGAAACCGGGCCCGATCCGCGCGCCAGCGGTGCCGTGCAGGTGATGCAGAAAGCAATGGAGAATGCAGGTATCACCCCGGACCAGATCGATTACGTCAACGCGCACGGCACGGGTACGGAAGCCAACGATCAAATTGAAACGCTGGCGATGAAAAAAGTGTTCCCCCACGTTGATAATCTGCTGATCAGTTCCACCAAATCCTATTTTGGCCACAATATCGGGGCAGCCGGCATCGTCGAGCTGATTGCCTGTCTGGTTACGCTGCCTGAGAAACAGGTTCTGCCTACCTTAAACTTTTCGCAGGCGCGCCCGAACTGCGACCTGGATTACGTGGCGAACGATTTCCGGCAGAAAGATATCAACATTTTTATGAAGAATAACTACGCCTTCGGTGGCAATAACTGCTGCATGATTGTGAGTACCCGGCCGGGCTCGGTTCCGCTGACCGCCTATCAGGCGAAACGGGTCGCGATCTCGGGCATTGGCGCGGTCTCTGCCATTGGGCACAGCCTTAATGACATTCTGGCGCATATCAGCCAGGGCGAGAGCGCGGTTGCGCTGGGCGGGATTGTATTCCCCGACGATACGCTGCAAGAAGCCAGAGCGCTTCTGGATGTGTTAGTCAAAACCCACCAGTTCCAGGCGCTATTCGGGACCGATTATGCACCTGACACCTGTCATCTCCCGGAACGGCAACAGAATTTCAAAACCTTCCAGATCCGCGCGCTGGAGCCACGTAAGCATTTACGCCGTTTCGATCCGCGCAAAGCGACGCGCGGCGGCACTTTCGCGCTGATCGCGCTTTCGGAAGCGCTGACCCAGGCGAAGCGCAAAATCAAGCGTGACGGCGAAACGCTGGGCATGGTGATGGGCATGGCGCGTGGCCCGCAGGAAACGACCTATAAATACCTGCAGAGCCTGAAACCGGATCCGCGAAAAGTGCGTACGTCAGAATTCCCGGGTTCGCTGATGAACGCCATTGCCACGTTCTGTGGGATTTCCGAAGGGGTAAAAGGCTACACCACTACCCTGGCGACCGGGGAGAACGCGGCGCTGGGTGCGTTAATCTACGGCTACGAAATTGTTCGCCAGCAGCTTCAGCCGCAAGTGCTGGTGGGTGGCGCAGACGAGTACTTCCCGTCGATGTCGCTGTACATGGATGCCGTCATGCAAAAGATCCATATGACCGCCGAGGCCAGCGATTATCAGATCTACGGTAAAGAGGCGAAAGGCTACGTGCCGGGTGAAGGTGCCTGCATACTGCTGCTGGAAGATCCGCAGGCTGCGACAGCGCGAGGTGCGGACGTGCTGGCAGAAGTCGCGGGCTATGGCAAGTCATGCAGCAACAGCTATTTCGATGCGTCGCAAACGGACGAGAAGTCCGGCGCCCTGTCGCTGGCGATCCAGCGCGCCCTTGCCGATGCCGGTATCGCCGCCGAGGATATCGACCTGGTGTGCGGCACCAGCAATGGCAGTGCAGAGAGTGCCAAAATTGAAATCGACGCCATCTATGCCTCGTTCCATCAGGATAATCCGCAGGTTCCGGTGGTGAACTACAACGCATTCTTTGGTTTTGTCGCATCTTGTGCGGGCCTGCTGAACCTGGCGGTTATTCTGGATTGCATCAAAAAACAGTCGGTGCCTGCCATCCCCTATACCCGAACCTTTATCGACCCGCGGATCAATTTTGTCCGGCAGTCGCGCCAGATGGCGATTCACGTTGTTCTGCTGATCGGGGCCACGGAAGGTGGGAACTATTACGCATTTGTGATTAAGGGATAATGCGGTGGACAGGATGTCGATGATTTCAGGCTACAGCCTGTGTTTACCGTTCGCAGATAACAGTGCGCAGCTGATCGCCAATCTCAAAAACGGTGAGCGCGTGACGGCATCGCCGTGGTTTACGTCTGAGGAAGAGGCAGCTAAATGCGGATTCACGGGCAATAAACGCATCGCCAGGCTGGAAAATACGGATGATGGCACCGTCGATCTCCTGTCCCGTCTTATTGAGAATGCGCTCCTCCAGGCCATGCTGGATGAGCATTGCCTGACAGGGGAAAATGTCAGGGTTTATCTGACGGGGATAGGACCCCGGGTTGACGTAAAGGACTATAAATCCCTCTACGATCATAACGATGTGGAAGATGTCGCGCTGGCATCATCGCTGACGCATCTCTGTGTCGCGAAGATGTCTCAGGATGCCCTTTCACGTTATCTGGCGTGTAAATACCACCTGAAGCATCTGCCGCCGAATATGAACAGTACCAGTAATTCTGCGCTGGTCGCCGTTCACCTTAGTACTCAGGCTATTGAGCAAGGGGGCATCGATTTAGCCCTTATCATTAATATTTCGAAAATTAAAACCCAGGATATCTGGTTTCTTGCCACCCAGTCGATGCTGGATACGGAGGTGGTGCAGCCGTTTGGCGTAAACAGCAAGGGGGTGCTTTTTGCTGAGGGCTATAGCGTGATGCTGCTTGAAAGCCACCGCCATCGGCAGGCCAGAAATCAGCGCGGGGGGATCAGTCTGCGCTCCGCTTACATGCAGATCAATGCCAGCAGAAGCAATGATGTCGCCTGGCAAAGCACCCGCATGGTCAAGTTAATCACCACACTCCTGCAGGATACCGGGGTAAAAAAAGAAGCGCTGTGTGCTGTTATTCCTCATGGAAATGGATCGGCGGTTAGCGACGGCATTGAGGCGAACGCCATCGCGCTGCTGGCGGGCGATCAGACTTTGCCGGTTCTGGCCTACAAAGGTCAGTTAGGGTATACCGCCACCGGATCGGGGCTGGTGGATTTAGTGATTGGGCATCATGCATTAGCGCAGCGGGAACTTATTGTTCCGGTTGCCAACGATCGTATTTCAGCTCAGATGGCTGGTCATGTTCTGGTGGGGAAAGGCGTCATTAAGCATGACAAAAAGCATCTGCTGAAAATGGGCGTGGGTGTCGATGGGTCCGTTATCGCGATGATATTAACGGATACGAGCAAGGAACAATAACGGACAGGATGTCAGTATGTATTTAGCCTCATGCGCCTTCGTTGAACCCGAAGAACCACTGATTTTATACTATCCCAGCTGGCTGAACGTCTGGGAGTCTCATTCATATAATAATGCGCTGAAATCAACCGGCAAAACGGGTTGGGGATTTAAGCGCTTTGGCATTCTTCAGCAAAGTTATATCCGCGAGACTCTCCGCAAGCCGGACTATATTCCCTATATAGAGGCAATGGATAAAACCGCTGATGCCGCGCTGCATGAGTTATCGACCAAAGAGCGTATGCGGTTACTCAAATCACGAACCGCCTTTATCTATATTGATTCATGGGGCGAGTCGGGCGTGTTTGAAAATAATATCAGCGCGCTGCACGCTTCGGTGATCAATACCTTGCCTAAAAGTGTGATCAAAAAATTTTCCATCACCGACGTGACGTGTAAAGTGCGCGGCGAAAAATACGCCCTGATGCAGGCCATGCGCCTGGCGCAGGATTATCTGGACTGGAATGTTTTTGATTTTGTGATTATTTGCGGGGGATACCGTGCCGTGCCTCTGCTGACATTTAGCGCTGAAAACACGCCTCCGGGGCGTAAAGGGAAAACGTTCGGGGAAATACCCGGTATCAACATCGCCATTGAACGCGTGGGTTGCTTTATTTTTAGCCAGCAGGAAAGCCGGTTGAAGATACAGTGCGGAGCATATGCTGCGGCGGGTAGCGCCGAAGAGGCGTTGCACGCCCCGGACAGCAGTCTGATTGCCTACGCCGGGGGCGGCAACGTACCTGAACCCTCAGGCAAGACAATCGATCTGGTCAGGATATACGGTTCCAGCGGCTGTCTGACCCCGGCTTTAAGTTGGCACTATATTACGCATCGCGCATTGAGTGGGGGTTGCATCAGAACGGTGTTAGCGGATAACCCTGGCGGCTACAGTTATTTTGATACCTGGTACTGACCTGGAGGGAATAATGCAATCCAATATTAAAGCGCTTCCCGCGATTTACCTGAACGGTATTTATAAGCGTTATGGGAATAATGACAATAAAGTCGACGCGCTCAACAATATTAATCTTGAAATAGCAGATGGTGAGTTCCTGGCCTTATGTGGGCCCTCAGGGAGCGGCAAAAGTACGTTGCTCAACATCCTGTCGGGTATTGATAAGCCATCGCTCGGATACGTGGTGCTGCGCAATAAGCTGCTGAATGACCTGCCGGAAAAAGATCTGGCCAGCCTTCGCAGCAAGCACCTGGGATTTATCTTTCAGTTTTTCAATCTGATGCCGGTACTGAACGCTTTCGATAATGTGTTTTATCCCCTGGTGCTGAACGGTCATTTCGATACCAAAGCCGCCACGGAACGCAGCCTGCATTTTCTGGATAGCGTGGGGCTGGCCGATCTGCGGGATCGCAAACCTGGTCAGCTGTCAGGCGGGCAGCAGCAGCGGGTGGCCATTGCCAGAGCGCTGGCGCATGAGCCGCAGATCGTCGTCGCCGATGAACCGACGGGGAACCTCGATCTGGCGACGGGGGAGGCGATTTTAGATCTGTTGCTCAATATCAATCAGCAAACCGGAACCACTTTCGTGATTTCAACGCACTCCACCCAGCTTCAGGCGCGTGCCGGACGGGTGGTGGATCTCAGGGATGGAGCATTAGCCTATGATTCAGCGAAGTAATCTGCTGCCGGTAATCTGTTTGTGCCTGTCGGTGGTCACCTCTGCGGGTGCTGCTAACGCGTCCGCGCTACCCGCCGTCGACAGTGTGCTGCAGCATGATTTTCCGCCGCAGCCTGCGGCATTGGCCCGCATCACGGAATCGTTATTTCAGGAATATACGCGCACCGGGAATGCCGCGTCGCTGGTGTTCTATTCCTACGGCATGCTGCAGCAGGCAAACTATTTTGTCAGCGTAAATGATGTGATTCACGCCGCTGAGTACGCCAGGACCGGCTTCTTTTATCTCGATGAAGCGGTTGAAGGCCATGAAAATGACCCGCGCATCCGCTATTTGCGCGCCAGGATGGATGCCTACCTGCCCGCCGGATTAGGGCGTTGTGTTATCACCCTTGCAGACACCGAGCGGCTGCTGAAGACGAAATGGGATCGCGCTATAACGGCGCGTATTAACGCTATGCGCTATAAAGCCCTGCAAAATTGCCACCAGGATGAACAGGCCCGTCAGTTTTTAGCCCAGTCAAAGACCGTGAAACCAGCGGGGGATGATTCTCCAGCCTGGCGTCGTGAGGAAGTGACGAACATTATTCAACCGCTGGTAAAAGGTCATTAAATGTCAAAGGAACTGATGTGGGTCGAGGGGGCGGTGTCGCTGATCATGGCGCTTGTTCTGTATTGCCTGATTTTTCGTTTTCGCGATGCCACTTTCTCATTTGTGAATCTGTTCAGACATCGCAGAAGAACGTTGTCGACGGTGCTGGCTATTGTCTCAGGCGGGGTCGCGATATTTTTGTATGGCGGATTTATCGATTACTCTTTCTGGATCCTGAAGGAACAGACCATCCGGACCAATATCGGGCATGTGCAAATTTATCATCAGTCCTATTTCGACACGGCAAATAAAAGTAAGAGCCTGATTAAAAACTACGCGTCGCTCAAGCATGACATTTTAACCGATCCGACGTTAGCCAAGGATATTTCCACCCTGTCAGGGCAGCTTGAGTTCACCGGCGTTATTTCACAGTATGAGAACGAAACCTCCAGCTATTTCTCCGGGCTGGGGATTGAGCCTCTGCCTGCCATAAAATTAGGCGCCTTCGATAAGATAATCTCGGGGAGTGATTTGTCGCGCATCAAACCTGAGGAAGTTACGCTCGGGAGCGGTCTTGCCGGCACGCTGAATGCTCAGTATGCCGACTGGCTCGATGTCATCGTCGTCAACACCGCCGGAGGGCAGGGGGCGATATCGTTGAAGCTACGCGGCATTTTTGCCTCGGGCATCAAAGACTATGACGATGTGGCAATGAAGATCCCGCTAAAGACTGCCCAACGCATAATGGGTACCGACGGGGTGAGCAAGGTGCTTATCTTGCTTAACAACGATGACGTTGAGCCGTTTATGGCAAGGCTTAAACAGTATATTGCCGACAACCACTTGCCGTTAATTGTTAAGGACTGGAAAGAGACGTCGCTTTTTTATCAGCAGGTTGAAGGGATGCTGTCCGGCATTTACTTCTTTATCAAACTGATCGTGGCGATCATTGTTGTCTTTATGATCGGTAACGCCATGACCATGAACATTATCGAGAGAACCCGCGAGGTAACCACCCTCAGGGCCATGGGGCTGAAGCCCTGGCATGTGACGCGCCTATTCTGGCTGGAAGGGGTATTTATCGGGATGATTGGCGCCCTCGGTAGCCTGATTGCTGGGTATGCTTTCGCGGCTTTGATCAACATCTCCGGGATTGCGATGCCGCCATCACCGGGACAATCCTTTGGCTACACCGCCTTTATTAAAACGACGGATCCGGAACTTTTCTGGACGACCTGGGTATTACCGATCATCACGGCTTCGCTGGCCTCGATCCTGCCTGCAGTGCGCGCTTCGCGGCTGAATATTGCCGATGCGTTTAAATTTTCGTAAGGAAAGAATATGCAACACAATGGACTGTGGTGGGGGATTTTTTGTGTCGTGCTGTCGGCGTCAGCCGGTGCGGTTGATACTAAAGCGCTGGACATTATCCGTCGCGCGGATGAGGTTCGCTCGCCGAATGCGCCTTTTCGCTACACGGTGACCGTGCTGGAATACAAAGAGGGCTCGGCGGAGCCCGCAAACAAGCAAGTTCTCGATATCTCAATGCGCTTTATTAAGCCCAAAAACGGCGTGCCGGCAGATGCCCGCTCGCTGGCCCGGTTTGTCTATCCCCCGCGCGACAAAGGGAAGGTCATGCTCTCCGACGGGTACGATCTTTGGTTTTACACACCGGAACTTCGTCGACCTGTTCCGGTTTCGCGCGAGCAACGGCTGCTTGGGCAGATATCAAACGGCGACGTCATTGTGACTAACTTCGAGTATGCCTACGCGTCGACGCTAGAGGGAGAAGAGCCGTGCGGGGATAAAACCTGCTACCGGTTATCACTGATACGTCAATCGGACGCCGTGACATATCCCCGGGTGATCTATTGGGTGGAAAAGGGCAGCGACTATCGTCCCTATAAAGCCGCTTACTATTCACTTGATAATCAGTTACTCAAGAGCGTGCGGTACCAGAATTATCAGCAGGTTCTGGGCACATACCGGCCCACAGAGATCGTTGTACAGAATGCGCGGTACGCCAAAGGGTATTCGGTGATGAAATACAGCGATGTCCGGCTTGAATCGCTGCCTGAATATCACTTCACCAAAGAAGCGATCCAAAGAGGCACCAGGTGAAGTGTCCTGCCGCTATTCTGGTCTTTTCTGCCTCGGTGCTCTCTTCGGGGGTTGAGGCCGATTGCCTTGCAGCAGATGAGCTGGCCGCCAATGCAGATGTTGTGCTGACCGGACAGGCGTCGTACGTCAACAAAAAGACCTCCCTATGGCGAATCCAGGGTCGTAATCCCTACACTGCGGACAATCTCTATAACGATATTGGGCTTAAGCTCAGCAGCGCATGTGCTGTGGTTGAGAACAGGCTGGACCTGGATTTTTCATTCTATGGTCTGGGATATTACCCGGCCCTCAGCGTGGGGGCTTTTGAGAAAGATAACCATCGCGCGAAGATGCTGATCGACCAGCTCCGGTTAAGCTACACCCTATCGGATAGCGTGCGGCTGGAGGGGGGAAAACTCAGCGCCCCACAGGGCACCTTCTTTTTACGCTCACCCGCGACGCTACTGACGAATTTTTATGCAGCCTTTAAGCCGACCCGCCTGTACGATCCGGAGATGAAAGCGGTCTACAGTGAGTCATTCTGGGGAGCACGACTAACGAAGGCGTTTCGGGACTACGCGTTCTCGCTTACCGTGGCACCCCAATTAACGCACATTGACCACGATTATCAATCTTCCAGCAACTGGTCGGCGAATGAACGTTCAAACAGCAGCGAGCGCTACCTGTTAAGCTATACCGATTATCGGCTGAAAAATCATACGTCCTCTGTCAACCTGATGCTGGGCGATTCCCCCTCGCTTGCAATAGCGGACAGCTACAATTACACCCCGCAGTGGGTGATTAACGCCGAGGTTGCCTTCCATACTGCTCAGCAATGGCGCCATTTCTCTGCAAAAAAGGCAGCTGACGTTCAGGCCTGGCAGTTCCCCTCTTCGCTGTATTCGACGGAAAAGAAACAGGGTATTGAGCTGGCCATCGGCGGGCAATATACGACCAACCGGTTCAGCGTGCTGGGTCTGGAGTACTATTTCCAAAGCGAGGGGTATTCAAAATCGGAGTGGCGTGAGCAGACGGATTTTATTCGTTATCTCAATAAAGAGACCGGCTACAGGATGCTGGACCGGGCTTTTGATAACTACAAATATCTGATGGGGTCAGAAATAAGTAATACTTCAAACAAAGGCATGTTACAGGGCAAACATTACGTCAATGCCTATGCCAGTTTCCTGAGTGACGATAAATCCACCCTGCAACCCTATCTGGCGATGAACATTGTCGACGGCAGTGCCTTGCTGGGCATCCATCATCTTAAACCGCTGAAAGGCATGAACGACAAAGCCGAAATCTATTCCGGGCTGTATAGCGCGCTGGGTCGCAAAGACTCTGAATTTGCCCTCTTTGGTGACACCCTCGGTGTTTATGTCGGTTTTAAATACCATTTATAAGGATATTGGTATGGTGAAAAATCAGTCAGTACAGCCCCTGGTTCTTCTTTTTGCAGGCCAGGGAAACCCGGTCATTGGGATGGGAAGCGACTTATGGGATCGCAATACGACGACAAAACGGATCTGGGATTGTGCCAGCGATATCACCGGTAAGGATATTCGCCGTCTGTGTCAGAAAGGACCGATGAACCGCCTGATTCAGACCACCGTGCAGCAGGTCGCGGTGACGGCAATTAACGTGACGCTTTACCATCTTTGGGCTGAACACCGCGACCCTGAACACATTGCAGGATCCTGCGGGCATAGCGTCGGTGAATATAGCGCCCTTTATGCGGCTGGCGCGATCGCCCTGGAGGCCCTTTTTGAGATGATCCACGTTCGGGCCAACATCATGCATGAGATCAGTCAACGGCATAAAGGCGCCATGATGGCCGTTAAAGGTGCGGACTACCCGACGATACAGAGCCTGATTTCGAGTTCAGGAGTGGCTGTGGACATCAGCTGCGATAACAGTCAACGCCAGCAGGTCATTGGCGGAACCGCAGCTGAGTTAAGTCCGTTCTCGCACATCCTGATGGATTCCGGCCTTGAAGTGGTGAAGCTGGGAGTCAGCGGGGCCTGGCACACCCGGCTGATGGGCGAGGGCGTTCAGCGGATGCGGGACGCCCTGGAAAGCATCGACATCAGCCCGCCGGTGCATGATGTGATGATGAATGTGACGGGGCAGGCTGAATACAACCCAGAGCAAATCAAAGAGAATCTCTGTCTGCATCTGACCCATACGGTGCAGTGGACACGCTCGATGGAGGCTTTGCTGCAGCGATCCCCGCCGGTGGTGTTTGTCGAAATGAGTCACAAAGCCTATCTGGGGCAGATCCTCGCTGACTTTGACAGCTTCGCGCCAGAGGCGTTAATCCATTGTCGAAACAGTAAGGGCCAATGATGATCCCTGACTGTCTAACCTACTTTCGCTATCAGAATAAGCGGCTTATCCCTTACCTGTACCTCATCACCTTTATGCTGCTGGGTTTTTACTGGAAGAACAGTGGATACACGCTCGTGCAGGAAGATGCCGCGAGCCTTAGCCTGGTGTTGGTGTTAATCGCGTTTAATTTTACCTGTGAACTGAGAGGCTACTGGGCTTACAAATGTGTGGTGAAAAAAATAGACGCGTCGTCCCTCCATGGCAAACCGCCATCACGCTATCACGGCATACTCATGCATCCGCTTATCGGCAACCTTCTTTGCTGGGTACTTTTCTACCTGATCGTCAGCCGCGTTCTGCACTCTCTGTCACCCGGCTATGCGTTGACGGGGATAGTGATTGTTACACCGGTGATGATGTACCTGATGTTCAGGTTTGCCCGTGTTTATTATGTGAAGCAGATGGCACAGGCGGTCGCCGACAGCGTGACGTATCGCAGCTTACATCGCTATGCGGGTTTTAATCTGTTACTTACATTGTTGATGAGCACTCTGATTGTCAGTCCACTGCGAGCTCAGGATGATTTCTCGCTGTCGGAAGGCCTGTTTTCTGCACGTTTGATGATTGCAATGCTGATTCTGTGCGCCATCGTGCTGGCCATAAATCTGATCTGTATCCAGCCCTCCCGACGCTACGCTTTTTTAGGGCGATTATTCCTGAAGGAGATCGATTTTAACTTTTCACCATCCCTGCCATTGCGTGGGTTGTATGACATGCCGTTATGGGCAAGATTGATTGTGCTGTTTATCATCGAATCAATGTGGATTGTCATTGTCAGCGCGATCCTGTCGCTGCTGGGAGGGACTGTCTATTTTGAAGTCTATTATCTGCTCTGTATCCTGCCCGCCATGCTTTTCTATTATCTGCATATTTACTGGCGCTGGCACAATGATTATATGATGGCGTGCGATATGTATATGCGCTGGGGGGAAATAGATAAACAAACCAGTCTTTGGTAATGGGTTGTTATCGGGTAGAAACTCAGTCAGAAATGAGGCCAGTCAATAATGACATTGACTGGCCGTTTGTTATTTATTTATGCAGGGCGTAGGTAAATTGGCCCCAGTCGGTTGCTGCTTCCGCAACAAAGCTTGACCAGATGCCAGAGAGTGAAAAGGTCAGTTCGTTCAACTGATCGTTAATCACGCTCGCCGGATCGAACGCGGAATCGCTGAACAGATTAGCAACGATGTCAAATGCGCCGTCCACGACGTTAAGTGCCGTACTAAAGCCAGCTTCAAAACCTGCCTTCACAAGCCCACATGCGGATTGAATGGTAAAACTTGCCAATGCGCAAGGAAGGTTCAGAATGCCGGCACCTGAAATATATTCCATTTCGTTAAGTGTTAATTCTTTCATTTTTTATTTCCATAGTTAATGAATAGTCACAGGAAAGCAAATAACGCTCACCTGGTTACATAATAACATTGGTTATATTTCGCTGTGCGGTTAATATGCGATGGCATGCTTGTTTTTAGTAACTAGATATATAAATATAACCTGGCTGAAATGGCTATATAAATTAGCAATGTCAGGCCTGAATGGATAAATTTAATCTATATTCTTTTATTTGGTTGGTATGGTTATTTATCCGCGCTACGCGATATTATTAAATTTATTTAACATAGAAGGTTTTATAATAATAGCCTGACGCTGAAGGGCGTGGGGGAGGCGAGGTTATGGGCCAGATTAGCATCCGGCCCATAGCAAGATTCACGACTTAGGCATTAACAGTGTCGATGAAGCTGTTCCAGTTATTGGTCGCGGTGTTAGCAAAAGAGTTCCAGTTGCTTACGGCCACGTCGGCAAAGTTGCTCCAGTTCTCGGTGGTTTTGGCGACGAAGGAATCCATGCTTTGTGCCCCGACCAGCACAGAACCAAATGAAACTGCCGTTTCAATGACGGTGCTGGCGAATGGGTATGAGCAGTTAAAGACAGCAACAGAGAAGCTGGCACCCGTCTTGAATGCGTTGCTGAACAGGCTGCTTGCAACGTTAAGCAGATTTAAACCACCAGAGACAGACTCGATTTCGTGCAGCGTTAATTCTTTCACTTTTATTTCCTTATAAATGAAAAAAGAGAGATGAGCAGGATGCTCACGGCGCAAGGTTATCACTGTTCAATATAGAAATTAAAGTTAAGATTCAATGTAGTATTTATAGGGTGATTTTAACCTAGATTAATTCCGCTATTTAATGGTTTTGCTGTTTGATATTTTTATAATATATGAAATTGTGAATGTGTATATTATTCGGCAAGCCAATAATTGGTAGGCTTGTGCTGAAAAAAAACAACCCGCGACCGGTAAGGCGGCGGGTTGTTGATGTGATAGCTATCTGATGGACCGGCAGTCAGCGTCTATTCTGCGTCAGTCCGCAGGATAAGCTTCTCGTTTATGCGCTGGCTTTGGCGAGGAAGGTGTTCCAGTCGGCACCGGCATTGTTGACGAAAGTAGACCAGCTGTTACCGGCTGTTTCGACAAAGCCATTCCAGTTGCTGGAGCCCGTTGCGACGAATGTTTCCCAGTTCGTCGAGCCTACGACGAATGAGCCGAATGCCACTGCGCTATCAATAACGAAGCTGGCAAATGCGGCACCAGAGTCACAGACGAAGGTGGCGAAGCCTACGGCAGAGTTAAAGGCAAAATCAAAAAAGCCGGTAGCCGCGCCGATAAGGTTAAAACCACCGGAGACAGATTCGATTTCATGCAGCGTTAATTCTTTCACTTTTATTTCCTTATTAAATGAAAATGATCTGCGAGCGAAAATCTCGCGGCGCAAGACTACCACCATTTAATATTCGTGAGAAAGGCAAGATTAAGTTTTGCTATGTAGATGCTACTTTTTTAATTAGATAAATATAAAAATTTTATTGATGCGTGACTGATAATTTATATTGGATATGGAATGCAGGCTGGCGGTGATTTGGCAGCTTCATGAGCTGTAATATTTCTGACGCGCATAAAAAAACAGCCCGCGACCATAATGGTTGCGGGCTGTTGAGCGTTCAGGCCTGATCAACAGGCTGTGAGCACTTACCAGACGTAGGTCAGCAGATTATGTGAATCTGGCACCATAAAGTCGACGGACATCATCACTGAGAGGGAGGTGATAGCAACAATCGAGAACACAAACAGTTTGCGCGCCCAGACTTTGTCATCTTCCACTTTATAGCCTCGCAGCGCCATGCCGAGCCACCAGACGCTCACCGCAGCAGCCACGACAAGATATTTATATCCCGCGTAACCACCCAGAGAGAGCATCAGCGTCGCCACCGCAAAGGCGATGATGTACAGCGTGATGTGGTTCTTGGCGACCGAAATGCCTTTCACCACCGGCAGAACCGGAATGTTCGCCGCCTGATAATCCTTAAAGCGGAAAATCGCAATGGCGTAGGAGTGCGGCATCTGCCACAGGCTAAAGATAGCCAGCAGAATCAGCGCACCGCTGTCGAACTCGTTGGTGACCGCGCAGTAGCCAATCACCGGCGGCGCAGCGCCGGAGAGTGAACCAATCAGCGTACCGTAGACCGAGTGACGTTTCATATACAGGCTGTAGACGCCCACATACACCACGAAACCCATCACCCCCAGCCAGCAGGCCAGAGGGTTGGCGCCGAACCACAGCAGCATAAAGCCAGCAATACCCAGCAAGGTGGCGTACACCAGCGAGACGGCAGGGGACATCAGGCCTTTTACCAGCACCCGATTTTTCGTCCTTTCCATCTTCCTGTCGATATCCCTGTCGATGTAGTTGTTAAATACACAACCGGACGCCACGACCAGTGACACTCCAATCAGCGTTGCGACAAAGAGGGTGTAGTCGATGCTGCCTTTCGAGGCCAGCAGGAACCCTCCGATCACTGAGATCAGGTTGCCAAAGATGATGCCTGGTTTTGTTACTTGCAGGTATTGCTTAAACATACTCGCCGCTCTTAGTGAACCATCATGTTGTAGTTGAGGTTCCACATAATCCAGATGGAGCCGACTACCAGGATTGCGATGATAATCACGGTAAAGATAAAGGCTGTCATATTCCAGCCTTCATCGGACTTGGTGTTCATGTGCAGGAAGCAAACCAGATGCACCAGAATCTGAACCACAGCAGAGATCAGGACAGTGCCCAGAATCACCGTGTGAGACGCCGTTCCGCTCATCACCATCCAGAACGGGATTGCCGTCAGGATGATCGACAGGATAAAACCTGTCATGTAGGTTTTTACGCTACCGTGGGAAGCGCCATGATCGTTAGTATGACTCATTACATCGCCCCCATCAGATACACAACAGAGAACACACAGATCCACACCACGTCCAGGAAGTGCCAGAACAAGCTCAGGCACATGATACGGGTACGGTTAGTGCTGGTCAGGCCGCGACGGTGTACCTGGAACATCAGTACCGCCATCCAGATAAGACCAGAGGTCACGTGCAGACCGTGGGTGCCGACCAGCGCGAAGAACGCGGACAGGAAGCCACTGCGATCCGGACCAAAACCTTCTGCAATCAGGTGATGGAATTCATAGATTTCCATCCCGATAAATCCGGCACCAAACAACCAGGTCAACGCCAGCCAGGAGACGACCTGGCTCTTGTTGTTTTTGTACATGGCGATAGCCGCCATGCCGTAGGTGATGGAGCTGAATAACAGCAGGGCAGTTTCTACCAGTACGAACGGCAGCTCAAAAATGTCCTTACCGGTCGGGCCGCCCGCTGTGCCGTTCACCAGAACGGCATAGGTCGCGAACAGACAGCAGAACAGAATGCAGTCGCTCATCAGGTAGATCCAGAAACCGAAGACTTTCATCGGTCCTGTATCATGGTGCGCATGGTCATCATGCGCATGGGCAGTTGAGTGCGCCAGGGTATCAGTTGCCATTTTTCAGCCCCGCTTTAGAAATCTCATCGAAATGCTGGTTTTCCAGTTTTTCGACTTCACGGACTGGTACGTAGTAGTCCACGTCCTCGTCAAAGCTCTTCACAATCCAGGTGATGATCACGCCAGCGAAGCTAGCGATCGCAAGCCACCAGATGTGCCAGATCATTGCGAAGCCAAATACCGTAGCGAAGGCGGCGATAACAATGCCCGCACCGCTGTTTTTCGGCATGTGGATCTCTTCGTAATGCTCAGGTTGCTTATACGCTTCGCCTTTCTCTTTCATTTCCCAGAATGCATCACGCTCATGAATGTGCGGCACAATGGCAAAGTTATAGAACGGAGGCGGGGAAGAGGTTGCCCACTCCAGCGTACGGCCACCCCACGGGTCACCGGTCAGGTCACGGTTCTGCTCGCGGTCGCGAATAGAGACGTAGAACTGAATCAGCTGGCACGCAATACCGCAAGCAATCAGCACCGCACCGCCTGCTGCAATAACCAGCATTGGGTGGAACTGCGGATCAATCTGCTGGCTCAGGCGACGGGTCATACCCATGAAGCCCAGTACGTACAGCGGCATGAAGGCCACGAAGAAGCCAACAATCCACAGCCAGAATGCGCGTTTGCCCCAGGTTTCGTTCAGCGTGTAGCCGAACGCTTTTGGCCACCAGTAGGTTACGCCAGCGAAGCAGCCGAAGACGACGCCGCCGATGATAACGTTATGGAAGTGCGCAATCAGGAACAGGCTGTTGTGCAGCACGAAGTCCGCGCCCGGCACCGCCAGCAGTACACCCGTCATCCCACCGACAGAGAAGGTGACGATGAAGCCGATAGTCCACAGCATGGCTGAGTGGAACACGATACGGCCCTGGTACATGGTGAACAGCCAGTTGAAGATCTTCACCCCGGTCGGGATGGCGATAATCATGGTGGTAATACCGAAGAAGGCGTTTACGTTCGCGCCGGCACCCATGGTAAAGAAGTGGTGCAGCCAAACGATGAACGACAGGACGGTAATACACACGGTTGCCCACACCAGAGAGGTGTAACCAAACAGGCGCTTACGGGAGAAGGTTGCTGCGATTTCGGAGAACACACCGAAGACCGGCAGAACCAGGATGTACACTTCAGGGTGACCCCATGCCCAAATCAGGTTGATGTACATCATCATGTTGCCGCCCATATCATTGGTGAAGAAATGGGTGCCCAGATAGCGATCCAGGGTCAGCAGCGCGACGGTGACAGTCAGAATTGGGAATGACGCGATAATCAGGATGTTGGCGCACAGAGATGCCCAGGTAAATACCGGCATCTTGAACATGGTCATGCCAGGGGCACGCATCTTGATAATGGTCACGAAGAAGTTGATACCGGTCAGGGTCGTACCGATACCGGAGAGCTGAATCGCCCATATCCAGTAATCGACACCAACGCCAGGACTGTACTCAATTCCCGAAAGCGGTGGGTAAGCCAGCCAGCCAGTCTGTGCGAATTCACCGACGCCCAGAGACAGGTTAACCAGGATCACACCCACAACCGTGAACCAGAAGCTCAGGTTGTTCAGGAACGGATACGCAACGTCGCGTGCGCCAATCTGCAGCGGAACGACAACGTTCATCAGCCCGATAACCAGCGGCATCGCCACGAAGAAGATCATAATCACGCCGTGCGCGGTAAAGATCTGATCGTAGTGGTGCGGTGGCAAGAAGCCTGCTTCGCCCGCAGAGGCAAGCGCCTGCTGGCTACGCATCATGATTGCATCGGCAAAGCCACGAATTAACATGACGATACCGACGATGCAGTACATGATACCGAGTTTTTTGTGGTCAACCGAGGTCAGCCACTCATTCCACAGGTAGCTCCACTTACCGAAGTAAGTGATTAAGCCCAGTAAGGCTGCGCCACCAATGATAATTGCAGCAATCGTAACCACGATAATAGGTTCATGGTACGGCACCGCATCCAGTGTCAATTTTCCGAACATTTTCTTCCTCGGCCCCTTAGTGAGAGGTTTCCGCGTGGCTCATGTCCATGCCTTCCATTCCTTCGTGCGAGCTGTGCTCACCTTCAGGCTGGGTCACGTTCATGCTCTTGCCGTGGTCCATAAATTTGCCAATCACATCTTTGAACAAATCTGGTTTCACGTCAGAGAAGTACTCCACCTTGTTGTATTCGCTAGGCGTTGCCACTTTGTCGAACGCGGCCATGTCAGACATGGTGTTCGTAGACTGTTTCGCTTTAGCAACCCACTGGTCGAAAGCGGCACGGTCAGGTGTGGCAATGGCTTTGAACTTCATACCTGAGAAGCCTGGGCCACTGTAGCTGGCGGAGATACCATCAAAGGTGCCTGCTTCATTCGCGATCAGGTGCAGGTTAGTCTGCATACCGGCCATCGCGTAGATTTGGCTACCCAGACGCGGGATAAAGAAGGAGTTCATCACGGAGTTAGACGTTACTTTGAACTGAACCGGAACGTTTGCCGGGAAGGCAATTTCATTCACGGTAGCAATGCCCTGTTCCGGGTAGATGAAGAACCATTTCCAGTCCATGGAGACGACTTCGATCGTAATCGGTTTCTCATCGTGAACCAGCGGTTTAGCAGGCTCGAGCGCGTGAGTGGTTTTCCATGTCAGTACGGCAAGGAACAGGATGATCAGAATCGGCACTGTCCAGACCACAGCTTCCACTTTATTGGAGTGTGACCAGTTAGGGCTGTACTTCGCATCTTTATTGCTCGCACGGTACTTCCAGGCAAAACCAACAGCCATCAAGATGGCGGGAATAACCACAATCATCATCAGGCCAAATGCCGTCAGTATGAGCGAGCGTTGCTCCAGTCCAATCTGTCCTTTGGGGTCAAGAAGCGCAGAATCACAGCCACTGAGTAAAACAGTGCCTGCAAATAACGACAACCATCCCAAACTTTTATTGTATTTCCTAAGTGTCATTTAACGACCTCAATTCCACGGGGACCTGGTGGCGTTTAAAGTGTGGGGGCATTTTACGGGAAGGTTACATTACTGTAAACATCATTAGACCTGTGTCAGGACCGTGTTACTGGGTTCTGCCGGATAAGTCACACATGTTGCAAAATATGACCGATATTGCAGCGCAAGCGCCGTCGGATGGGCGTTATAACGAAACCGCCTCTGCTGGAGTGGTAACGCGGGCAATTGGTATAACCATTACTGAAAACAAACAATTAATTAACAATTCATTATCAATAAATGGACAAGTGCAAAACGTAAAATTAAACTTTCGTTTGCTGAATCGGTTAATGGAAAATAGCGTTGAATACAGGTTCCAATAATTTCCGGAATTCTTAGTCGCACAAATCAACAAATATTATTTTTGCCAGCGGAAATTTATTTACCGTTATAATTTCGTATCGTTATTACAACGGTAAATAACGTTTTAGCAGACCTTACGCTGCCTGGGTTTTACGCAGTGCCAGGTAATCGAGCAGGGCTCCCGTCAGGATCCCGGTCAGAGCAAACAGCGCGCCGATATCCAGCAGCAGCACCGTAAACGGCAGTGCCAGCGAGGTGGTGGCATTGACGATCAGCACCACCAACCACAGCGCCAGCGCGACGCACCCAATCAGCAATAGCGTTAATGCAAAGCGATAGACGGACGGATAGAACGTTCGTGGCATAAATTGTTCGGTTTGCTGGGTATATTCCAGCGTCTGGCGGCAAAGTAATAACAGCACCAGACCAGGAATCGCCGCGAACACGGAGAATAAATAGAACGCAGGCCAGCCGTGCGCTTCAACGAACCATCCCGCGATCGGCCCGACATACACCCGACCCACGGCGGACAGCGCAGAGAGCAGGGCGAACTGGGTGGCGGAGAAGGACTTGTTGCACAAGGTCATCAGCAGGGCGACAAATGCCGCTGTTCCCATCCCGCCGCACAGGTTTTCAAAGAACACCGCCGCCGCCATGCTGAACATCTGCTTGTCGGTAATGGCGAGCAGCCAGTAACCGGCGTTAGAGATGCCCTGCAAAATGCCAAAGATCATCAGCGCGCGGAACAGGCTTAAGCGCTGCATCAGCACCCCGCCATACAGGGCACCAACGATAGTGGCTATCAGCCCCAGCGTTTTATTCACCACGCCCACTTCCCCGGCATCAAAACCGACGCCGCGAATTAAGAAGGTGGTGGTCAGGCTCATCGCAAACGCGTCGCCGAGCTTATACAGCACAATCAGCAGCAGAATCAGCCAGGCGTTGTTGCGACCAAAGAAATCGCGCAGCGGTTCGGCGACGGCCTGTTCCAGCGAGCGGGGAACCGGGATCACGTCGCTCGGTTCCGGCGCCAGTAGCGTGGCGATCATGCACGGGATCAGCAGCACGGCCATCAGCCAGTACATTCCCTGCCAGCCGAGATAGCGGTCCGCCAGCCACAGTGCCAGCCCGCCGGAAACCAGCATCCCCAGACGGTAGCCCAGCACGCTGATTGCGGCGCCTGTGCCACGTTCTTCGGCAGAGAGTACGTCGGTTTTCCAGGCATCGAAGACGATATCCTGCGAGGCTGAGCAGAAGGCGATCACCACCGCCAGCGCGGCCATCCAGCGCAGCTGCGACGTGGGCTCCAGGAACCCCATCGCGGCAACCGCCAGCAGCAGCAGACCCTGGGTTATCAGCAACCAGCCACGACGCCTGCCAAGGAATGGCGGGGTGTAGCGGTCCATCATCGGCGACCATAAAAACTTAAACACGTAGGCCTGACCGACCAGTGAGAAAAAACCGATGGTCTTAAGATCGATATTCTCAACGGTCATCCAGGCTTGTAACGTGCCTGATGTCAGCGCGAGCGGTAAACCGGAGGCGAAACCGAGGATCAGCAAAATAGCTGATTTAGGCTGCTGGAAAATACGTAAGTATTGACTGGACATGGGCAGCTAAACTGACCCGACAGGGCGTCGGGTCAGCAGGCAGAGTTAACGTGCGTTCTGCTTGATGAAATCGTGAATGCTGGTGTCCTGCGCCATATCGGCGATGGTGTCGGTCAGCACGCTGTTCACGGCATCAGCGATGTTTTTGTTAGTCGCCTGGAAAGCGCCTTCAACGGAGTAGCTTGCACGGTAGTTCTTGTTCATCTTGTTGCCATTCTTCGCCGTGGCGATGATAGCGATATCGGCTTTGGTCGCGATGTTGTAGCGCACGTTACCCTGAGAGACATCGGCGTACAGGTTGTTGACGATGATCTGCAGATCAACAGCACCGCTTGGGCCAACCATATAGCCGCGGGAGGTCATCTGCTTCTCGAGCACTTCCTGCAGCAGGAAACGCAGATCGCGGGAGGCGGTCAGCGTGACCAGCTGGTTTTCACGGGTGACTTTCGCCAGTGCCTGGTCTTTACGCTGATCTGCGCCGTTGATGCTGACGGTCACGCCCATCAGGCTTGGATCCTGCTGTGGCAGGGAGATTTTCGGGGAGACGTCAATAGTGGTTGGCGGGGTTGCACAGCCAGCCAGCATAAAAAGGGCGACCAGCGGTAAAATGAGTTTTTTTAACATGTTCGGGCTCTCAACGAATCGTAGGCATAATATAGAGAAAAATTGCCGCCATCATAACATCGCTAACGGCAAGGGGAAGTAGTCAACGCATGTAAATTCATCGCCTTGTCTGAAAACTGACCACCTGATGCGCTTTCATCTTATACAGGCGACAAAACGGCTTCCCCCCTATAGGACTTCATCCCGTTGAATGAGAAAATCAGACGAAAGCTAAATTTTTGTTGTCTTCTTGTTATGCAAGCGGTAAAAGCGGCTAATATTTAAAGGGATGGGTGACATCTCAGCGTTGTCGGAGGAGTAATTTCATGATGATACGTGAACAGATAGAAGA
This sequence comes from Leclercia sp., assembly GCA_049284415.1. Lineage (GTDB taxonomy): Bacteria > Pseudomonadota > Gammaproteobacteria > Enterobacterales > Enterobacteriaceae > Enterobacter. The sequence continues at coordinate 151,177 of JBAPXW010000005.1, forward strand.
TAAGTTAAGGGCGGCGTTTGAACCTGTGTTCCTCGAAGTCGTCGACGAAAGCTATCGTCATAACGTACCGGCAGGGTCTGAAAGCCACTTTAAAGTCGTACTGGTTAGCGATCGCTTTGCCGGAGAGCGGTTCCTCAATCGTCATCGTATGATTTACGGTACCCTGACGGAAGAGCTCTCCACCACCGTACACGCGCTGGCGCTGCACACCTATACCATCAAGGAATGGAAAGGGTTGCAGGATACCATCTTCGCGTCGCCACCGTGCCGGGGAGCCGGGACTATCGCGTAATAAATCCTGTTTGCAACAGCAGGAGCTTTTCCAGTATGTTGCATCAAGATGACGTTAAAACGGCCTGCGGGCCGTTTTGTTTTGTCCGGGTTTTGAGGCGGTGGCGCGATTTTAAGGCCAAAAATAGCCTTAAATTGTGAAAAAAGCCGCAGCAACATGGGGCAACCGTTCTCGACTCACCTAAGTGATGCCGCTATAATGCCGCGTCTTAATGAATGCTTCGGGATGATTCTGGCGACAGGGAATGTGAATCTGCTAAGAGAGCATCCCGGTATTGCGAGGCAAATTCAGAGTTGACCGAGCACTGTGATTTTTTTGAGGTAACAAGATGCAAGTTTCAGTTGAAACCACTCAAGGCCTTGGCCGCCGTGTAACGATTACTATCGCTGCTGACAGCATCGAAAACGCTGTAAAAAGCGAGCTGGTCAACGTAGCGAAAAAAGTCCGTATTGACGGCTTCCGCAAGGGCAAAGTACCAATGAATGTCGTTGCTCAGCGTTATGGCGCATCTGTTCGCCAGGACGTGCTGGGCGACCTGATGAGCCGCAACTTCGTTGATGCGATCATCAAAGAAAAAATCAACCCAGCCGGTAACCCGACCTATGTTCCGGGCGAATACAAACTGGGCGAAGACTTCACCTACTCTGTAGAGTTCGAAGTGTACCCGGAAGTTGAGCTGAAAGGTCTGGAAGCGATCGAAGTTGAAAAACCGGTTGTTGAAGTCACCGAAGCTGACGTTGACGGTATGCTGGACACCCTGCGTAAGCAGCAGGCGACCTGGAAAGACAAAGACGGCGCTGCTGATGCAGAAGACCGCGTTACCATTGACTTCAACGGCTCTGTAGACGGTGAAGAGTTCGAAGGCGGCAAAGCGTCTGACTTCGTACTGGCGATGGGTCAGGGTCGTATGATCCCAGGCTTCGAAGAAGGTATCAAAGGCCACAGCGCTGGCGAAGAGTTCACTATCGACGTGACCTTCCCGGAAGAATACCACGCTGAAAACCTGAAAGGTAAAGCGGCTAAGTTCGCCATTACCCTGAAGAAAGTGGAAGACCGCGAGCTGCCAGAACTGACTGCAGATTTCATCAAACGTTTCGGCGTTGAAGATGGTTCTGTTGAAGGTCTGCGTGCAGAAGTGCGTAAAAACATGGAACGCGAGCTGAAAGGCGCCGTGCGTAACCGCGTGAAGTCTCAGGCGATCGAAGGTCTGGTTCAGGCTAACGAAATCGACATCCCATCTGCACTCATCGACAACGAAATCGACGTTCTGCGTCGCCAGGCTGCACAGCGTTTCGGTGGCAATGAGAACCAGGCTCTGGAACTGCCACGTGAGCTGTTCGAAGAGCAGGCTAAACGCCGCGTTGTTGTTGGTCTGCTGCTGGGCGAAGTGATTCGTACCCACGAGCTGAAAGCTGACGAAACCCGCGTTAAAGGTCTGATCGAAGAGATGGCCTCTGCCTATGAAGATCCGTCAGAAGTTGTTGAGTTCTATGGCAGCAACAAAGAACTGATGGAAAACATGCGCAACGTCGCACTGGAAGAGCAAGCTGTTGAAGCTGTTCTGGCGAAAGCGAAAGTGTCTGAAAAAGCCACTTCTTTCAACGAACTGATGAACCAGCAGGCGTAATTCTGCCAGGCTTGTTTAAAGTTTGAACAAAAACCCGTTGCCTCTCGGCGGCGGGTTTTTTTTATCACAGTAATAAACCAGGAAGAGTGCTAAAACGCCTTTTCAGTGTTAGCGTTACACCAAAAGATTGTTATGCTTGAAATAGGGCTGAGCCGCCCCCATTAGTGGGTAAGCAGTATTAAAGAGACTGGCTGATAATCCGTCCGCAAGGTTACAATCAGTACAGCAGGTATTTTCATTTTTTATCCAGGAGACGGACATGTCATACAGTGGCGAACGAGATAACTTTGCACCCCATATGGCGCTGGTGCCAATGGTTATTGAACAGACCTCTCGCGGTGAACGTTCTTTTGATATCTATTCCCGTCTGCTTAAAGAGCGCGTTATCTTTATGACTGGCCAGGTCGAAGACCATATGGCTAACCTGATCGTCGCGCAGATGCTGTTTCTGGAAGCGGAAAACCCGGAAAAAGATATTTACCTGTACATTAACTCCCCGGGTGGCGTGATCACCGCAGGGATGTCTATTTACGATACCATGCAGTTTATTAAGCCTGATGTGAGCACCATTTGTATGGGCCAGGCGGCATCGATGGGCGCATTCCTGCTGACGGCAGGGGCAAAAGGCAAGCGTTTCTGCCTGCCAAACTCGCGCGTGATGATTCACCAGCCGCTGGGAGGTTACCAGGGCCAGGCAACAGATATTGAAATTCATGCCCGTGAAATCCTGAAGGTGAAAGGGCGCATGAATGAACTTATGGCTCACCACACGGGTCAATCACTTGAGCAGATCGAGCGTGATACCGAGCGCGATCGCTTCCTGTCCGCACCAGAGGCAGTTGAGTACGGCTTAGTCGACTCCATTTTGACCCACCGTAAATGATGCCCACGACGCGAGTGTGCCGCTATACTATGGTAGGGCGGCACGCTGCTTACCAGCAGCTTGCGTCTCAGATTGGCATTTGCGTCGTCATGTGCGGCACAAAGAACTTAAAAAGAGGTTTTGACTCATGACAGATAAACGCAAAGATGGTTCGGGCAAACTGTTGTACTGCTCTTTTTGCGGCAAAAGCCAGCATGAAGTGCGCAAACTGATTGCCGGGCCGTCCGTGTATATCTGCGACGAATGTGTCGACTTATGTAACGACATCATCCGCGAAGAGATTAAAGAAGTTGCACCGCACCGTGAGCGCAGCGCCCTGCCAACCCCGCATGAGATCCGTCATCATCTTGATGATTATGTCATCGGTCAGGAACAGGCGAAAAAGGTGCTGGCCGTGGCGGTGTATAACCACTACAAACGTCTGCGTAACGGGGATAGCAGCAACGGCGTTGAGCTGGGCAAAAGTAACATTTTGCTGATTGGCCCAACCGGTTCCGGTAAAACCCTGTTGGCAGAGACGCTGGCACGTCTGCTGGATGTTCCGTTTACCATGGCGGATGCCACCACCCTGACCGAAGCCGGTTATGTGGGTGAAGATGTCGAAAACATCATCCAGAAACTGCTGCAGAAATGCGATTACGACGTACAGAAAGCGCAGCGCGGGATCGTTTATATCGATGAGATCGACAAAATCTCACGTAAATCCGATAACCCGTCCATCACCCGCGATGTATCAGGTGAAGGCGTGCAGCAGGCGCTGCTGAAGCTGATCGAAGGCACCGTTGCCGCAGTTCCACCGCAGGGCGGCCGTAAGCATCCTCAGCAGGAGTTCCTGCAGGTTGATACGTCCAAAATCCTGTTTATTTGTGGTGGTGCATTTGCGGGCCTGGATAAAGTCATTGCTAACCGCGTTGAAACCGGTTCGGGTATTGGCTTTGGCGCCACGGTAAAAGCAAAATCTGAAAAAGCGAAAGAGGGTGAACTGCTGACCCAGGTAGAACCAGAGGATATGATCAAGTTTGGTCTGATCCCTGAGTTCATCGGTCGTCTGCCGGTTGTTGCCACGCTGAGCGAACTGAGCGAAGAAGCGCTGATTCAGATCCTGAAAGAGCCGAAAAACGCGCTGACCAAACAGTATCAGGCGTTGTTCAATCTGGAAGGCGTTGAGCTGGAGTTCCGTGACGAAGCGCTGAACGCCATCGCCAAAAAAGCGATGATGCGTAAAACCGGCGCACGTGGTCTGCGCTCTATCGTTGAAGCCGCTTTACTCGACACCATGTACGATCTTCCTTCGATGGAAGAGGTTGAAAAAGTGGTCATTGATGAATCCGTTATCGCCGGGCAAAGTAAGCCGCTGCTGATTTACGGTACCCCGGAAGCCCAGCAGGCATCTGGCGAATAATTCACCAATTCATACAAGCAGTTAATCAAAAAGGGGGGATTTTATCCTCCCTTTTTCTTTTTCCGTAAACATGGCGTTGAATGTATGGGAATCATCCCCATATACTGGATTACATGTTAATGGTTGCATGAAGCACAGTCGCGCAACCTGATTACCTGGCGGACACTAAACTAAGAGAGAGCTCTATGAATCCTGAGCGTTCTGAACGCATTGAAATCCCCGTATTGCCGCTGCGCGATGTGGTGGTTTATCCGCACATGGTCATACCCTTATTCGTAGGGCGGGAAAAATCTATCCGTTGCCTTGAAGCCGCCATGGATCATGATAAAAAAATCATGCTGGTTGCGCAGAAAGAAGCATCAACGGATGAGCCGGGTGTAAACGATCTTTTCACCGTCGGGACCGTGGCCTCTATTTTACAAATGCTGAAGCTGCCTGATGGCACCGTGAAGGTGCTGGTCGAGGGGCTGCAGCGTGCGCGTATTACCACGCTGTCTGATGATGGCGAACACTTCGCGGCGAAAGCGGAATACCTTGAATCGCCGCAGCTTGATGAGCGTGAGCAGGAAGTGCTTGTTCGCACCGCAATTAGCCAGTTCGAAGGCTATATCAAGCTGAACAAAAAAATCCCACCTGAAGTGCTGACGTCGCTGAACAGCATCGACGATCCTGCGCGTCTGGCGGACACCATCGCTGCGCACATGCCGCTCAAGCTGGCGGACAAACAGTCCGTGCTGGAGATGTCCGACGTGAACGAACGTCTGGAATATCTGATGGCGATGATGGAATCGGAAATCGATCTGCTGCAGGTTGAGAAGCGCATTCGCAACCGCGTGAAGAAGCAGATGGAGAAATCCCAGCGCGAGTACTATCTGAATGAGCAGATGAAGGCGATTCAGAAAGAACTCGGCGAGATGGACGATGCACCAGACGAAAACGAAGCGCTGAAGCGTAAGATCGACGCGGCGAAAATGCCGAAAGAGGCAAAAGAGAAAGCCGAAGCAGAACTGCAGAAGCTGAAAATGATGTCTCCAATGTCGGCCGAAGCGACCGTCGTGCGCGGCTATATCGAGTGGATGGTACAGGTTCCGTGGAACGCCCGTAGCAAGGTCAAAAAAGATCTGCGTCAGGCACAAGAAATCCTCGATACCGACCACTACGGTCTGGAACGTGTTAAAGATCGTATCCTTGAGTATCTTGCGGTTCAAAGCCGTGTGAATAAGCTCAAGGGCCCGATCCTGTGCCTGGTGGGGCCGCCGGGGGTGGGTAAAACCTCTCTGGGGCAGTCCATTGCCAAAGCGACCGGACGTAAATACATCCGTATGGCGCTGGGTGGCGTACGTGACGAAGCTGAAATCCGCGGTCACCGCCGGACGTATATCGGCTCCATGCCGGGCAAACTGATCCAGAAAATGGCGAAAGTGGGCGTTAAAAACCCGCTGTTCCTGCTGGATGAGATCGACAAAATGTCGTCCGACATGCGCGGCGATCCGGCGTCAGCCCTGCTTGAAGTGCTGGATCCGGAACAGAACGTGGCGTTCAGCGATCACTATCTGGAAGTGGACTACGATCTCAGCGATGTGATGTTCGTGGCGACCTCTAACTCCATGAACATTCCTGCTCCGCTGCTGGATCGTATGGAAGTGATCCGTCTTTCTGGCTATACCGAAGACGAGAAGCTGAACATCGCCAAGCGCCATCTGTTGTCTAAGCAGATTGAGCGTAATGCTCTGAAAGAGAAAGAAATTACGGTAGAGGATAGTGCGATTATCAGCATTATTCGTTACTACACCCGTGAAGCAGGCGTACGTAGCCTGGAGCGTGAAATCTCCAAGCTGTGCCGTAAAGCGGTGAAAAAGCTGCTGCTGGATAAGACCCTTAAGCACGTTGAGATTAACGGCGACAATCTGCACGAATATCTCGGCGTTCAGCGTTATGACTACGGTCGCGCGGAAAACGAAAACCGTGTCGGTCAGGTAACGGGTCTGGCGTGGACGGAAGTGGGCGGCGATCTGCTGACCATTGAAACCGCCTGCGTACCGGGTAAGGGCAAGCTCACGTATACCGGTTCTCTGGGTGAAGTGATGCAGGAGTCCATTCAGGCTGCGCTGACCGTCGTGCGTGCACGTGCGGAAAAGCTGGGTATCAATGCGGACTTTTACGAGAAACGCGATATCCACGTTCACGTACCGGAAGGGGCAACGCCGAAAGACGGTCCAAGCGCCGGTATCGCAATGTGTACTGCGCTGGTCTCCTGTCTGACCGGTAACCCGGTTCGCGCCGATGTGGCGATGACCGGTGAAATCACCCTGCGTGGCCTGGTGCTGCCGATCGGTGGTTTGAAAGAAAAACTGCTCGCGGCTCACCGCGGTGGGATTAAAACCGTCCTGATCCCGCATGAAAACAAGCGCGATCTGGAAGAGATCCCGGACAACGTGATTGCCGATCTGGATATCCATCCGGTGAAGCGCATTGAGGAAGTTCTGGCGCTTGCGCTGCAGAACGAGCCTTACGGAATGCAGGTTGTAACCGCAAAATAGTGACCTCGCGCAAAGAGCGTCAATAAAAACAAGGCTGGTAGGCTAATTCGGGCTTGCCAGCCTTTTTTTGTATAGCTAATTTAGATCACTGATTGGGCCAGCCTCAACAACGGGTGTTGTAAGGTCATGGCAGGCCTGATATAACTGCTGCGCGGTCGCGTTGTGAAGGATTCAGGCGCGATATAAATTATAAAGAGAGGAAGAGAAGAGTGAACAAATCTCAACTGATTGACAAAATTGCTGCGGGTGCTGATATCTCCAAAGCTGCGGCTGGACGTGCGTTAGATGCTTTAATTGCTTCTGTTACCGAATCTCTGCAGGCTGGGGACGACGTAGCGCTGGTTGGTTTTGGTACTTTTGCTGTTAAAGAGCGTGCTGCCCGTACTGGCCGCAACCCTCAGACCGGCAAAGAGATCACCATCGCTGCTGCTAAAGTTCCGGGCTTCCGCGCGGGCAAAGCGCTGAAAGACGCAGTAAACTGATCGCATTCTTGCATCAGGGAAGTTAAAAAGTCTAAGGGCGCATCATTTGATGTGCCTTTTTTGTTTGTCCAGGGCCTATTTATACGAGTTTGTGCATGTTCTGGGCTGACAATTGCCCCGGTTTCTTGTCACAATACGCCTTTATGCGCAGCGGTCGGGATTTGCCGTTAGCGTGAGGTCACCTGTCACCTACAGCGGAGTGTGGTTACACCATGATGGACAGCTTACGCACGGCTGCTAACAGTCTCGTGCTCAAGATTATTTTCGGTATCATTATCCTGTCGTTCATTTTGACCGGCGTGAGTGGTTACCTGATTGGCGGTAGCGCAAACTACGCCGCACAAGTGAATGGCCAGGAAATCAGCCGTGGGCAGTTCGAGAATGCATTTGCCGGTGAACGTAACCGCATGCAGCAACAACTGGGCGATCAGTTCTCTGAACTGGCGGCGAATGAAGGCTATATGAAAACGCTGCGCCAGCAGACGCTGAATCGTCTCATTGACGAAGCGCTGATGGATCAGTACGCCAGAGACCTTGGTCTTGGGATCAGCGATGACCAGGTGAAGAAGGTCATTTTCTCCACCGCGGCTTTCCAGACGGACGGCAAATTCGACAACAACCGCTACAACGCCATCGTCAGTCAGATGGGGATGACGGCCGATCAGTACGCCCAGGCGCTGCGTAACCAGCTGACGACTCAGCAGCTGATCAACGCTGTTGTGGGTACCGATTTCATGCTCAAGGGCGAAACTGACGAACTGGCGGCGCTGGTTTCTCAGCAGCGCGTCGTGCGTGAAGCCACTTTCGACGTTAACGCGCTGGCTGCAAAGCAGCAGGTGAGCGACGAAGAAGTGAACAGCTACTACGAGCAGAACAAAAGCAACTTTATGGCGCCTGAGCAGTTCCGCGTGAGCTACATCAAGCTCGATGCGGCAGCGATGCAGAGCGACGCATCGGATGCGGATATCCAGTCTTACTACGATCAGCATCAGGATCAGTTCACTCAGCCGCAGCGTAACCGTTTTAGCGTCATTCAGGCTAAAACCGAAGCTGAAGCGAAAGCTGCCCTCGACGAGCTGAACAAAGGCGCGGATTTCGCAACGGTCGCGAAAGAGAAGTCCACCGACATTATCTCTGCCAAAAACGGCGGTGACATGGGCTGGCTGGAAGACGCTACCACACCTGAAGAGCTGAAAAACGCCGGTCTGAAAGAGAAAGGCCAGCTGTCAGGGGTGATCAAATCTTCCGTGGGCTTCCTGGTAGCGCGTCTGGACGATGTTCAACCGGCGAAAACCAAGCCGCTGGCTGACGTACGTGATGAGATCGCGGCAAAAGTGAAGCAGGAAAAAGCGCTGGACACCTACTATGCGCTGCAGCAGAAGGTGAGCGATGCAGCCAGCAATGACAACGAGTCACTGGCCGGTGCTGAGCAGGTTGCAGGCGTGAAAGCCGTTGAGACCGGCTGGTTCGGTCAGGACAGTCTGCCGGAAGAGCTTAACTTCAAGCCAGTTGCCGATGCTATCTTCAACGGTAGTCTGGTGGGCGAGAACGGAACCCCGGGCAGCAACTCAGACATCATCACTGTTGATGGCGATCGTGCCTTTGTGCTGCGCGTGAGCGAACACAAGCCGGAAGCGATTAAGCCGCTGGATACCGTAAAAGATCAGATCGTCGCGCTGGTGAAGCATAACAAAGCCGTTCAGCAGGCGAAGCTGGATGCTGAAAAGCTGCTGGCCGAGCTGAAAGCCGGTAAAGGTGAAGACGCGCTGAAAGCGGCGGGTCTGAGCTTCGGCACCGCGAAAACGCTGAGCCGCACTGGTCAGGATCCGATTAGCCAGGCTGCATTCGGCCTGACCCAGCCGGCGAAAGACAAGCCGAGCTTCGGTATCGCTAACGATATGCAGGGCAACGTGGTGATTCTGGCACTGGACGAAGTGAAAGCGGGTACCATGCCGGAAGAGCAGAAGAACGCGATGGTGAAGGGGATTACGCAGAATAATGCCCAAATCGCTTTCGAAGCACTGATGAGCAACCTGCGTAAAGAAGCAAAAATCAAGCTGGGCGATATCATTACTCAACAACAGTAATTACGTCACTGCTCGCAGATTTTCGCAACGTACTGCAATAACAAAAGGCCGCTTTCGCGGCCTTTTCCATTTCTGCAATCTGCTGTTTGTTCTCAAAAAGCGGCCCGCTTATTGTGATGTGGCTGTCAACAAACAAGGAGAAAACAGCATGAAACATGGAATCAAAGCCCTCTTTATGACGCTTGCCCTCGTCACGGTGGGAATGAGCCACAGCACGCTGGCGGCCACTCAGACGGGTAAAACGCAGGCCACGCAAAGTAAGGTCGAGGCCTCTACGCCCACGCCGCCGGAGGTGAAAGCCCCGACAGGCGGCAAAAGTGCAGAGGCGGCAGGGGAGCGGGTAAGCATTAACGCCGCGTCGGCAGAGGATCTGGCGCGGGTAATGAACGGCGTGGGGTTGAAAAAAGCGCAGGCGATAGTCAGCTACCGTGAAGAGTACGGTCCCTTCAAAACGCTCGACGACCTGACGCAGGTTCCCGGTATTGGTGGGTCGCTGGTAGAGCGGAATCTCGCGCATCTGATGCTGTAATAACTTGCACAGTGGCAAAAATTTGCCAGGATAAAGAGGTCATACCAGTTATGGCCTCTGAATCTTATAAATAACAACCCTGAAGGTTATTGTGCTATGCAGACCCAAATCAAAGTTCGCGGCTTTCATCTTGACGTTTATCAGCATGTTAATAACGCCCGTTATCTCGAGTTTCTTGAAGAGGCGCGCTGGGATGGGCTGGAAAATAGCGACAGTTTTCAATGGATGACGGCGCAGCGCATCGCGTTTGTCGTGGCGAACATCAACATTAACTATCGGCGTCCTGCGGTGCTCAGCGACGTGTTGACCGTGACCAGCCAGCTACAGCAGTTAAACGGTAAAAGCGGCGTGCTGAGTCAGGTAATCACCCTGAATCCAGAAGGCCAGGTGGTGGCGGATGCGTTAATCACTTTTGTCTGTATCGATCTGCGTACGCAAAAAGCGCTGCCGCTGGAAGGCGAGTTGCGTGAAAAGCTGGAGCAGTTAATTCAATAACCCACTGTGAGGGGCCGGGCGAAGAGGCTTTTCACCCGGCAACAAGCGGTTTATTTGAGCCCGGTTTTCTTTTTCAGGGCCGACATCACCGCCGGTTTATCCGCCAGATAATGATTCAGGCCATTTGCCCGCAGGTTACAGGCGGCGCACTGACCGCAGCCATCGCCCTGAATACCGTTATAGCAGGTCAGCGTTTCGTTACGCACCAGTTCCAGCTTGCCCCAGTAGTCCGCCAGCGCCCAGGTTTCGGCCTTGTCGAGCCACATCAGCGGCGTTTCGAAGCGGATATCTTTCGCCATCCCGAGGTTGACCGCGTGATTGAGGGCCTTCACAAACTCATCCCGGCAGTCCGGGTAGCCAGAGAAATCGGTTTCGCACACGCCGGTGATCACCGCTTCGGCCTGGACCTGATAGGCATAGATGGCGGTCAGGGTCAGGAAGAGGATGTTACGTCCCGGCACGAAGGTATTAGGAATGCCGTCTGCATTCGGCTCATAGTCCGGCACCGGGATGCTGTCGCGCGTCAGGCTGCTCACCGCCAGTTCGTTTAACAGAGTGACATCCAGAACCTTATGCGCTCGCGCGCCGAGTTGGACCGCCAGTTTCTGTGCAACCTTGATCTCTTCGCTATGGCGCTGGCCATAGTCAAACGTCACACAATGGACTTCATCATACTGATGTAAAGCCTGAACCAGACAGGTGGTGGAATCTTGCCCCCCACTGAACACAACAACGGCACGTTTCATTTTTCTTTCCAACTTTGACGAGTAAAGACGCATGGTAACGTCTGCCCGTGACGGCGACCAGCTTCTTCACGCTTTCGGGGCCGGTAGCCAGGCTTCGGTAAAGTTAAACCAGCCGCGCGGGTTAAGCCGGATGCCGTTCACCCCCGGCGGAGCGCTGATTTGATATTGATAGTTAAATAGCGGTGTCAGCACCGCGCTCTCCATCAGTCGGGTGAAAACCGCTTTTAATCCCTGTAGACGTTCTGCCGCATCGGGTCGGGACTGAACGGCATCCAGGGTTGCCATCAGATGGGCAAACTGCGGCGCGCTGAGCAGATGCGGCCACAGCGCATCGCAGCGTAACCACTGTTCAAGGGTATACTCCGGCGCTTCGCCAATTAACCGATCGCCCATCATGATATCGGCGTCAGCCAGCGACGCGCAGCCATCCCAGGTTTTAGCATCATGAAAAATCACCGTCAGCTGACACCCTTCCTGCGCCAGATAGCGCTTAAGCTGTTCGGCCATGGTATGTAACTCCACCGGCAGGTGATATGCCAGGGTCAGCGTCTCGGGCAGCGGGATCCGCTGTGCCTGTGGCCACTGGGGGAGGGTCCATCCCGGCAGCAGTTCCTGCGTGGGGGTGATCAGGTTCTCATCCAGCGGCAGCGTATGCAGCAGCGACGACTGATGAATGATATCCACCAGCCTGCGGGCCTGCATTTCGCTGAGCCTCCCACTCTGTTTCAGCGTGAGGTAACAAAAGCCAAGGCTGATACTGTTACTGACCAGCCGTAAACTGGCGAGTTCTTCCGGCTCGCCAATGGCAATTTGCACCGGATGACGGCAGCTGGTGCCTAAATCCTGGTCAAACAGCTGGGGGGTGATCCAGAATTCGATCGCTTTCAGCAGCGGATGCCCCAGATGGTACTGCTCGTGGCTTTCAAGTCGCACCAGATCCGGGTCGAAAAGGGTCAGCCGAAACGGTCCACTGCCCGTCAGCGGCTGTTCCGGGTGCGCCAGGCGACTGCAATAGCTTGCCAGACGGTGCGCCAGCCAGTAGTCCGGCTGATGCAGCACAAATGTCAGACACTGAGGATGCGTCAGCTCGATCTGTTTTACGCTGTTAAACAGTTTGCGCAGCGCGGGCAGAGTCAGCAGCATCATCAGCCGTTTCTGGAGTTGGCCTGTCTCGATCTTGTCGCCCGTGTGCCAGTGCAGCGTGGAGCGGATGTAAAAATGCCAGCGTAGCCCGTCGGCGGAAATCTCCCAGTGATGGGCCAGATCGCCGCTGGGTTCGCTGCGGGTGTCGTTAAAGCGCGTCAGCCCGGAAAAGATTTCTCCCACCAGATGCTGTTCTGCGCGCCCCGGTAAAAAGCCCGGATGCAGCGGGTCGAGCGGGCGATAGTAAGGAATACGCAGCGTCGGGGTGTTGTTCTGCCACTGTCCGCCCAGAAAAGGATGCAGCAGCGCGCGCAGCGCCTGGGGTGCCAGCTGGGCCAGCTCCAGCGCATTGTGTTGGTGGCCGCTTTTCAGCGCCTCCTCCATCATCGCATTGCGTAACGACTCGGGCGTCACGTGAAAGCGCAGATCGCCGCGCTTTCCGCGTCCGGACTGCGCGTGCCAGCTTAGCCAGCCCGCATCCTGCGCCTGACGCAGCAAAGTACGCACATGGCGTTCGCTGCAAAAACAGCGGCTGGCCAGCTCCGCCACGCTCACCTGCTGCGGCGCACCGGCAGAGGGTTGCCACAGCCGTTGGTATTGATTCAGTCGATTAAGCAAGCGCATATAAAAACCCGGAACAATAATATTCAACTATTCAGTATTACTTCCGTATATATCACGCAATACTGATGCACAAGTTAAACCCTTCACATTTTCGGGAGCACTATGGCGCGGTTGGCTGCATTTGATATGGACGGCACCTTATTAATGCCGGACCACCGTTTAGGCGACAAAACCCTGCGTGCGCTTAAGCGGCTGCATGAGCGCGACATTACGCTCACCTTTGCCACCGGACGACATGTGCTGGAAATGCGCCATCTGATGGGCACGCTCTCACTCGATGCGTTCTTGATAACCGGCAACGGGACGCGCATTCACTCGCTGGAAGGGGACGTACTGTATCGCCAGGATCTCGCCCCGGACGTTGCCGAGCAGGTCTTGCATAGCCGCTGGGATACTCAGGCCAGCATCCACGTCTTCAACGATACCGGCTGGCTGACCGGGCAGGAAATTCCGGCCCTGCTCGAGGCGCATGTTTACAGTGGTTTCCAGTATCAATTGACCGACCTGCGTAGGATCCCGGCCCACGCGGTGACTAAAATCTGTTTTTGCAGCGATCACGACGATCTGTGCCGTCTGCGCATTCAGCTCAACGAGGCGTTGGGGAGCCGCGCGCACCTGACCTTCTCGGCGCTGGATTGCCTGGAAGTGCTGCCGGTGGGATGCAACAAAGGTTCCGCCCTGGCGGTGCTGAGCGACCATCTGGGCTTCAGTATGCAGGAGTGCATGGCGTTTGGTGATGCCATGAATGACCGCGAGATGCTGGGCAGCGTCGGTCGCGGCTTGATTATGGGCAATGCGATGCCGCAGCTGATGGCTGAGCTCTCGCATTTGCCGGTTATTGGACACTGTCGTAATGAAGCGGTGTCCCATTTTCTAACTCATTGGCTGGACACACCCGATCTTCCTTATTCCCCCGAATAGTGAGACTCTTCCAGCAAGCCAGACGACAGTCTGGCTTTTTTTATTTTACCAGCCGAGCGATTTCTGCCGACCACGGTGCCACATCACCAATGCTGGATTTTACCCACTCAGCGTTGTAATAGGTGTCGAGGTAACGCTCGCCGCTGTCGCAGAGCAGGGTTACAATGGAGCCGGTTTGCCCGGCATCGCGCATCCGCGCGGCCAGCTGTAAAGCGCCCCACATGTTGGTGCCGGTTGAGGCGCCAACTTTGCGGCCCAGCTGCGTTTCCAGCCAGTGGGCGGTGGCGACGCTGGCGGCATCCGGCACCCGCAGCATCTCGTCGACCACATCGGGAATAAACGACGGCTCGACGCGCGGGCGGCCAATCCCTTCAATTTTGCTGCCGACCGGGCTGCGCAGGTCAGGATTGCGCTGCTGCCAGTAGTCGAGGAATACCGAGTTTTCCGGATCGACTACCATCAGGCGAGTGTCATAACCCTGGCAGCGGATATAGCGGCCAATGGTCGCTGAGGTGCCACCGGTGCCAGCGCTCATCACGATATGCGCGGGTTCCGGGTGCGGCTCGTTTTGCATTTGCCGGAAGATACTGTCGGCAATATTGTTATTGCCGCGCCAGTCGGTAGCGCGTTCGGCGAAGGTGAACTGGTCCATATAATGGCCGTTCAGCTCGCGGGCCAACATCTCTGAGGCGGCATAAATTTCGCAGGCGCTCTCTACGAAGTGGCAGCGCCCGCCGTAGAATTCAATCTGTTCGATCTTCCGTTTTGCGGTACAGGACGGCATTACGGCGATAAACGGCAGGCCGAGCAGGCGGGCAAAGTAGGCTTCGGACACTGCAGTCGAGCCGGATGACGATTCAATGATGGTGGTGCCTTCATTGATCCAGCCGTTACACAAACCATACAGGAATAAAGAGCGCGCCAGGCGGTGCTTCAGGCTGCCGGTGGGGTGCGTGCTTTCGTCTTTCAAATACAGCTGAATGCCGGCAAAGCCTGGCAGCGTCAGGCGAATAAGATGTGTATCGGCCGAGCGCTGATAATCGGCGTTAATTTCACTGATGGCGTGCTTAACCCAGGTACTCTTCATTACAGTGTTCCGTTTGTCATTTTGTGCCCAGCATAGCGAAAAACACAGAAAAAATTGTTGCTATCTGACCTTTAAAATAGAATATCAGGAGAAAAATTTTCTCTGCGGGGTGGGTATGCTAGATAAAATTGACCGTAAGCTGCTGTCCTTGCTGCAAAGTGACTGCACCCTCTCTTTGCAGGCGCTGGCGGATGCCGTTAATCTGACCACCACGCCCTGCTGGAAACGCTTAAAGCGCCTCGAAGATGAAGGCATCCTGCTGGCGCGCGTGGCCCTGCTGGATCCCGAAAAACTGGGGCTTGGATTGACCGCGTTTGTTCTGATAAAAACGCAGCATCACAGCAGCGACTGGTACTGCAGGTTCGTTACCGTGGTATCCGATATGCCAGAAGTGCTGGGCTTCTGGCGCATGGCGGGCGAATATGACTACCTGATGCGCGTTCAGGTGGCGGACATGAAACGCTATGATGACTTCTACAAACGGCTGGTGAACAGCGTGCCCGGCCTGTCGAATGTCACCTCCAGCTTCGCGATGGAACAGATAAAATACACCACCGCATTACCCATTGAATAACTCCGGACTACAACCCTCAGGAACAGACCGCGTGCGATTATTTGCTCAGTTAAGCTGGTACTTTCGCCGGGAGTGGCAACGCTACCTCGGCGCAGTAGCCCTGCTTATTATCATTGCCATTTTGCAGCTCATCCCGCCAAAAGTGGTGGGCTACGTCGTGGATGGCGTGACCGAACAGCATTACAACACTGCACGGGTGATGATGTGGATTGGCACGCTGGTGCTGACCGCCGTCGTCGTCTATCTGCTGCGCTACGTCTGGCGCGTGCTGCTGTTTGGTGCCTCCTATCAGCTTGCGGTAGAACTGCGGGAAGATTTTTATCGTCAGCTTAGCCGCCAGCACCCGGAATTTTATCTGCGCCACCGTACCGGCGATCTGATTGCCCGCGCCACCAACGACGTTGACCGGGTGGTGTTTGCCGCCGGGGAAGGGGTGCTGACGCTGGTGGATTCGCTGGTGATGGGCTGTGCGGTACTGATCGTGATGTCCACCCAAATCAGCTGGCAGCTGACGCTGCTGGCTCTACTGCCGATGCCGCTGATGGCGCTGGCGATCAAACGCTATGGCGATCAGCTGCATCAGCGCTTCAAGCTGGCGCAGGCGGCGTTTTCATCCCTGAACGATCGGACCCAGGAAAGCCTGACCAGCATCCGGATGATCAAAGCTTTTGGCCTTGAAGATCGCCAGTCGGCGCTGTTTGCCGCCGATGCTGCCGATACTGGCGCCAAAAACCTGCGCGTGGCCCGCATTGACGCCCGCTTTGATCCCACCATTTATATTGCTATCGGCACCGCCAATCTGCTGGCGATTGGCGGCGGCAGCTGGATGGTGATTAACGGTTCCCTGACGCTCGGGCAGCTGACCAGCTTTGCCATGTATCTGGGGCTGATGATCTGGCCGATGCTGGCCCTGGCCTGGATGTTTAACATTGTTGAGCGCGGGAGCGCCGCCTACAGCCGCATTCGCACCATGCTTGCCGAAGCGCCGGTAGTGAATGACGGCAGCGAAACGGTGCCGGAAGGGCGCGGCGAGCTGAACGTGGCTATTCGCGCGTTCGCCTATCCGCACACAGAACAACCTACGCTCGAAAACGTGCACTTCACGCTGCAGCCGGGGCAAATGCTGGGCATCTGCGGCCCGACGGGGGCGGGGAAAAGCACCGTGCTGTCGCTTATCCAGCGCCATTTTGATATCGACCAGGGCGAGATCCGCTTCCACGATATCCCGCTTACGCAACTGCAGTTAGACAGCTGGCGCAGCCGGCTGGCGGTGGTCAGCCAGACGCCATTCCTGTTCTCGGATACCGTCGGCAACAACATTGCGCTGGGTTGCCCGCAGGCGACCCGGGAAGAGATAGAGCACGTTGCCCGCCTCGCCAGTGTGCATGAAGACATCCTGCGCCTGCCGCAGGGCTATGAAACCGAGGTCGGGGAGCGCGGCGTGATGCTCTCCGGCGGGCAGAAACAGCGTATTTCCATTGCCCGCGCTCTGCTGCTGAATGCCGAAATCCTGCTGCTGGACGATGCGCTCTCTGCCGTGGACGGTCGCACCGAACACCAGATCCTGCACAATTTGCGCCAGTGGGGGGAAGGGCGCACGGTGATCATCAGCGCGCATCGGCTGTCGGCCCTGACCGAAGCCAATGAAATTCTGGTGATGCAGCACGGGCACATCGCCCAGCGCGGCGAGCATGAACAGCTGGCTGAACAGCCGGGATGGTATCGCGATATGTACCGCTATCAACAACTGGAAGCGGCCCTGGATGACGCGCCGGAAATCAACGAGGAGGCCGCCGATGCGTAGTTTTTCTCAGCTGTGGCCAACCCTTAAGCGCCTGCTGGCCTACGGTTCACCGTGGCGCAAACCGCTGTCGCTGGCGGTGGTGCTGCTGTGGATCGCCGCGATTGCCGAAGTGAGCGGGCCGCTGCTGATCAGCTATTTTATCGACAACATGGTGGCCAAAAGCTATCTGCCGCTGGGGCTGGTCACCGGGCTGGCGGTCGCCTATGTCGGCTTACAATTCCTGGCGGCCGGGCTGCATTACGTCCAGTCGCTGCTGTTTAACCAGGCCGCCGTTGGGGTGGTGCAGCAACTACGGACCGACGTGATGGATGCCGCGCTCCGCCAGCCGCTGAGTGAATTTGACACTCAGCCGGTCGGGCAAATTATCTCCCGCGTTACCAACGATACGGAAGTGATCCGCGATTTGTACGTCACGGTGGTGGCGACGGTGCTGCGCAGTGCGGCGCTGGTCGGTGCCATGCTGGTGGCGATGTTCAGCCTCGAATGGCGGATGGCGCTGGTGGCGATGGCGATCTTCCCGGCGGTTATGATCGTGATGATCATCTATCAGCGCTACAGCACCCCGATTGTGCGGCGTATGCGTGCCTATCTGGCGGACATCAACGATGGCTTTAACGAAGTCATCAACGGCATGAGCGTCATTCAGCAGTTCCGTCAGCAGGCCAGGTTTGGCGAGCGGATGGGTGAGGCCAGCCGGTCGCACTATATGGCCCGCATGCAGACGCTGCGGCTGGACGGTTTTCTGCTGCGCCCGCTGCTAAGCCTGTTCTCGGCGCTGGTGCTGTGCGGGTTGCTGATGCAGTTTGGCTTCGCCGCGGGCGGGACCATTGAGGTCGGGGTGCTGTATGCCTTTATCAGCTATCTGGGGCGGCTTAATGAGCCATTGATCGAGCTGACCACCCAGCAGTCGATGCTGCAGCAGGCGGTGGTCGCCGGTGAGCGCGTCTTTGAGCTGATGGACCGACCGCGTCAGGCCTACGGGAATGACAATCGCGACCTGCAAAGCGGCACCATCGAGTTTGAGAATGTCTCCTTTGCCTATCGCGAGGATCGGCTGGTGCTGCAGGATATCAACCTGAGGGTGCCGTCGCGCAGTTTTGTCGCGCTGGTCGGGCATACCGGCAGCGGGAAGAGCACCCTCGCGAGCCTGCTGATGGGCTATTACCCCCTGACCGAAGGCGAAATTCGTCTGGACGGTCGCCCGCTGGAGACCCTGAGCCACGCCACGCTGCGTAAAGGGGTAGCGATGGTGCAGCAGGATCCGGTGGTGCTGGCCGATACTTTCTTTGCCAACATCACTCTGGGCCGCCCGTTTACGGAAGAGCAGGTCTGGGAGGTGCTGGAAAAAGTTCAGCTCGCGGAGCTGGCGCGCGGCCTGCACGACGGCATTCACACCCGACTGGGCGAGCAGGGTAACAATCTGTCGGTCGGGCAAAAGCAGCTTCTGGCGCTGGCTCGCGTCCTGATTGAAACCCCGCAGGTACTGATCCTCGACGAAGCCACGGCCAGCATCGACTCCGGTACCGAACAAGCCATCCAGCAGGCGCTGGCGGCGGTGCGCGAGCACACCACGCTGGTGGTCATTGCCCATCGCCTGTCGACAATTGTAGAGGCGGATACCATTCTGGTGCTTCATCGCGGGCAAGCGGTTGAGCGCGGAACCCACAAGCAACTGCTTGAGGCGAAAGGGCGTTACTGGCAGATGTATCAACTGCAGTTGGCCGGTGAAGAGCTGGCCGCCAGCGTTCGCGAGGAGTCGCTCAGCGCCTGATGCACTAAAAACAGGCAACTCACCGACCGCTGAAACGGTTGGTGCAAAAATGAAACGCATCATGCACTGTCATGGTGCGTTTTTTTTCGCCGATTATTCGCCACGCCTCGTATTCCCTCTCTTTTCACTTTTGGCACACTGCTTGCAATACCTGATCTGTTCGCAAGCCAACACCGAATTCTGACTGGAGGGGATATATGAAGCTGGTTACCGTGGTAATCAAACCATTCAAACTTGAAGACGTGCGTGAAGCGCTGTCTTCCATGGGTATTCAGGGTCTGACCGTCACCGAAGTGAAAGGCTTTGGTCGGCAGAAGGGGCATGCGGAGCTGTATCGCGGTGCCGAATACAGCGTCAACTTCCTGCCAAAAGTGAAGATTGACGTGGCGATTGCCGACGATCAGCTGGATGAAGTTATCGACGTGATTAGTAAAGCAGCCTACACCGGCAAAATTGGCGACGGCAAAATTTTCGTTGCTGAGCTGCAACGCGTTATTCGCATTCGTACGGGTGAAGCCGACGAAGCGGCACTGTAAAAACACCTGGCACACAGTGATAGGGATCAAAAAGATGAACACAACAACACTTAAAGCAGGTCTGGGGTCTCTGGCACTGCTGCCAGGACTGGCAATGGCTGCCCCTGCGGTGGCAGACAAAGCCGACAACGCCTTCATGATGATTTGCACCGCGCTGGTGCTGTTTATGACCATTCCGGGGATTGCACTGTTTTACGGCGGCCTGATCCGCGGCAAAAACGTTCTCTCCATGCTCACCCAGGTGACCGTGACCTTTGCGCTGGTCTGCGTGCTGTGGGTGGTCTACGGTTACTCGCTGGCCTTCGGTGAAGGCAACGCCTTCTTCGGCAGCTTTAACTGGGCAATGCTGAAAAATATCGAACTGACTGCGGTGATGGGCAGCTTCTATCAGTACATTCACGTGGCGTTCCAGGGCTCCTTCGCCTGTATCACCGTCGGGCTGATTGTCGGTGCGCTGGCGGAACGTATTCGTTTCTCCGCGGTGCTGATCTTCGTGGTGGTATGGATGACGCTCTCCTATGTGCCGATTGCACATATGGTCTGGGGCGGTGGTCTGCTGGCGTCTCATGGTGCGATGGACTTTGCGGGCGGTACCGTGGTTCACATCAACGCCGCGGTGGCAGGTCTGGTAGGTGCTTACCTGATTGGCAAACGCGTCGGTTTTGGCAAAGAAGCCTTCAAACCGCACAACCTGCCGATGGTCTTTACCGGCACGGCGATCCTCTATTTCGGTTGGTTTGGCTTTAACGCCGGTTCCGCGGGTGCCGCGAGCGAAATCGCAGCACTGGCGTTCGTGAACACCGTTGTGGCGACCGCTGGCGCAATCCTCGCGTGGATCTTCGGTGAGTGGACCGTGCGCGGTAAACCTTCCCTGCTGGGTGCCTGTTCTGGTGCGATTGCCGGCCTGGTCGGTATCACCCCAGCCTGTGGCTACGTGGGTGTCGGCGGGGCGCTGATCATCGGTCTGGTGGCGGGTCTGGCGGGTCTGTGGGGCGTAACTGCACTGAAACGTGTCCTGCGCGTTGATGACCCTTGTGATGTGTTTGGTGTGCACGGCGTGTGCGGCATCATCGGCTGCATCATGACCGGTATCTTCGCCTCAACGTCGCTGGGCGGCGTGGGTTACGCAGAAGGTGTCAGCATGGGTCATCAGGTTCTGGTCCAGCTGGAAAGTATCGCCATCACGGTAGTCTGGTCGGGTGTGGTCGCCTTTATCGGCTACAAACTGGCGGACATGACGGTGGGTCTGCGTGTTCCGGAAGAGCAGGAGCGCGAAGGTCTGGACGTCAACAGCCACGGCGAGAACGCGTACAACGCTTAAGTAAAAGCAAACGGCAACCTTCAGGTTGCCGTTTTAGTTTTTGCACCCTCTCCCGTGGGAGAGGGCCGGGGTGAGGGCATCAGGCCGCACGTTTTTATCCCCGGTTACGCATGACCCCTTCCTGCACCGTCGATGCCACCAGCACACCCTCCTGGGTATAGAACTCTCCGCGAACAAATCCGCGCGCGCTCGATGCCGAGGTACTCTCCACGCTGTACAGCAGCCATTCGTTCATATTGAACGGACGGTGGAACCACATCGAATGGTCGATGGTAGCCACCTGCATACCTTTCTCAAGGAAACCCACCCCGTGCGGCTGCAGAGCAACCGGCAGGAAGTTAAAGTCCGAGGCATAGCCCAGCAGATACTGATGGACGCGGAAGTCTTCCGGAACCGTGCCGTTTGCGCGGATCCACACCTGACGTGCGGGCTCGGCAGTGTGCCCCTTCATCGGGTTATGGAACTCAACCGGGCGGATCTCCAGCGGCTTATCGCAGAGAAACTTCTCTTTAAGCTGCGGGGGCAGCAGGTGCGACAGCGCGCGGGCAATGTCGGTTTCTGAACGCAGGTCGTCCGGCGCAGGCGCAGGCGGCATGCTTTTCTGATGCTCATATCCCGGCTCTGGCGCCTGGAAAGAGGCGGTCATATAGAAAATCGGTTTGCCGTTCTGGATGGCGGCAACGCGACGGGCGCTGAAGCTGTTGCCATCGCGCAGGACTTCAACGTCATACACGATCGGTTTTTGGCTGTCGCCGGGGCGCAAGAAGTAGCTGTGGAACGAATGCACCAGACGGTCTTCCGGCACCGTCTCTTTGGCGGCGTAAAGGGCCTGGCCTACAACCTGGCCGCCAAAAACCTGGCGCAGACCCAGATCTTCGCTTTGTCCCCGAAAGAGTCCTTCTTCAATTTTTTCCAGGTTTAATAATGTCAGCAGATTGCCTAATGCTTGACTCATAGTCGTCCTCAATGAATACGCCGTGGCGAAAGATAGGCAGAGTATAACGCAGAATAGCAAGTGGTCCGATGGGTGCAATAATCTGAATAACGAGGCGATTCCAGGCATAAATAATTGATATGTGCCACACTTACTTTCGTTATCTTTATGTTAACCACTCATCTGGCGGTATCGATCCCGCTGGTGCATTGATGATAAGGAGAACTCAATGAAACTCGTGCACATGTTAAGTGGTTTAGCGGTAGCGGTTGCTCTTTCTGCCTGTGCGGATAAAAGTGCAGACATTCAGACGCCAGCGCCAAACCCTAACACTTCCGCCGCGACGACGGCACCCGCTATTCAGCAGCCAAATGTATCAGGTACGATTTGGATCCGTCAGAAGGTGGCGTTGCCGCCGGATGCGGTATTAACCGTGACGTTATCTGACGCCTCGCTGGCGGATTCCCCGTCAAAAGTACTGGCGCAGCGCGCGACGCGTACTGAGGGTAAGCAAGCCCCGTTCAAATTTGAACTGCCGTTTAATCCGGCGGATGTCCAGCCTAACGCGCGTATCCTGCTGAGCGCGGCGATCAGCGTAAACGATAAAGTTGTCCTGATGACCGATATCGTGAAGCCGGTCATTAATCAGGGCGGTACCAAAACCGATCTGGTACTGGTCCCCGTCCAGCAAACTGAGCTACCGCTTCAGCCATCCGGCGGAGCCGTCAATACGGTTCCTTCGACATCACCGACCCAGGTTAGCCCTTCTTCGGCAACACCTGCCCCGACTCAGCTTTAATGTCCTCGCCCCTCTTCGTGAGGGGCGATTTAATAGCGCCAGCGATAGCGCAGCAAATCAATCTGTCCACTCCCTGAAACCTGCACCCCTTCAGACAGCAGCGCCTGACGCTGGCGCTGGAGATCCGGGCCGGTTAAGGATATCGCACCACTTCGGTTGACCACCCGATGCCAGGGCAGAGTACTGCCTTCCGGCAGTCGTCTCAGTACGCCCCCGACCTGTCGCGCCGCGCGTGGAGAACCGGCCAGGCGCGCGACTTCGCCGTAGGTGGTCACTGTGCCTTCGGGGATAGAGGCGACGATCTGCCAGACTCGCTGAGGGAAAGTGTCGTGCTGGTCCATTTTTTACTCCTGTGTGGAGCTTAAGAATAAGGATAACGCGACGAGATGGGAAGAAAGCGCGCAGTCTGTAAACGTTTTGGGCAATAAACCATCACCCGGACGCGGTTAACTTGCAATTGCCATCCCGTACAGTGATAATGCGCCAGCGCGTTGGTTAACAACGCTCTCAATGGGGGCCCTGTTGGTTCTCCCGCAACGCTACTCTGTTTACCAGGTCAGATCCGGAAGGAAGCAGCCAAGGCAGACGACGTGTGTGCCGGGATGTAGCTGGCAGGGCCCCCACCCATTTCCGGGTACCCATCATCGAGACGCGCCAGCGTCGCCATCCAGGCCGTCCCCTAAACGTAATAGCCCTGATTAAAATACGTATATTATATATTTTTATTCCTGCCTTTTTATTTTCGCGATTGTCATCATACTGAAATATGGCTGTCATTATTTTGTCATAAATGTTGTGCAGTGTGAGTGTGACATTTTTATGATATATAAGCAGAGAATATATATCTGGATAATAATGTTAACTTCGTGTATTAAATTAAGAAATTATTGCCAGGGATGTGAAAAACATGACGACTGCGGTCCTGAACGTAAAGATTGACGAAGCGTTAAAAGAAAGACTTCGTCATTATGCTGAAGTAAACAATGAGAATTTAAGCGTTACCACAGAGAAACTGCTGTTACTGGCATTCGCGGCAGCAGAAGAGGCGGGAGTAACGGAAGAAGATATCGACAATCAGCACACGGAAGAAGAGAACGTAACCCCATTTACTCCTAAAGAAATCAAAGCATTACGTAAAATTCTGAAGAAGAGAAAATGAAACAACATCAGCAAACCACCGCCAGCGACTACTCAGAAGCCTGCCTGCTTCTGCGCTCCGGCTATGTCAAACATGTCCGCCTCGGCTGGGATGTTGGCAGTGATGAGTTCTTTCGAATTGCGTCTGACTGGTGTGATACCGGCGCAAAAATAAAGAAAGAAGGCGATAATTTTGTTATTTCGCTCAAAGGTTTTCCTATTCCTGCTCAGCATTGATCGCCCGCGGCTGAAAATGTCTGACTGTAATCATTACAGTCAGACGTTTTTAACGTCCTGCTCCCCGTCATTTGTGCAATTGCTCACCCTTTCTTGTAATAAATATCAGCGTTGCAGTCACCTTTGTTAAGCGCAGAGATTAAACCAGCGTGCGCTTTAATGAGTGCTCGCTTTTATTGATGCCCAGCCACAGCGGTTTAAGCCGCAGCAGCGCACTCTCCAGTTCGGCCGGTTCGAGTGAAAAAGGCATCCGCAGATAGCGATCAAAGGCCCCGGAAAGTCCAAACCGCGTACCGGTTCCCAGATGAATACCGGCGGCTTCTGCGCGCGCGGCCAGTTGGGTAGCCAGCATATCCGGCAGTTCAATCCAGAATGAAAGCCCGCCCTGCGGCATCTGAAAGCGCCAGTCCGGGAAATGTTCCCTGAGCAGCGCCGCACAGCGATCGCGCCGCTCACGCAGCATCTGCCGCCGGGCGGGTAAAAATGTGTCGCTATTGTCGACAAGCCACAGGGTCGCCAGCTGTTCCAGCAGCGGGGAGCCCAGATCGAGCGTATCGCGGGTCTGGGCAAGTGTGGCGATAGTCCGCACTGGGGCGCGAACCCAGCCCAGGCGCAGACCGCCCCAGAAGCTTTTCCCTGCCGAACCCAGGGTGATAACCGTACCGTTCGGGCAAAAAGCTGCCAGCGGCGGCGGCGGGGGAGCATCGAACCACAGATCGACCATGGTTTCATCCACTACCAGCGTGGTGCGCGACCGGGCGGCAACCGCCGTAATGGCCTGACGGGTACTCACATCCATGCAGCGACCCGTGGGGTTATGAAAATCGGGCATCAGGTACGCCAGGCGTGGCGCAGTCTGGGCGAGGGTGGCGGCAAAGCCGTCACTGTCCCAGCCGGTTTGCGGCAGCGACACGCCGACCGGTCGGCATGAGGCCCCCTGAATGGCAGCGATCGCCAGCGGGTAGGTAGGGTGATCCACCACTACCCGATCGCCCGGGCCGGTGAGCATGCGCAGTACCAGCGCCAGCCCGCTGACGGCACCGTTCACCACCATCACTTCTTCTGCCCGGGTGGGCAAACCGCGTGCCGTATAGCGTGCCGCGATGGCCTCGCGCAGGGCCAGAAGTCCCAGCTGATCGTAGCCGGTTTGCGTCAGATGCTGCGTAATGGCGGTCAGCGCGTGGGTATAAGCCTGATGGATCTCCGGCCCGGCACCCAGCGCGGCGGTAGACAGATCCAGCGCCGCGCTGGCATGGGCGCGGGTAGGGAGCGTCCGAGCGTCGGGCAGGATCACCCGCGATCCGCTCCCGTGTCGGCTTTCGAGATAGCCTTCATCCCGCAGGTGCGCGAGGGCGCTGCTGATGGTGGTCCGGCTGACGTCCAGCGTTAAGGCCAGCTCGCGCTCTCCGGGCAAACGCGTATCCAGCGCCAGCCGCCCGTCAAGGATCAGCAGGCGCAGCGCGTCGGCCAGCTGTCGCCAGAGCGGAATACGCGAGCTGCTCTGCTGCCAGTGGCCCAGCAGGCGAGCTAACGACTGACTTCCAAATCGACGTGATGACATATGCAGTCCACTTTTTCAAAACTGGACATTAATCATAATGCCATTTCAGGTAATGATGAAAGCAGAGACCATTGAAGAGAGAAACACCATGTCGCGTCGATTACTGCAGCTTTATGTCGGATTGAGCCTGTACGGGCTGTCTACGGCGATGTTTATTCGGGCGGATCTGGGCGCCGATCCGTGGAATGTGTTCCATCTGGGGGTGGCAAAGCTGCTGGCGATGGATATCGGCACCATCATGATCCTGACCGGTGCGCTGGTGCTGCTGTTCTGGATCCCGCTGCGACAGCGCCCGGGTCTTGGCACCATTAGTAATGTGATTGTCATTGGGCTGGCCGCCGATGCGTGTCTGTTCCTGATCCCCTCTATCGATTCACTGCTGGCGCGCAGCGTGCTGCTGGCGGCGGCGGTGATCGTCAATGCGCTGGCGACCGGCATGTACATTGGCGCAGGCTTTGGCGCCGGGCCGCGTGACGGCCTGATGACCGGAATTAATGCCCGTACCGGCTGGTCGGTGCGCAGCGTGCGTACCGCAATTGAAATCTCTGTTCTGCTGATTGGCTGGGCGTTGGGCGGCACGTTTGGCGTGGGAACCGTGCTGTATGCGTTAAGCATTGGCCCGCTGATCCAGATCTGCCTGCCGTGGTTTCGTCAGCGGCCGAAGGTGATTATTGCCCCAGAACCGGAACGCGTTGTCTGAATTTGCGAAGCGCTCACAAGCTTTGTGCGCCGGGGTATGACAAAATAGTCGTATCCGTTATTGCAATGCAGACCCCATGAAAGCCATAACCCTTTACGACGTCGCCCGCCTGGCGGGCGTCTCTTATCAGACCGTTTCACGCGTCATTAACGATGCGGCGCATGTCTCCGCCCGTACCCGGGAAAAAGTGCAGCAGGCGATGGCTGAACTGCACTATGTCCCCAATCGCGGGGCTCAGCAGCTGGCGGGAAAACGCACCCGCACGCTGGGGCTCATCACCACCGATCTGGCCCTGCACGCGCCGTCGCAAATTGCCTCGGCGGTCAAGTCCCGCGCGGGCGAACGCGGTGCCAGCGTCCTGATCTCGATGGTCGAACATCCCCGGCAGTGCCTGGCGGCAGTGCAGGAGCTGCTGGCACAGCGGGTTGAGGGCTTACTGGTCAACGTGCCGCTGGAAGATGAGCAGGCAGAGGAGCTGCAGGCGCAGGCGGGTCCGGTGCCGGTATTATTTCTGGATGTCTCGCCCACCGCCCGGGTGCATAGCCTGGTGTTTGACGCCCAGCAGGGAGCAACGCTTGGGGCACAGCATCTGCTGGCGCTGGGTCATCAGCGGATCGCTTTGCTCGGCGGGCCGCAAAGTTCGGTCTCCGCACGGGCGCGCCTTGCGGGCTGGCTGTCGGTTCTGCGTGCGGCGGGTGTGGAGCCCTGCGCTGTCGCTCAGGGCGACTGGAGTGCCGCCTCGGGGTATGAAAAAGGCCATCAGCTGCTGGCGGCGGCCACGCTGCCGCAGGCCATTCTGGTGGCAAACGATCAAATGGCGCTAGGCGTGATGCGCGCCTGTGCAGAGAAAGGGATCGCCGTTCCCGGGCAGCTTTCGGTAGTCGGTTTTGACGATACCACCGACAGCGCATGGTTTACCCCGCCGCTGACCACTGTCCGTCAGGCGTTTCGCGAAGCCGGGCTGCGCAGCGTCGAGTGGCTGCTGGCCCAGCAGGGACAAACCGAGCCCGCGCAGATGCAGATCCCGGTGATGCTGGTGGAGCGTCATTCCACGGCCCGCCACGGCGTGCCGCAGGGCAGCGAAGAGCTGGCCCAGCAGTTAAAATCCCTGGCGATCCTTGCTGAACAACTGGCACGCCGATAATGCTTTTGTGATCGTCATCGCTTTGCCGCGTTCTCCCGCTTTACCCTGCAACTCTGGCAGGGCATTGTAGTGAAAATTGTGAGCGCTTCGCAAAGAGGTAATTATGTCCCATTCTGCTCCGCTGACTCTCAGCGCCCTGATCACTCGCCGTGACTGGGAAAACCCCGGTGTCACCCAATGGAATCGACTCGCCGCGCATGCGCCGCTTAACAGCTGGCGCGAAGAGACAGCTGCGCGGGAAGAGGGCCAGACGCCGTCCACCCGCTCGCTGAATGGCGACTGGCAGTTCAGCTTCTTTAACGCTCCGGAGCAGGTTCCCGACGGCTGGACGGTAGAGGACTGCGCAGATGCCGTCGCGATGCCCGTGCCCTCTAACTGGCAGATGCAGGGCTTCGACACCCCTATCTATACCAACGTCACCTATCCGATTGCCGTTACGCCGCCGTTTGTTCCGGCCGAGAATCCGACCGGTTGTTACTCGCTCACATTCGACATGGAGGCCGGCTGGCTGGAAAGCGGGCAGACGCGTCTGGTGTTTGAAGGGGTTAACTCGGCATTTTATCTCTGGTGCAACGGGCAGTGGGTCGGCTATTCCCAGGACAGTCGACTGCCTGCGGAATTTGACGTCACGGCCTTCCTGCGGGCGGGCAGCAACCGACTGGCGGTGATGGTGCTGCGCTGGTGCGACGGCAGCTATCTCGAGGACCAGGACATGTGGCGGATGAGCGGAATTTTCCGCGACGTTACTCTGCTGCACAAGCCGGACACCCAAATCGCCGATTATCACGTCGTCACGGAACTGAATGACGATTACGACCGCGCCCGGCTCCAGCTGGGGCTGACCCTGGGCGGAACGGACTATGCAGACTTCAAGGTCGACTTTACGCTCTGGCGCGCCGGTGAGCGCATTGCCAGCGTCACCGGGCAACCGGGGTCGGCGGTGGTCGATGAACGAGGCAGCTGGCAGGAGCGGGTCAATGTCTCAATGCCGGTGACTGAACCCTCTCTGTGGAGTGCTGAAACGCCGGACCTCTATCGCTTAACGATTGTGCTGCGCGACGGGCAGGGTCAGGTGCTGGACGTAGAAGCCTGCGATGTCGGTTTCCGCCGGGTCGAAATCAGTAACGGTTTGCTGAAACTCAACGGCAAGCCGCTGCTGATCCGCGGGGTGAACCGCCACGAACATCATCCTGAGAACGGCCAGGTGATGGACGAAGCCACCATGCGCCGCGACATCGAGCTGATGAAGCAGCACAACTTCAACGCCGTGCGCTGCTCGCATTATCCGAATCATCCCCTTTGGTACCGGCTGTGCGATCGCTACGGGCTGTATGTGGTGGACGAGGCCAATATCGAAACGCACGGCATGGTGCCGATGAGCCGGCTGGCCGACGATCCGCGCTGGCTGCCGGCGATGAGCGAGCGTGTGACCCGCATGGTGCAGCGCGACCGTAACCACCCGTCGATCATCATCTGGTCGCTGGGGAACGAATCAGGGCACGGCGCTAACCACGACGCCCTGTATCGCTGGGTGAAGACCACCGATCCGACGCGCCCGGTGCAGTACGAAGGCGGCGGCGCCAATACCGCCGCGACCGACATTGTTTGTCCAATGTATGCCCGCGTCGATCAGGATCAGCCCTTCCCGGCGGTACCGAAATGGTCGATTAAAAAGTGGATCGGCATGCCGGATGAAACGCGTCCGCTGATCCTCTGCGAGTACGCCCACGCAATGGGTAACAGCTTTGGTGGCTTTGCCAAATACTGGCAGGCCTTCCGTAAACATCCGCGCCTGCAGGGTGGGTTTGTCTGGGACTGGGTCGACCAGGCGCTGACGAAGCACGACGAGCAGGGCAATCCGTTCTGGGCCTACGGCGGTGATTTTGGCGATACGCCTAACGACCGACAGTTTTGTCTGAACGGGCTGGTCTTCCCGGATCGCACGCCGCATCCTGCCCTGTTTGAGGCCCAGCGTGCGCAGCAATTCTTCACCTTTACGCTGCTGAGCCACTCGCCGCTGGTTGTCGAGATACAAAGCGATTATCTGTTCCGCCCGACGGACAACGAACAGCTGCGCTGGTCTGTGGTTCGTGAAGGGGAGGTGTTGGCAACGGGCGAGACGGTACTCGATATCGCGCCACAGGGTATGCAGCGGCTGGATATCACCCTGCCGCAGTGGGATGCCGCGCCGGGAGACGTGTGGCTGAATGTGGAAGTCTGGCAGCCTGCGGCTACGCCGTGGTCCGCGGAAAACCATCTGTGTGCCTGGGACCAATGGTCGCTGCCTGCGCCATTAACAATCGCCCTGCCGACGACAGCGGGAGAAACACCCAAGCTGACGGAGCAGAGCGATGAGCTGGTGGTCACGCATCAGCAGCAGCGCTGGACGTTTAGCCGCACCAGCGGAAACCTGACCCAGTGGTGGCGAGCGGGCGAGGCGACGCTGCTGTCACCGCTCTGCGATAACTTTACCCGCGCCCCGCTGGATAACGATATTGGCGTCAGCGAGGCCACGCGCATCGACCCGAACGCCTGGGTAGAGCGCTGGAAGGCGGCGGGGATGTACAACCTGACGCCGCGCCTGCTGCAGTGCGACGCTGAACAGCTGGCGCAGGCAGTGTCTGTCGTGACCCTGCATGCCTGGGAGCGCGAGGGCCAGGCGCTGTTCCTGAGCCGTAAATGCTGGCGTATTGATAGCCAGGGCGTGCTGCACGGCGACGTGGAGGTACAGGTAGCAAGCGATATGCCTGAACCGGCGCGCATCGGCCTGAGCTGCCAGCTGGCGCACGCGCCGCAAACGGTGAGCTGGTGCGGGCTGGGGCCGCATGAGAACTACCCTGACCGCCAGCTGGCCGCCCGTCAGGGACGCTGGGAACTGCCGCTGGCAGAATTGCATACGCCGTATATTTTCCCGACGGAAAATGGCCTGCGCTGCGATACCCATGCCCTGAATATCGGACAACACCAGTTGCGCGGTGATTTCCACTTCGGCGTAAGCCGCTATAGCCAGACCCAGCTGCGTGAGACATCCCATCATCATCTGCTGCGTGAAGAGCCTGGCTGCTGGCTGAACGTGGATGCGTTCCATATGGGCATTGGGGGTGATGACTCGTGGAGCCCAAGCGTGTCGCCGGAGTTCATCCTGCAGAATAAGACGCTGCATTACACCTTTAGCTGGCAGCAGAACTAAACTTAATCGGCTGATGCGGCTGCACCATGTGGCCGCACATTCACTTCGGAGGTTTATCTGATGAAGTATGTCGATGGTTTTGTGGTGGCCGTTCCCGCACAGAATAAGGAGGCCTATCGCGAGATGGCCGCGAAAGCCGCGCCGCTGTTTAAAGAGTTTGGCGCGCTGCGTATTGTTGAATGTTGGGCAGATGACGTGCCCGACGGCAAATTAACTGACTTTCGTATGGCTGTTAAAGCACAAGAGGGCGAAGAGGTGGTCTTTAGCTGGATCGAGTACCCGTCGAAAGCCGTTCGCGATGAGGCGAATCAGAAGATGATGAACGATCCCAGAATGAAAGCCTTTGGTGAATCGATGCCGTTTGATGGCAAACGGATGATCTACGGCGGCTTCTCTCCCCTGCTCGACGAGTAAGCGTCAATCCCGGCGGCCTGATGGCCGCCGGTACGTTATGCTTCCGGCTCGAAGTTGTTTTCAGCCCACTGGATAAAAGCGTCTTTTGGTAGGGCCTTACTGTACAGCCAGCCCTGTCCGTACTGCACCCCGTGGCGGCGCAGCCATTCCAGCTGGCCCTCGGTTTCTACGCCTTCTGCCACCATCGCCAGCTTCAATGATTTGGCCATCTCAATAATATGCGGGGTGACGTTTTTATATTCCACGGCGTCAACGAATGACTTATCGATCTTCAGGGTATCCACATCCAGATCCTGCAAATAGCTGAGGCTGGAATACCCGGTGCCGAAATCATCAATATAAACAGAGTGGCCTGCGCGCCGGAACGCGGCAATCGCCGGTGCGCTTACGCCAGGATCGGCAAAACCGCGCTCGGTAAGTTCCAGCGCAATCTGTGAAGGCGACAGCTGCCAGTGATTGAGCAGACGGCTTAACTGCGGGGGCACGGCGCCGGAGAGTAAATCCGCCGGGGCAAGGTTAATCGAAATATGCTGGTCGGGGTGCTGGTGCAGCCACGCCCCCATATCCTCAAACACCTTTTCGATGACAAGCGCCGTCAGCTGAGGCGTCAGGCCCGTTTGCTCGGCAAGTGCGATGAAAACATCCGGGGACAGGTAGCTGCCGTCCGGCTGTCGCCAGCGGGCCAGCGCCTCGGCACCCACCATTCTGCCGCTGCTTAAGGCAACAATAGGCTGGAAATAGACCTGCAGCTCGCGGGCATTAATGGCATCCAGCAACACGTGCCGTGGCGATTGTAGCCGCCGCAGAATACGCAGGACGAACCAGGCTGACACCAGACTGAGTAATATCCCGATGGGTAACCAGAAGAAAAGCTGGTGGTGCCAGTTCTCTTTTAACGGCGTCATGGAGGCCCATGCCACAATGGAAAACCCCAGCTCGGGCACGTTGCGGATGCTATACATCATGCCGTTATGCTGAAGATGACCGTTGCCTTCCTGCTGCAGTTGATGAAAAACCTGCATATCCAGATTGCCGCTGCTGGCGAAAATAATGTTGTGAAGGGTGCCGACCAGCGCAGCGTTAATCGGCCATGCGCCGAAGGGGATCACGTCAATCATGGACGCCGGATCGATCATCACGAGGTATTGCTGTGTGCCAATCGCCGCCATATAGCGATCGAGCCCCAAATCGTTTTGCGCGGTCACCCATGCCCGGTAGCCGTCGGGTGTGATGCGGATCGGCGCAGGTAACGAGACGGCGTGACTCACTTGTTCCAGTGAGGAACAGAGCGGTTTCAGACCGTCGATATAAACCACTTCCTGGACGTAGCGCCATGAAATCGCGGTGCGGCGCATGGTCATGGTGTGTTCCCGACTGCAGGGGACGCCTTTGAACGTTTGCATCTGCGCCAGGGCAGACTTCGCCTGCTCAAACACTCTGTCGGTACGAATCTGTACGCGCGACGAGTAACTCTCGAGGTCAGAAAAAAACGTCTCCTCCGCGTTACGGTGCGCCAGCCATACGCTCAGGCAAACAGGAATAAGTACTGATGCAATCAGTACGCATGTCACCAGGCTCACCAGTTGTCGGGTTGTCATGCTCCTGTTTCCTTTTTAAAACGCCGGGAAGGGGCGCGGAAGCGGATGACCATTAAGCGAAAAAAACCTGTTAAGCATAACGTTATAGCATGGCTCTGACATTGATTGTATTCACAGGGAAAACATCCTGCACGCTTCCTGGAGGGTTGTTTTTCACGCGGCGCTCGGATATGCTGATTGTTATGTTATAACAAAACAATCAATGCACATTATTCGACACGAGGTTAACTATGCAGGTTCTGAATTCTTTGCGCAGCGCCAAACAGCGTCACCCTGATTGCCAGATAGTAAAACGTAAGGGGCGGCTGTATGTAATATGTAAATCCAACCCGCGCTTTAAGGCCGTACAAGGAAGGAAGAAGAGACGTTAGCGAGTGGGGGAGGGAATGCGCTTGCTGCTTACAGTGACGCTGTTAGCAGCAAGCCGGTAATGCTGTTCAGCCTGCCGTACGGGACAGGGTGAAGACGTCATAAAATGAGAGCTCGCCTTTGGTCGCGACCATCTTCTGTAATTTATCTTTTTCCTGCGCGGCGACTGCCGGGGAATGCATAATGCTGTCGATCAGCTGACCCGGGACAAAACGGGTGTTGTACCATTCGCCGTTGTAGCAGACGCGAAAATCGAGCACATCAATATCTTCGTAGCGATAACGTGGATTGACGTCGAAAAAGAAAAAGGCGTTAAACACTACAAACAGCACCACCAGCAGCCAGACGGAATCGATCAGGGTTTCCGACAGCAGCATCACCGCCAGCGTGGCCAGCAGGGCGGCATACATGGCTAAAAACAGACCGGGATGTTTGCGAATAAAACTGATGCTAAAGCGTGGCTTGTTGTCGCGCTTTTCGCGAACGTTGAGGTCATTGATGGTTTCGGTAAGCAGGCGTTGTATCTCGGTCATCTTCTGCCTTTCTGGATTTAACGAATAAACACGGGGATCCGTGCATTTTAAGTGACCATTTTGTTTGAAAAAAGTAACAGTTGCGCTAAGAAAAATCATAACAGTTGCCGATATCAGGCAAGAAATCTGATGTGGCCTGGCTTAAGCGCTGTCTCCCTGGGGCGATAACCTTCGCCCACCCGGGTGAGAACCTGCTCGCCACTCAGTTGGTGTAGCAGTAAAGATCATGAGGAATAAAAGCAGTGAAGTTAGCCCGGCTGTCGCTGACGCCCGGCTTACAGAATCAACGTATAAATTTCCACACTGCCGTTGGGATTTTGTCATACAACTTATTCATTGTCAGTTCGGCCAGACGGTGATCCGCTGCTGAATAAAAGACCGCAAGCTCATTATCAGAAAGTTCATATTTATTTTTTTCAATGACACGTTCCAGGGTATCAATTGACTGACAACGTCGCAAACGCATCAAATAATCGATTTTTGTTAAGGGTTTATCAGACATAAATTCACCTAATTGTTTGTAATAGTTTTAACTGTAGAGGCTAATGGATTAGCTCTGCTTGCCGTGACAAAACAACGAAAAAGCCGATTGCCCGATTTACGCCATTTTTGCAAATCCTGTGCGTTAATGCCGTAGCTACTGAATAACATAAAAGTATCATCCAGGTATTCGTCAATTTGCTCAATCATCTTATTATCTTCGTTATACTTAATTTTATAATTAAGCGCGAAGGTCGCTATATGCTCAATCAACTCGTTTAACTGCAGATTAATGGCAGAGGTTGGATCGTTTACCCAGCCATGGTTGCTTTCATCGAGGTTGGAAAGGCAGTCATGGTACAAGGATTCACAAAGGAATTTCAACTGTGCAATATCTTGCCTTTTGGGCGAGTATTCGTCCATAGCGCATCCCCTTCTGAGTGATTTTTTACTCACCGAACCGCGTTGTCGGGATGGGTACAACTGACTTACGTCAATGACGACGGCGACTTCTGTTTACGCTGTTGTCTTTAACTATAATCTACTCTGAAACGGATTTCACCGCGCTATTACGAAAAATTACAATTACGCAGCACATTACGCATTTTTCGGACTAAGTGGTTTTATTTTGACGGCTTCGCAATGGCAAAAAAACACCAGGAAAAGTCTTAATAAGTCAGATGGTACGCAACAATTTGAGAATTTCTGTAAGCGTATTCACTTAATTATGAGAAGCGGTATAACGGTGACATAAAATATATAAGTCGCCAATAAGCTTATTTTATGATTTTCAATGGCGAAAAAAAAGGCCGCAAATGCGGCCTTTTTAACAGTTAACGCAAAATCACTGACATTACACCGGGTGATTGTGCTCGATATCGTCGTTCTTACGGCTGAAGCGGCGACGGACCACCACAAAGAACACCGGAACGAAGAAGATTGCCAGCACGGTCGCAGTCACCATCCCGCCCATTACGCCCGTACCTACGGCGTTCTGTGCACCGGAGCCCGCACCAGAGCTGATGACCAGAGGCATAACCCCCAGGATAAACGCCAGTGAGGTCATCAGAATCGGACGCAGACGCATACGGACGGCATCCAGCGTCGCTTCAATCAGACCTTTGCCTTCTTTATCCATCAGATCTTTGGCGAATTCGACGATTAATATCGCGTTCTTCGCCGACAACCCAATGGTTGTGAGCAGGCCCACCTGGAAGTAAACGTCATTCGTCAGACTGCGGAATGTGGCCGCCAGCAGGGCGCCAATGACCCCCAGTGGAACAACCAGCATAACGGAGAACGGAATCGACCAGCTCTCATACAGCGCTGCCAGACACAGGAACACCACAATCAGGGAGATGGCGTACAGGGCAGGGGCCTGGTTGCCGGACAGACGTTCCTGATAGGACATCCCCGTCCAGTCATAGCCGATACCGGATGGCAGTTTACGCGCCAGCTCTTCCATCATGTTCATGGCTTCACCGGTACTTCTGCCTGGTGCCGCCTGACCCAGGATCTCCATTGATGGCAGACCGTTGTAACGTTCCAGACGCGGTGAACCGTATTCCCAGTGTGAGGTAGAGAACGCG
The DNA here is from genome assembly GCA_049284415.1 of Leclercia sp. Lineage (GTDB taxonomy): Bacteria > Pseudomonadota > Gammaproteobacteria > Enterobacterales > Enterobacteriaceae > Enterobacter. Next base: position 186,726 of record JBAPXW010000005.1, read on the forward strand.
GAGAATGGCACCATCTGTCCGTTACTGCCGCGAACGAACCAGTTGTTGATGTCGTTCGGCAACATACGGTATTGCGCTTCGGACATGACGTACACTTTCTTCACACGACCGCGGTCGATGAAGTCGTTGACGTAGCTACCGCCCCAGGCTGCGCCCAGTGTGGTATTGATGTCACTGATCGATACGCCCAGCGCCTGCGCTTTTTCCTGATCGATATCGACTTTGTACTGCGGCGTATCTTCCAGGCCGTTCGGACGCACGCCCACCAGCAGATCCGGATGTTTGGCGATTTCACCAAACAGCTGGTTACGCGCCTGAGTCAGTTTTTCGTGGCCCAGACCACCCTGGTCGATAAGCTGGAAGTCAAAGCCGGTTGCGGTACCCAGTTCAACAATCGCAGGCAGGTTAAAGGCAAATACCATCGCATCTTTAATCTGCGAGAACGTGCCCATCGCGCGGCCGGTAATGGCCTCAACTTTGTTCTCTTCGCCTGGACGTTCACTCCAGTCTTTCAGAGAGACGAAGGCGATACCGGTATTCTGACCACGACCCGCAAAGCCGAAGCCGTTAACCGCAAATACCGATTCAACGTTGGCTTTCTCTTTGGTGAGGTAGTAATCAGTCACTTCATCCAGCACTTTCTGGGTACGCTCTTGCGATGCACCCGCTGGCAGCTGCGCCATCGTCAGGAAGACGCCCTGATCTTCGTCCGGCAGGAACGAGCTTGGCAGACGCACGAACAGATACGCCATGCCGACCACGATGATGATGTAGAGCAGCAGGTAACGACCGGTGCTGCGCAGGATGTTGCCCACGCTGTCGGTGTAGTGATGCGTACTCTTATCGAACATGCGGTTAAACCAGCCGAAGAAACCGGTGGTCGCGCCGTGGCTGCCTTTAGAGACCGGCTTGAGCATGGTGGCGCACAGGGCTGGCGTCAGGATCAATGCGACCAGCACCGACAGGGCCATTGCCGACACGATAGTGATCGAGAACTGGCGGTAAATCGCCCCGGTGGAGCCGCCGAAGAAGGCCATCGGGATAAATACCGCTGACAGCACCATCGCGATACCGACCAACGCACCCTGGATTTGCCCCATCGATTTACGGGTGGCTTCCTTCGGCGGCAGTCCCTCTTCGGACATGACACGCTCGACGTTTTCTACCACCACGATGGCGTCATCCACAAGCAAGCCTATCGCGAGCACCATGCCGAACATCGTCAGGGTGTTTATCGAGAAGCCGAAGGCCGACAGGATAGCAAAGGTCCCTAACAGAACGACCGGAACGGCGATGGTTGGAATCAGCGTCGCACGGAAGTTTTGCAGGAACAGATACATCACGATGAAGACCAGGATGATCGCTTCGACCAGCGTTTTGATAACTTCGTGAATCGAAATTTTAACGAACGGGGTGGTGTCATACGGGTAAACGATTTTCAGGCCTGATGGGAAGAACGGTTTCATCTTCTCCAGTTCAGCACGGATCGCCGTCGCCGTATCCAGGGCGTTTGCGCCCGTTGCCAGTTTAATCCCCAGACCGGAAGCCGGCTGACCGTTAAACTTGGCGACCACGTCGTAGTTTTCCCCGCCCAGCTCTACCTTCGCCACATCGCGCAGGCGAACCTGTGAACCGTCCGGGTTCACTTTCAGCATAATTTTACTGAACTCATCTGCCGAGGTCAGACGGGTCTGCGCGATGATCGAGGCGTTCAGCTGCTGGCCTTTCACCGGCGGCGTGCCGCCTAACTGACCGGCTGCCACCTGGGCGTTCTGCGCTTTAATGGCGGTGATCACGTCAACCGGCGTCAGCTGGAAGTTGTTCAGCTTGTTCGGGTCCATCCAGATACGCATCGCGTACTGAGAACCGAACAGCTGCACGTCACCTACACCAGAAGTACGGCTAATCGCATCCTTCATGTTGGCGCCCACGTAGTCGGAAATATCCTCCTGCGTCATGGTGCCGTTAGTATTGATAACGCCAACAACCATCAGGAAGCTACTGGAGGATTTCTCCACGCTCACGCCCTGCTGTTGTACTTCCTGCGGCAGTAACGGCATAGCCAGCTGCAGTTTGTTCTGCACCTGAACCTGCGCGATGTCCGCATCCGTACCTGACTGGAAGGTCAGCGTAATCTGCACCGTACCGGTGGAGTCACTGTTGGAGGACATGTACATCAGGTTATCGATACCGTTCATGTTCTGTTCGATAACCTGAGTCACGGTGTCCTGCACCGTTTTTGCATCAGCCCCTGGGTAGGTTGCGGCGATTGAAATTGCTGGCGGCGCAATCGTTGGATATTGCGCAACTGGCAGCTTCAGGATCGCAAGTCCCCCGGCTAGCATGATAATGATGGCGATCACCCACGCAAAAATGGGGCGATCGATAAAGAAATTAGGCATGTCTTAACGGCTCCTGTTTAAGTTAAGACTTAGGTTGTTCTGACTGACCATTGGCGGAAGCTTGCTGCTGGTTGTCAGAGGTAACCTCTTGCGCTTTGACCTGGGCGCCCGGGCGAACTTTTTGTAAACCGGTAATGATGACGCGATCGCCATCTTTCAGACCGTCGGTCACTAACCATTTATCGCCAATCGCCTGGGTTGCCGTGATCTGGCGAACTTCGACTTTATCTTCAGCACCGATCACCATCGCACTGGCTTCGCCGCGCGGTGTACGGGTGACACCCTGCTGAGGAACCAGCAGTGCGGTTGGGTTAGTCCCTTCTTCGAGGCTGGCACGAACGAACATACCTGGCAGCAGCGTATGATCCGGGTTCGGGAAGATTGCGCGTAAGGTAATGGAACCCGTGGTCTGATCGACGGTAACGTCAGAGAACTCAAGGCTGCCCACCTGCGGGAACTTAATGCCGTCGCTGGTGACCAGTTCCACTTTCGCTTTACCGTTTTCCTGTTTCAGGGTGCCATTTTCCAGCTCCTGTTTCAGACGCAGGAAATCATTGCTGGACTGGGTCACGTCAACATAGATCGGATCAAGTTGCTGAACGGTAGCCAGCGCGGTGGTCTGACCGTTTTGCACCAGTGCCCCTTCGGTGACGGACGATTTACCAATGCGGCCGCTAATAGGCGAGGTCACTTTGGTATAGGCCAGATTAATACGCGCGGTTTCTACTGCCGCTTTTGCCGCGGTTACCGCTGCGTTCGCCTGCTGTGCGTCGGCCTGGGCACTATCGTATTCCTGTTGGCTGATGTACTGCGTGCCCAACAGTTTTTGATAGCGGTTTACGGTCAGTTGAGCAATTTTTGCCGCAGCCTGGACCTTAGCCAGGTCGCCTTTCGCACTTTCGTACGCGGCCTGATAGGTTGCTGGATCAATCTGATACAGGGAGTCGCCCGCTTTAACATCGCCACCTTCGGTGAAGTTACGTTTCAGGATGATGCCATTCACCTGAGGACGCACTTCCGCAATACGGTAAGCGCTGGTTCGGCCGGGTAATTCTGTCTTTATCTGGAGAGGTTCGGTTTTGAGCGTCACGACGCCAACTTCTGGCACCTGCTGCGCTCCTTGTTGAGCCTGTTTCTCGTCACATCCTGTAAGCGCTAAGCTGCCTGAGAGCATCAGAACGATCGCCAGAGGCGTTAACCCTCTGTTTTTGTTCATATGTAAACCTCGGTTTCCGATTTCAAATTGATCAATGGATCAAAAGTCCACAAACCCATTGCTGCGGTTATATTATGGTCGTGCTATGGTACATACATTCATAAATGTATGTAAATCTGACTCCCGTAAATTCACCAACGTATGGCACGAAAAACCAAACAACAAGCACTTGAGACGCGCCAGCACATTCTTGATGTGGCTATGCGCTTGTTTTCGCAGCAGGGTGTCTCTTCTACCTCACTGGCGCAGATTGCTCAGGCTGCTGGTGTGACCCGCGGTGCGATTTATTGGCATTTCAAAAATAAGTCAGATTTATTTAGTGAAATTTGGGAGCTGTCAGAATCCAGTCTTGGGGATCTCGAGACTGAGTATCGGGCAAAATTCCCGGACGATCCACTCTCAGTTTTGAGAGAAATTCTGGTCTATATCCTTGAGGCGACTGTTATTGAAGAACGCCGCCGCCTGATGATGGAGATTATTTTCCACAAATGCGAGTTTGTCGGAGAGATGGCGATCGTGCAACAGGCGCAGCGCAGTTTATGTCTCGAAAGTTACGATCGTATTGAACAAACGTTGACGCACTGTATCAATGCCAGAATGCTGCCGGCCAATTTGCTCACCCGCCGCGCGGCAATTCTGATGCGCAGCTATATCTCCGGTATTATGGAAAACTGGCTGTTTGCCCCGCAATCGTTCGATCTGCGCCGCGAAGCCCGGGACTACGTCGCCATCCTGCTCGAAATGTACCAGCTCTGCCCGACCCTGCGCGCCCCGTCCGATTCGCTCCCTGCCTGATCCCCCAGGAATTATCCTGGAGCAAACAGTTGATGCTATTTTGCACCTGACCGCCGTGATATATTTCACGCCGGTCTCTTTGGTCATTCATCACACAAATTACTCATAACTATGTCGTATTACACACGCAGACAGCAGCCTTTCTTTGCCTTTATTTTTGTCCTTTTTCTCAGTTTTATGGCGGCACCTGCCGCGTTTGCCCGTGCTGATAACGCCAATGACACGCCAACGCGTGCAGACGTGCAAACCCAGCTCGATGCGCTGAGCAAACAAAAAGAGCTTAACCCCCAGGATAAGCTGATTCAGCAGGATCTGACGGAGACGCTGGAAACGCTCGATAAACTTGAGCGCATCAAAGCCGAAACCACTCAGCTACGCCAGAAAGTGGCGCAGGCACCCGAAGCCATGCGCAAGGCCGCTGACAGCCTCAACGCCCTTGGCGATGTGGATAATGACGCTGAAACGCGCAAGACGCTGGCGACGTTATCGCTGCGTCAGCTCGAATCGCGCGTGACGCAGCTGCTGGACGATCTGCAAAACGCGCAGAGCGATCTGGCCACCTACAACAGCCAGCTGGTCTCCCTGCAAACGCAGCCCGAGCGCGTACAGAACGCGATGTACACCGCATCTCAACAGCTGCAGCAGATCCGCAACCGCCTGAATGGCACCTCGGCGGGCGAAGCTGCCCTGCGTCCGACCCAGCAAACGCTCCTGTTGACTCAGCAGCTGCTGCTTAACGCACAGATTGAACAGCAGCGTAAGAGCCTGGAAGGCAATACCGTCCTGCAGGATACTCTGCAAAAACAGCGCGATTACGTCACCGCCAATATCAACCGCCTTGAGCACCAGCTCCAGCTGCTGCAGGAAGCGGTGAACAGCAAGCGCCTGACCCTGACGGAGAAAACCGCGCAGGAGGCGATCAACCCGGACGAAACCGCCCGCATTCAGGAAAACCCGCTGGTGAAGCAAGAGCTGGATATTAACCACCAGCTTAGCCAGCGTTTGATCTCGGCAACGGAAAACGGTAACACCCTGGTTCAGCAGAACATCAAGGTCAAAAATTGGCTGGATCGTGCCCTGCAGTCCGAGCGCAATATTAAAGAGCAGATTGCGGTCCTGAAAGGCAGTCTGCTGCTGTCGCGTATTCTTTACCAGCAGCAGCAGACCTTACCTTCTGCCGATGAGCTGGAGGATATGACCAATCGCATTGCGGATTTGCGTCTTGAGCAGTTTGAGGTCAACCAGCAGCGCGATGCGATGTTCCAGAGCGATGCCTTCGTTGCCAAAGTAGAAGAAGGGCATGCCAGCGATGTGAATGACGAAGTCCACGACGCGCTGTTGCAGGTGGTGGACATGCGCCGTGAGCTGCTGGATCAGCTCAACAAACAGCTTGGCAACCAGCTGATGATGGCCATCAACCTGCAGATCAACCAGCAGCAGCTGGTGAGCGTGTCTAAAAGCCTGCAGGAGATCCTGACCCAGCAAATCTTCTGGGTAAACAGCAACAAACCGATGGACTGGGACTGGATTAAATCCTTCCCGGGAATGCTGAAAGAGCAGATTAAGGCGATGAAAATCACCGTTAACTGGGAAAAAGCAGGCCCGGCGGTGGCGATTGCCTTCCTGGCCGGTTTACCGCTGCTGCTGATTGCTGGCCTGATCCGCTGGCGTCTCGGCTGGCTAAGAAAGTACCAGGCGAAGCTGGCGAACGAAGTGGGGCAGTTGCGTAACGACAGTCAGCTTCATACCCCGAAAGCCATACTTATCGATCTGATCCGCGCCTTGCCGGTGTGCCTGCTGATTCTGGCGGCGGGGCTGATCCTGCTGACCATGCAGCTCAACATCAGCGACCTGCTGTGGGCCTTCAGCAAGAAGCTGGCCCTGTTCTGGCTGGTCTTCGGCCTGTGCTGGAAAGTGCTGGAAAAAGACGGCGTGGCGGTAAGCCACTTCAATATGCCTGCCCAGCTGACCAGCCACTGGCGACGCCAGATTGTGCGCGTCAGCCTGGCGCTGCTGCCGCTGCACTTCTGGTCGGTGGTATCGGAACTCTCCCCGCTGCACCTGATGGACGACGTGCTGGGGCAGATTGTGATCCTGCTGAACCTGCTGCTGATAAGCGTTCTGATGTGGCCGATGTGCCGCGATAGCTGGCGTGATAAAGAGTCCCACGCCATCCGCCTGGCAACGGTCACTATCCTGTCGATTATTCCGCTGGCGCTGATGATCCTGACCGCAACGGGCTATTTCTATACCACGTTACGCCTGTCGGGCCGCTGGATTGAAACCGTCTACCTGGTGATCATCTGGAACCTGCTGTACCAGACCGTGCTGCGCGGCCTGAGCGTGGCGGCCCGCCGTATTGCCTTCCGTCGTGCGCTGGCCCGTCGGCAGAATATGGCGAAAGAGGGGGCTGAAGGCGCAGAGCCGCAGGAAGAACCGACTATCGCTCTGGAGCAGGTTAACCAGCAGACGCTGCGTATTACCATGCTGGTGATGGTCGCCCTGTTTGGCGTGCTGTTCTGGGCGATTTGGTCCGATCTGATCACCGTGTTTGCCTATCTCGACAGCATTACCCTGTGGCACTACAACGGCACCGAAGCGGGTGTGGCGGTGGTGAAAAATGTCACCATGGGCAGCCTGCTGTTTGCGCTGGTTTCATCGATGGTGGCCTGGGCGCTGATCCGCAACTTACCGGGCCTGCTGGAAGTGCTGGTGCTCTCGCGCCTGAACATGCGCCAGGGGGCTTCCTACGCCATTACCACTATCCTCAACTACGTGATCCTCGTAGCGGGCGCGATGATCGTCTTCGGTTCGCTCGGCGTCGCCTGGGATAAACTGCAGTGGCTGGCCGCGGCGCTGTCGGTCGGCCTCGGGTTTGGCTTGCAGGAGATCTTCGGTAACTTTGTCTCCGGTCTGATTATTCTGTTCGAACGCCCGGTGCGTATCGGCGATACCGTGACCATCGGCACCTTCTCCGGGACCGTCAGCAAGATCCGTATCCGTGCGACCACCATCACTGACTTCGATCGTAAAGAGGTGATCATCCCGAACAAAGCGTTCGTGACCGAGCGCCTGATCAACTGGTCGCTCTCCGATACCATCACCCGCGTGGTGATCCGTCTCGGCGTGGCCTACGGTTCCGATCTGGATAAAGTGAAAACCATCCTGCTGCAGGCGGCGAGGGAACATCCGAAAGTGATGCACGATCCGGAACCGTCGGTGTTCTTCACCACCTTCGGGCCGAGCACCTTAGATCATGAACTGCGCCTGTATGTGCGTGAACTGCGCGATCGCAGCTACACCGTGGATGAGCTGAACCGCGCCATCGAGCGTCTGTGCCGTGAAAACGACATTAACATCGCCTTCAACCAGCTTGAAGTTCACCTGCGCAATGAGAAGGGTGACGAGCATACGGAAGTGAAGCGCGAGGTTAAGGGCGACGATCCGACTCCGGCGTGATACTTTCTTTAACCCTCTCCCTTAGCGGGGGAGGGTAATTTCCCCTCAAAATCTCGCTTCACAATCTCCAGCGCTTTCAATACCGTCTCGGCCGGTAAATCGTGGTTTTCCAGCAGCATAATTAAATCGACGGCCAGTTTGACCTCGTCCGGGGCATTTTCCAGTGACATCATGTTCTCCAGTTAACGGGTCATACGCGCAATCACGCGCTCAATATCATCCAGCGCTTTGCGACAGCGTTCAAGGCGGCCCTCGAGGGCGGTGATTTCGCGCATCAGGCGCTGCTGCTCTTCCAAAGTATCGGCCTGGTTCAGCTTCATCTGGCGTTCATCTTTCATTTCACATAGCCGACGTTCAAACTCCTGATGCTCCAGGCGCTTGCGCTGCCATTTTGTTGCCCCCGCAGAGGCGCTGTCCCAGAGGCGTAACGGCCAGGCGGCGATCTCCCGGTGCAGGGCGGCAATTTGCTCAGCCAGATGGCTTGCCAGCCAGACAACCTGCTCTGTCTGCGCCTTTTCTACCGCGTGGCCCAGTTCATCAAGATTATGCTGGGCTTCATCCAGATAATCTTTCATTACGGTGCTGCGGGTGCGAAACAGCTGCCGGTCAAAACGCGGCTTCAGGGTTGCGTGCTGCATCAACGGGGCGGCCTGCGTGCGCAGGGCCGTCAGCTGATTTTGCAGCGTCTGTAAAAGCAAGGCTGTTTTCAATCCGCTCTCCAGTGGTACAGTAGCCGTTCAGTTTGATAACGATTCGCATTATGCAGCGTACTATTTTAATCATCATTGGCTGGCTTGCGGTAGTGCTTGGCACGCTGGGCGTCGTTTTGCCTCTGTTGCCGACCACGCCCTTCATCCTGCTGGCGGCCTGGTGCTTTGCCCGTTCGTCGCCGCGTTTTCACCACTGGCTGGTGCATCGCTCGTGGTTTGGTGGCTATTTGCGCCACTGGCAGCAGTACCGGGCCATGCCGCCTGGGGCTAAGCCGCGCGCCATTGCGCTGATCCTGGTGACCTTCGCCATCTCATTATGGCTGGTCCACATCCTGTGGGTGCGGATCCTGCTGCTGGGGATCCTGAGCTGTCTGCTGATTTTCATGTGGCGGATCCCGGTGGTTGATGAAACGCAACAAAAGTAATAATCCGCAGAATGGCTGTTGCAATTCTCGTGCGCAGCCAGTAAATTCGACCGTTTTCGAGCACGGGTGCGCCTGGTTAAAGGTTAAACAATTGTTACTTTGACCCTACGTTATGCGCTCCGTGAGCAACACCGTTTTCATCAGGCACACACTTATGACCGCAACTGCGCAGCAGCTTGAATATCTTAAAAACAGCATCAAAAGCATCCAGGATTATCCGAAGCCGGGTATTCTTTTCCGCGATGTCACCAGCTTGCTGGAAGACCCGAAAGCGTATGCTCTCAGCATTGAATTGCTGGTTGAGCGTTATAAGGACGCCGGGATCACCAAAGTGGTTGGCACCGAAGCGCGTGGCTTCCTGTTTGGCGCGCCGGTAGCGCTGGCAATGGGCGTCGGTTTTGTCCCGGTGCGTAAGCCGCGTAAACTGCCGCGTGAAACCATCGCTGAAAGCTACGAGCTGGAATACGGCACCGATCAGCTGGAGATCCACATCGATGCGATCCAGCCTGGCGACAAAGTGCTGGTGGTTGACGATCTGCTGGCAACGGGCGGCACCATTGAAGCCACCGTGAAGCTGATCCGTCGTCTGGGTGGTGAAGTGACCGATGCGGCCTTCATCATTAACCTGTTCGATCTGGGCGGTGAACAGCGTCTGGAAAAACAGGGCATTACCAGCTACAGCCTCGTGCCTTTCCCGGGACATTAATCCCCCTCCCACAACCTCGCCCAACGGGTGAGGTTGTGTTAGCATTACCCCCCTGATTATCCACCTTCCAGCGTTGCAGAGCCCGCCCATGAGTTATCAGGTGTTAGCCCGAAAATGGCGACCCCAAACCTTTGCTGACGTTGTCGGCCAGGAACATGTGCTGACCGCCCTGGCGAACGGCTTATCGCTAGGACGTATCCATCACGCCTATCTTTTTTCCGGCACCCGTGGCGTCGGTAAAACCTCTATTGCCCGTTTGCTGGCGAAAGGCCTTAACTGCGAAAGCGGGATCACCGCGACGCCGTGTGGCGTTTGTGATAACTGCCGTGAAATCGAGCAGGGGCGCTTTGTCGATCTGATTGAGATCGATGCCGCTTCACGCACCAAAGTCGAAGATACCCGCGATCTGCTGGATAACGTCCAGTATGCTCCGGCGCGTGGCCGCTTTAAGGTCTATCTGATCGATGAAGTGCACATGCTGTCCCGCCACAGCTTTAACGCTCTGCTGAAAACGCTGGAAGAGCCGCCTTCGCACGTCAAATTCCTGCTGGCGACGACCGATCCGCAAAAGCTGCCGGTCACCATTTTATCCCGCTGCCTGCAGTTCCATCTGAAGGCGCTGGACGTTGAGCAGATCCGCGATCAGCTCGAGCACATTCTTAATGAAGAGCAGGTGACGCACGAGCCGCGCGCCCTGCAGCTGCTGGCCCGTGCGGCCGACGGCAGTTTGCGCGATGCGCTCAGCCTTACCGATCAGGCGATTGCCAGCGGTGACGGTGTGCTCTCTACGCTCGCGGTCAGCACCATGCTCGGCACGCTGGACGACGATCAGGCGCTGTCGCTGATTGAAGCGGTGGTCGAGGCCAACGGTGAGCGTGTGATGACATTAGTGGATGCGGCGGCCTCACGCGGCATCGAGTGGGAAGCGCTGCTGGTCGAGATGCTGAGCCTGCTGCACCGCATTGCGATGGTGCAGCTCTCGCCGGCAGCCCTCGGCACGGATATGGCGGCCATTGAACAGCGAATGCGTGAGCTGGCGCGAACCCTTCCGCCAACGGATGTGCAGCTCTACTATCAAACGTTATTGATTGGTCGCAAGGAGCTGCCGTTCGCGCCGGACCGACGCATGGGCGTTGAAATGACCCTGCTGCGCGCGCTGGCGTTCCACCCGCGGATGCCGCTGCCTGAACCCGAGGTTCAACAGCCGTCATTCGCCCCGGTTGCTCCTACGGCGGTGTTGACGCCGACGCAGGTGCCCGCTCAGCAGAGTGCGCCTCCACCGCCGCGCCATGATGTGCCGCTGTCGGATGCCACCAGTCAGGTGCTCGCCGCCCGCAATCAGCTTCAGCGCGCGCAGGGAGCACCCAAGCCAAAAAAGAGTGAACCGGCAGCGCCAGGCAGAGCGCGGCCGGTAAATAACGCTGCGCTTGAACGTCTGGCATCGGTCTCGGATCGCGTCCAGTCGCGTGCCGCGACAAGCCCTGCTGAGCCACAGGCTCCGGTGAAGAAAGAGGCGTATCGCTGGAAATCCACCGCCCCGACCGAAGCGGTCAAGGTGGAAATCACCACGCCGAAGGCGCTGAAAAAAGCGCTGGAGCATGAGAAGACGCCAGAGCTGTCCGCTAAGCTTGCCGAAGAGTCGCTGCAACGCGACGCGTGGGCGGCCGAGGTCAGCCAGCTGAAGCTCCCTAAGCTGGTGGAACAGGTTGCGCTGAACGCCTGGTGCGAGCAGGAAGGCAATCGGGTCTGCCTGCATCTGCGCTCGGGCCAGCGTCACCTGAACTCGGCGAGCGCCCAGCAGGTGCTGACTGAGGCGCTTGGCACATTACGGGGTATGCCGGTTGAATTGACTGTCATTGAAGATGATAATCCGGCGGTGCGAACGCCGCTGGAGTGGCGTCAGGCCATCTATGAAGAGAAGCTCGCGCAGGCGCGCGAGTCCATTATCGCGGATAATAACATTCAGACCCTGCAGCGCTATTTTGATGCAGATCTGGATGAAGAGAGTATTCGCCCCATTTGATCGTGAGTCTGACTTACGGTTGTTATCTGTAACGTGACTGAAGAGAGAAGCCTATGTTTGGTGGTAAAGGCGGTCTGGGTAACCTGATGAAGCAGGCCCAGCAGATGCAAGACAAAATGCAGAAGATGCAGGAAGAGATCGCGCAGCTGGAAGTGACTGGCGAATCGGGCGCAGGTCTGGTTAAAGTCACTATCAACGGCGCGCATAACTGCCGTCGCGTGGAGATCGATCCTAGCCTGTTCGAAGACGACAAAGACATGCTGGAAGATCTGGTAGCTGCTGCATTCAACGATGCTGCGCGCCGTATCGACGAAACGCAAAAAGAGAAAATGGCGTCTGTATCCTCAGGAATGCAGCTGCCACCGGGCTTTAAAATGCCATTCTGATGCGGCAGGGTAAGCGGTGACGATCGCCGCTTACTTTCTCTTCTCGCTCCTCTCCTGGTATTACCCTTTACTTTAATTCACTTCATCGATATTTATTCTTATATATATATCTTCTGTCTCTTTGTTTTTTATTTTTATGATTTATCCATTTGACGAATATGATCGGAATTAACAGTCTATCGAGTGTGTTTAACCGATAAATAAAGATCGCTTGCGTCACAAGTTGATTAATAGTGCTAAAGAACGGTTGATCGATTAATTTTAGAGATGCGAGAATTGTCTGAGGGTATTACTATGCGTCTCGTTTCAGCATGTCCTCATTCGTCCTGTGAAATAATATATATTTCAATGGGATGTTTTTCATCGACCTAAAAAGGATTGATCATGAAAGTGAATTTATTAAACGGCTCTGTTGTTGTATTGCTCGCATCGCTGGGTAGCGTAACTCAGGCCACTGCGGCAAATAATGAAGTGACCTTTGTCGGGTCTGTGCTGGATACCGCCTGTACGGTGACGGTGAATGACGGTAAATCTACCGTTGATTTAGGTGGTACATTAAAATCCGATCTGGCTGCGCAGGGTGATACGGGTGCGCCAAAAAGCTTCTCTATTTTATTAAGCGGATGCCCAACGGAAGGCCCGACAGCAGCCTATATTAAATTCTCCGGCGAAACCGACGGGAATAATAGCTATTTTAAAAATACCGCTACCAGCTCTGCGGCAACCAACGTTGCGGTGCTCATTAAGCAGGGCGAAACCACCGTTGAGGCAAATGACGGTAACGACGCTATCACGCTTCCAGAGGCCGGTGGTGATGTGAACGTTGACTATACCGCTCAGCTGGTGGCCACGGCTACCGGGGCGACCAAAGGTGCGGTATCCAGCACCCTGACTTACAACGTTTCTTACCAGTAAGGGAGTGAAGGGAGGAGGCGACTCCTCCCTTCAGGATAACCTATGAAATTGTATCAACTGGCCGTCTCCTTTTTGCTGTCTGTTTTCGTTGTTCTCCCTGCGCAGGCGAGTTTGCTGATAGGCGGCACGCGCCTTGTTTTTGATGGTTCCCGCCAGGCGGCAACCTTGTCGATTGAAAATAAAGACAACGTGACGAACCTGGTGCAGTCATGGCTCTCCCCGGCAGATGAACATTCCCCTGAAAAAGATGCCTTTATCATTACCCCTCCACTCTTCCGACTGGAGTCGGGCGGACAGGCCGCTATTCGGGTTGTGCGTTCAGGAAAACCCCTGCCGGACGATCGCGAATCCATGCTGTGGCTGAATGTCAAAGGCATTCCGGCGGCGACCGACGGGCCGGATAAAAATACGCTGCAGATCGCGATTAACTCGCGCATAAAAATGATTTATCGCCCGGCTGCGCTGAAAGGGGCGACCCCGGATCGCGTCGCGGATAAATTACAGTGGAATATCAGCGGAACAGCGTTGGTAGCAAAGAATACCACGCCGAATTATATGAATTTCTCCTCCCTGGTTGTGAATGGCGAGACCCTGTCTGCGCCTTATTTTGTTGCGCCTTATTCTCAGCTCACTATCGCGGATAAAAAATTCCCGGCACATGGCCAGGTGACGTGGAAAATACTGGATGATTTCGGTATGAGTACCAAAGGTTATTCGCAGGCGTATTGATACGGTAAATGGAAAGTTTTTGCATGGATACTTATTATGAGCGTAATCACCAGGCGTGTAACCTTTTCTGCTCTGCAGATCGGACTGATTATTCTGGTATTCCAGCGATGTGCGTTGGCCAAAGAGTATTTTAACCCGCATCTGTTAGAAACATCTGATGCGTCAGTGCCCGAATTAGACCTCGATTTATTTGCACAAGATACCGTGCCGCCGGGCGATTACAACGTCGACGTGTATATTAATGGCAGCTACGTCGATACCCGAACGTTATCCTTTCATAATGATGCACAAAAGAGCGGGAGCCAGGCGTGTCTGGATATGACGCTGCTAAAACAGTGGAATATCCGTACCGATAACTACCCTCAGCTGTCCAACACGGGCGATCCCTGCGTGCAGCTGGCGGCGATCCCGGATGCGAAAGAGCACCTGGATATTGCGCGTCAGCGTTATGAGCTGTCCGTCCCCCAGGTCGGCATGCTCACAAACGTGCGCGGCTATGTTTCCGAAGAACGCTGGGATGAGGGAATTACGGCAGGATTGCTGAATTACAGCCTGTCGGGGCAGAACGTCACGCCACGAGACGGGGGCGACAGCGACAGTAGCCAGTTCGTGAGTATCCAGCCCGGACTCAATGCTGGCCCCTGGCGTCTGCGCAATTATTCCACCTGGAATCACGACGATGACGGGCAGAACTGGGATTCGGTTTACACCTATATTTCCCGGGATATTCACGCCCTGCGTAGCCAGATGGTGGTCGGGGAAAGCAACACCCAGCCGGGCATTTTCGACAGCACCGGCTTTACTGGCGTGATGCTCTACTCCGATACCGAAATGCTGCCCGACAGCCAGCAGGGATTCGCCCCGGTGGTGCGCGGTATCGCCCGGACTAACGCCGAAGTGTCGGTGTATCAGAACGGCTACGTTATCTATAAAACCACGGTTTCTCCCGGCGCGTTTGCCATCAATGATATCTACCCTACGGGCAGTTCCGGGGATTTGCAGGTAGTGGTTAAAGAGTCCGATGGCTCTGAGCATCGCTTTGTCGTGCCTTATGCCTCGCTTGCGGTGCTCCAGCGTGAAGGCCAGGGGCGTTATTCGGCGGTGATGGGCAAAACGCGCCATGAAAGCAACCGTACTAATGAATTCAACTTTGTGCAGGCTTCCGCTGCCAGAGGCATCGGCGCGGGGTTGACCCTGTTTAGCGGCTTTATCCAGGCTGAAGACAAATACACCAACCTGCTGATCGGCGCAGGGGTGAACCTGGGCGAGTTAGGGGCGTTCTCGCTGGATATCTCCCAGGCCTGGGCCCAGCTTAAGAAAAAAAGAGCCTCTGAAAGCCCGTCCAGCGACGAAGGCCAGTCTTACCGGCTGCGCTACAGCAAGACGCTGCAGGCCACCGATACCACCTTTTCTCTGGCCGGCTATCGCTATTCGTCCAGTGGGTACTACTCGTTTCAGAATTTCAGCGATAACTGGAATGAAGGGGACGATCTGAATGATTCTGGCCGAGAGCGTAATCGCTTTGACCTTTCCATTTCACAAAATACCGACTGGGGAACGCTGGCCGTCTCTCTGATCAGCGAGTCCTACTGGGATGATTCCCGAATGGATTCGCTCAATATCGGCTACAGCAACAGCATCGGTAAGCTCTCATACTTTGTTAACTACGCCCATAACAAGAACTATGCCTCCGAAAGTGATGATCAAGCCACGAACGATGATGCCATCTCGATCACTTTCAGCCTGCCTTTCAGCGCGTTCAGCAACGACGAGCAGTGGCAGAGCGTGTCAGCAAACTACGCGGTTAACAGTGATGGGGATAACCATACCACCCACAACCTTGGCCTCACGGGCAGCATGCTGAAGGACAACGCCTTAAACTGGCAGGCATCGGAAGGCTACGATTCATCCTCGAAAAAGACCAACGGCAATCTGAATGTGAACTATCAGAGCAGCTACGCCGACCTGTCTACCGGTTATGGATACGATGAATACAATCAGCGCTACAGCTATGGCGTGAGGGGCGGGGCGGTCGTCCATTCTAAAGGCGTGACGCTTTCGCGCGCGTTGAACGAAAGCATTGCGCTCGTACAGGCGCCCGGCGTCGCGGATGTTCCGGTGGCGGGGCAGTCCAACATTCACACCGACTGGTTTGGCAATGCGGTCATCCCTTATGTCAGACCCTACCATATCAACAACGTGACGCTGGACAGCTCCGACGCGGATATCGCCAATGCGGATATGGATAATATGAACAAGAAGCTGGTACCGACGCGCGGCGCGGTGGTGCTGGCCCGCTATCAAACATGGCTAGGGTATAAGTCGATGATGACCCTCGATTATCAGGGTAAAGCCGTGCCGTTCGGCGCGGTGGTCACGACGGAAGATAACGATGACGAAACGGTGCGCACCAATATTGTGGGCGACGACGGACAGGTGTATCTGGTCGGCCTGCAGCCGACAGGCATGCTGCACGTGAAATGGGGTGCAACAGCGGATAAACAGTGTCAGGTCAATTATGTCCTGCCTGAAGCGAAGCAGGAAAATAACATTATCTTTTACCGTGGGCAGTGTCTTGCAATGCCGGTAAATAATGGCTAAGGGAATGGCGTGATGAATAAACGGAACTCTTCTGTCCTTGCGTTGTTATTATTCGCGCACGCAGTCGCGGCATATAACGATCAGGACGTGGTTAACTTCTCGGTGAGCGGCAATATAACCCAGTCGGTCTGCAGCGTGACGGTGCCTGGCCGGGTGGATTTAGGCGTGTACGCCCGCCAGGATCTGGCCTTCGCCGGGGCGCACAGTGCGAATATCCCTTTTACAATTAACCTGACGGCGTGCACCCAAGGGTTGACCCGCGCGACCGTCACCTTCACCGGGATGCCCTATGATGACGGCAGCTGGGGAAGCGTTATCTATGCCAATCAGGCAGAAGCGGGCGCGCAGGGGATTGGCCTGCAGATTTACAATGCCGACGGCGCGTCGCCGGTAAACCTTGCCAATGGCGTGAGCTACACCTTTCCGGTTGATGCCCAGACGGCAGGGGGCAATTTAACCCTCATTGCGCGGCTCTATTCTCCTGAGGGAAAAAGTACCGCCGGGGAATTCAGCTCGGCCGTCACCCTTAATTTTATCTATAACTGATTTCTTGCGGGAGATATTCCATGCGGCTCGTTTATCTGTTGGGCTCCATTTTATTTCTGTTGTCGTTTTCATCGTTTGCTAGCTGCAAGCGGGACAGTAATGACAGCGTTTCTGTCTCGACCATTGCATTGCCGGATAATATTGTTATCAACAGCAGCGGTTATGCTGCGGGGACGATTTTATATGACTCGGGCTATGTTGGCGGCAGCGACAGTAAAGTGACGATCAGTAACTGCTTCAATAGTTATTATGTCGGGTTTCTCTACCTGTCATCACCACAGACGGGCGTCTCAATTGGCGACAGGGTCTATCCCACCGGTCTGGATGGGATCGGGGTCAGGGTTTATACCCTGAATCAGGCCGGGCCGTATGATGATGAACGTGCCATCGATAACACCTGGCAGAATGGCGACGCGAATTTTCTGACGTCGGGTCACACCCTCAACAACTCCTCCTATCGCCTGCAGCTGGTGGCAACCGGGGGGAAGATCAGCAGCGGTACCCTGGCGCTCCCCTCGCCGCTGGCCCGGGTCGATTTTCGTGAAAGCAAAAGCACCAGCGGTGACGGGGATATCGCCTCTCGCCTGACGGTCTCTTCCAGCCAGATCAACGTCAAAGCAACAGGCTGTACATCCGATGTGGCGGCGCTCAACTTTGCGATGTCGGATATTAACATGACGCGCTTTGATGCCAGTCCGCGCGTCGGCGGGGTCACGCGCCAGGTCAACCTGACCTGTGAGCCCGGCACCAACGTCTCGTTAACCCTGCAGGCTCCGGCGGTCACCGATGGCGACAATCAGAATAACACCCTGATCGCCCTGTCGCAGGACGGGGAATCCACCGTGGCAGACGGCGTGGGCGTGCAGTTGAACTTACGGCTGGATTCGGGGGAATACGACAGCGGGCAAAGCGGCCTGCCGCTGAACACCCCCATCGCGATCCTCTCTTCCCAGCGCGTCAGCAATAGCAGCCGGGGTTACACCGCGTTTGCCGATCCGTCCAGTCCCGGCGGCGCGGCGCAAGGCGAAACGCTGACCTTTACCGCGGATTATTATAAAAACAAATCCACGATCACCCCAGGAAAGGCCAATGCGGCGGGGACGATGACCTTCACCTATAACTGAGCGATGTTTTGTTGGCGGACAGATGCTACTCTATGCCCCTTTATTTTTCGTACACGGCTACACAAAAGGAAGGCTTTGATGCAAACCAGTCCGCTACTCACGCAGCTAATGGAAGCGCTACGCTGCCTGCCGGGCGTTGGCCCGAAATCAGCGCAGCGCATGGCGTTTACCCTGTTGCAGCGCGATCGCAGCGGCGGTATGCGCCTGGCGCAGGCACTGACCCGCGCCATGTCGGAAATCGGTCACTGTGCCGATTGCCGCACCTTTACCGAACAGGACGTGTGCAACATCTGCACCAATCCGCGTCGTCAGGAAAACGGTCAGATCTGCGTGGTGGAGAGTCCGGCGGACATCTACGCCATCGAGCAGACCGGGCAGTTTTCTGGCCGTTATTTTGTGCTGATGGGCCATCTTTCGCCCCTGGACGGGATTGGCCCGGATGATATCGGTCTTGACCGGCTTGAACAGCGTCTGAAATCGGAAACGATAAGCGAGGTGATCCTCGCCACCAATCCAACGGTGGAGGGGGAAGCAACAGCCAACTATATCGGTGAGCTGTGCGCGGAGTCAGGCGTGGTTGCCAGCCGTATCGCCCATGGCGTTCCGGTAGGTGGCGAGCTGGAAATGGTCGACGGCACCACGCTGTCGCACTCGCTGGCCGGGCGTCACAAGCTTATTTTCTGAACAAACGGAGGCTGTATGCATGGCCTCCGCTTGAAAAGTTTCCCGTTTATCCCCATCTCTCCCTCAACGCTTTTAAACCCCATTAAATGGCATTGTTGAGGTCGACTTAGTATGAAAGGACAAGAAACCCGCGGTTTCCAGTCAGAAGTAAAACAACTTCTGCACCTGATGATCCATTCTCTTTATTCCAATAAAGAAATCTTCCTGCGTGAGCTTATCTCTAACGCCTCTGATGCGGCAGATAAGCTGCGTTTCCGTGCGCTCTCTAAGCCAGAGCTGTATGAAGGCAACGGCGAGCTGCGCGTGCGCGTCTCTTTTGATAAAGAGAACCGCACCCTGACTATCGCTGATAACGGGATCGGGATGACCCGCGATGAAGTCATTGACCATCTCGGCACCATCGCCAAATCCGGCACCAAAGCGTTCCTGCAGTCTATGGGTTCCGATCAGGCGAAAGACAGCCAGCTGATCGGCCAGTTCGGCGTCGGCTTCTACTCCGCGTTTATCGTGGCGGATAAAGTCACCGTGCGCACCCGTGCAGCGGGCGAAGACGCTGAGAGCGGCGTGTTCTGGGAATCGCACGGCGAGGGTGAATACACCGTTGCCGACATCACCAAAGCGGATCGCGGTACCGAGATCACCCTGCACCTGCGCGAAGGGGAAGACGATTTCCTCAACGACTGGCGCGTACGCTCCATCATCAGCAAATATTCTGACCATATCGCCCTGCCGGTCGAGATCGAAAAACAGGAAGAGCAGGACGGTGAAACCGTGCTCTCCTGGGAGAAGATCAACAAGGCCCAGGCGCTGTGGACGCGTAACAAGTCTGAAATCAAAGACGAAGAGTACAACGAGTTCTACAAGCACATCGCCCACGACTTTACCGATCCGCTGACCTGGAGCCACAACCGTGTGGAAGGGAAGCAGGAATACACCAGCCTGCTGTACATCCCGGCGCAGGCGCCGTGGGATATGTGGAACCGCGATCACAAGCACGGCCTGAAGCTGTACGTGCAGCGCGTGTTCATCATGGACGAAGCCGAGCAGTTCATGCCGAACTACCTGCGCTTTGTGCGCGGTCTGATCGATTCTAACGATCTGCCGCTGAACGTCTCCCGTGAGATCCTGCAGGACAGCACCGTCACCCGCAATCTGCGTACCGCCCTGAGCAAACGTGCGCTGCAGATGCTGGATAAGCTGGCGAAAGACAGCGAGGAAAAATACCTCACCTTCTGGAAACAGTTCGGTCTGGCGCTGAAAGAGGGCCCGGCAGAAGATTCAGCCAACGTTGAAGCGATTGCCAAACTGCTGCGCTTTGCCTCCACGCACACCGACTCTGCCGAGCAGACCGTGTCGCTGGAAGCCTACATCGCGCGCATGAAAGAAGGGCAGGAGAAGATCTATTACATCACCGCAGACAGCTATGCTGCGGCGAAGAGCAGCCCGCATCTGGAGCTGCTGCGTAAGAAAGGCATCGAAGTGCTGCTGCTTTCCGATCGCATCGATGAGTGGATGATGAACTACCTGACCGAGTTCAGCGGCAAGTCATTCCAGTCGGTGGCGAAAGCCGATGAATCCATCGACAAGCTGGCAGACGAGGTGGACGAAACCGCGAAAGAAGCGGAAAAAGCGCTCGAGCCGTTTGTTGAGCGCGTGAAAACCCATCTCGGCGAGCGTGTGAAAGAGGTGCGTTTCACCCATCGTCTGACTGACACGCCAGCCATCGTCACCACCGATTCTGACGAGATGAGCACCCAGATGGCGAAGCTGTTCGCCGCGGCGGGCCAGAGCGTACCGGAAGTGAAGTACATCTTCGAACTGAACCCGGATCACGCGCTGGTGAAGCGTGCGGCAGAAACCCAGGATGAAGCTCGCTTCGCCGAGTGGGTCGAGCTGCTGCTGGATCAGTCCCTGCTGGCCGAGCGCGGCACGCTGGAAGATCCAAACCAGTTCATTAAGCGCGTGAACGCGCTGCTGCTGGCGTAATTTGCCCTCACCCGGCCCTCTCCCACAGGGAGAGGGCATTCAGACCGCACCTTCTAATAAATTCCCCTCATTAACCGTTTCAGCCTCCCCACCTTTCTTGAGCCATACCCATCTTGATGGTATTGTTTAGCGCTTTTGAAAAATTGAACCAACTTTTGAGGGGATTTTCGCAATGCGTATTATTCTGCTTGGCGCTCCGGGCGCGGGTAAAGGAACTCAGGCTCAGTTCATCATGGAGAAATACGGTATTCCGCAAATCTCTACGGGTGACATGCTGCGTGCCGCTGTTAAATCTGGCTCCGAGCTGGGCAAACAGGCAAAAGACATCATGGACGCCGGCAAACTGGTGACGGATGAGCTGGTTATCGCGCTGGTTAAAGAACGCATTACTCAGGAAGATTGCCGCAACGGTTTCCTGCTGGACGGCTTCCCGCGTACCATTCCGCAGGCTGATGCCATGAAAGAAGCCGGCATCAACGTGGATTACGTGCTGGAGTTCGACGTACCGGATGAGCTGATCGTCGATCGCATCATTGGTCGTCGCGTACACGCTGCCTCTGGCCGCGTTTACCACATCAAATTCAATCCGCCGAAGGTAGAAGGTAAAGACGACGTGACCGGCGACGAGCTGTCCACGCGTAAAGACGATCAGGAAGAGACCGTGCGTAAGCGCCTGGTGGAATACCATCAGATGACCGCGCCGCTGATCGGCTACTACTCGAAAGAAGCGCAGGCGGGTAACACCCAATACGCAAAAGTAGACGGCACCAAGCCTGTCGCTGACGTTCGTGCAGAGCTGGAAAAAATCCTCGGCTAATCGCACCCTCTCACCCGGGTTCTCCGGGTGAGAAATATTCTCATCTCATCTCTCACTGCAATTGGTTCCGTTTACCCGCTTTTCAGATACAATTATCAGCCAGTCAAATGGTTATGAGGCGTGAATGAGTCAGGCGAAAACCGGCATCCTGCTTGCCAATCTAGGTACCCCCGAAGCCCCCACCTCCGCAGCGGTTAGCCGTTATCTGCGCCAGTTTCTGAGCGACACGCGCGTTGTGGACACCCCGCGCCTGCTGTGGTGGCCGTTGCTGCGAGGCGTGATCCTGCCGATCCGTTCTCCACGCGTGGCAAAACTGTATCAGTCCGTATGGATGGAAGAAGGCTCGCCGCTGATGGTCTATAGCCGTCGTCAGGAGAAAGCGCTGGCCGCCCGACTGCCGGATACACCGGTCGTGCTCGGTATGAGCTACGGCAAACCGTCGCTGAAAAGTGCGGTTGATGAACTGCTGGCGCAGGGTGTTGACCATATCGTGGTCCTGGCGCTGTATCCGCAATACTCCTGCTCCACGGTAGCCGCCGTCTGGGATGAACTGGGGCGCATTCTGGCGACCCGCCGCCATATTCCTGGCGTGACATTTATTCGCGACTACGCGGATAACGAGATGTACATCAATGCTCTCGCCAGCAGCGCACGTGCGTCGTTTGCGAAACACGGCGAGCCGGATCTGCTCTTGCTCTCCTATCACGGTATTCCGCAGCGCTTCGCCGATGAAGGCGATGACTATCCCCAGCGTTGCCGCGATACCACCCGCGAGCTGGTTTCCGCGCTGGGGCTGCCGCCGGAGAAGGTGATGATGACCTTCCAGTCGCGCTTTGGCCGCGAGCCGTGGCTGACGCCCTACACCGACGAAACCCTCAAAATGCTGGGCGAGAAGGGCGTGAAGCACATTCAGGTGATGTCGCCGGGCTTTGCGGCGGACTGCCTCGAAACGCTGGAAGAGATTGCAGTGCAAAACCGGGAATTCTTCCTGGAAGCCGGCGGGACAAAGTACGAGTACATCCCGGCCCTGAACGACGATCCTGAACATATCGAGATGATGGTGTCGCTGGTGACCAACAGCCGCTAATCGCACTCCGGGCCGGGTTTGTGCTACCATTTCCGGCCCATCCGTCACTCGTAGCCCAGAACATGAAATTTCCCGGTAAACGCAAATCTAAACACTACTTTCCCGTTAACGCCCGCGATCCCCTGCTGCAACAAATTCAGCCGGAGAATGAGACCAACGCCGCCTGGGTGGTGGGTATCGATCAGACGCTGGTGGATATTGAAGCAAAAGTGGACGATGCGTTTGTCGCACGTTACGGCCTGAGCGCCGGACACTCTCTGGTGATTGAAGACGATGTGGCGGAAGCGCTGTATCAGGAGCTGGTGCGTGACAACCTGATCACCCATCAGTTTGCCGGTGGCACCATCGGCAACACCATGCATAACTACTCCGTACTGGCTGATGACCGCTCGGTGCTGCTGGGCGTGATGTGCAGCAACATCGAAATTGGCGGTTACGCCTACCGTTATCTGTGCAACACCTCCAGCCGTACGGATCTGAACTACCTGCAGGGCGTGGACGGGGCGATTGGCCGCTGCTTCACCCTGATTAGCGATTCCGGCGAACGGACCTTTGCCATCAGCCCGGGCCATATGAACAAGCTGCGTGCCGACAGCATTCCGGAAGAGGTGATTGCGGGAGCCTCCGCGCTGGTGCTGACCTCCTATCTGGTGCGCTGTAAGCCGGGCGAGCCAATGCCGGAAGCCACCATGAAGGCGGTGGAATACGCGAAAAAATACAACGTGCCGGTGGTGTTAACGCTGGGGACGAAATTCGTGATTGCCGATAACCCCGAGTGGTGGCAGGCGTTCCTGAAAGAGCACGTCTCGATTCTGGCGATGAACGAAGAAGAGGCCGAAGCCCTGACCGGGGAGAGCGATCCGCTGCTGGCGTCTGATAAAGCGCTGGACTGGGTCGATCTGGTGCTCTGTACGGCCGGGCCGGTGGGCCTGTATATGGCCGGTTTCACCGAAGAAGAAGTCAAACGTAAAACCCAGCACCCGCTGCTGCCGGGAGCCATCGCCGAGTTCAACCAGTTTGAATTCAGCCGCGCGATGCGCCACAAAGATTGTCAGAACCCGCTGCGTATCTTCTCGCACATCGCCCCGTATATGGGCGGACCAGAGAAGATCATGAACACCAACGGCGCAGGCGACGGCGCGCTGGCGGCGTTGCTGCACGATATCACCGCGAACGCCTTCCACCGCACCAACGTGCCAAATTCCAGCAAACACGCGTTTTCGTGGCTGACCTACTCGTCGCTGGCGCAGGTGTGCAAATACGCGAACCGCGTGAGTTATCAGGTGCTGAACCAGCACTCGCCGCGCTTAACGCGTGGCCTGCCGGAAAGGGAAGACAGCCTGGAAGAGTCGTACTGGGAGCGATAGCAGAATTCCCCGGCGGCGCTACGCTTGCCGGGGCTACAACGTAGGCCTGCTAAGCGAAGCGCCAGCAGGCTTTTATTTTTATCCCGTCACCGCCTCTTCAACCGGCGGTTTCTCCAGCAGCGACAGCATGGTATTGGCAATCTCACGCTCGCCCATTACCACCTGATTGGCGCCGCGCTCGATAATGTATTCCACTTCGTCGTCATAATGTGCCCGGGCGATAATCTCCAGGTGCGGGAATCTTTCGCGGGCTGAGACCACAATCTCACCGGCTTCATAGCCGTTGGGGATGGTCAGCAGCAGCCAGCGCGCGCAGTTAAGGTGCGCCAGATCCATGATTTCTTCATTCGCCGCATTACCCAGCACCGCGCGAACCCCGCGCTCGCGCAGCTCATCCACGCGGGTGCGGGACGTTT
Organism: Leclercia sp.; assembly: GCA_049284415.1. Classification (GTDB taxonomy): domain Bacteria; phylum Pseudomonadota; class Gammaproteobacteria; order Enterobacterales; family Enterobacteriaceae; genus Enterobacter. The sequence continues at coordinate 211,120 of JBAPXW010000005.1, forward strand.
CAATCACCACCAGCGGAATGCCCTGGGCCATTAACTTCTCGCCCAGCAGGCTACCGACGCGGCCAAAGCCGACCAGCAGCGCATGGTTGCAAATATCCACCGGGATCTGCTTCTCTTCCTCGATCGCCTCTTCCAGAGTCTGCTCTTCGAGGGTTTCGGTTTTATCGAGGTATTTCTCCAGCAGCGCGAACAGCACCGGGTTGAGCATAATCGACAGGATCGCCCCCGCCAGCACCAGGTTTTGTCCCGCCTGCGGCAGCAGGTTCAGCGCCATCCCCAGTCCGGCGAGGATAAAGGCAAACTCACCAATCTGCGCGAGGCTGGCGGCGATGGTCAGCGCGGTGCGCGGCGAGTGGCCGAACATCCGCACCAGGAAAAAGGCGGCGACCGATTTACCGAAGATAATGATCGCCAGCGTGCCGAGCACTGCCAGCGGCTGGTCAATCAGCACCAGCGGGTCGAACAGCATCCCGACGGAGACGAAGAACAGCACCGCAAACGCGTCGCGCAGCGGCAGGGTGTCGTGCGCCGCACGGTGGCTCAGTTCAGATTCGTTCAGCACCATCCCGGCAAAGAAGGCGCCGAGGGCGAAGGAGACATCAAACAGCTCGACTGCGCCAAAGGCGATGCCCAGCGCCAGGGCCAGCACGGCAAGAGTAAAGAGCTCGCGCGAGCCGGTGGCGGCGCTGCGGGAGAGGATCCACGGCACCAGACGACGACCTACCAGCATCATAATGGCGATAAATGCCACCACTTTCCCGATGGTGATGCCCATATCCAGCGCCAGCGTGGCAAAGCCGACGTTGTCTTTTTCGAGCATACCGGCGACAGCGGGCAGCAACACCAGCGTCAACACCATCACCAGGTCTTCAACGATCAGCCAGCCAATGGCGATCTGCCCGCGCTGGCTGTCTATCAGCTGTCGCTCTTCAAGCGCGCGCAGCAGCACCACGGTACTGGCGGTGGAGAGACACAGCCCGAACACAATGCCGGTCATCAGCGGCCAGCCCAGCATTGATGAAAGCGCCATACCCAGCAACGTCGCCACGGCTATCTGGGCGATGGCACCGGGAATGGCGATGGCCTTTACCGCCATCAAATCCTTCAGCGAGAAATGCAAACCGACGCCGAACATCAGCAGGATCACGCCAAGTTCAGCCAGTTCAGGGGCAAGTTTGGTATCAGCAACGAAACCTGGAGTAAACGGACCGGCCAGCACACCCGCTAATAAATAGCCCACCAGAGGGGAAATACGCAGTTTGTTGGCAAGCATGCCGAGTATAAATGCGAGAACAAGTCCACCGACAATGGTGGTGATAAGCGGTGTGGCGTGATGCATTCCGTCTCCTTTCGTTGCTGTGTTGATCCATTTTTGGTTAAAAAACCAAAAAGCCGAGTAATAGTTTATGACAAATCTAATGATTATGTTTATGAATAATTGTTGAATTTTGAAGAAAACAGCAATAAGCGTTAAACGGAAGGAGAACAGGATGATTTTTCAGGAAGGGGGCTAAGAAAGGCTTATGGCAGAAGGAAAGGCTGCGGCCAAAGTCAGACTTTGGCCGCGGATAAATCAGGCTTTATGCCGGTAATCAGGCAGGAATATGGTCAACATCCCCAGAAGTGGCAGGAAAGCACAGATTTTGTAGACCAAAAAGATACTGGTATGGTCGGCAACCAGCCCTAACACCGCTGCTCCGAGGCCACCCATGCCAAAGGCAAAGCCAAAAAACAGCCCGGAAACCATGCCGATACGCCCCGGTAACAGCTCCTGAGCGTACACCAGGATGGCAGAAAACGCGGACGCGAGGATAAAACCAATGATCACGGTTAAAATGCCCGTCCACCATAGGGTTGCGTAGGGTAAAAGAAGCGTGAAGGGGGCTACGCCGAGGATAGAGCCCCAAATCACATATTTACGCCCAATCTTATCGCCCAGCGGCCCGCCAATAAACGTCCCGGCTGCAACGGCAAACAGGAACGCAAACAGATGAAACTGTGCGTTTTGTACCGATAATCCGAATTTTTCCATCAGATAAAAGGTGTAATAGCTGCTGATGCTCGCCATATAGAAGTATTTCGAGAAAATGAGCATTAACAGGATGCTAACGGCCAGGATCACCTTGTTGCGCGGCAGCGGATTTTTCACCGGGGCCTGGGGTTTGCCCTTATTCACCCGGTGTTGAGCAGCGTACCAGCGGCTGATTTGCGCCAGTACCACAATCGCCAGCAGCGCGGCCAGCACAAACCAGGCCACGTTACCTTTGCCGTACGGGGCAATAATCACCGCCGCCAGCAGGGGACCGAGGGAGCTACCAAAGTTGCCGCCCACCTGGAACAGGGACTGCGCCAGCCCATGACGGCCGCCAGAGGCCATTCTCGCCACGCGGGACGATTCCGGGTGGAAGACGGACGAGCCGGTACCGACCAGCGCCGCCGCCACCAGCACCCCTTCAAAGCTCCCTGCCATTGCCAGCAGGATCAGCCCGCTGAGGGTAAAGCACATGCCGATGGGCAGCGACCAGGGCATCGGATATTTATCCGTCCAGTAGCCCACCACCGGCTGGAGCAATGACGACGCCAGCTGGAAGGTGAGGGTGATCATGCCGATCTGCACAAAGGTGAGCGAGAATTCAGACTGCAGCAGCGGGTAAATCGCCAGAATCAGCGACTGAATCATATCGTTAAGCAGATGCGACAGACTGATCGCGCCGAGAATACCAAATGAGGTGCGAGCCTTGGCGGCCGGCACCGGAGGAGTCGATTCACTGATTGCCATAAATACCACGTTAATTGTTATTGGAAGTGCAGGGAGTAATTATTATCTGCCTAACATACCTTTCCCCGGGATATGAAGGAAGTCGCAATTCTGAAAAGATATTTGTCTATTCTGGTTACTCATTGTAATTTTTGCGTTTGTCGATGAGTCAGGGAGAGAAGAGATGAAGTTAATGAAGCGAGGCGTTGCGCTGGCAATAATAGCGGCATGTGGGCTGCTCAGCCTGCCTGCCCAGGCCTATGAACAAGATAAAACCTATAACATCACCATTTTGCATACTAACGATCATCACGGCCACTTCTGGCGCAGCGAGTACGGCGAGTACGGCCTCTCGGCACAGAAAACGCTGGTGGACGGGATCCGCAAAGAGGTCGCAGCGAAGGGCGGCAGCGTGCTGTTGCTCTCTGGCGGCGACATTAATACCGGCGTACCGGAGTCCGATCTGCAGGATGCCGAACCTGATTTCCGCGGCATGAACCTGATTGGCTACGATGCGATGGCCGTGGGTAACCATGAGTTTGATAATCCGCTGACCGTATTACGCCAGCAGGAAAAGTGGGCCAAATTCCCGTTCCTCTCCGCCAATATTTACCAGAAAAGTACCGGCGAGCGCTTATTTAAACCCTGGGCCATTTTCAAACGCCAGGATATTAAAATTGCGGTGGTAGGGCTGACCACCGATGACACGGCCAAAATCGGCAACCCGGAATATTTCACCGATATCGAATTCCGTAAACCGGCCGATGAAGCGAAGCTGGTGATCCAGGAATTACAGCAGAACGAAAAGCCGGATGTGATTATCGCCACCACCCATATGGGGCATTACGATAATGGCGACCACGGCTCGAACGCGCCGGGCGATGTCGAGATGGCACGCAGCCTGCCAGCCGGGGCGCTGGCGATGATTGTGGGTGGTCACTCACAGGATCCGGTGTGCATGGCGTCGGAAAATAAAAAGCAGGCGGATTACGTACCAGGCACCCCTTGCGCGCCGGATAAACAGAACGGGATCTGGATTGTGCAGGCCCATGAGTGGGGAAAATATGTGGGTCGCGCTGACTTCGAATTCCGCAACGGCGAGATGAAGCTGGTGAATTACCAGCTGATTCCGGTCAACCTGAAGAAGAAAGTGACCTACGACAACGGGCAGAGCGAGCGTGTGCTCTATACCCCGGAAATCCCTGAAAACCAGCAGATGCTCTCCCTGCTGTCGCCGTTCCAGAACAAAGGCAAAGCGCAGCTGGATGTGAAGATCGGCACTCTGACCGGCAGGCTGGAAGGCGATCGCAGCAAAGTCCGCTTTGTGCAGACCAATATGGGCCACCTGCTGCTGGCCGCGCAAATGGCGCGTACCAACGCTGACTTTGCGGTGATGAGCGGCGGCGGTATCCGCGACTCCATCGAGGGCGGGAATATCACCTATAAAGATGTGCTGAAGGTGCAGCCGTTCGGCAACGTGGTGGTATATGCCGATATGAGCGGCAAAGAGGTGAGCGATTACCTGACGGCGGTGGCGAAGATGAAGCCGGACTCCGGGGCCTATCCGCAGTTTGCTAACGTCAGCTTCGTGGCAAAAGACGGCGTGCTTAACGACCTGAAGATCAACGGTGAACCGGTTGATCCCGCCAAAACCTACCGCATGGCGACCTTAAGCTTTAACGCCACCGGCGGGGATGGTTATCCGCATCTGGATGACAAACCAGGCTATGTGAATACCGGCTTTATCGATGCCGAGGTGCTGAAGCAATACATTGAGCAGAACTCTCCGCTGGATGTGAATGCCTATGAACCGAAAGGTGAAGTGAGCTGGCAGTAACCTTCGTGAGTGCCGGGTGGCCCCGGCCTACGTCGTGAGTTTGTATGCCGGGTAAGGCGAAGCCGCCACCCGGCTTTTTTTACTCCCGTCGCGCAATGTCCGCGAACTGCGCATCCAGCATTTTTGCCAGATCGCGGGCGGCTAATTCAATGTCCAACCCGCGCTTGCCGCCCGAAATAAAAATGGTGTCAAAGTCCTGAGAGGGCGCATCAATCAGCGTTGGCAGGCGCTTTTTCTGCCCCAGCGGGCTGATACCGCCCACCAGATACCCTGTCGTGCGCTGCGCGACCATCGGGTCGGCCATATCCACTTTTTTGGCGCCCAGCGCTTTCGCCACTTTCTTCAAATCCAGCTGACCGGCCACCGGCGTCACCGCTACGGCGAGGTGCTTCATGTCACCATTGACCGCAACCAGCAGCGTTTTGTAAACCTGATCGGCATTCAGCCCCAGCTTGCGCACCACTTCATCACCAAAATTCGTTTCGCTGGGATCGTGGTCGTAGCTGTGGACCCGGAAAGAAATCTTGTTTTTTTCGAGTAATTTAACGGCGGGAGTCATCGCAATCCTTCTTAGCACAGACAATAAACGCCCTAAGCATACGCCTGTGGAGTGGCTAAAAAATAGCACCATCTTGCGCAATAGTGTTGGCAGTGATGGTCACTTTGAGCGACAATCGGCTCAACCGGGGGTCTCCCCCGGCATAATAACAACGATGAAATTCCTCTTTGACGGGCCAATAGAAATATTGGCCGCTTTTTTATCTCAGCAACGACGGCAAATTCCCTTCACCGTACAAATGCAACGCCCCCACGGCCACTACGTAGCGGCCCGCTGGCAGCGCGTGCAGCGTTGAACACCACGCCTGATTGCGCTCGTGCATTAAGATGTCATACAGCGATTCGCTGAAGGTGGCCGGCAGCGCCAGCTTGTCGACGCTGGGCGGCGTCTCCAGCCACCAGCTCACCATCGTCTGCAGCAGACGGGCGTTGGTATGCCAGTGGGTCAACGTATCTTCCAGCAGCAACAATCCATCGTTTGGCATCTGGCGCAGCAGGTCAATCTGGCTGTCGGCCCCTTCAAGCTCAATAACCGGCAACTGCTGCGCGCGCGCGGCGTTCAACAGCTGATAGTCGATGCCGTATTCACCGCGCAATCCCAGACGCTGCGCCTGCGTGGCCTGCAACACCATCGCAATTTGCCACAGCGGCTGGCTCTCCAGCATCGAGAGCGGTAATCCCAGTTCGTCGGCGACCCGCTCCAGTTCTGCCAGCTGCGCGGGACTAAGACGTTCATTCAGCGGGGGCGGGATCGCAAGGCCAGCGAAAGGCGATTCGTCGCCGGAGATATCCGCCTCAACGATCAGCGCATCCGCCGTGCGCAGCCGGGAGACAAGGCCGGGCGGCAGGGGAGACATATCCCGGGTGCCCATATGGATACTGCCCACCAGATGTAGATGCTGCCCGCCGGGCAGGGAGATATCGATTCCCGGCCAGGCATAGCGGCGGGGAAATAGGGCGCGAAACGCTATTTTTAGACGATGAAACAAACTCATACGCGCTCCGTGAAGGGAAAAATTCATGCTAGCGCGTGGACGGGCGGGGTGCAAGACGTCCTTGTCTGCGGTAAAACGTTACGCTTCAGGCTTAAAGCGCAGCAGGCGGTTGGCATTGCTCACCACGGTGATGGAGGAAAGCGCCATCGCCGCACCGGCCACCACCGGGTTCAGCAGCGTGCCGGTGAGCGGCCATAAGATCCCGGCGGCAATCGGGATCCCAATCGCGTTATAGATAAAGGCCCCCAGCAGGTTCTGCTTCATATTGCGCAGGGTCGCTTTCGCGATCGCCAGCGCGTCGGCAACGCCCGTCAGGCTGTGGCGCATCAGGGTAATGGCCGCTGTCTCGATGGCGACATCGCTGCCGCCGCCCATCGCGATCCCCACTTCCGCCTGCGCCAGCGCCGGCGCATCGTTAATGCCGTCGCCGATCATTGCCACCCGGCGACCTTCGCCCTGCAGCTTAATAATGGCCTCGGCTTTGCCGTCCGGCAGCACGCCCGCAATCACCTCATCAATACCGGCCTCTTTGGCGATGGCCTGCGCGGTAATGGCGTTGTCGCCGGTGAGCATCACCAGCCGATAGCCCGCGCGGTGCAGGCGCTGGAGCGCGGCGGCGCTGTCCTCGCGCAGCGGATCGCGAACAGCAAACAGCGCGGCAGCCTTGCCGTCAACCGCCAGCAGTACCGGTGTGGCCCCCCGGGCGGCCCAGGTGTGTAAATGGCCCTCCAGCGCGCGGGTATCAATGCCGTTTTCAGCCAGCAATGCCTGATTGCCCAGCAGCAGGGCGTGGTTGTCGGCCTCGCCGCTGACGCCCAGCCCGCGCAGGGTACGGAAGTTATTCACCTGCGGTAATCCCGCCGCGTCGGCTTTCTCGAGGATGGCGCGCGCCAGCGGGTGACTGGAACCTTGTTCCAGCGCCGCCGCCAGACGCAGGGCGTCGGCTTCGCTGAGATTGCCTACCGTATTGACGGCGACCACCTGCGGCTTACCTTCGGTGAGCGTCCCGGTTTTATCAAACACCAGCGTATCCAGGGTGCTGGCGTGCTGCAACGCATCGGCATCGCGTACCAGTACCCCAAACTCGGCGGCACGGCCCACGCCCGAAATAATCGACATCGGCGTCGCCAGTCCCAGTGCGCATGGACAGGCGATGATCAGCACCGTGGTGGCGATCACCAGGGTGTAAACAATCTGCGGTGCGGGGCCAAAAAAGTACCAGATGGCGGCGCTGAACAGGGCAATGCCCACCACCACCGGGACGAAAATGGCAGAAATTCTATCGGCCAGTTTGCCGATTTCCGGCTTACTGCTTTGGGCCTGGCGCACCATGCGAATAATGCGCGACAGCGTCGTGTGGCTGCCCGTGCGGCTGGCGCGGAACAGCACGCTGCCATCCTGCACCACCGTTCCGGCGTGAACGCTCTCCCCGCTGCTTTTCTGCTGCGGGATGGGTTCCCCGGTCAGCATCGCTTCATCAAGCCAGGCTTCGCCCTGGACGATCTCCCCGTCGACCGGCACGCGATCTCCGGTGGTCAGGCGCAGGATCATCCCCACCTCAACGTCGGCCAGCGGGAGGTCTTGTTCGCCGTTTTCGGTGACCACCCGCGCGGTTGGCGGGGTTAAATCGAGCAAGCGTTCCAGCGCTTTCGAGGAGCGCTGGCGAGCCCGCGCTTCCAGCATATGGCCTAAGTTAATCAAGCCGATAATCATAGCGCTGGCTTCATAATAGAGATGCCGGGCCTCCATCGGGAACCACTGCGGCCAGAGGTTGACGCTCATCGAATAGAGCCAGGCGGCACCGGTGCCCAGCGCCACCAGCGTGTCCATGGTGGCGGTACGGTTTTTCAGGCTCTTATACGCGCTGGTATAAAAATGGCCGCCTGCGAAGACCATCACCCCAAGGGTAACAAGACCGATGGCCAGCCACAGGCTGCGGTTGTCGTCGGTGACCATCATGTTGTCACCGAGCATCCCCCAGCCCATCACCGGGATCCCCACCAGCAGGGCGACAATCGCCTGCCAGCGGAAGCGTTTCATGGTGGCGAGAGCGGTTTCCTGCTGGCGCGCGCGGCGTTTGACGTCATCTTCTATTGCCTCGGCGCCGTAGCCCGCTTTTTCAATCGCCTGCACTAAATCAGCGGCGGAGGCGCTGCCCATCACCAGCGCAGTGCGCTCCGCCAGATTAATCCGTGCCTGTGCTACGCCCGGTACCGCCTGCAAGGCATTCTGGACCCGGGTAACGCAGCTGGCGCAGCTCATGCCGTTGATCAACAGCTGCTGGCTGTCATCATTGTCGCGCGCTGCCGGAAGCTCAGAACGTGCCGCTGTCAGTGCTTCCGACGGATTTTTTGACGCTGTCAGCGGATCAGCCTTTGGGTGGCTTAACACCGCCCCGTAACCGGCCTGTTTGATGGTGTCGATCAGGGCCTCGGCGCTGGCGCTGCCGGTGATAGCCGCATGATCAATCGTCACTTCTGCATGTTCGACGTCCGGGCGGTGCTCCAGACTCTCTTTGACGCGTTTGACGCAGTGGCCGCAGGTCAGGCCGTCGAGCGTCAGATCAATGCTGTGAGACATAGCAAAACTCCTTATAAATATCCGGCCACATATTGACCGTAGGAACACGTTCATCTAACTGTTATAAAGGTTAAACCTTCCATCAAGGGGAAGGTCAAGGGGGAAACGTGAATATCAGTGATGTTGCCAAAAAAACCGGGCTAACCAGCAAAGCCATTCGTTTTTATGAAGAGAAGGGGCTGGTTACCCCCCCGCTGCGCAGCGAGAACGGCTACCGGAGCTACACGCAAAAGCATCTTGATGAACTCACGCTGCTGCGTCAGGCCCGCCAGGTGGGGTTTAATCTGGATGAGTGTGGCGATCTGGTGGATCTGTTTAACGATCCCGCCCGACATAGCGCGGATGTCAAAAGCCGGACCCTGGAGAAAGTCGCTGAAATTGAACGCCATATCGTCGAGTTACAGGCGATGCGCGATCGGCTGCTGGCGCTTGCCGAGAGCTGTCCGGGGGATGACAGCGCCGACTGTCCGATTATCGACAATCTTTCCGGCTGCTGTCATCGCAAGCGTGAGGTTTAGCAGGCCCTGACGCGCAGGGTGATCCCTTCTACCGCCACCACCTCAACGTGAGTACCTGCGCTGAGGTCGCTGTCGGCGACGACCGGCCACGAACTGTCGCCGACGCGCATATGGCCGCGGCCATTAGTGAGCGTGGTATCCAACGTGAAGCGCATCCCGATCAGCTGCTGTCCGCGCTGGTTAAGCCGGGCATCGGCGGGCTTTTGCGCCCGTACCTGCCTTGAGAGCCAGCGCCACCACAGCCACGCGGCAATCAGGGTCAGCAGGGCAAACAGCGCTCCCTGCCACGCCCAGTCGAACGGCAGCAGCCAGACCAGCAGCCCGGTGGCGACCGCCGCCACGCCGCTCCACAGTAAATAACCGTTGCCGCCCAGCATCTCTGCCGCCAGCAGGATCCCGCCAAGGCTTAGCCAGAAGATGTGCGGATGTGCCGCGATGGTCTCAATCATAGTTTGCGCTCGTTACCGCTGCTTTTAATCAGCTCCGCGATCCCGCCGATCGCGCCCATCAGGCTGCTGGCATCCAGCGGCATCATCACCACTTTGCTGTTGTCCGCCGAGCCGATTTTTTGCAGCGCTTCGGTGTATTTCTGCGCCACAAAGTAGTTAATCGCCTGAATATCCCCGGCGGCAATGGCCTGTGAAACCATTTTAGTCGCTTCGGCTTCTGCTTCTGCCGAACGTTCGCGGGCCTCCGCCTGTAAAAATGCGGACTGCCGTTCACCTTCGGCTTTGAGGATCTGTGACTGTTTCTCCCCTTCGGCTTTCAAAATAGCCGCCTGACGTATCCCCTCGGCCTCCAGAATGTAGGCGCGTTTCGTACGCTCGGCCTTCATCTGGGCGTTCATGGAAGAGATCAGTTCTGCCGGCGGACGTACGTCGCGGATTTCAATACGGGTGACCTTAATGCCCCACGGATTAGTGGCTTCATCGACGATATGCAGCAGGCGGGTGTTAATGCTGTCGCGCTGGGAGAGCATTTCATCCAGCTCCATGGAGCCCAGAACGGTTCGAATATTCGTCATGGTTAAATTCAGAATCGCTTGCTCAAGGTTGCTCACCTCATAGGCGGCTTTCGGCGCGTCAATAACCTGAATAAAGCACACTGCATCGATAGTGACGTTGGCGTTATCCCTGGAGATAACCTCCTGGGAAGGGATATCAAGCACCTGTTCCATCATGTTGATCTTGCGGCCAATGCGGTCCATAAACGGCACCACGAGACTTAAGCCGGGCTGCAGGGTGTTGGTGTAACGGCCAAAGCGTTCGACGGTCCACTGATAACCCTGCGGGACAATTTTGACCCCGGCGGCAACAATGACCAGGGCGACGAAGATCAGTACGGGGATCATGATGAGCATTTAAAAACCTCCTGTTTTGCATTCCATGTGGTGATAACGATTGCGCGTTTGTTGTTCATAAGTATATCGGCAAACAGCGCAAAATTCGCGCCGAATCAACGACGCACACGGGCGTTGGACGTAAAAAAGCCCCGCTAAAATTAGCAGGGCGGAGGCGGTTCTCGTGCGGCTGTCGTGGGTCAGGCGGGAGAATGGGAGTACGAAAAATCAGCGATATACTGATCGCCCGCGTCATGAATGGCGCGCGACAGGCCAACGTAATACGTCTCCAGGCCAATGGCTTCGATCACCTGTAACTGCTCGCGCACCGGGGCACAGAACAGACCGGCATTCCCCGCTTCAACCCGTTTATTGTTCGGCGGCAGATCGCCGGTAATCGCCTTAAACCAGGTGCGGAGCCCCTGTTTAAGGTTGTTCGGGGCTTTAGAAAGATTATCGATGCCCGTCAGTACCTGCAGGGTTGGGAACTGGTCCGCTGCGACGGCCGTTTTCAGGCGCTCATAAAACTGGGAGAACAGCTCAAAGGATCCCAGATCGATGATTTTGGGTTTGGTGGTTTTGCCATTTTTATTGCCAATCTTGCTTGCCGCAGGCGTGCTGGAGGGCACGATGCCTGTCTTATGCAAGTCTAATCCAAACAGCAAGTTGCAATGCGCGCGGCGCTCTTTGAGCGGGTAAGACATCAGTACTTCGATAAACGATGTCGCCATCACATCGGACAGATTATGGTTGATCAGCCACTGGCTGCGGGAGAAGTCTGCCGGGGAGACAAACCACTCCGGGACCTCGTCGAAGCGCTTCGATTTGCCCTTGCTGTCAAATTCAATGAAATGTGCGCCGTCGTTGAAAGCAAATTTGCAATTTTTAAAGCTGATGATGGTGGTATTCACAATCAGGGCTTTCTTCACAAAATCAACGACTTCAGGACCCATCACAAAGCTGGTGACTGCCGAGGAATTGATGACTTGCATTAACGATTCTACAGTAGGAACTCCGGGCTTCAGGGAGGTGAACTCATAAAAAATGTGTGTCATGCCGCATACTTCCTATAGTTATTAGCGTGTCATTTCAGCCGCGAAAAAGTTTAACATTTCTCGCAGGGTGAGACCATAAGCTACGCGTGCGGGAGTTTTGAGCGGATCACATTCTGGAAGATCATGATTACTTTTCACGGATCATGTGTCGGTGAGCATGGACAGGTTTAAGACTGTATGCGGAACCGGTAAGTCTACTTAACGGTTTTGCAGAATTAAACATTAGAAAGACTTAACAAACTCAGGCGGCAGGGATAAAAAAGGCCGCCCTGAAGGCGGCCTGAAGCGTGTTTGCCTGTCGGCGAAAGCATTAGAAATCGCCAGAAATCCCGGCACCTGCCATCCAGCCATTGTCGAAGGAGCTGGATGCCTGCATATTCACCGCAACATGCGGGGTTACCCCCTTCTGAAGCCCGGCGGCCAGTGCTGCGCCGTCACCATTTGCTGTTCCCGTCGAAAGCGCCCAGGAATTATCAGAATGATAATGCAGGCTCGACATCGCCGCCGCATTGTTCAGGCCGCGCTTGAGGTCTTCACGGGTGTCATCAATATCTTTTGCATTCCGTTCAATCGCCTGGCTATTGCTGGTAATGCGTTGACTGTTGCTGTCGATACGCTGGCTGTTGTTTTCAATGTGCTTGCTGTTGTTCTCAATGTGCAGGCTGTTGCTATCAATCCGCTGACTATCGTGATCGATGCGCTGGCTATTGTCCGAAATGGACTTGCTGTTGTTCTCAATGTGCTGACTGTTGGAATTCACAAGACTGCGATCGGTTTGGTCAACGTAGTAACTGTTCACTTCATTAACGGAAGCAACAATATAAGTATTACCCGTCTTTTGATTTGTGGTGGTGGTCTGCGTTTTGGCCGGTACTGGATCAACAACGTTCGCGTCAGTTTTGGTCGTACCTGGCTGAGTCGTGTCGACTTTGGCTATCGTCAGACTGCGGGTATCAATCTGCTGAGGATTGATGACGGTATTGTCAGGTAAACCCTGAACAGGTTGGCCTTGGGATTTCAGCGTAACGGTCTGAACCGTGCTGGTCGCTACCGGTGGAGCCGGTGGTGCTGGCATCAGCTGGGTTGGCTGCGCAGGCACGTTCCTCGGTTGCGGAACGTTGATCGCTACCGACGTTGGCTGCTTCTGCGGTGTCAGCTGAGTCGGCTGCGCAGGTACGTTCATTGGCTGCGGAATGCCGTTCGCAACTGGCGTCGGTTGCGGCTGCGGCGTCAGTTGGGTTGGCAGAGCCGGGGCATTCATCGGCTGCGGAACATTGATCGCTACCGGCGTTGGTTGCTTCTGTGGTGTCAGCTGGGTTGGCTGTGCAGGCACGTTCATTGGCTGAGGGACGTTATACGCTACCGGCGTTGGCTGTTTCTGCGGCGTCAGCTGGGTTGGCTGCGCAGGCACGTTTATTGGCTGCGGAACATTGTTCGCCACTGGCACTGGCTGTTTCTGCGGTGCCAACTGGGTTGGCTGCACAGGCACGTTCATCGGCTGTGGAACGTTATTCGCCATCAGCGTCGGCTGCTTCTGCGGCGTGAGCTGAGTCGGCTGCGCAGGCACATTCATCGGCTGTGGAACGTTGTTCGCCATCAGGGTTGGCTGCTTCTGCGGCGTGAGCTGAGTCGGCAGGGCAGGCACGTTCATCGGCTGCGGAACGTTATACGCTACCGGCGTTGGCTGTTTCTGCGGCGTGAGCTGAGTCGGCAGGGCTGGCACGTTCATCGGCTGTGGAACGTTGTTCGCCACTGGCACTGGCTGCTTCTGCGGCGTCAGTTGGGTCGGCAGGGCTGGCACGTTCATTGGCTGCGGAACATTGTTCGCCATCAGGGTTGGCTGTTTCTGCGGCGTCAGCTGGGTTGGCTGCGCAGGCACGTTTATTGGCTGCGGAATGCCGTTCGCAACTGGCGTCGGTTGCGGCTGTGGCGTCAGCTGAGTCGGCTGTGCAGGTACGTTCATTGGCTGAGGGACGTTATACGCTACCGGCGTTGGTTGTTTCTGCGGTGTCAGTTGGGTCGGCTGCGCAGGCACGTTCATCGGCTGCGGCACATTGTTCGCCATCAGCGTCGGTTGCTTCTGTGGTGTCAGCTGGGTCGGCAGGGCAGGCACGTTCATCGGCTGTGGAACATTGTTCGCCACTGGCACTGGCTGTTTCTGCGGCATGAGCTGGGTTGGCTGCGCAGGCACATTCATCGGCTGCGGAACGTTGTTCGCCATCAGGGTTGGCTGTTTCTGCGGCGTCAGCTGAGTCGGCAGGGCAGGCACGTTCATCGGCTGCGGAACATTGTTCGCCATCAGGGTTGGCTGCTTCTGCGGCGTGAGCTGAGTCGGCTGTGCAGGTACGTTCATTGGCTGAGGGACGTTATACGCTACCGGCGTTGGCTGTTTCTGCGGCGTCAGCTGGGTCGGCATGGCAGGCACGTTCATCGGCTGTGGAACGTTGTTCGCAACTGGCGTTGGCTGCTTCTGCGGTGTCAGCTGGTTCGGCTGTGCAGGCACGTTCATTGGCTGCGGAACATTGTTCGCCACTGGCGTTGGCTGCTTCTGCGGTGCCAGCTGAGTCGGCAGGGCAGGCACGTTCATTGGCTGCGGAATGCCGTTCGCAACTGGCGTCGGTTGCGGCTGCGGCGTCAGCTGGGTTGGCAGGGCAGGCACGTTCATTGGCTGTGGAACATTGTTCGCCATCAGCGTCGGCTGTTTCTGCGGCGTCAGCTGGGTCGGCAGGGCTGGCACGTTCATCGGCTGCGGAATATTGTTCGCCATCAGCGTCGGTTGCTTCTGTGGTGTCAGCTGGGTTGGCTGAGCAGGCACGTTCATCGGCTGCGGAACATTGTTAGCCATCAGCGTCGGTTGTTTCTGCGGTGTCAGCTGGGTTGGCAGAGCCGGGGCATTCATCGGCTGCGGAACGTTGTTAGCCATCAGGGTTGGCTGCTTCTGCGGTGTCAGCTGGTTCGGCTGTGCAGGCACGTTTATTGGCTGTGGAACATTGTTCGCCATCAGCGTCGGTTGTTTCTGTGGTGTCAGCTGGGTTGGCTGCACAGGCACGTTCATCGGCTGTGGAATCAGAGCAGGCTGCGCAACAGGGAGTGGATGCGGGGCCAGTACAGGCTGTGCCGCTCGCGGTGTAGGGGTCGCTTCTGGAGTGATAGATCCATCTTTGAAGGCATTGCGGGCCGCCTGAAGCTGACCATTAGCAAAATGCTCCTCCCTGCGGCGCTGAGCGATCAACGTGAATGAATCCTGATGCGCTTTGGCAGCGGCAGCCACTTCTTTAGATTGTGGTCCGTATTGATCGAAGGCATTCATCATATATGCGTTAGATTCACGCTCGGCGCGGAGTGACGCGGCGTAATTTTTGTGCGCGATTTGTTCGAATTCTGCGGCACCTTTAAGGTTTGCGACAGCCTGGTCGGCGCTGATTGCATAAGCATCTGGAGCAACGACGCACAAGGCAATTGCTGATGCGAGCAGTTTGACGGTGGTATTCATCTGTACATGTCCTGAGGTCAAGCGTTTAAACAAACTGTAAATGGCTGCGTGACAGAACAGGTAAGTCTTATGAACTGTCTGGTGCCAGGCAGGTTTATGTAGGCTTTAGAGTTGTTGGTAATGACTTGCTTGTGGCTTTTATTATTTATAAGTTGCATTTCAAATGTATTTTTAACCAAGAAATAGTTATTGGCAAGTCAATTGTTAACTACTGTAAATTTGTCTTTGAATAGTCTTCCTTCATACGAAATAAGGTTGAATTTCATATAGATGTGAGTTTTGTATAACCTGTTGATTAGTATTTTAATTTTCATTTGTAATGGAACGGGTTATGAACGATGTGTTAATGATCTGAAATGTTATAAATTTCGCGTGGTTGTAATTGACTGGTTAAATTGAAAGGTGGATTTATAAAGACTTATTTAAGGCTTTTATATTGTGGGGATGGCGTGGGTGTATTACTTAACGGAATGAGAGATAGAAATAGCCAGTTTATCCATAGACTGAAGGTGTATTTCATTTCAGTGCGCAGGAGGGCGGTTTACGTACTGCGGAGGGCGAAAAAAAATAAAAAAAGCCCGATACGCAAAGCGCCACCGGGCTGAAAAAACAGGAAAAGCGGGGGATCAGTACAGCAGGGCGTAAAGCTTGCGGCGATAGGTCGATGCCAGGGAATCCCCTGTCCCGAGTGCGGCAAGAATTTCCTGGAACATTTTACGCGCCTGACCGTCGGCAGCTGCGAGATCTGTTTTCAGATGGCTGAACAGTAATTCCAGCGCTTCTTCGTTGCGACCGACCTGGTGCAGCTGCAGAGCCAGCTGGCTGGCCAGCGCCGCGTCGGCAGGGTTGGCGGCAACGTGCTGCTGCAGCTGTTGGATTTCCGGCGTATCGGCGGCCTGCTTCAGCAGTTCAATCTGCGCCACCAGGCCCTGGTAACGGGTGTCCTGATCCTGCAGCGGGATGGTTTTCAGCACCCCTTCGGCATCTTCGGAACGCTTTAAGGTAATCAGCGTTTCTGCCAGCAGTAAGCCGATCTGACTGTCCTGAGAGGACAATTGCCAGGCGTCTTTCAACAGCGGCAGGGCCTCGTCATGCTTATCTTCAGCCATCAATGCCATCGCCTGCTGCGCTTTCAGCTCCTCTTCACGCGGCAGCACTTTATCCAGCAGGGCGCGGATCGCCTCTTCCGGCTGCGGCCCCTGGAAGCCATCAACCGGCTGACCGTTCTGGAACAGATACACCGTTGGAATGGCGCGCAGACCAAACTGGGAGGCGATCATCTGCTCGGCGTCACAGTCCAGTTTTGCCAGAATGAACTGACCGTTGTACTGCGCCGCAAGCTTTTCCAGCACCGGCGTCAGCTCCAGACAGTGCTGACTACGCTCAGACCAGAAGTAGAACAGCACCGGTTTGATCATCGACTGTTCAAGCGTCTGCTGCAGGTTTGCTTCGGTAATGTTGACAATATTCTGTACGGACATGCGGCTTTCTCGGTTATGAGTTTTCATTTACATGGGGGCCAGGCGCGTGACTTCAACTCAGCCCTGTAAAATTTTGTCCATCATCCGGCCAGGCAGCAGGCGCTTCAGCAGGCCGACGGCATGGGTCACCAGCGTGACCGGATAACGCATTTTGGGATTTTTGCTTTCAAAAGCATGGCGCACTTTGACGACTACCGCCTCCGGGCCCAGCGTAAAACGTGCGGCAATTCCCGGATTCTCCACCGGCTTGTCGGCCTGGGTTTGGTTGACGTTATCGGTAAAGCGGGTGCGAATTGGGCCTGGCTCAATCAGGCTCACTTTGATGCCGCTGTGGCGCAGCTCCATACGCAGCGCATCTGACCAGGCCTCCAGCGCGTATTTGCTGGCGGCATAAGCCCCGCGACCGGGGGTGGAAATCAGCCCCATCACCGACGAGGTCATCACGATCCGTCCTTCGCCGTGCGGCAGCATGGCGGGCAGCAGTCGCATGGTCAGCTGGTGGATGCCAAAAAAGTTGGCCGAAAACTGCTGCTCAAGCTGCTGACGAGAAATGGTTTGCAGCGGGCCGTACACGCCGAAACCGGCATTGTTGAACAGGCCATACAGCCGATTATCGGTCAGGGCGATCACCGCGTCAGCGGCGCGTTCAATGCTGTCCGGACAATCCAGATCCAGCAGCACGCCGGTAAACCCCATGCTGTTCATCCGTTCCACGTCGTCGGGTTTGCGGCAGGCGGCCAGCACCCAGAATCCCTGACGCTTTAATTCAAGGGCGCTTTCAAAGCCAATCCCGCTGGAACATCCTGTTATTAAGACCGATTTTTGCATAACTTTACCTGTCAGAATCTCCGCTGAATTACGAGTCATGTTTAACTAAGGGTGCCAGCCGGGTCGCCATCCAGTCGGCGATAAACGGCTGTGCGTCCCGATTGGGGTGAATACCGTCGTCCTGCATCCACTGCGGCTTCAGGTAGACCTCTTCCATAAAAAAGGGCAGCAGCGGAATATCAAACTCTTTGGCAAGTTTGGGGTATATCGCACTGAAGGCTTCATTATACCGACGGCCATAGTTTGCCGGGAGTCGAATTTGCATCAGCAGCGGCTGGGCGTTCGCGGCGCGAATATCCTGCAGAATTTTGCGCAGGGTTTGCTCCGTTTGCTGTGGCTGGAACCCGCGCAGGCCATCGTTGCCGCCGAGTTCCACCAGCACCCAGCGTGGCTGATGCTGCTTAAGCAATGCCGGCAGGCGAGAAAGCCCCTGCTGGGAGGTATCGCCGCTGATGCTGCCGTTGACAACCGGCGTTTTAGTCTGCCATTTATCGTTCAGCAGCGCGGGCCAGGCGGCACTGGCCGCCATCCGGTAGCCTGCGCTCAGGCTGTCACCCAGAATTAATATCGTGTCTGCCGCCGCGGCGCGACATGTCATCAGAATCAAAAACAGGAAGGGCAAATGCCAGCGGAAAACATTGTTGAAGTTCATCGTCTTAAGAAGTCCGTGGGTCAGGGGGAGCACGAGCTTTCCATCCTTACCGGAGTTGAACTCATTGTCAAACGCGGGCAAAGCATCGCGCTGATTGGTGAATCGGGCTCCGGCAAGTCGACGCTGCTGGCGATCCTCGCCGGGCTGGACGACGGCAGCAGCGGTGAAGTCAACCTGGTTGGGCAGCCGCTGCACCAGCAGGATGAAGAGGCGCGCGCCGCCCTGCGTGCGCAGCACATTGGCTTTGTTTTCCAGTCGTTTATGCTGATCCCGACCCTTAATGCGCTGGAGAACGTCGAGCTTCCGGGCCTGCTGCGCGGCGAGAATACCACCCAGAGCCGGGCAGGGGCGAAAGCGCTGCTGGAGCAGCTGGGGCTGGGTAAACGCCTCGATCATCTTCCGGCCCAGCTCTCCGGCGGCGAGCAGCAGCGCGTGGCGCTGGCCCGTGCCTTTAACGGTCGCCCGGACGTGCTGTTTGCCGATGAACCCACCGGCAACCTCGATCGCCAGACCGGAGACAAAATTGCCGATCTGCTGTTCTCACTCAATCGGGAAAACGGCACCACCCTGATCCTCGTCACCCACGATCCGCAGCTGGCGGCCCGCTGCGATCGCCGCCTGCGGCTGGTGAACGGTCTGTTGCAGGAGGAAGCATGATTGCCCGCTGGTTCTGGCGCGAATGGCGCTCCCCCTCGCTGCTGATCGTCTGGCTGGCGCTCAGCCTGGCGGTGGCCTGCGTGCTGGCGCTCGGCAGCGTCAGCGATCGGATGGAAAAGGGGCTCAGCCAGCAAAGCCGCGAGTTTATGGCCGGCGACCGGACGCTGCGCAGCTCCCGCGAGGTGCCGCAGGCGTGGCTGGATGAGGCGAAAAAGCAGGGGCTGAAGGTCAGCGATCAGCTCAGTTTCCAGACCATGACGTTTGCCCGGGACACGCCGCAGCTGGCGAGCGTGAAGGCGGTGGACAATGTCTATCCGCTGTACGGCGATTTACAGACCAACCCGCCGGGCCTGAAACCGGCTCCGGGGACGGTGCTGCTGGCCTCGCGCCTGATGGCGCTGCTGAACCTGAAAACCGGCGACAGCATCGACGTTGGGGATGCGACGCTTAACATCGCCGGGGAAGTGGTGCAGGAACCGGACTCCGGCTTTAACCCCTTCCAGATGGCACCGCGCCTGCTGATGAACACCGCCGACGTGGCGAAGACCGGGGCAGTACAGCCCGGCAGCCGCGTCACCTGGCGCTATAAGTTTGGCGGCACGCCGGTGCAGCTGGCGTCGTATGAAAAATGGCTGCTGCCGCAGCTGAAACCTGAGCATCGCTGGTCCGGGATGGAACAAGAAGAGGGCGCGCTGGGCAAATCGCTGGAGCGGTCTCAGCAGTTCCTGCTGCTCTCCGCGCTGTTAACCCTGCTGCTGGCGGTCGCCGCGGTGGCGGTGGCCATGAGCCACTACTGCCGCAGCCGCTACGACCTGGTGGCGATCCTCAAAACGCTGGGGGCAGGCAAGGTGCAGCTGCGCAAGCTGATTGTCGGGCAGTGGCTGATGGTGCTCGCGCTTTCTGCCCTCACCGGCGGGGCGATGGGGCTGCTGTTTGAAAAGGTGCTGATGATACTGCTCAAACCGGTGCTGCCCGCCGCACTGCCGCCTGCCAGCCTGTGGCCGTGGCTGTGGGCAATTGGCGCAATGACGGTGATTTCCCTGCTGGTGGGGCTGCGTCCGTACCGCCTGCTGCTGGCGACGCAGCCGCTGCGCGTGCTGCGCCGGGACGTGGTGGCCAGCGTCTGGCCGCTAAAAGTGTACCTGCCGGTGATTGTGGTGGTAGTGGTGGCGCTGCTTGCCTGGCTAATGGGCGGCAGCATGCTGCTGTGGGCCGTGCTGGCAGGCGCAGTGGTGCTGGCGCTGCTGTGCGGCGTGCTGGGCTGGATGCTGCTCAGCGTCCTGCGCGGGCTCACGGTTAAATCGCTGCCGGTGCGTCTGGCGGTGAACCGCCTGCTGCGCCAGCCGTGGTCGACCCTCAGCCAGCTGTCGGCGTTTTCACTGTCGTTTATGCTGCTGGCGCTGCTGCTGGTGCTGCGCGGCGATCTGCTGGATCGCTGGCAGCAGCAGCTCCCGGCTGAAAGCCCGAACTATTTTCTGATTAATATCGCCCCGGAGCAGGTGACGCCGTTAAAAGGCTTCCTTTCTGAGCACCAGATTGTTCCTGCGGCGTTCTACCCGATTGTGCGGGCGCGTCTGACCCAGATTAACGGTCAGTCGACCGAGGGCAACAAAGATGAATCGCTCAATCGCGAGCTGAACCTCACCTGGCAGGATCAACGTCCGGACCATAACCCGATTACCGCCGGTAGCTGGCCGCCAAAAGCGGGCGAAGTGTCGATGGAAGAGGGGCTGGCGGCGCGGCTTAACGTCGGCCTGGGCGATACGGTGACCTTTACCGGCGATACCCAGGACTTCAGCGCCAAAGTTACCAGCCTGCGTAAAGTGGACTGGGAGAGCCTGCGGCCGAACTTCTTCTTTATCTTCCCGTCCGGGGCGCTGGATGGACAGCCCCAGAGCTGGCTGACCAGCTTCCGCTGGGAGAACGGCAACGGCATGCTCACTCAGCTTAACCGGGAGTTCCCGACCATCAGCCTGCTGGATATCGGGGCGATCCTCAAACAGGTCGGCCAGGTGCTCGAGCAGGTCAGCCGGGCGCTGGAGGTGATGGTGGTGCTGGTGACGATTTGCGGCGTCCTGCTGCTGCTGGCCCAGGTGCAGGTTGGCATGCGCCAGCGTCATCAGGAGCTGGTGGTTTATCGCACCCTGGGCGCGGGCAAAAAACTGCTGCGCACCACCCTGTGGAGCGAGTTTGCCCTGCTGGGACTGGTGGCAGGGCTGGTGGCGGCCATCGGGGCAGAAACCGCGCTGGCGGTACTGCAAACCCGGGTGTTTGACTTCCCGTGGGAGCCTGACTGGCGGCTGTGGGTGATCCTGCCGCTGAGTGGGGCGGTGATGCTCTCCCTGTGCGGCGGCTGGCTGGGCGCACGTTTACTGAAAGGCAAGGCCCTGTTCCGCCAGTTTGCCGGTTAATTCCCTTCCGTCATCATCACGCGCCGGTTTTTATAACGGCGCGTGATGCTTAAGTAGCATAAAAAGATAACTCCTTGAATTTTAGTGGCACAAATCATTAAAAACCGGACAACACGCGTCGCTAAATTCCGGTTAACATTCACCTGTTAAATAAATAGCAGTGTGTCTATCAAGGAATAATAATGACCATAAATAAAACAGCGCTGGCGATTGCGATCGGCGCGGCAGTGGCATTGACGTCTTTTGCATCTCAGGCAGAGATTACCGTTCTGAAACAAGATCCGCAGGCGGGTAACCCGCTGAGCCGTCTGAACTTCACCGTCGGCGGCAGCATTCGTCCTCAGTTCCAGAACATGACCGGCAATGACGGTAAAAACAGCTACAAGCGTAACGGCTTTGACGGCGGTACCCGCTTCCGTTTCGCGGCAGATTACTACCTGTTTGATGACATCAGCTGGGTGAGCTACTACGAGCTGGGTGTGAACATTCCGGCTCAGTTCAACTGGGATCACCACTATGCTGAAGGCGCACACGACACCTCCCGTCGTATGCTCTATACCGGCCTGAAAAGCGACACCTGGGGCACCCTGACCTTCGGCCAGCAGAACAGCGTCTATTACGACGTGGTGGGCGCCAAAACCGATATCTGGGATTACGACATGATCGGCCAGGCACCGGGTAACGGCATCAACGGCGACTACGACGGCTCGTACCGTTCACGCCAGATGCTGAAATACAAAAAAACTGTCGGTGATGCCGATCTCTACGCCTCTTACCTGTTCGAAGACAGCGAATTCCTGGCGAATGACGGGATGCGCTACAAGCGTAAAGGCGGCGGCTCGCTGGGTGTGAACTATCACCTGACCAGCGACCTGGCCTGGGGTACCGCGTGGAACTACACCCGCGCAGACATGCGTAACCCGAACAACGGCGACAGCAAATCCTACGACCAGAACATCCTCGGCACCGCCCTGAGCTGGACGCCGGATAACTGGACCCTCTCCGCAGGCGGCGGCTGGTATCAGAACTTTATGACCAGCAAAAAAGCGTCAGTAAATGACTACTTTGCCGGTGATGCGTGGGGTATCGAGTACTTCGCGGGCTACACCTTCCCGATTGAACAGTATGCGCTGAAATCCATCCAGCCTTACTTCATGGGCGATCGCATCGAGACCATGAACGGTCGCAACTACCAGCGCATCGACAACGGCGTGGGTATCAGCTTCCAGCTGGATTACGGTTTCCGCGTTGACTACGAGCACGTGTTCACCTCCAGCACCGACGATCTGGGTGACATGAACCTGGTCCGTCTGCGTTACGACTTCTAAGTCAGCGCAGTTTGTCCCCGGTGGCGCATTGCTCACCGGGGCTACCGTCCGCCCAGAAAAACAATCCCGAAAATCGCATAACCCATCTCCTGTACATTCAACGACATAATTCGCAACATCATGAAATAATTTCAAGGACGCGGCCTGTGATCTGTGTCATGTTAACGACAACTGCGTCGCATCGTACGGCGCACCCACATCACGCATCACCGCTTTGAAATGGAGATCTCATGGGATTACGTCACACGCTTCGCGCTGCCGCCGGCGCGCTTTTGCTGGTCTGCGGTTTGCAGGCTGCTCACGCTAACAGCGACCCACACACTATTGTCTTCGGCGTTGCACCGGGTCCGTATGGCGACATGGTTAAGCAGGCCATTGCCCCATCGCTGAAAGAGAAAGGCTACAAGGTCGTGGTGCGTGAATTCAGCGACTACGTGCAGCCCAATATGGCGCTGGCGAACGGCAGTATCGATGCCAACCTGTTCCAGCACTCGCTCTATTTCAGCAAATTCACCGCCGATAAAGATCTGAAACTCACCAAATTGCTCGCTGTGCCAACCGCCGGGATGGGTTTCTACTCCCGCCAGGTAAAGAGCCTGGATGAGCTGAAAAAAGGCGACATCGTTACCCTGTCGAACGATCCGACCAACCTCGCGCGCGGCCTGCGTTTCCTCGCCTCGCTGAAGCTGATTACCATCAAAGAGAATATCGACCCAACCAAAGCCTCTGAGCGTGATATTGCCAGTAACCCGAAAGGGCTGGTGTTCAAACCGCTGGAAGCAGCCCAGCTGCCGCGCACCCTCGACAGCGTCACCGCCTCGCTGGTTAACGGCAACTTCGCCATTGCCGCCGGGCTGGATCTCTCCAGCGCCCTCGCTCAGGAACAGCTGGACGAGAACCTGAAAAATATCATTGCGGTACGCACGGAAGATGCGGACAAACCCTTTGCCAAAGACATTGTGACGGTGGTGCAGTCTCCGGCTTATCGCGCGGCGATCGACGACCCGAAAAATGTCTATAAATCATTCCAGAAACCAGACTGGATGACGGCTGCCAAACCCTGATCGCGCCGGGCAGATACCAGGGCAGCAGCGGCTGCCCTTTTCGCATTTCTGAGGTAGTCATGATTGAGTTAGATAAGGTCTGCGTTGATTTCCAGACCGGACGCGGCCCCGCCACCCGGGCGGTGTCAGACGTCAGCCTGCGCATTGCCGCCGGTGAAATTTTTGGCATTGTCGGCACCAGCGGTGCGGGCAAGAGCACCCTGCTGCGCACCCTGAATGCGCTTCAGCGCCCGGCGTCGGGCAGCGTGAAGGTCAACGGCGTGGAAATCTCCGCCCTTGAAGGTGGGGATCTGCGCCAGGCCCGCCAGCGTATCGGCATGATTTTTCAGCATTTCAACTTAATGCACACCCGCACCGTGGCGCAGAACGTGGCCTTCAGCCTGAAAGCCGCAGGCTGGGAGCGCAGCAAAATCGCCCCGCGCGTCAGCGAGATCCTCGCCCTGGTGGGGCTGAGCGATAAAGCCAACCGCTACCCGGTGCAGCTCAGCGGCGGGCAGAAGCAGCGCGTCGGCATTGCCCGCGCCATTGCTAACCATCCCGACGTGCTGCTCTGCGACGAACCGACCTCGGCGCTGGATCTGGAAACCTCCGCCACCATTCTGGCGCTGTTAAAGCAGATCAACGCCCAGATGGGGATTACCATCGTGCTGATCACCCACGAGATGAACGTGATCAAATCGATCTGCGATCGCGTGGCGGTGATGTCCGGCGGTGAAGTGGTCGAGCTGGGTGAAGTGTTTGATGTCTTTGCTCATCCGCAGCATGCCTTTACCCAGCAGCTGGTATCACACACCCTGAACCTGACGCTGCCGGAGCGCCTGCAGCAGCATCTGCCGGGGCAACTGCTGAAGATCCTGTTTATCGGCGACTCCGCCGAACAGCCGGTGCTGTCGGAGGTGGCGGTGAAGTTTGGCGTGGCGGTGAATATCCTGCACGGCAAAATCGAGTATATCGGCGAACGCGCGCTGGGCATTTTAGTCGTCCAGCTGACTGCGCCAGAAAACCCGTCTGCGGTGGCCTTAGCCGTGGAACATATTCGTAATCGTACTGCCCAGGTGGAGGTGATCCGTGGATGATTTACTGCTCGACCTCAGTCTGGCGTTTAACGAAACCTTCCAGATGCTGGGCATCTCAACGGTGCTGGCGATCCTTGGCGGCCTGCCGCTGGGCTTTCTGATTTTCGTTACCGATCGCCATCTGTTCTGGCAAAACCGATTTGTGTACCTGGTAAGCTCCGTGCTGGTGAACATCATCCGCTCGGTGCCGTTTGTGATTTTGCTGGTGCTGCTGCTGCCGTTAACCCAGTTTCTGCTGGGCAACACCATCGGACCGATTGCCGCCTCTGTGCCGCTGTCGGTGGCGGCGATTGCGTTCTACGCCCGGCTGGTGGACAGCGCCCTGCGCGAAGTGGATAAAGGGATCATTGAAGCGGCCGAAGCCTTTGGTGCCAGCCCGATGCGCATTATCTGCACCGTGCTGTTACCGGAGGCGAGCGCCGGACTGCTGCGCGGTCTGACCATTACTCTGGTAAGCCTGATCGGCTATTCGGCGATGGCCGGGATTGTCGGCGGCGGTGGGGTCGGGGATCTGGCGATCCGCTACGGCTACTACCGCTACGAAACCCAGGTGATGGTGGTGACGGTGATCGCCCTGATTGTACTAGTGCAAATCGTGCAGGTGCTCGGCGACTGGCTGGCGAAACGCGCCGATAAGCGCGATCGCCGTTAGATTGTCAGGCCGCCAGCCAGGCGGCCACCTCGTTAAACGCGCCCCGATAGACAATGCTGTCCGCTTTTTTGTCCAGCTGATAACGGTACATCGGGTCGTAATAGTCATTGAGCAGTGGCGCAAGCCAGGCGTAGTGCGCCTCGGTACCGCCTGTGCGCCGCTGCTCGATGAGCGCGCTGTCCAGCAGGGCAGCGAATTCTGCAAAACGCTGCAATCCCAGGCGACGGCGGATGGCGAACAGGCCGTGATGCAGGTACGCACTGTACTCACACCAGCCCGCCTCTTCGCCGTACAGGCTGTGAAACGCCTGCCACATGTGTTCGAAATACTCCTCACGCAGCCTTTCCAGCCGTACCTCGAACGGATCGTCAACCACCACCATCGGCGACAGCGCCATGCGCTCACGCAGGCACTCTGGCAGGTGGTTAGCGCCAATCATCCGGCCTTCGTCTTCCAGCACCCAGCGGGTGGCGTTCTTCTTTAACAGATCGGCCGCCAGATGATTTTCAAAGCTCGCCTGCGACAGCTGCGGCGTCAGCGTGCGGCCAAACGACGAGCCGCGATGGTGCGCCAGCCCTTCGAGATCGACGCCCTCAGGATGGGCTTTCACCAGCAGGGTTTTGCCGCTGCCGGTACAGCCGCCAATCAGCACGGCGGGCTTTTGCGCCTGCTCGACGGTGGCCTGCATCGCCGCCTGACGCAGCGCTTTATAGCCGCCGCGGATCAGCGGGTAATCGACCCCGGCTTCTTTCAGCCATGCCTGCACGATGTGCGATCGCTGCCCGCCCCGGGCGCAGCTAATGTAGCCTTGAGGGTGCATCAGGCAGGCCACTTTCCACGCCTCCAGCCGCTGGGCGCGGGTGTCGCCGTTGACCAGCCGATGGCCGAGCGCCAGCGCAGCGTCTGCCCCCTGGCGTTTATAGCAGGTGCCCACGGCGGCGCGTTCGTCGTCATTCATTAACGGCAGATTGATGGCCGCAGGCATCGCGCCCTGAGCAAATTCCACGGGGGCGCGCACGTCGATTAACGGCGTGTCGGCGGTAAGTATGGCGCGGTAGTCCGTCCCATCGTTCATAAGGATCCCTCATAACAGCGATGGGCTGGATTTTACGCCGGGGAAGGGGAAGGTCAACTCCCCGGCGCTGAGGCTTAGCGCAGCGTCGACTGCGCCCAGGCAATCCCGCTGGCGTATTCCGCTGGCAGCAGGGGAACGAGGGCATCGAGAGCGGCGCTCAGGCGCGCGACGTCGGTGTCGTTCAGGTTCAGGTGTCCGACCTTGCGACCCGGACGCACCTCTTTGTCGTACCAGTGCAGATGCACCAGCGGCTGCGACAGCCAGGCGTCGTTCAGATCGGTACCGATCAGGTTGATCATCACCGACGGGCTGTTAACCACCGGCTGCGGCAGCGGCAGGCCGGTAATGGCCCGCAGATGCAGCTCAAACTGGCTGATGGAGGCACCGTTTTGCGTCCAGTGTCCGCTGTTGTGCACGCGCGGGGCCAGCTCGTTGATCAGCAGGCCTTCCGGGGTGACAAAGCACTCCATCGCCATCACGCCGACGTAGCCCAGCTCCTGCATAATGGCAGAGAGCATGTTTTCGGCCTGCGCCTGCTGCTGCGCATCCGCCTGCGGGAAGGCCACGCTGGTGCGCAAAATACCATCCTGATGCAGGTTGTGGGTCAGGGGATAAAACACGGTGCTGCCGTCGTGGGCGCGGGCACCGACCAGCGACACTTCGCCGCTGAAATTAATGCCCTGCTCAACGATGCACTCGCCGTAGCATTCGTCCGGCAGCTGGTCGGTTTCAGTCGCGCGCAGACGCCACTGACCGCGGCCGTCGTAACCGCCGACGCGGCGCTTGACGATCGCCAGCTCGCCCAGTGTGTCGAACACGCCTGGCCACTGCGTTTTTTCGGCCAGCAGCTGCCATGGGGCGGTGGCAAGCTTCAGATCGTCGAACAGCTGTTTTTGCGTCAGACGATCGGCAATAATCGGGAACACGTCGCGGTTAACGAACGCGTTATGGCGCGCCAGCTCGCGGGTTAAGGCGGTTTCTGGCCAGCGCTCAATCTCGGCGGTGATCACGCTTTGCTGGAACGGGACGGATTCAGGTTCATCGTCCAGCCCGACCGGCCAGACGCTAATGCCCAGCGGCTCACCGGCCTGACGCAGCATGCGGCCTAACTGACCGTTACCGAGAACGCAAACCTGCTTCATGCCGCACCTCGCGGGTCCGGATTCTCCAGTACCTCGTCGGTCTGGGCGGCGCGGAACGCGACCAGGCGCTGATGCAGTTCTTTGTCGTGGGTCGCCAGGATCTGGGCGGCCAGCAGGGCGGCATTCGCGGCACCCGCTTTGCCAATTGCCAGCGTACCTACCGGAATACCGCGCGGCATCTGCACAATAGAGTAGAGGCTGTCGACGCCGCTCAGGGCAGCGCTCTGGACCGGTACGCCGAGCACCGGCACCAGCGTTTTGGCGGCAATCATGCCTGGCAGATGTGCGGCACCGCCCGCACCGGCAATAATCACCTGATAGCCGTTCTCTTCTGCGCCTTCGGCGAAGCTGAACAGTTTATCGGGGGTGCGGTGTGCGGAGACCACTTCAACGTGGTGTGGAACATGCAGGATTTCGAAGATTTCGGTGGCAAACTGCATGGTAGCCCAGTCGCTTTTGGACCCCATCACGATGGCGACACGCGCCGGATTATTGCTGGAAGACATGCGGCTAAAAACTCCTGTGAGGCACAATTCTCGGCTTTTGAGGCCACAGAGAATAGCACGATATACAGGCAAGGAAAACGGTTGCGCGGCTAAAACTTCAGGCAAAATCTGCCTCTTCCTGCAATGAAAAAGACCGCCATTCGGCGGTCTGTTCGAAGGCGCTGTTGGCCTTATTTACAGCAGATTACCTGCGGTCAGGTTCTCTTTATCGAAGGCATGATTCACATCGATATGATTCTGATGCACAGCCGTGTCGATATTTGAACCTGCCTCCGGTGCGCGGACGTGATGCTCTGCAGCCATGGCGCCAGATGACAGTGAAGCGGCCAGCAGCAGGGCGCTGACGATACTGATATTTTTCATTCTCTTTTCCTTCTTCATCGTATTGTCGCTGTCGCTTGTCTCTTATCTGGCGGCACGGCAATCAGGTAAATTATTTGGTCAGTTCAGCGGTCATGTGCACGCGGTTGTCAAACTGAGCGCTGGTGATTTTGTAAGCGGCACCCTGCTGCGCGGCCTGAGCGGCAATTTTTGCTTCCGCACGGTCAAGAGTGGAGGCGGTGGCGCTAACGCTCTGAGCGAAAGAACCGAAAGAGATCAGAGACAGAGCGGCAACTGCAACGAAAGTTTTGATGGATTTCATGGTCGTATTCCTTAAATGATTTTGTCTTGGGAAGGGCGTTGTTGCCCTGATGTCAATAATCATAGGCCGACCAGGGTGTGATTAAAATCAAAACAATTTGCGGATATTGTTCAAAAAAATAGAATGATTTTTAAGCGGGGGGAAATCAGAACGGGAAAGCCACTAACTCCACGCCCTCTGGCGTGACCTTGACCATAGAGCCTTCTGTATGCCAGGCACCTAATACCACGCGCTGGGCGGGCTCGCCGTTAACCGTCAGGTTGTGCACGTCCGGGCGATGCGTATGGCCGTGGATCAGCCACTGAACCTGGTGCTTTTCCATGACATGCGTCACCGCTTGCGGGTTAACGTCCATGATGGTCATCGATTTGCTGCTGTTGGCGGCTTTGCTGCCCGCACGCATTTTGGCGGCGATGCGGCTTCGGATAAACAGCGGCAGGGCCAGAAACAGGGTCTGGATCCAGGGGGTATGCACTTTGGCGCGAAACGCCAGATAACCGGTGTCGTCAGTGCAGAGCGTGTCACCGTGCATGATCAACATTCTGCGACCATACAGGTCGAGCACCGTCTCTTCCGCCAGCAAGGTCATGCCACACTCGCGGGCAAAGCGTTTGCCAATCAGAAAGTCACGATTGCCGTGAATAAAGAAGCAGGGGACGCCGGAGGCGACAAGGGCGTTAATGGCAGCAGCCATTTCACGGTGCAGCGGGTTGGGATCGTCGTCGCCAATCCAGGCTTCGAACAGATCGCCCAGGATGTAGAGAGCGTCGGCGTGACGCGCTTCACCCTGTAAAAAACGCAGAAAACCGGCGGTAATCGCCGGTTCTTCTGTTTGCAGATGCAAATCCGCAATAAAGAGTGTCGCCACGAATTACTCGCTGACGGTCACGCTTGTGATCACAACGTCTTCTTTAGGAACGTCCTGATGCATACCGCTGCGGCCGGTAGAAACGCCTTTGATCTTCTCGACCACGTCCATACCGTCAGTCACTTCTGCGAATACGCAGTAGCCCCAACCCTGCAGGTTTTCACCGGAGAAGTTCAGGAAGTCGTTGTCAGCCACGTTGATGAAGAACTGGGCAGTTGCTGAGTGTGGTGCCTGAGTACGGGCCATTGCCAGCGTACCGCGGGTGTTTTTCAGACCGTTGTTCGCTTCGTTTTTGATCGCCGCTTTGGTCTCTTTCTGGTTCATACCAGGTTCAAAACCGCCGCCCTGGATCATAAAGCCGTTAATGACACGGTGGAAGATGGTGTTGTCGTAGAAACCTTCGCGGCAGTAGTCCAGGAAGTTTTTAACTGTTTCAGGCGCTTTATCATCAAAGGTACTGATAACGATATCGCCATGATTAGTGTGGAAAGTAACCATTTTTGCATCCTGTTCCGTTTATAGTGGTGCTTCGACCCCGTAGAGGGCCACAATAAGCGCTTGTTATAGCATAACCGCCGGGCGCGATCACCTTGCATTGTGTGCTGCTTCCGGTTTGAATTACGGGTAGAATATGCCGTTTTCGTCCACACACGTCTCACATGGAATCTTCGATGTTAAAAATCTTCAACACACTGACGCGCCAAAAAGAAGAATTTAAACCTATTCATGCCGGGGAAGTCGGCATGTACGTGTGTGGTATTACCGTTTACGATCTCTGTCATATCGGCCATGGCCGTACCTTCGTCTCCTTTGACGTGGTCTCCCGCTATTTGCGCTTCCTGGGGTACAACCTTAAGTATGTACGCAATATCACCGATATCGACGACAAAATTATCAAGCGTGCGAATGAAAACGGCGAAAACTTCGTCGATTTAGTCGACCGCATGATCGCCGAAATGCACAGCGATTTTGATGCGCTGAACATCCTGCGCCCGGATCTGGAGCCGCGTGCGACGCACCACATCCCGGAAATCATTGAAATCACCGAGCAGCTGATTGCCAAAGGCCATGCCTACGTGGCGGATAACGGCGACGTGATGTTCGACGTGCCGACCGATCCGCATTACGGTCAGCTCTCCCGTCAGGATCTGGATCAACTGCAGGCCGGTGCCCGCGTGGATGTGGTGGACGTGAAGCGCAACCCGATGGACTTTGTGCTGTGGAAGATGTCTAAAGCCGGTGAACCGAGCTGGCCATCGCCGTGGGGCGAAGGGCGTCCGGGCTGGCACATTGAATGTTCGGCCATGAACTGCAAACAGCTGGGCAACCACTTCGATATTCACGGCGGCGGTTCAGACCTGATGTTCCCGCACCATGAAAACGAAATCGCTCAGTCCACCTGCGCCCACGACGGCGAATATGTGAATGTCTGGATGCACTCCGGAATGGTAATGATTGACCGCGAGAAGATGTCGAAATCGCTGGGCAACTTCTTTACCGTGCGCGACGTGCTGAAATACTACGACGCTGAAACCATCCGCTACTTCCTGATGTCCGGCCACTATCGCAGCCAGCTGAACTACAGCGAAGAGAACCTCAAGCAGGCGCGTTCCGCTCTGGAGCGCCTGTACACGGCCCTGCGCGGCACGGATAAATCCGTCCCAGCGGCAGGCGGCGACGCGTTTGAAGCCCGCTTTATCGACGCCATGAACGACGACTTCAACACCCCGGAAGCGTACTCCGCGCTGTTTGATATGGCGCGTGAAGTGAACCGCCTGAAGGGTGAAGATATGGCGGCCGCTAACGCGCTGGCTTCGCACATGCGTAAACTGTCCGGCGTGCTGGGCCTGCTGGAGCAGGAGCCGGAAGCCTTCCTGCAGAGCGGTGCGCAGGCGGACGACGGTGAAGTGGCAGAGATTGAGCAGCTGATCAAAGCGCGTCTGGATGCGCGTCAGGCGAAAGACTGGGCCGCAGCCGATGCCGCGCGTAACCGTCTGACCGAGATGGGCATCATCCTTGAAGATGGCCCGCAGGGCACCACCTGGCGCCGTAAGTAAGTCTGTAACGCCCGGCGGCGCGATGCTTGCCGGGCCTACGGTTTTGTAGGCTGGGTAAGGCGCGGCGTTTTTACCGCCGCTTCCACCACAACATCCCCATCACCACCGCCCCCGGCAGCCATACCCACAGCAGTTCTGAGAGTATCACCTGATGCCCGTAAGGCGTCATGTAGCGCGACAGGGCAAACGGGGCAACCTTGATTACCTGCCACGGCGCAAAGAAGCGTTCATCCGACCACGGCCATAGCCAGC
Organism: Leclercia sp.; assembly: GCA_049284415.1. Lineage (GTDB taxonomy): Bacteria > Pseudomonadota > Gammaproteobacteria > Enterobacterales > Enterobacteriaceae > Enterobacter. The sequence goes on from JBAPXW010000005.1 coordinate 242,945, forward strand.
CGACCCCTTTGCCGCCGGTCGTCACCGAATCCAGCAGGCTGTGCGACAGCAGCGAAACCGTCAGGAATACCCAGCAGCGCAGTAACCCCGCGCCGAACCATCGTCGTCCAATAGCGACGCACAGCAGCGGCACCACAAAGGCAAACAGCAGCGAATGGGTAAAACCGCGATGACCAAAAATATTGCCGTAGGCGATGCCAAACTTAAACGCCAGCACGTCGGCATCCGGCAGCATGGCCAGCACAATTCCGGCAAACAGCAGACGCGGGGGAATATCGCGGGTGCCCAGGCCTAAGCCAAGGCAAATCGGAACAGCGGCGTGGGTGATGATGGTAGGCATAGCAATTATCCATGGCAAATCATGGAAATATAGCAGAACGCGGCCAGGCTCTGCGTCGCGTGTAAATCTGAATTCAGGCCGATTCCCGGGCGATCAGCTGCCCGGACAGGGTAATGCGCTGGGTTTGCAGCGCGGGCTCTTTCAGTTTGCGGATCATCAGCCCCGCCGCCTGGCGGCCGGTCTCTTCACTGGCGGACGAGACGTAGGTAAACGACGGCGAGGTGAGGTTAACGTGGAGCATATCCTCAAACCCTACCAGCGCCACCTGCTGGGTCAGAAACACGTCTTTGCCGACGGTGCGCCCTACGTGATGGATCCCGGAGATCGACCCGATCATCGCATCCGGCGAATGGCACAGCAGGGCGGTGATGGTGTTGTTTTTCTCCAGCAGCTGGCGGGCCGCAAAGCTCACCGCCTGGGTATCGTCGCTGCAGGCAGGCGCAGCCTCTTCGCGAAACACCAGCCCGTTTTGCGTCATCGCGCTGCGAAACCCCAGCAGGCGCTGCTCGCGAATCAGGTCGCCTTCTCTGCCGCCGATATAGGCGATATTGCGATGGCCGCGCTCAATCAGATAGCGGGTGGCAAGGTGCGCCGCCTGGCGGTTATCGCGCATCACCAGATTGCAGGTCTCATCAAGCAGCGATTGCGACACGGCCACCAGCGGCAGGGCGCACTGGCGGATTAACGCGGGCAGGGCGGCAGTGCGGGTATCGGAGGCCAGGTAGATCACCCCGGCGACGCCCTGCTGCTTAAAGGAGAGCAGGCAGCGCTCCAGATGTTCCCCGTCGTTCAGCGGCTGACCGAGAAAGACCATATAACCTTGCTTCTCCAGCTCCTGGACGATGCTCGCCATCACTTTGATGGAAAAACTGTCGCTGAAATCACGCAGGATCAGGCCGATAAGATTGGAGGTGTTGGAACGGAGATTGGCTGCGGCAACGTTATGCACGTAGCCCAGCGCGGTGATGGCGGCGTGAACCTTTTCGATCGTCGCCTCGGAGATTTTTCCCTTCTGACGCAGAACCAGCGAGACGGTCGAGACCGACACCCCTGACTCTCTGGCGACATCTATGATGCTGACCTTCTTCACATCTTCTCCCTGAATGCCTGATAAGACAACGTCCCCCGTAAGAGTACAGGAGACGCGTCAATCAGGCTGAATTATTTACCGATCATCGTCGACATGGTCTGGGCGATAAACTGCGCCCGTGCGCCAAAGATAACCTGGATACCGGAGTCGCCGACGAAGACCACGCCGCGTGCGCCCAGTCCGTTCAGACCGTCTTTATCCACCATATTGCTTTTCGCCACTTCCAGACGCAGACGGGTGATGCAGGAGCCGACCGAGTCGATGTTCTGCGCGCCGCCCAGCAGACCGATAATTTCGGTAGCAATTTCGGTATCCGTTTTGTCATTTGCATTGGCCGTCACATCGGTGCGGCCCGGCGTTTTCACGTCGAAGCGACGGATCACAAAGCGGAAGGTGAAGTAGTAAATCAGCGCCATCGGCACGCCGATAATCACCGCGCTCAGGAAGTTGGTCTGGTAGCCGTTGAATGACGGCAGGATGCCAAACGACAGGTAGTCGATAAAGCCCGCCGAGAACGATTTAGCGATGTGCGCATCCAGCAGATACATGGTCATGTACGCCAGGCCCGCCATAATAGCGTTGAAGACGTAAAGGACCGGTGCCACAAAGATAAAGGTGAACTCAACCGGCTCGGTGATCCCGGTCAGGAAACAGGTCAGCGCGGCGGAGAACAGAATACCGGCAGCAATCTTTTTGTTTTTGCTGTGCGCTTCGTGGTACATCGCCAGACAGGCTGCTGGCAGAGCAAACAGCATCAGCGGGAACTCACCCTGCATGAACTTACCGGCGTTCTGGTACGTATCGCTGCTGAAGGATTTCACCCCTTCTTCCAGCATTTTGAACCAGATAGTCTGGTCACCGTGGATCACCTGACCGGCCTGGGTGGTGTAATCACCAAACGAATACCAGAACGATGGATACCAGATATGGTGCAGACCCAGCGGGATCAGCGCGCGTTCCACCAGACCAAAGATAAAGGTCGAGGCCGCCTGGTTATCGCCATTAACGATCACCGACAGGGCATCGATACCGGACTGGATGTGCTGCCAGACGTACGGCAGCAGCAGGCCCATCACGAACGACAGGAACGCGGTAGCAATCGCCACAAAGCGCTTACCGGAGAAGAAGCCGAGGAATTCCGGCAGCTGCAGGGTGTGGAAGCGGTTGTAGCACCACGCGGCGAGAATACCGCACAGCAGGCCGCCAAAGACGCCCATCTGTAGGGTTGGAATACCCACCACCATCGCATATTTCCCGCCCTGGGAGGCCATCTCCGGGGTGATGCTCAGCACCGTCCCGATGGTGATGTTAGTGATAAACACCGATACCGCCGCAGAGAGTGCCGCGATGCCCGATTCCGACGCCAGACCGACGGCGGAACCAATGGCGAACAGCATCGGCAGGTTATCAAAGATCACCCCGCCCGCGTTCATCATCAGCGGTAAATGGAACTTATCCCCGAAGGCCAACAGCAGGCCTGCGGCAGGAAGCAGTGAGATCGGTAGCATCAAGGCGCGACCAATCATCGATAATTTCGACAGCGATTTAACAAATCCTGATATCAGACTCATGCTGATTTCCCCGAGTGACGCGCTGTGAGCGCTGTTATAGTAGTAAGTAGAACGTTTTAGTAGAACGTTCTACTTATCGTGAGGAAAGCACAGAAATCGCGCAACTAAATTTTCACATTTCAACAAACGAAATAGTGATTATTTGAAGTCGATCGATAATTAACCGTGATGGGTATGGGGGATTGGGTGGGGTGAGAAATTGCCGGGTGGCGGCTAACGCCTTACCCGGCCTACAAACGGAGCCAGTACGTAGGCCCGGCAAGCGAAGCGCCGCCGGGCGTTTCAGGCCGCTCAGGCTACAACTGTAATGCTCTGACCTTGAAAACTCACCGTCTGACCGGCGACAATTTTGCAACGCTTGCGGGTTTCCACCGCGCCGTCCACTTTAACCTGTCCTTCAGCAATAACGTTTTTCGCCTGGGCGCCGCTTTCGGTCCAGCCTTCCAGCTTGAGCAGATCGCACAGCTCGACGTGCGGGTGTTTACCTAATGAAAATGTGGCCATCTTACGCTTCCTCTACGTCGTGATACTCAACGCATGCCTGCAAAGTATTCTCAATCAATGTTGCTACGGTCATAGGACCGACGCCGCCCGGTACCGGCGTGATATAGGATGCGCGCGCGGCGGCATCTTCATACACCACATCGCCGACCACTTTGCCGTTTTCCAGACGGTTAATGCCCACGTCCACGACAATCGCGCCCTCTTTGATCCACTCGCCCGGAATAAAGCCCGGCTTGCCCACGGCAACGATCAGCAGATCAGCGTTTTCGACGTGATGACGCAGGTTTTTGGTGAAGCGGTGGGTCACGGTGGTGGTGCAGCCCGCCAGCAGCAGCTCCATGCTCATCGGGCGACCAACGATGTTGGACGCGCCAATCACCACGGCGTTCAGACCGTAGGTGTCGATGTTGTAACGCTCGAGCAGGGTCACGATCCCACGCGGGGTGCAGGGACGCAGGCGCGGCGCACGCTGGCACAGACGACCGACGTTGTACGGATGGAAACCGTCGACATCTTTATCCGGGGCGATACGTTCCAGCACCTTCACGTTATCGATGCCTGCAGGCAGCGGCAGCTGAACCAGGATCCCGTCGATAGCGTTATCGGCATTCAGGGTATCAATCAGCGCCAGCAGTTCTGCTTCACTGGTGGTTTCCGGCAGATCGTAGGAGCGGGAGAGAAAGCCGACCTCTTCGCACGCTTTACGCTTGCTGCCGACATAAATTTGCGACGCCGGGTTGCTGCCGACCAGCACAACGGCCAGCCCAGGGGCGCGAAATCCTGCGGCTGTTCTCGCCTTCACTTTTTCCGCAACCTCAGAGCGCACCTGCTGCGCAATCGTTTTACCGTCAATAATCTTTGCTGCCATCAGAGAGAAGATTCCATCTGTAAGGTATGAAAAGGGGATTGCACATATTTTGTCAGAAGCGAGGCCTGCTGTCAGTCACACTTTGCGAGATTTCACCATTCGCCTGTCGCACACGACCGATAACCCTGCTGTTGTCGTGGGTGATGTCTTAGGGGATTTTAGGATGTAACCGGGTTAACCGGCAGTATTTGGACATATTCACGCCTTTAATCCTGGGCTACCTTAGCCACGTCAAAATAAACAATCAATTAAGCATTTGATTGTCACTCTACTTTCCGCTTGTCATCGGGAAGGGCTTTTTACATTTAAAGGAATAGATATGCGTTTACGTAAAGTTTCGACTGCTGTGATTACTGCGCTGTTATTACTGTCTGGAACAGCATACGCCGAAGATCCTCCGGCTGCAGTTTCTGTTAATGGCGGTTCCGTGCATTTTAAAGGTGAGTTAGTTAATGCCGCCTGTGCCGTAAATACGGAATCCGCCGATCAGATTGTTAATCTGGGACAGTACCGGACGGCGAAATTCACCAAAGTGGGCGACACCACGGTGAATATTCCGTTTACCATTGTACTGAACGACTGCGATCCCGCAGTGGCGCAAGCGGCCTCCGTTGCGTTTACCGGCCAGATTGATGCCACTGACAAAACCCTGCTGGCGGTCTCTTCCGGCAGCAACGACAGCGCCGCGAAAGGCGTAGGTATCGAAATCCTCGACAATCAATCCAGCACCCTTACCCCGGACGGTGCCAGCTTCTCTGCGGCCCAAGCGCTGATTGAAGGCACCAACACCCTGAACTTTGCTGCGCGTTATAAAGCGACCGCGGCGACCACTGAACCTGGTCAGGCCAACGCCGACGCCACCTTCGTAATGAAATACGAATAATAACGAATCAGGTCTCAGGGAGGAGACCCCTTTACCTTACGCCGGGTTAACGTTGATTTATTTGTGACGACGTACAGACCTGTAAACAGTTTATTAAAGGTAACGTTGTGATGAACCTGCTATTTAAGCCAGGACTGGTTTTATATTTTATTTTCATCCTTTTTCCTGGGGAGGTATATGCATCGGGTGGGATTGCGCTGGGTGCCACCCGCATTATTTATCCTGCCAATGCAAAACAGACCTCACTGGCGATGACCAACAGCAATAAACAAGAACGCTATTTAATTAATGCGTGGATTGAAAACGAGCAGGGTAAAAAAGAAAAAACCTTTGCCGTGACGCCACCGCTGTTTGTCAGCGAGCCGAACAGTGAGAACACCCTGCGCATTATTTACGCCGGACCGCCGCTGCCTGACGATCGCGAATCGCTTTTTTTTATGAACGTAAAGGCGATCCCGTCGGTAAATAAATCCAGTCTGGAGGGCAAAAACGTCCTGCAGCTGGCGGTTCTGTCGCGGATTAAGCTCTTCGTGCGGCCAGCAAAACTGGCGATGCCGCCGGAGGAAGCCCTGTCGCACCTGCGCTTTGAGCGCGTCGGCAGTCACCTGAAGGTGAGTAATGCCTCACCGTATTACATCACGCTGGTGAATGTTCAGCTCGGCGGTCAGAAACTGGATAACATGATGGTCGCCCCAAAAAATTACGTTCAGCAGGCGATCCCGGCCGGAGCCAGCGGCAAGCTCTCCTGGCAGAGCGTTAACGACTATGGCGCGATTACGCCAGTCCGCAGTGCCAGCCTGTGAACAGAGTCAGGATCATGGCGACGCCGCGAGGGTGTTATTGCCCGATTGCACTGGGTCTGATAACCACACTCTGGCCACCGCTGAGCCTGAGCGCGAGTTACTTCAACCCGGCTTTCTTAACGGACGGTACGGCGACCGTCGCTGATTTGTCGCGCTTCGAGCAGGGCCACCAACAGGCTCCGGGCGTCTACCGCGTTGACGTCTGGCGTAACGATGAGTTTATCGGCACCCTGGATATTCCTTTTGAGACGGCAGAAGACGATTCGCCGCCGCCTGCCGGTGGGCTGGCGCCCTGTATCACCCGCGCAATGCTGGAGCGAATGGGGGTGAATCTTGCCGCTTTCCCGGCGCTGGCTGCGGTGGCGGCTGGGCGCTGTATCCCACTAACAACGGCCATTCCGGGCAGTAAAATTGCGTTTAATTTTTCCTCGCTGCGCCTGAGCATCAGTCTGCCGCAGGTGGCGATGCAAAACAGCGCCCGCGGCTACATTCCCCCGGAACAGTGGGATGAGGGCATTCCGGCAATACTGCTGAACTACAGCTTCAGCGGCAACCGGGGAAGTGACGATGAGAGCAATTATCTGAATCTGCAAAGCGGGCTGAATTACGGGGCATGGCGGCTGCGTAATAACGGCTCGTGGCGTTATGCCCGCAGCAACGGCAGCCGACATACCGAGTGGCAAAACATTGGCAGCTGGGCGCAGCGCACGGTTATCCCACTGAAAAGCGAGCTGGTTGTGGGCGACAGCAACACCGGGAACGCGGTCTTTGACAGCGTGGGTTTTCGCGGAGGGCGACTGTACTCCTCGGACAACATGTATCCCGACAGCATGCAGGGCTATGCGCCCACGGTGCGTGGCATCGCGCGAACGCCAGCAAAAGTGGTTATCCGCCAAAACGGGTATGTGATCTATCAAAGCTACGTGCAGGCCGGGGCATTTGCCATCGCCGACCTTAACCCGACGTCATCCAGCGGCGACCTTGAGGTCACGGTGGAAGAGAAAGATGGCAGCCAGCAACGCTACACCGTGCCGTACTCAACCGTGCCGCTGCTGCAGCGTGAAGGCCGCCTGAAATACGATCTGGTGGCCGGGGATTATCGCAGTGGAAACCGCGACCAGGAGACGCCGTCCTTCACCCAGGGGACGCTGATTGCGGGTCTGGCGAATGGCTATACGCTTTACGGCGGCACGCAGCTCGCCGCTCATTACACGGCGCTGGCGCTGGGAACCGGTAAAAATCTGGGCGACTGGGGGGCCGTCTCGCTCGATGTCACCCACGCTCGCAGTCAGCTGGCGGACGACAGCCGCCACGAAGGGCAATCCCTGCGTTTTCTGTACGCCAAATCGTTGAACAGCGTGGGGACTAACGTCCAGCTACTGGGCTACCGCTACTCAACAACGGGATTTTACACCCTGGATGACGTGGCATGGCGCACGATGGAAGGCTATCAGTATGGCGATGACAGCGACAAGGACGGCGTGCCGGATGTGCAGAGTTATCACAACCTGACGTGGAATAAAAAAGGCCGCGTGCAGGTCAATATTTCTCAGTCGCTGGGGAATTACGGCTCACTGTATCTCTCCGGCAGCGAACAGACCTGGTGGGGGAACCGCGAGTCCAGCGTCTGGTATCAGCTCGGCTATGCCGGCGGTACGCAGGGGGTGAGCTACTCCGTTTCCTGGTCCTGGAACCAGGCCGCGGAGATCAGCGGCACGGATAATATTGTCTCCTTGAATGTGTCGGTTCCGTTCAGCCTGCTTACCGGCCACGGCTATCGCCGCGACAGCGCGTTGGATCGTGCTTATGCGACAGCCTCGGCCAGCCGCAGCAGTGGGGGCGATACCCGCGTGCAAACTGGCGTCAGCGGCACGCTACTGGAACAGCACAACCTGAGCTACAGCGTGACCCAGGGCCACAACAGTACCAACGGCGGCAGCGGGAGTGCCGGTGCTAACTGGCAGGCCACTTACGGTTCGTTGGGAGCCGGGTATAACTACTCCCGCCATCAGCACGATCTCAACTGGCAGTTGTCGGGCGGCGTGACAGGGCATGCGGATGGCATCACCTTAAGCCAGCCGCTGGGCGACACCAACGTGCTGATTAAAGCTCCGGGGGCCTCGGGCGTCAGCATCGAAAACCAGACCGGCGTGAAAACCGACTGGCGCGGCTACGCGGTGATGCCTTACGCCACGGTGTATCGCTACAACCGCGTTGCGCTGAATACCAACACCATGAGCACTAACACCGATATTGAAAATAACGTCAGCAGCGTGGTGCCAACCAAAGGCGCGCTGGTGCGTGCCAGCTTTGATACCCGCATCGGCGTGCGCGCGTTGCTGACCGTTACCCACGCCGGTCAACCGGTGCCGTTTGGCGCGGTGGTGCGCGAGACCACAACGGGCGTCACCAGCATGGCGGGGGATGATGGACAGATTTACCTGAGCGGCCTGCCGCTCGCGGGTGAGCTGTTAATTCAGTGGGGTAATGGCGCGAATGCACAGTGTCGCGCGCCCTACACGCTGCCAGAAAAGAGCCTGCAACAGGCGATCACGCTTAAGGAGATCCGCTGTGATTAATCCCCGCTGCCTGCTGGTGCCGCTGCTGGCATTGCTGCCTGCCGGGCAGGCGCTGTCTACCCTGTGCGTCAACGAAAATGGCGTGCCGACGGATATCTTTTACGATCTGACGGATACCTTTACTCATTCCAATAACCAGCCGGGGCAGATCGTCACCCTCAGCGAAAAATCCCAGTGGGTAGGCGTCAAGGCAGTCTGCCCAAAAGGGACAACGGGAACCACGACAATGCGCAGTTATGTTACTGATTTCCCGATAACAACGACGATTGATAACTATAACTATCTGAGACTGAATGATTATCTCGACGGCGCGATGAAAATTACCGACAGCTATGCGGGCGTCTTTTATCCCCCGCAAAACTATATCCAGATGGGAAGACATGCAAACGTGGCTAAGAACCAGCCCTTTCCGGTTGAGGATTCCAGCCTGATCTTCCGGCTGAAGGTGACACGGCGGTTTATCAATATGGTGGTGATCCCGCGCGCAACAATGTTTCGCGTCTACGTCACGACAACGTCTTCCGATCCGTTAAGTACGCCGGTTTATACCATTTCTTATAGCGGCACCATTCAGGTACCGCAGAGCTGTGAGATCAACGTCGGGCAGATTGTGGAATTTGATTTTGGTGATATTGGCGCCTCGCTGTTTAGCAAAGCAGGGGCCGGAAACCGGCCTGAAGGGGTAACGGCGCAGAACAAAACCCTTGCCATCAAATGTACCAACGTCGAGGCCAATGCGTACCTGACGCTGCGGATCGAGGCGGAAAAAGCCTCCGGCAGCGCGATGGTTTCCGATAATCCGGATGTGGGATTTGTGGTGGCAAACGCGTCCGGCACCCCGCTCACACCCAACCATCCCGGCAGCCTGATCCCGTTCAGACTGGATGATAACGCCGCCGCGCAGGTGGGGATTATGGCGTGGCCGGTCAGTATCACCGGCCAAAAACCGGCGGAAGGGCGCTTTACCTCGCGCGGTTATTTGCGCGTGGATTATCAGTAAGGGGGCGAAATGGGTAAAGGGATCTCAGGGGTGCTGGCCGCCGCTGCGCTATGGCTGGCACACGCTCAGGCGCAGACATCTCTCGGACAGATCAACATTCAGCTGTACGGCAACATTGTTGATTTTACGTGCGTGGCAGAAGGAAGTGACAGTGACAAAACGGTGCAGCTGGGTCGCTGGCCGACCAAACAGCTTAGGACCGCGGGCAGCCGAACGCAGGCGATACCCTTTACCCTGAAGCTCACAGGCTGTCCGCCAGGAACGGCGTCTGTCACCTTTTCGGGTCACGCGGATGCCAACGATAGTCAACTGCTGGCCCTGAATGATGCTAGTCAGGCACGCGCTGTGGCGGTAGAAATTCTCGATGGGAACAAAACGCGCCTGTCGCTTCAGCAGGCCAGTCGCGAGGTGATAGTGGATGCAGCAGGAAATGCGGAGCTGGTTTTCTATGCCAACTATATTGCGACGGCCGACAACCCTCAGCCGGGGCGTGCCGATGCCGATGCAACCTTTATGATTAATTATAATTAAGCGATAAGCCTCCCTGAAACAGCATTGTGCGACAGGGAGCATCTTCATTTAAAGTAAATCATGATCTTTGGCATAATCAATGAGTTCAACGATACTCTGTACGCCTAATTTCGTATAGATATTTGACTTGTGCGCGCTGATGGTTTTATTGCTAAGCAAGAGTTGCCCGGCAATTTCTTTGTTCGACAATCCATTTGCCAGATAACGCAGAACCGTGACCTCACGGTTGGATAACGGCATATCCGTCAGGGCCCCTTTGTGCGTATTTAAATGACTGATAAAATTCAGCGTGTCGGCAGGAAAGAATGAATATCCAGCGAGCAACATCTCGACGGCATTATAGATATCACCCAGATCTTTTCGCTTACTGACAAAACCATTGGCCCCGGCACGCATGGCGCGCCCGGCATAAAAGGACTCTGATTTCGACGATAAAAACAGGACTTTAATTTTATCATTTAATTGTTTGATTCTTTTCAATAAAGTGAACCCATCCATACCCGGGAGTTCGATATCCAGGATCACCATATCGACCGGGTTCCGACGTATATGATCGAGGGCTTCATGGCAGTCTCCCGATTTAAGCGCGATCGCAATATTTTTATTTTTCTGTAGCAGGACTTCTATCGACATTCTGACAATAGGGTGTTCGTCCATAATGATTACGGAAGCCGGTTTCATTTTTATGCCTCAGATTGTTTAGGCGCTGACAGGCCGGAAGGATAATTCTTTTGAGCCTTTTATGAGGGTTTTCCCTGGAAAGAGCGAAAGCATCCTTGTTTACGTAAAGCCAAAAATAGTACCGCAGCGCAGTGACTGATAAATATTATCCAGGTAATTAAAATGACGTTTCTTATTTACGGCTGGAATTGACTTATTATACCTTTTAACAGTTCTGCGAAAAGTCTGAAGATTGACTTCGCCCGCTTTCTCTACATGATGTTCTGGAGAGTGAAAGCGATTATTTTAAAATTGGTCTAAATATCCATTAATGCTCATTTGTATGGACTTTCGTGTTTTTGTAATGACAAAAATAATACAACCCTCTGATTGTTACGTTTTTGTGATAATAAATGCCCTGATCATTTCCGCTGTAAACCCACCTTTATTACCGCTCAAACCCCGTCTCACCCGCATCACTCCTTCGTTCGAAAGCTTCGGGTATCAGTAAGACTTTCCTTACCCTCTGATAGCAGGATCTTCTGAGGGTCATTCAGCATCTTAGGGCGTGGATTGCTGAAGTGATTTGTTTTTACATCACTATCATAATATTAACCGAATCAACCAAACCTTAACGACTGAGCAAAAATGTTGCAATGCGCCAGTCAGTCAGGATTTAACGTTGCTGGAAGGGGCAAATTAGGAATAGTTGCTATTGTTTGCAAGTTGTTAAATTAACGCATAAAACCAACAATAAAGCGTAAGTAATGTCTTAAAGATGTTTAGGAATTAACGCCTTATCTGAATATTTCTACATTATTCCGCAAGGCGGTTCAGGAGATGCAGTAGCGCCTGACGGCGATGCAGACCGAGCTTATCCACGATGCGCCCCACGCGATAGACGATGCGGCTGTAAGGGCGATCGCGCAGGCGCGCTATGCTGCGTAATGATTCCCCACAGGTTAACAGGCGCAGAATGGCCCACTCCTCACGCGTAAACCACTCCCCGCCGGGGACGGATGGGCGATCGTTGCAGGAGAGCATCTGCTGAAGCACGGCGGCAGAGGACTGGCGTTCAATGACGTTAAACGGACCGGCAGCCTGGCAAAAAAGCCGTCGGTCGTAGTCATCAGCACGCACCAGCAAATTGACCGGCGTACAGGGAGGGTACAGCCTTAGCCTGCGCAGGCTGTCGAGCGTCTCCGTCAGGGACAGCGTCTGGCACTCCATATCAATCACCAGCCTTGCCGAGGGCCACTGCTGTATAGCGCTAATCGCGGGCATGAGAGTATCGAACTCACTGCATTGGTTGAGCGGAGAGGGGCCAGCCTGTAACCCGGCGCAGAGAAAACGATCGCAGGTGACCAGCACCAGCCAGGGGGCATCGGTTTTACGGCTCTGATGGATGGACTGGCTCAGGTAAACAAGGCGGTCAAAAAAGGGCGCATTAAACAGCGTTTGCGCAAAACTGATGGAGTCACTTCCCGTTCGACGCCGTCGGTAGCGGCGTACATTAATGCGCATATCATCCCTCTGCTGTTACGTACCGGCACATGGCCACCGGGCTTTCGCGAGGTAGTGTGCGTGCAAACAGCAGGCGAAAATAGCCGATGTGGCTTAAAGAGGGCTAAGGCATTTCGTAGATGTACGCGGCGGGTAATGACCAAAAAACAGGCGTCTTCTTAGCGGATGAACCGACAAGCGATGATAAGAGAGGCGATCGTGCCGAAAGGCATTGACTCACCACGCATTGACCGTATAATTCCAGGCGCTTCACCACCTCGCAGTACACGCATCTCAGTGCGCCCTTAGCTCAGTTGGATAGAGCAACGGCCTTCTAAGCCGTAGGTCGTAGGTTCGAATCCTACAGGGCGTACCATTCTACATCAGTCATTAACATCACACATCAAACCCCTGTTTACGTTCATCCGGACGCGATTCCTCACGCCTGTTCCACTAACCCGCCACTTTGTTGATCTACCCACAGCATTTACCTCCATTGGGGTATGCACCTCTAACACATCCTGAAATATCGTATGGGCAAAAATAACCACGCATAAACTGTGCGGTTTTTATTGCCGCTTCGCCATCCGGGCAAGCGCCATCATGGAAGGGCGATGTCATGGTTGATCACTCCCGACGAGGCATATTGACAGGCAGATGGCGTAACGCCAGCGACGGGATCCGTCCGCCCTGGAGCGGGGACGCGCAGCGCTTTCTGGAGTGCTGCACCCGCTGCGACGCCTGCGTTCAGGCCTGCGAAAACCAGATCCTTGAACGGGGCCAGGGCGGCTATCCGAGCGTCAATTTCAAACGGGGCGAATGCAGCTTTTGTGCGGCATGCGCGCAGGTCTGTCCTGAGTCACTCTTTCTTTCGCGCCACACCAGGGCCTGGGATCTGATGTTTAGCGTCGAGGCGCATTGCCTCGCGTATCAGTCCGTTGAGTGTCATCGCTGCCAGGACAGCTGCGAACCGATGGCGATTCGGTTTCGCCCCACGCTGTCGGGCATTTATCAGCCCCAGCTCGACAACCAGGCCTGTAGCGGATGCGGGGCGTGCGTCGCCAGCTGTCCGGTATCAGCCATCAAAGCGGAGTACAACCATGCCAACTAGCTGGCAGGTCTGCAGCCTGATTGTTCAGGCCAAACGTCAGCACATTGGCGCGATAAGCGCCCGGCTGGTGGATTTTGCAGGCTGCGAGGTCGCCCTGAGCGACGAGACAAGCGGTCAACTGATCGTGGTCGTGGAAGCGGAACAACACGACACGCTGATGCAAACAATTGAGTCAGTACGCAACGTGAAGGACGTACTGGCGGTATCGCTGGTTTATCACCAGCAGGATGAGCAAGGTGAGGAAACACCATGAAACTCAGTCGTCGTAGCTTTATGAAAGCCAACGCCGTTGCGGCCGCTGCGGCGGCTGCCGGGCTCAGCGTACCGGGCGTCGCCCGGGCGGTGGTCGGACAGCAGGAAGCCATCAAATGGGATAAAGCCCCGTGCCGTTTTTGCGGAACCGGGTGCGGGGTGCTGGTCGGCACCCAGCAGGGGCGGATTGTCGCCTGTCAGGGCGATCCGGATGCGCCGGTTAACCGGGGCCTCAACTGCATTAAGGGCTACTTCCTGCCCAAAATCATGTACGGAAAAGACCGCTTAACCCAGCCGCTGCTGCGCATGCGGGACGGCGAGTACAGCAAAGACGGCGAATTTACGCCCATCAGCTGGGAAAAAGCGTTCGACGTGATGGAAGAGAAATTCAAAACGTCGATGAAAGAGAAAGGCCCGGACTCGGTCGGGATGTTCGGCTCCGGCCAGTGGACCATCTGGGAAGGTTACGCGGCAGCCAAGCTGTTCAAAGCCGGTCTGCGCACCAACAACATCGACCCCAATGCGCGCCACTGCATGGCCTCGGCGGTGGTGGGCTTTATGCGCACCTTCGGCATGGACGAGCCGATGGGCTGCTACGACGATATTGAGCAGACCGATGCCTTTGTGCTGTGGGGCGCCAACATGGCGGAGATGCACCCGATCCTGTGGTCGCGCATCACCAACCGTCGCCTGACCGACCCGAACGTGACCGTCGCGGTGCTCTCGACCTTCCAGCACCGCAGCTTTGAGCTGGCGGATAACGGCATGATCTTCACCCCGCAAACCGATCTGGTGATCCTCAACTACATCGCCAACTACATCATTCAAAATGACGCGATTAACCAGGATTTCTTCAGCAAACACGTCAACCTGCGCAAAGGGGTGACGGATATCGGCTATGGCCTGCGTCCGACCCATCCGCTGGAAAAAGCCGCCAAAAACCCGGGCTCCGATGCCTCCGAGCCGATGAGCTTTGAGGATTACAAAGCCTTCGTGGCCGAGTACACGCTGGATAAAACGGCCGAGATGACCGGCGTGCCGAAAGATCAGCTGGAGATGCTGGCGAAGCTGTATGCCGATCCGAAGAAGAAAGTGATCTCCTACTGGACGATGGGCTTTAACCAGCATACGCGCGGCGTGTGGGCCAACAACCTGGTCTACAACATCCACCTGCTGACCGGCAAAATTGCCCAGCCGGGCTGCGGGCCATTCTCGCTGACCGGCCAGCCTTCGGCCTGCGGCACCGCCCGCGAAGTGGGCACCTTCGCCCACCGTCTGCCGGCGGACATGGTGGTCACCAACGAAAAGCATCGCGATATCTGCGAGAAGCAGTGGCAGATCCCCACCGGCACCATTCCGGCAAAGGTCGGGCTGCACGCCGTGGCCCAGGACCGGGCGCTGAAAGACGGCAAGCTGAACGTCTACTGGACGATGTGCACCAACAACATGCAGGCCGGGCCGAACATCAACGAAGAGCGTATGCCGGGCTGGCGCGATCCGCGCAACTTTATCATCGTCTCCGATCCGTACCCGACCGTCAGCGCGCTGGCCGCCGACCTGATCCTGCCTACCGCGATGTGGGTCGAGAAAGAGGGGGCTTACGGCAACGCCGAGCGCCGGACCCAGTTCTGGCGTCAGCAGATCAAAGCCCCGGGCGAAGCCAAATCGGATCTCTGGCAGCTGGTGGAGTTTGCCCGTCGCTTCACAACCGACGAGGTCTGGCCGGAAGAACTGCTGGCGTAAAAACCCGAGCTGCGCGGCAAAACCCTGTTCGACGTACTGTTCGCCACCCCTGCGGTGAGCCAGTTCCCGCTGAGCGAAATCCCCGCAGAGCAGCTGAACGACGAATCCCGCGAGCTGGGCTTCTACCTGCAAAAAGGGCTGTTCGAAGAGTACGCCTGGTTTGGTCGCGGCCACGGTCACGATCTGGCCCCGTTCGACGATTACCACAACGCGCGCGGTCTGCGCTGGCCGGTGGTCGATGGCAAAGAGACCCTCTGGCGCTACAGTGAAGGCCACGATCCGTACGTCAAAGCGGGCGAGGGCTACAGGTTCTACGGCAAGCCGGATGGCAAAGCGGTGATCTTCGCCCTGCCGTTCGAACCCGCCGCCGAAGCCCCGGATAACGAGTTTGACCTGTGGCTCTCCACCGGTCGCGTGCTGGAACACTGGCACACCGGCAGCATGACCCGCCGCGTGCCGGAGCTGCACCGCGCGTTCCCGGAAGCGGTGCTGTTTATTCACCCGCTGGATGCCAAAGCGCGCGATCTGCGCCGGGGCGAAAAAGTCAAAGTCATCTCCCGCCGGGGCGAAGTGATTTCAGTGGTGGAAACCCGCGGTCGCAACCGTCCGCCGCAGGGGCTGGTGTATATGCCGTTCTTCGACGCCGCGCAGATGGTCAATAACCTGACCCTCGATGCGACGGATCCGCTCTCGAAAGAGACGGATTTCAAGAAGTGCGCCGTCAAGCTGGCGAAGGTGTAACGGAGATGTCCCGGTCTGCGAAACCGCACAATGGCCGCCGCCGCTTTCTGCGCGATGTGATTCGCAGCGCAGGCGGGCTGGCTGCCGTGGGCGTCGCGCTGGGATTACAACAGCACACCGCCCGGGCAACCGGCGTGCGGCTGCGCCCGCCGGGGGCGTTAAGTGAAAACGCCTTCGCCAGCGCCTGCGTGCGCTGCGGCCAGTGCGTTCAGGCCTGCCCCTACGACACCCTGAAGCTGGCGACGCTGGCCTCCGGGCTGTCGGCCGGCACGCCGTACTTTGTCGCCCGGGATATCCCCTGCGAAATGTGTGAAGACATTCCGTGCGCCCGCGTCTGCCCGAGCGGGGCGCTGGATCGCGAAATAGCCTCAATCGACGATTCGCGGATGGGTCTGGCGGTGCTGCTGGACCAGGAAAACTGCCTCAACTTCCAGGGACTGCGCTGCGACGTTTGCTACCGCGAATGCCCGAAGCTCGACGAGGCCATCACCCTCGACCTGGATCGCAATATCCGCACCGGCAAGCACGCGCGTTTTCTGCCCACCGTACACAGCAGCGCCTGCACCGGCTGCGGCAAGTGCGAAAAGGTCTGCGTTCTTGAGCAACCGGCAATAAAAGTCCTGCCGCTGTCGCTGGCGAAAGGGGAGCTGGGGCACGACTACCGCTTCGGCTGGCTGGAGGGGAACGATGGCAAACCGTAAACGCGATGCCGGGCGGGAAGCGCAGGCGAAAAAGGGCTGGTGGCGCAGTCACCGCTGGCTGGTTCTGCGTCGTTTTAGCCAGCTTGCGGTGCTGGGGATGTTCCTCAGCGGCCCGTGGCTGGGGGTGTGGATCCTGCACGGGAATTACAGCAGCAGTCTGCTGTTCGACACCGTTCCGCTGACCGATCCGCTGATTGCCCTGCAAAGCCTGGCCAGCGGCCACCTGCCCGCCACCGTGGCGTTGACCGGAGCGGTCATTATCACGGTGCTGTATGCCCTGGCCGGTAAACGCCTGTTTTGCAGCTGGGTCTGCCCGCTGAACCCGATTACCGATTTAGCGAGCGGGTTGCGCAGACGCTTTAACCTGACCCCGTCCGCGACGATCCCGCGATCGATCCGCTACGTGCTGCTGGCGATGGTGCTCATCGGTTCCGCGCTGACCGGCACGCTGCTGTGGGAGTGGATCAACCCGGTCTCGCTGCTGGGCCGCAGCCTGGTGATGGGGTTTGGCAGCGGCGCGCTGCTGATTATCGCCCTGTTTTTATTTGATTTACTGGTCGTTGACCACGGCTGGTGCGGGCACCTTTGCCCGCTGGGTGCCCTGTACGGCGTGCTGGGCAGCCGGGGCGCGTTAACGGTGGCGGCAACTGACCGGCACAACTGTAACCGCTGTATGGATTGTTTTCACGTTTGCCCGGAACCGCACGTGCTGCGTGCCCCGGTGCTGGATGAGCACAGCCCGGTGCAGGTGACCAGCCGTGACTGCATGACCTGCGGTCGCTGTGTCGACGTCTGTTCTGAGGATGTTTTTACAATAACAACACGATGGAGTTCGGGAGCGAAATCATGAAAAGCCATGACCTGAAGAAAGCGCTGTGCCAGTGGACGGCCGGGATTGCCCTGGTGGTGAGCGGTGCGGTGTGGGCCGCAAATGGAGTGGATCTCAGCCAGTCGCCGGAAGTCTCCGGCACTCAGGAAGGGGCGATCCACATTCAGAAAGAGCAGGGGCGGATGCCGCTGAACTACGTTAACCAACCGCCGATGATCCCGCACAGCGTGGACGGGTATCAGGTCACCACCAACACCAACCGTTGCCTGCAGTGTCACGGCGTGGAGAGCTACCGCACCACCGGTGCCCCGCGCATCAGCCCGACCCACTTTATGGACAGCGATGGCAAAGTCGGTGCCGAAGTGGCACCGCGCCGCTACTTCTGCCTGCAGTGCCATGTCCCGCAGGCCGACGCCGCGCCGATTGTGGGTAACACCTTTACCCCTTCAAAAGGTTACGGGAAATAAGAGGTCACTATGGATAAATCACACCGTAAGCCCGGCTGGATCACGCGCCTCTGGCAATGGTGGCGTCGTCCCAGCCGTCTGGCGCTGGGCACGCTGCTGTTAATCGGTTTTGTCAGCGGCATCATTTTCTGGGGCGGATTCAACACCGGCATGGAAAAGGCCAACACTGAAGCGTTTTGCATCAGCTGTCACGAAATGCGAAACACCGTCTATCAGGAATACATGGAGTCGGTGCACTATAACAACCGCAGCGGCGTGCGCGCCACCTGCCCGGACTGCCACGTCCCGCACGAGTTTGGCCCGAAGATGATCCGCAAAATCCAGGCCAGCAAAGAGCTGTACGCCAAGGCGCTGGGCCTGATCGATACCCCGCAGAAGTTTGAAGACCACCGTCTGACCATGGCCCAGAGCGAGTGGCGACGGATGAAAGAGAACAACTCGCAGGAGTGCCGTAACTGCCACAACTTCGAGTTTATGGATTTAACTGCCCAGAAAGGCGTCGCCGCGAAGATGCACGACCAGGCAGTCAAAAATGGACAGACCTGTATTGACTGCCATAAAGGGATTGCCCACAAGCTCCCGGACATGCGCGACGTCAAGCCAGGCTTTTAACAGGATGTTAATGCGTGGGCCAACTCGACGTTAAAGCCCTGCTCTGCGAGCGGGATGACCGGATCCTGTTCAGCGATCTGTCATTCCAGGTGAACGCAGGGGAGTGGGTACAAATTACCGGGGGCAACGGCGCAGGGAAAACCACCCTGCTGCGGCTGCTTACCGGGCTCGCGCGCCCCGATGCCGGGGAGGTATGCTGGCAAGGGCAGCCCCTGCATCACGTGCGCGACAGCTACCACCAGGACCTGCTGTGGATTGGTCACCAGCCGGGGATCAAAATCCGGCTGACGGCGCTGGAGAACCTGCGCTTTTTCCATCAGCACGGTGACACGCCGCAGTGTCTGCATGCGCTGGCCCAGGCGGGCCTCGCCGGATACGAAGACCTTCCCGTCAGCCAGCTCTCTGCCGGCCAGCAGCGCCGCGTGGCGCTGGCGCGTCTGTGGCTGACCCGCGCCCGGCTGTGGATCCTCGACGAACCCTTTACCGCCATCGACGTGAACGGCGTCGAACGCCTGACCCGACAGATGGCCGAGCATACCGGGCAGGGCGGGATGGTTGTCCTCACCACCCACCAGCCGCTGAACGTGGCGAGCGATAAAATTCGCCGCATCGCCCTGACCCCCGAGAAGGCCGCATCATGATGTGGCGCATCTTCCGTCTCGAACTGCGGGTGGCGTTCCGCCATAGCGCGGAGATCGCTAATCCGCTGTGGTTCTTCCTGATTGTTATCACCCTGTTCCCGTTGAGCCTCGGCCCCGAGCCGCAGCTGCTGGCGCGCATTGCCCCCGGCATTATCTGGGTTGCCGCGCTGCTGGCCTCGCTGCTGGCGCTGGAGCGCCTGTTCCGGGACGACCTGCAGGACGGCAGCCTGGAGCAGCTGATGCTGCTGCCGATCCCGCTCCCCGCCGTGGTGCTGGCGAAGGTGATGGCCCACTGGATGGTGACCGGCCTGCCGCTGCTGGTCCTCTCGCCGCTGGTGGCGCTGCTGCTCGGCATGGACTTTTACGGCTGGAAAATTATGGCCCTGACGCTGCTGCTGGGCACCCCGACGCTGGGTTTTCTCGGCGCACCGGGCGTGGGCTTAACCGTCGGGCTAAAGCGCGGCGGCGTACTGCTGAGCGTGCTGGTGCTGCCGCTCACCATCCCGTTACTGATTTTTGCGACCGCCGCGATGGATGCGGCTTCCATGCGCCTCCCTGTTGAGGGGTACATGGCGATTCTGGGCGCGCTGCTGGCTGGTAGCGCAACGTTGAGCCCGTTTGCGACGGCGGCTGCGTTACGCATCAGCGTGCAGTAACGCGGTATTCATTGGATTGAATCTGGTAACTGAATTATGTGGAAAACACTGCATCAACTGGCGAACCCGCCGCGGCTGTATCAGATCTGCGGCTATTTTATCCCGTGGCTTGCCATCGCCAGCGCGCTGGTGCTGGCCGTGGGCTGGATCTGGGGCTTTGGCTTCGCGCCTGCGGATTATCAGCAGGGGCAGAGCTATCGCATTATTTATCTGCATGTTCCGGCGGCCATCTGGTCGATGGGGATCTACGCCTCGATGGCGGTGGCGGCGTTTATCGGCCTGGTGTGGCAGCTGAAAATGGCCAACCTGGCGCTGGCGGCGATGGCCCCGGTTGGCGCGGTGCTGACCTTTATTGCGCTGGTGACCGGCTCCGCATGGGGCAAACCGATGTGGGGCACCTGGTGGGTGTGGGATGCGCGCCTGACCTCCGAGCTGGTGCTGCTGTTTCTCTACGTGGGCGTTATCGCCCTGTGGCACGCTTTTGACGACCGTCGGCTGGCCGGACGCGCCGCCGGTATTCTGGTGCTGATTGGCGTGGTCAACCTGCCGATCATTCACTACTCGGTGGAGTGGTGGAATACCCTGCACCAGGGCTCAACCAATATGCAGCAGAGCATCGACCCGGCGATGCGCACGCCGCTGCGTCTGGCGATTGTCGGCACGCTGCTGCTGTTCATCACGCTGACGCTGATGCGGATGCGTAACCTGATTTTGCTGATGGAAAAACGCCGCCCGTGGGTGAGTGAACTGATTTTAAAGAGAGGCCGCCAATGAACAGCGCGTTTGCATCCTGGAGTGAATTCTTCGCCATGGGCGGCTACGCCTTTTACGTCTGGCTGGCGGTGGCGATGACCCTTATCCCGCTGGCGATCCTGGTGGTACACACCGCTACCCAGCATCGCGCCATTCTGCGCGGCATCGCCCAACAGCGCGCGCGGGAATCCCGCATGCGGGCCGCTCAGGCACAGGAGGCCGCATGAATCTGCGTCGAAAAAACCGCCTGTGGGTGGCCTGTGCCGTGCTGGCCGGGCTGGCGCTGACCATTACCCTGGTGCTCTACGCCCTGCGTTCCAACATCGACCTGTTTTACACCCCGGGCGAGATCCTGTACGGCAAGCGCGAAACCCACCAGCTGCCGGAAGTCGGCCAGCGCCTGCGCGTGGGCGGGATGGTGATGGCGGGCAGCGTCAAGCGCGACCCGGAATCGTTGAAAGTGAATTTCAGCATCTATGACGCCGAAGGCGTGGTGGACGTGACCTACGAAGGCATCCTGCCGGATCTGTTCCGCGAGGGGCAAGGCGTGGTGGTGCAGGGCGAGCTTGGCGAGAACAACCATGTGCAGGCGAAAGAGGTGCTCGCCAAGCATGACGAAAACTACACCCCGCCGGAAGTGGAAAAAGCGATGCAGGAAAACCACCGCCGCCCGGCCAGCGTCTATAAGGACAACGCATCATGATGCCTGAAATTGGCAATGGACTGCTGTGCCTGGCGCTGGGCGTGGCGCTTTTGCTCTCGCTGTACCCGCTGTGGGGCGTGGCGCGCAATGACCCGCGAATGATGGCCTCGGCGAGGCTGTTTGCCTGGCTGCTGTTTATCCTGGTGACGGGCGCGTTTATCGTGCTGATCCACGCGTTCGTGGTGAACGACTTCTCGGTGACCTACGTTGCCAGCAACTCCAACACCCAGCTGCCGGTCTGGTATCGCGTGGCGGCGACATGGGGCGCGCATGAAGGATCCCTCCTGCTGTGGGTGCTGCTGATGAGCGGCTGGACTTTTGCCGTGGCGCTGTGCAGCCATCGGATGCCACCCGACGTGGTCGCCCGCGTGCTGGCGGTGATGGGAATGGTCAGCGTCGGCTTCCTGCTGTTTATCCTGTTCACTTCCAACCCCTTTGCCCGCACGCTGCCGGACTTTCCGATCGAAGGCCGCGACCTGAATCCTCTCCTGCAGGACCCGGGCCTGATCTTCCACCCGCCGCTGCTGTATATGGGCTACGTCGGCTTCTCGGTGGCCTTTGCCTTTGCGATTGCCGCCCTGCTGAGCGGGCGACTGGACAGCACCTTCGCCCGCTTTGCGCGTCCGTGGACGCTGGCGGCGTGGGTATGCCTGACGCTCGGTATCGTCCTCGGCTCCGCGTGGGCCTATTACGAGCTGGGCTGGGGCGGATGGTGGTTCTGGGATCCGGTCGAAAACGCCTCGTTTATGCCGTGGCTGGTGGGCACCGCCCTGATACACTCCCTGGCGGTGACGGAACAGCGCGCCAGCTTTAAAGCCTGGACCCTGCTGCTGGCGATTAGCGCCTTTTCCCTGTGCCTGCTGGGCACCTTCCTCGTGCGTTCCGGGGTGCTGGTTTCGGTGCATGCCTTTGCGTCCGACCCGTCGCGCGGGATGTTTATCCTCGCCTTTATGGTGCTGGTGATTGGCGGCTCGCTGCTGCTGTTTGCCACCCGCGGGCATAAGGTTCGCTCCCGGGTGAACAACGCCCTGTGGTCAAGGGAGTCGCTGCTGCTTGGCAACAACGTCCTGCTGATCACCGCCATGCTGGTGGTGCTGCTGGGCACGCTGCTGCCGCTGGTGCATAAGCAGCTGGGGCTGGGCAGCATTTCGATTGGTGAGCCGTTCTTCAATACGATGTTCAGCTGGCTGATGGCGCCGTTTTCCCTGCTGGTGGGGATCGGTCCGCTGGTGCGCTGGGGACGTGACCGTCCGCGCAAGCTCCGGCGGCTGCTGGTTATCGCCCTGGTCAGCACGCTGGCCCTGTCGCTGCTGCTGCCGTGGCTGTTCGAAAGCAAGATTATCGCCATGACGGTGGTCGGGCTGGCGATGGCGTGCTGGGTGCTGGTGCTGGCGCTCGCGGAAGTTGCGCTGCGCGTCTCGCGCGGGACAAAGATGACCCTGAGCTACTGGGGGATGGTCGCGGGCCACGTCGGGCTGGCGGTCACCATCGTTGGGATCGCCTTCAGCCAGAACTACAGCGTGGAGCGCGATGTGCGCATGAAGGCGGGCGAAAGCGTCGAAATCCATGACTATCGCTTTACCTTCCGCGATGTGAAAGAGATCGCCGGACCGAACTACCGGGGCGGCGTAGCGACGATTGGCGTCACCCGCCACGGCAAAGCCGAAGCGGTGCTGCATGCAGAAAAACGCTTCTACAACAGCAACAGCGCGATGATGACCGAAGCGGCGATAGACGGCGGGATCACCCGTGACCTGTACGCCGCCCTCGGGGAAGAGCTGGATAACGGCGCCTGGGCCGTGCGCCTGTACTACAAACCCTTTGTGCGCTGGATCTGGGCCGGGGGATTACTGATGGCGCTGGGCGGGCTGCTGTGCCTGTTCGATCCGCGCTATCGCCAACGCGGCAAGCAACGCACAGCTGCGGAGGCGACGATATGAAGCGCAATGTCCTGGTCATTCCTTTTGCGATCTTCCTGGTGATTGCGGCGCTTCTGCTGTGGCAGCTGGCGCGCAATGCCGAGGGCGACGATCCGACCAATCTGGAGTCGGCGCTGATTGGCAAGCCGGTGCCGACGTTTCGCCTTGAGTCGCTGGATAACCCCGGCCAGCACTATCAGGCAGATGTCCTCACCCAGGGCAAGCCGGTGCTGCTCAACGTCTGGGCGACCTGGTGCCCGACCTGCCGCGCCGAACACCAGTATCTGAACCAGCTCTCCGCGCAGGGGATCCGCGTGGTGGGCATGAACTACAAAGACGACCGTCAGAAAGCCACCAACTGGCTGAAAGAGCTCGGCAACCCCTATGCGCTGAGCCTGTTCGATGGCGATGGCATGCTGGGGCTGGATCTGGGGGTTTACGGTGCGCCGGAGACCTTCCTGATCGACGGGAAAGGGATCATTCGTTATCGCCACGCGGGCGCGCTGACTGCGCAGGTCTGGGATCGTGAACTCAAGCCGCTGTGGGACAGGTACAGCCAGGAGGCCGCACAATGAGATTTTTACAGGTTTTGCTGATGCTGGTGCTATCCGGCCAGGCGCTGGCAACCATCGACGTGATGCCGTTTAAGGATGAAGCGCAGGAGCAGCAGTTCCGTCAGCTGACCGAGCAGCTGCGCTGTCCAAAATGCCAGAACAACAGCATTGCCGATTCCAACTCGATGATCGCCGTCGACCTGCGTCAGAAGGTGTATGAGCTGATGCAGGAGGGGAAGAGCAATAAGCAGATTGTGGAGTACATGGTGGCGCGCTACGGCAGTTTCGTGACCTACGATCCGCCGCTGACCCCGCTGACTATTTTGCTGTGGATCCTGCCGCTGGCCGCTATTGGCACCGGGGGATGGGTGATCTACTCCCGATCCCGCCGCCGGGTGCGGATCGCGTCGGACGCCGTTAGCGATGAAACCGTGCCCCAGGGTAAACGCGCGGGCGCGTGGGTTTATGCGCCCGGCGTGGTGATTGCGCTGGCGGTGGGGGCGGGGAGTTATTACCAGACCGGACACTATCAGCAGGTGAAGATCTGGCAGCAGGCGACAGCGCAGACGCCCGCCCTGCTGGAGCGGGCGTTAGATGCGAAGGCGCAGCCGCTGAATGAAGAGGAGCTGACCCGTCTGGCGCTCGGCCTGCGCACCCGTTTGCAAAGCGATGAGGGCAATACTGAAGGCTGGATCATGCTGGGTCGTATCGGCATGGCGCTGGGCAATGCCAGCACCGCCACCGAAGCGTACGCCAACGCCTACCGGCTCGATCCGAAAAACAGCGATGCCGCGCTGGGCTACGCCGAGGCGCTGACCCGTTCGACCGATCCGGAGGATAACCGCCGGGGCGGGGCGCTGCTGCGCCAGCTGGTGAAAAGCGATCATGCCAACGTGCGCGTTCTGAGCATGTTTGCCTTCAACGCCTTCGAGCAGCAGCGGTTCAGTGAAGCGGTGGCGGCCTGGGAGATGATGCTAAAATTACTGCCTGCCAACGATACCCGCCGCTCAGTGATTGAGCGCAGTATCCAGCAGGCGCGGGAGCAGCACTGAGAGGAGAGGTTTTGTAGGCCGGGTAAGGCGTCAGCCGCCACCCGGCGAGTTACAGACCGCGCGTTTGCAGGAACAGGATGGTGGCCGCCACGCGCGAGCGCACGTTCAGTTTGCGCAGCAGGTTGCGGATATGCACCTTTACCGTCTGCTCGGCGATGTTCAGGCTGGCGGCGATCTGCTTATTCGACAGCCCCTGCGCCAGCTCGTGGAGCACGTCCAGCTCGCGCTCGGTCAGCACGCTTAGCGGGTCCGCTTGTTCGCCGGATACCTCGCGATCGCGCAGGTAGTCGCTGACGAACTCGCTGAACACCTTTCCCCCTTTTGCGCCTGCGAGGATGTCATTCAGCAGCACTTCCGGATCGCTGTCTTTCAGTAAATAGCCGTCGGCACCCGCGTTGACCAGGGCATAGATATCGCTGGTGGAATCCGACGCGGTCAGGATGATGACCTGGGCAGTCACCTCTTCCCGCCGCAGGGCATTGAGGGTATCCAGCCCGCTCATCCCTTTCATATTCAGATCCAGCAGGATCACATCCGGTTCAAGGCGGTTGGCCAGCTCGACGGCGCTTTCGCCATCACCCGCCTCAGCCACCACGTTAAAATCGGTATTCAGCGCCAGCAGCTGGCGGATCCCTCTGCGCATCAGTGGATGATCGTCCACAATAAGTACCTGAAAAGGCGTAACGTCAGACACACTCTTCTCCTGAGTATTTCGTTATTGTTGTTGGCAAACGCCCGTCCGGACAGGCCGGGAGCATTGCAGGCGATAGTGTATGCCCCTGAATGCGCTTTTGCATTGCGCAATATCCAGGGAATATGAGCATATTCTCATTCCTGGTGTGGGTATTGGACGCCAGCGTGGCATTTCGACGCGCCCAGGATAAACTATCTCAAATGTTCACTATTTTGAGATAGTTTGCGTATGGCGATTAAGCGTCCCCCTGCTCTGATACCGCTGGCGTCCCTGACGGGGGCTGATATTGCCGCACACCTGCCGTATGCGCGCATTACCGACGATAAAGGCCGCTATCTGCCGTTTGATGAATTCAGACATCGGGTCGCGCGCCGAGAGAACCTCGCCCTGGCCTGGACGCTGACCCGCCGCGCGCGGGATGCAGCCATGCAGCGCCTCGACTACCGCAATGAGGCGGGGGAACAGGCTGGATTCATCGTTACGCCCGCGATTGCCGCTGCCTGCGAGCGGGTGGACAAGCACGCCACTCGCCTCGCGCTCAACGACCTGATCCATCGCCTGCGCGGGGCAGGGGCGGCGTTGATGCAGCTCGAACTCGAGGAGCCGATCACCAGCGCCCAGCTGGAAGGAGCCAGCACCACCACGCTGGTGGCGCGGGAGATGCTGGGATCGGGTCGCGCACCGCGTACCGAAGATGAACACATGATTGCCGGTAACGCCCGACTGATGGCGGCGATCCCGGATTTGCTGAATGAGCCCCTGACCCCGGGTCTGATCCGCCGTATCCATGCCATCGGAATGGGAGGGATCAACGAGGCGAAGTACCAGCCGGGAGAATTCCGCACGACCGACGATATCGCCATCGCTGATTATGACGGAAATGTCGTCCACCAGCCGCCCGCAGCCGTTCGGCTCCCGGAGCGTCTGCAGCAGGTCTGCGACTGGCTGAACAGCGAAACGGAATACGTCCACCCGCTGGTGAAAGGCTGCATCCTGCATTTTATGCTGGCCCATGAGCATCCCTTCCGGGACGGCAACGGGCGCACCAGCCGGGGGCTGTTTTACTGGTTTATGCTGAAATCGGGGTATGAGGCGTTCCGCTATATTTCCATCAGCAGCCTGCTGCACGCCGCCCCGGTGAAGTATGCCCACAGCTATCAGTACACCGAAACGGACGGCATGGATCTGACCTATTTTCTGGAGTATCAAACCGGCGTGATCCGCCGCGCGTTGGACACGCTCCTGCAACACGTCAACGATCTGGTGATCCGCGCGGCCAATATTGACCGTATCTTGTTTGAGTCTGGTGCGCTGTCGCGCCTGCTGCCCCGCCAGGTCACGCTACTCAATATCATGCTGGCCACGCCAGCCACGATCTATACCGCCGCCGACGTGAGCGACGCGCTGGGGATCTCGGATAACACCGCCCGCAAGGATTTGCGCGCGCTGGTGAAAGAGGGGCTGGTGGAGGAAGCGGCCACTAACGCGCAGAAAACGGTGTACCGCATCGCGAAGAACCTGAACTAAAGGCAGGGTGCTTTAATATTTGCCTGCTACCGGTCGCTTATTGCTACCTGTTGACATCGGATAAGGCGGGATGCCTGTTCTGTCCGCTGTTTGGGATGCACTATGTCGAGGTAGGAAATGAGTAGCGAAGTAACCTGTAACATCATCGTCAGTAAAATCATGCAGGATAAGTGTGCGTCTGTTATCGATTTTTTCCTCCAGCCAATTTTTAACCTCTCTACCTTCCAGTGCGTGGGGGCCGAGGTGCTGATGAGAGGCATCCATCGCCAGCAGGTGATTGCCCCGGGTGTTTTGCTGCCTCAGGTCGGGATTTCAGACAGTATTATCAACATCGGAAATCACATTATTCGTGAGGCGTTTCATTTTTTACGCGATGAAATTTTACCCATCAAGCCGGATTTCTTTCTCTGTATTAATGTGGCGACCCATCAGCTGAACGCCCCGGAATGTGCAGAACATATTCTGAACATGCAGAAGCTGTATTCCATTCCGGTTGCTGCCATTATTTTTGAGATCACCGCTTCGGAAGAGCCCCTCACCGAAACAGGGGAACAAACGGTGGCGATGCTGCAGACCGTCGGGTTTGGTATTGCGTGGGATGACGTTGCCACAGTGGAACACGTTGAGAGCAAGCTGACGCAGATCCCTGGCGATTACATTAAGCTCGATCGCCGCTGCCTGAAGCTGCAACATGTCCAGACCACTGAGGAAGTTATCTACCAGGCGCAGCACTACGGTGCCGTGGTGATCGCCGAAGGGGTCGAGACGATGGCCCAGACCTCAATGCTGTTAAAGCATAATGTGGAGCTGGCGCAGGGGTATTTGTTCTCGCGACCGCTGAAGAAAATCGCCTTTAAACAGCAGTTCATCAAACCCTGACCCCGGACTGGCTAACAAAAATCCCCGACGCGTCGGGGATTTTTATTGCTGCTTAAAGTGATTAGTTCGGTGCCCAGGTATACGGAGCCGCAACGCCCAGCGGCATGCCCACGCCCCACCAGACCAGCAGGAACAGGCTCCACGCCACGAAGAAGGCGATGGAGTAAGGCATCATAATTGACACCAGCGTACCCACGCCGGCCCCTTTCACGTAGCGCTGACAGTACACCACCACCAGCGGGAAGAAGACCATCAACGGGGTGATGATGTTGGTGCAGGAGTCACCGACGCGGAACGCCGCCTGGGTCAGCTCCGGGGAGATGCCAACGGCCATCAGCATAGGCACCATGATAGGTGAGAGCAGCGCCCACTTCGCCGACGCAGAGCCGATCAGCAGGTTAACCGCCGCCGTCAGGACAATCATCCCGATGATGGTCGCTTCACCTGGCAGGGCCATCGCCTTCAGGCCATCTGCGCCCGCCAGCGCCACCAGCGTGCCGATGTTGGAGTCGTTGAAGGCTTTGATAAACATCGCGCAGAAGAAGGCCATCACCATATACGATCCCATTTTGCTCATGGAATCATTCATGGCGTTAATCACGTCTTTACCCGATTTAAAGGTCCCGGCGCTTAACCCAAAGACGATGCCTGGCACAATAAAGATCAGGAAAATCAGCGGCACAATCGACTTCATGATTGGCGCACCGTAGGCGGTGAGCGAACCTTCAGCACTGCGCAGGCTCGAGGTTTCTGGCCATGCGGCCATTGCCAGCGCAGCCAGACCCAGCACCATCACCAGCCCGGCGCGGGTAAAGGCGCGATGCTCCTGCGGCGTGATGCTGGTCATGTCGCCGTCGTGCTTGTAATCACCATCAATGGTCATCTTGTTGACGCGCGGTTCGACGATGCGCTCGGTCACCCACCAGCCCACGAGGGTAATCAGAATGGACGAGGCAATCCCAAAGTAGAGGTTACACAGGGTGTTAACGGTATAGGTACTGTCGAGGAGCTGGGCCGCGGCCTGGGTAAAGCCCTGCAGCAGCGCGTCGTTGCCGGTGGGCACCATGTTGGCCGCAAAGCCCCCGGAGACGCCCGAGAACGCTGCCGCGATCCCGACCAGCGGGTGACGACCTGCGGCGATAAAGATAATCGCCCCCAACGGGATCACCAGCACGTACCCGGCATCGGCCGCCACGTGGCTGAACATCGCCACGAAAATCAGCATGGGGGTTAACAGTTTTTTTGGCGTAACGCGCAGCATTTTCTTGAGCGCAACGTTAATAAACCCGGAGCTTTCGGCCACGCCAACGCCGAGCATAGCGACCAGCACGATCCCCAGCGGCGCAAACCCGGTAAAGGTGGTGACCATCGACGACAGGGTATTGGTCAGCGCGTCGGCTGAGAGCAGGTTATTGACCTGCACCGTTTGCTGGGTAACCGGGTTCACTACGTCGAACTCGACCAGCGACAGCACCGCCGACAGACCCATTACCAGCAGTAATATGTAGAAGAAGATCAGCGCTGGTTCCGGTAAACGGTTCCCCGCGCGTTCAATCGCGTTCAAAAAACCGCTCATAAAGCGGCTTTCGGACGCGGCTTTATCTGTCCCTGTGAGTGAACTCATTTGTGCTCCTTATTGCTGGCGTGTATTTCAGGATGTTTCTATGTATTTCGCGCAATGATAGTTGATAGGTGTAGTGATAAACCAGAGTGATTATTCAATGTTATTGATCTGAAGGGGTATATATGCACAACTTTACATTTATCGGTATTTAGATCGGAAAAAATATGGGGTATTGCTCGGTTTAAGTTGTTTATGTGGCGGGGCTCTGGGTGGATTTCTTGAGGTGTTAAAGCAGAGAAAATAAATTTAAGCTGTCATTTAAGTTTATATGTTTTCTGGTCGATCTTGATGTCTACAGCATCTGGGTTATGTTAGATAACGGGCATGTAAAGTATGTGTGAAACTTTTATTGATTGTCCTTTTTAAATAGTTGTTAAGGGTTGTGTTTGATTTTGTACGACCCAAGGTATGCAATGTATAATATTTCAGGGATATAATAAATTTTGCCAGTGTGAGATTAAAATAAACTATCTCGATGGGTAGGGCTTGAAAGTAGATTAATTGTTGAACCATATAGAGTATGGTTATTTAGGGGTTATTGCTATTCGAGCGCAGACGGTTACGAGTGGGAAAGCAAATGGCGACTGATAACCAATTTTCATGATTGCCGAAAATTTCCGGGTTTGTGGCAATAGGGTGTAATAAATGTATAAGTCACCTAAGAAATATACGGGTTTTCTGGGGGCTAATAAATTTCGTTATCTAATGGATGTTGTTAAGTCTCGCATAATGGAGGGGTTTTGATGAGTGTCGAAAGTAAAAGTGTTCAGAATTTGTTTTCCATGTACAAAAATGGGGAGTTCATAGTAAACCGTAGATATCAAAGAAAACTTGTATGGCTAATGGAGGAAAAAGAAAAATTTATAAACTCACTACTTCATAACTATCCAATACCAATGGTGTTAACATCTAGATTTATCGATACCGATAATAATGGATATGAAATACTGGATGGCCTTCAAAGGCTTAATTCAATAACATCATTTATAGAAAATGAATTTTCAGTTAGTGGTAAGTACTTTGATTTATCATCTACAGCACAAACTCTCGAGTTACTTAAAAACGGGTTAGCCCAGCAAAAAATACCAACATTGAGTATAGAAGAGTGTTCCAACATATTGAACTATCCAGTACCTATTTCTGTAACCCAGTATAAAGATAGTGAATTTATTGATGAAACATTCAGAAGGATAAATACAGGCGGTAGGAAGTTATCCAAGCATGATATCCGACAGGCTGGCGCTTTAGGTGAGTTCCCATCCTTAGTAAGTAATGTGGCATCATTTGTTAGAAGAGACAAATCAAGAACAAATCTAGTAAACCTTTCAAATATAAAATCAATAAGCATTAGCAATAAGAAAATGAGTTATGGCATCAATATAAATGATGTATTTTGGGTTAAACATGGGATTATAAACCATGAAAACATTAGATGTTCTAGAGATGAGGAACTTGTTGCATATATATTAAGTTACATTCTCGACAAAGAAAATTCTTCAACATCATCTATTTACTTGGACAAGATCTACGACTCCAACTCAAGTGCAGCTGCAACATTAACAACAAAAATAAATGCTTATGGCATAGAGGAATTAACCAACAGGGTTAAGCATATATTCAATCAAATTGAGAAAGTGTTTTCTCTGAATGGTAGTGCCCCGTTCAATAAACATTGCTACAAAGGGAAGGCTTTAAACTCAGCAATGACATTCCAAATAATATTTCTGTCTTTTTATGAGCTAATCGTGAATGAAGGGATGGAAATATCTAATTATAAAAAAATACATGATTCTTTACATCAATGCTATGAAAGATTGTTCAGTAAAACCTTGGAGGGGAATAATAAATGGTCAAACAAGGATAGGCAAATACTAATAAGTGCACTTTCCGGAGTGTTGGTCAAAAACATGAGGAGATCAGGCGAGGAGAAGTTCCCTCATGGAAAAAAAGTAGAGAGTTTAGAGGGTATACTAAACGAATCATCAGTAGAACAGACCTATTATGATTTTAAATCAGGATTGGTTCAAACTAGTCCGCCTCAAAGCTATATAAATCAAAAGACTCTAAGCAAAATAGTCAAAACACTAACGGCAATGATAAATACCTACGATCAAGAGTGCTCGGTAATAATTGGTGTTGCAGAATCAAAAGAAGGTGCGGATAATCATAAGTCTGCCTATGGTAATAATTATATACAATATAGTAACTTCTATATTGTAGGGATTGATGATGAAGCTAAGAAAAGCCATAAAACTATTGACGCC
Organism: Leclercia sp.; assembly: GCA_049284415.1. GTDB lineage: Bacteria > Pseudomonadota > Gammaproteobacteria > Enterobacterales > Enterobacteriaceae > Enterobacter. The sequence continues at coordinate 274,999 of JBAPXW010000005.1, forward strand.
TATTTAAATAAGATTATTCACCTAATAAAGAATGAACCGATTAGTGACGAAATGAAAAGGCAATTGGTTGATAAAATAAAGCCATTCAACTATCATGGTAAAGAAGTGTTAATAATTAACGCGCAGAGAACTAAGAAACCTGAGAGCTACGATAAATCCCTTTATATCAGGGAAGGTTCTAGTTTAATAAGGATTGAAATAGGAGAAACTTCTTTCTACTCATTGCTTGAAAAATTCAAATAAAATTCTATATGCAGTCACGCTTCATGATCACTAGCGTGACTGAATAATAAACACTATAAAATAGCGTCTGTATTAATTTAAAGGATGTTTTATCCTGACTTAGCCAGTGTTAAACTTATATTGTCTGAGTACACTATGGGAGTAAATCACATGAGCCCAGTCAGAGTTATTGTGGGTAGCATCACAAAATCTCTAATTCTGAAATGTTGATAAATTCGTCGCATGGAGTAAAAATATCACGTTATATTGTAATGCGATAAAATAGTTCACTCTACAGGTTAAATTGAGCCTGTCAGTAACTCTTTTAACTGCTAATGTTTTAAAGGTAATCGCTTAGGTGGTCACCGAACTCGATAATATACCTGCTCATTGCTAACTGCCAGTTCTGGATCGGCATACTCCTTTTTACGACGCATCCTTGATCGCCAGATAAATAACCTTTGGTACCGAGTCATCCGTCGGGATCACTTTGCGTTTCTTAATCGCAGTCCGGATCACACTGTTAAGCGATTCGATTGCGTTTGTGATTTAGATGGCCTTGCGGATATCCGACGGCTAACTAAAGAGCGTATTAAGGTTTTCCCAGTGCTCACGTCAGCTTTTGCTGATTTGCTGATATTTATCGTCTCACACTTTCGCGAACGCATCGATCGCCATCGGTGCCGCCTCTTCAGTCGGGGCCTGATAGACAGTCTTCAAGCCGCTGGTGACGGCTTTGTAGTTCTTCCAGGACACGTATTTCAGGTTGTTAAGCACCATATGGATGATGCACAGCTGGACATGGGTCTGAGGGCAGGCGCTTTTGATTGCATCCGGGAAGCCCTTAAGACCGTCCACACAGGGAATCAGCATGTCCTGCAGGCCCTGGTTTTTCAGCTCCGTCAGCACACTCAGCCAGAACTTTGCGATTTCATTTTCGGCCAGCCACATACCCAGTAATTCTTTTTGGGCTTCGGTATTAATACCAAGCTCAAGGAACACGACTTTGTTTATCACGCTGCCATTCTGCCACAATGCTGTCCATATAAACAATGGGATACAGCGCATCCAACTGCCTATTTTGCCACTCAGTAACCTGCTCTTTTACGGCGTCGGTGACCTTAGATATAAGTGGGGATAACACATCGGAGTCGTTCATCTCTTTGAAGGTGGCGACGATTTCGCGGGTGGTCATGCCTTTGGCGTAAAGGGATAAAATCTGGCTGTCCATCTGGGGAATATGCGTCTGGTGCTTCTTAATCAGCTATGCTTAGAAGGTATTTTTACGGTCACGCGGCGTGTTCAGTTCGATCTCGTCGTCATCGCACAGAAGTGTTTTTGACGAGTAGCCATTGTGGCTTTTTGAACCTCTTTTGGACGCATTTTTCTCATGCCCGAGATGGTCAGTCAGCTCCGCATTGAGCGCCGTTTCGACAATCAATTTCGCCAGCATACGTGAAAACTGATTGAGGTTGGCTTCGGTTTTAAGGCCTTTAGCCAGTTCAGCAGCGAGCGCTTTGCGTTTCTTTTCGTCCATAATTTGCCTGTCTCCGTTGTTGGAGTGAACATATCAAAAACAGGCAATTACACAATTTTAATTAAAGTCTCGGTTAGGTGAGTTATCATATATGGTGGGTGGAGTTATCAAATCTGCTTACTGCTCGCACCCCTGATTTTTTGAGTGATAAAAAGGTTTAGGATCTACTGCTTTTCCGCTAGCTTTCTCAAATATTTTATTGTTGTCGATTGATTCATAATCAGTCAATTGGTCAGGGTTAATGTTGAATTTCATATAACTTACACTAACCGTTCCATCACTGGCGTATTGGACAACATCTATTTCTTCTAGATTATCCTGGCTGCGAAATATAGTGTTTGTAAGTACCGGCGTAGAGGCAGCGTTAGGGATATATAGCGGATAAAGAACACCTCCCATCATTAATCCTTTTTCTGTTATACGCATTGGTGATGGGGACACATCCTTACAGGTGAATGGTTTAGATAAATCAATAGTACTATCAAATAAACTAGCATGTGCCGAAATAATAGTGCTCAAAATCGTAGTGCTACTAAGTATAAAAATTGTAACAATACTGTTTCTCATTTTACATTCTCCAATCAATCAATGTTAAACTTAAAAAATATTCACATGGGGCAGGTGTCATTAAAATATTAATTTTTTTTCAATTTGCATAGTTTGAAATTAATACAATATGATCGATATTATTAATAATTGCCTGTAGAGTCGAGTCTGGCAATTACTTAATCACTATATTCCATCCGAGCACTCATACAACTTCTTTATATGTAACATTTATCTAAATATACAAAATACACCTACACTTCATTCAAGCAAACTGGCACCTAACAGCCCCTATTCTCGCGACACCCCATTACGCTACCGTCCCCACAATATCCAGCTCCGCCTCGTCCGGGATCTCGTTGTAAGAAAGGATCTGCAGTCTCGGGGCAAACAGCCGCCCATACCGCGCGATAATCGGCCGTAGTTGGGGGGTTACCAGCATCACCGGGGCGCGGTTTTGCGCCTTCATCTGTTCGTACACCATCGGCATGGTGTTCTGCAACTGGGTCAGAATATTCGGGTCGACCGGGAAGCTGTCCAGCGCAATCTTGCCGCTCTGCTGAGCGTGATTCAGCGCATTAAGCAGCAGGTTCTCCAGCGCATTATCCAAGGTATAAACCGACAGCTGGCGCTTTTCACCGTTCACCGCGTTGATAATGGCCCGGCGCAGGGCAAAGCGCACATCCGAGGTCAGCAGGATCGGGTCTTTGGTCACCACCGCGCTCTCCAGCAACGTAGCGGCAATGGTATTGATGTCTTTTAAGGATACCTGCTCCAGCAGCAGCTGACGGTACACCCGCAGCAGCTGGCTGAAGTTCAGCGCCTGGGATAAATCTTCCGCCAGGCGCGGGGCCTGCAAACTTAAGCGTTGGTGCAGATGAGTGATGTCGTCGTAGTTAAACAGCTCCGGCAGATAGTGGCGCGCCACTTTATTGACGTGAGTTGCTACCACGCTGGCGCAGTCCACCACCTGATACCCCAGGTTTAACGCCCGGGATTTTTGCTCCGGCAGGATCCAGATAATCGCCATCCCGTAGGCCGGATCGGTGTCCAGCACCCCGTCGATCTCGCCATACAGTTCCGCGCCGGGAATGGCCATCAGCTTGTCGGCATGTACTTCGCCGGTGGCGACGCGGGTACCGTTGATGTGGATGGCGTACTGGGCGGGCTTCAGGCGGAAGTTTTCCCGGATGCGGATCTCCGGCAGCAAAATGCCGCAGTTCTCCGAGATCACCTGCCGCACACCGCGGATACGCTGAGAAAGCGGGCTGCCCTTGGCGCTGTCCACCAGCGTCACCAGCTTATAGCCCAGATTCAGGCCAATCGGCTCCACCAGCGGGATGCTGCTCCAGTCGATGGTCGCCGTGCTCTCAGTGGTCAGCGCGCTGTTGATGGCCTCCATCTCGACTTCCGGCTGGGCCACATCCACCCGCTTGCTCTGCTTCCAGGCGGCAAACAGCAAAATGGCGGTAAAGCTCAGGAAAGCGACGTGCGGCATCCCCGGCACAATCGCCAGGATAAACATCACGAATGCAGCGGTATACAGAATCGACGGGCGCGCCAGCAGCTGGGTTTTGATCTCCGAGCTGATGTCGTTCCCGTCGCTGACGCGGGTCACGATAATCGCCGCCGCAGTGGAGAGCAGCAGGGACGGGATCTGCGCCACCAGGCCGTCACCAATCGACAGCAGCACGTACTGTTTGAAGGAGTGGCCCACGTCCAGGTTATGGGCAAACACCCCAATACAGATCCCGCCGATGATGTTGATCAACAGGATCATGATCCCGGCGATGGCATCCCCGCGCACAAACTTAGAGGCACCGTCCATTGCGCCGTAAAAATCGGCCTCGCTGGAGACGTCCCGGCGTCGGACGCGCGCCTGCTCCTGGTTAATCAGTCCGGCATTCAGATCGGCGTCGATCGCCATCTGCTTGCCCGGCAGGGCATCGAGGGTAAAGCGTGCCGACACCTCAGAGATACGTTCCGCGCCCTTGGTCACCACCACAAAGTTGATGATCATCAGGATAACGAACACTACGAAGCCGACCACGAAGTTACCGCCAATCACCACCTGGCCGAACGCTTCGATAACTTTACCCGCTGCGCCTTCGCCCTCGTGCCCGTGCAACAACACCACGCGCGTCGAGGCGACGTTCAGCGTCAGGCGCATCAGAGTGGTGATCAGAAGGATGGTGGGGAAGATGGCGAAATCGAGCGGCCGCTTGCTGTTCAGCGCCACCAGCAGGACGATCACCGCCAGCACGATGTTAAAGGTGAAGAGAATATCCAGCACCAGCGGCGACAGCGGCAGCATCACCATCGCCAGCACGCAAAGCAGCAGCAGCGGAATGCCGATGTTGCCTTGCTTTAACAGGGTCAGCACCTGCGGAAATTTACGACTAGCCATCTGATTTCAGTACCTCGTTAGGAATATCCATATGCCTGTTCAGCTGTGGTTGGGTTTCGCTCTGCCCGCTACGCCAGGACTTGATTTGCATAACGTAGGTCAGCACGTGGGCAATCGCCCGAAACAGCGGAGTGGGGATCTGCTGGTTAACCCGGGTGGAGTGGTACACCGCCCGCGCCAGCGCCGGGAACGGCACCACTTCAATCTGGTGGCGAATGGCGACTTCACGAATATAGAGCGCCACGTCGTCCACCCCTTTGGCGACGATGTAGGGCGCCTGAGCTTTGTCGGGATCGTATTTTAACGCCACCGCAAAGTGGGTCGGGTTGGTGATGATCACGTCCGCCGTCGGCACCACTTTATTGAGCTGGCCCTGCGCCATCTGGCGCTGAAGCTGGCGGATGCGGCCCTTAATCTGCGGGTTGCCGTCGTTCTGCTTAAACTCGTCGCGCACCTCCTGCTTGGTCATCCGCATCTTCTTCAGATACATAAAGATGGCGAGCGGGACGTCGATCAGGGCGAACAGCACGATGATGCCCAGCAGCCAGCTAAAGACCTGGAGCAGCAGGCCTAGCCCTTCGCCGATACCCTGTTCCAGCCACAAAAACTGCAGGCGCAGCAGGGCAGAGAGGTTGTCCTGCACCAGCGACCACAGTATCATCATCATCAGGGTGCATTTCGCCAGCATCTTTAAAACGTCAACGTAGTGGCTGGAGGAGAACAGGCGCTTAAACCCGCTCAGTGGGCTGATTTTTTTAAAATCGGGCAACAGCTTGTCGGGGGTAAACACCCAGCGCCCCGGCACCAGGGTGGAGATAATGCACACGATCGGCACCGGCACGAGAGTGAGGATAAATTTCAGCAGCAGCCAGACGTGGTGCATCAAAAAATGCTCTAACGCGGTGGGGTCATCCAGCTTGCTCGCCAGTACACCAACCGAGGTGAACGAGTCCTGCACCAGCTGTTGGTAGTAGGGGAAAAACAGCATCAGGACAACCAGCGACGTGACCAGCCCGGCGGCCATCGTCACGTCTTTGGAGCGCGGAACGTCGCCTTTCTTGCGCGCTTTACGCAGCTTACCCTGCGTGGCCTTTTCACTTTTATCCCCTGAGCTGGCAGCCATCAGTAGACCCTCATCGCGTCAAGCTTGCCGAGGATATAGTTGGTCAGGTTGAGGTAGTGATCGGGAATATTGCTCACCAGCAGGCCCAGGCACAGCAGGCCAAACAGCATGCTGATCGGAAAGCCAAGCGAGAACAGGTTCAGGGTCGGCGAGATGCGGTTCAACAGGCCAAACGAGCCCTGCACCATCAGCATCACAAAGGCGGTCGGCAGGGAGATCAGCAGGGCAGAGGAGATCAGCCAGCCCAGGCTCTGGGCCAGAGTCTGCAACGAGGGCACCGTGATGGCCTGGCCGATGGGCCAGTAGCTGAAGCTTTTATACAGCAGCGTCACCATCAGCAGATGACCGTCCATGATAAAAAACAGCAGTACGCAAAAGACGAAAATGATCTGCGAAATCACCGTGGTCGAGCTGCCGTTGGTCGGGTCGTTCATCACCGCCATCCCGAGCCCCATATTCATGGAAAGAATATGTCCGGCGGTCTGCAGGGCGACAAACACCAGCTGCAGGGTGGCGCCAAACACAAACCCCCACAGGATCTGCTCGCCAATCAGCACCAGGCTGCGCATCGACAGCAGCTCGGTGAGCACCACCGGGTGGGGCAGCATCGGCGAAATAACGGCGGTCAGCGCCAGCGCCAGGCCGACCTTGATCCGTCGCGAGATAGAGCGTTGATCAAACACCGGAGCGAAGTGGATAAAGGATAAAATCCGCACGAAGGGCAGCCAGGCTGCCATTAACGGGGCGATCAGCGCCGAAATGTCGATGCCCATGGGTTAACCCGCCAGTCGCACAGCCTGATGAAAAATCTCAATGGTAAAGTCGGTGAGCTTGACCAGCATCCATTTCCCCGCCAGCACCAGCACCAGCAGCGTCACCACCAGGCGCGGCAAAAAGCTTAAGGTCTGTTCGTTGATCTGAGTGGTAGCCTGAAAAATACTCACCACCAGCCCGACCAGCAGGCTGGGCACAATCGCCACCACCGAGATCAGCAGCACCAGCATAATCGCGCCTGCCATCAGGTCGCCTGCAGCATCCATGGTCATCATCGCTATAGCCCCTGTACGCTTGCAGTCAGCGTGCCGACGATCAGATTCCAGCCGTCACACAGCACAAACAGCATCAGCTTAAAGGGCAGGGAGACGATCAGCGGAGAGAGCATCATCATCCCCATCGCCATCAAAATACTGGCGACGATCAGGTCGATGATTAAGAACGGAATGTAGATCATAAAGCCAATCTGGAAGGCGGTTTTCAGCTCGCTCAGCACGTAGGCGGGCACCACGATGCTCAGATCCATCGTCGCGGGGTCGCCTTTCTCCTGGGCGATCGTCATGATCTGCGCCATCGAGGTTTTACTGGTTTGCGCCAGCATAAATTTCTTTAGCGGCTGCTCGGCGGTTGAGAGCGCCTCTTTCAGCGACAGCTGCTCGTTCTGGTAGGGCACAATCGCGTCGTTATACACCGTGTTCCACACCGGGCGCATCACCAGCATGGTTAGCGCCAGCGCGATCCCGGTCAGGATTTTGTTCGGCGGGCTTTGCTGCAACCCCAGCGCCTGGCGCAGGACTGCCAGCACGATAATAAAGCGGGTGAAGCAGGTCATCATCAGCACCATGATCGGCAGCAGGCCGAGCAGGGTCATCAGGATCAGGATCTCAACTTTGACGCTGTAATCCTGGCCGCTGCCGTTGCTGGTGGTGCTGAGCAGGGTGATCTCCCCGTTGGCGGCCAGCGCCAGCGGAGAGAGGATCAGCCCGGCGCACAGCAGCGTGGTCAGGACGCCGGAACGAAGCGGGTGGTTCATGAGGTGATTTTACCGAGATCGTGGGTGCTGAATTCGATGATGCGAAGACCGTATTTGTCGTTCAGTACCACCACTTCGGCTTTGCCGAACAGGATGCCGTTCACCTTGATGTCCAGTGGCTCGCCCGCCATTTTATCCAACTCAATCACGCTGTCGTTGCTGATGGTCATCAGGTCTGCCAGCGACAGGGTCACCGAGGCGACTTCGAGGGTTAAATTGACCGGAATACGGCTGAACAGCGCCATTTTGCGCTGGTGTTCTGCCTGGCTGTCTGCCGTGTTGATGGTCGGAGGAACGACGCCCGCCGCCTCGGTTTCACTGCTGGCGTCAGGTAATTCGATATCGTCCAGATTGAAATCTACGGACAGGTCGTGTGGCTCATTCATGCTTCATCTCGGGCGTTTTATCGTTAAAGTCAGTCAGGAAAAGCTTGCCGCGATCTTCGGCAACGGTGGCGCTGAACAGCTGCTCGTTGCCGATACTTACCGGCAGCGGCGTGTTCAACGACACCGGGATAATGTCGCCAGGCGTCATCTCCAGCAGCTGGGCTACAGTCAGGTTAATTGACGCCAGTTTTCCGTTCAGCGTCAGCGGCATCGACACAAACATATGTTCGATTTGCGCAGGCGTCAGGCTGCCGGTTTTCTGGCCGCTCAGGGGGCTGTCGTCGCGCAGCGAGGCCAGCAAAATATCGACGTGATGGGTATCGAGCAGCAGTGAAAAACAGTATTCGTCATAGCCTTCCAGCCAAAACTGAATGCTCCACGCCCACTGGTTAATCACCGCGGAGTAGTCGTTTTTCAGCTCCATCGGCTGGTCGAGGATCTCCTGCACCATTACCAGCTGGGCCAGCTCATGCCCCAGCTTGTTTTTCAGCCGCTCTTCGGTTTTGGTCACCGGCTGCTGGCTGTCGGCGTCGCCAGGTTTGCTGTCCTTACTTAAGCCGTAGTAGGTATGTAAAATATTGAGTAAAAACGCACGGTTAATATCAAAGCCAATATTACCGTACGCATTTTCAAATATCTGGGCATGCTTAAAGTGACAGTCCGTATCAAAGGTCATGCTGCGCAAAACGGCGTTCATACGATATTTTCGTAAAAAGAAAATACTCAGCCGTGATTCAATGCCGTCAAAATTTTCGCTGATGATTTTCGGTATTTTATGATAGGCCCGACCGAGTTTATTCACCTCGATATGCGTTACGTCAGGGCAGTCGTTTTTGTGATAAATACGGATTCGATTGGGTGAATTCAGCATGATGTATCCATTATCATTTAGCGACAACGATCTCTTAAACAACTTCACAGACGTTAAGGCCAGAGCTGAATAAAGCGAAGAACGGGTGTTGCGGCTTTAGGTGATAATTATCGCGGATTCGCTGCGATAAAAACAATAAAACGGGGGTTATTAATCGATTAATTATCGATTTTTGACATTAATTAATCTCTGTAAAATAGTTGTTATCTTACTGATTTATAATGCATTAATGTCGATTTGCTTTAATTATTGCTTAATGCTGATTAAAAACGGGACAACCCTCCGGGGCTCTCTATAATTGCCGAGGGAAAAATCCTAAAAAATATCTTTTTCTCCGCGTGAAGACCTCGCTGAGAATATCTTAACAATTATTTAACTCCCGCTGAGTAAATGATTCAGGAGTTGGTATGGCCTACACTTCACACACTGATGCCGTCTCGCAGATGGGCTTTATTGCAAAGTCCGCCGCCAGTCTGGATGCCGTTAATCTCGCCCAGCGAGTGGCTAATTTTAACGTGGCGACCCTGATCACCGGCGAAACCGGCACGGGTAAAGAGTGTATCGCCCGTATTATTCATCATTGCAGCGTGGGTGAAGCAGCGCCGTACGTGGCGATTAACTGTGCGGCAATTCCGGAAGCGATGCTCGAATCCATTTTATTTGGCTACGAGAAGGGCGCTTTTACCGGCGCGGTCGGCAGTATGGCGGGTAAATTTGAGCTGGCAAATAAAGGCTCAATCCTGCTGGATGAAATAGGCGACATGCCGCTGAATCTGCAGGGCAAATTATTACGCGTGTTGCAGGAACAGGAAGTCGAACGCCTCGGCAGCAATAAACGCATTCCGCTGAACGTGCGTATTATTGCCGCGACCAATAAAGATTTACAGCTGGAGATGCAGGAAGGGCGCTTTCGCCAGGATCTCTATTACCGTTTAGCCGTGGTCCCGGTGCATATCGCCCCGCTGCGCGAAAGACCGGAAGACATTATTCCGCTGGCGCAGCACTTTATCGAAAAATATCAGCTTGTTTCCGAGGCTCGCAAACGCCTGAGCCACGATGCCCGTCACGCGCTGCTGGCCTGGCACTGGCCGGGCAACGTGCGCGAGCTGGAAAACGTCATCCAGCGCGGGCTGATCCTGAGCCACAGCGCCGACATCACCGCCCGCGATCTGGCCCTGCCGGTCAGCGTGCCCAACGTGATTGAACCGGCGGAACCGCCGCGCAAGCAAAAAGCCGCACCGCTGTTGTCCTCGATTCGCTTTGCGAAGGAGCACGGTCGCCACGCCGAATACCAGTACATCATCGAGCTGCTCAAGCAGCACAACGGCAATAAATCTCAAACCGCACAGTCGCTGGGGATCACCCCGCGCGCGCTGCGCTACCGCCTCGCGTCAATGCGCGGGGACGGCATTGATCCCAGTTATTTCAACTAATCCCGTTCGTCCACCAGGAAGTCTTTTCACATGGAAAAAATAGAGGGGATCGCGGTCCCGTCCACGCAGCTTGCTCTGCTGCAACGCATGCAGCAAGCCGCAGAGGTGGCCACCACCGCCACCGTTTCGCCCGCCCAGATCCTCGTTAGCGGCAGCCAGAGTACAGGCGCGCCGTCGTTCTCCAGCGTGCTTAACCAGGCCATCAATACGGTGGATAACGTCCAGCACAGCGCCGCCGCCCGGCAGGTCGCGGTGGATACCGGGTTAAGCGATGACTTAACCGGCGCGCTGGTCGAAAGCCAGAAAGCCAGCGTCTCCTTTGCGGCAATGGTGCAGGTGCGCAACAAGCTCACCTCCGCGCTCGATGAAATTATGAACATGGCCGTGTAAGGGATTGTTGTGATTGAGAAACTGAAGCAAAAGCTGCCCCTGTCGCTCCCTGCGGCAGCGGTCGGGAAACATAAAAACCTGCTGCTGGCCGCGGCGGGCGTGGTGTTGACCGGGGCCATCGTCACCTCCCTGTGGTTAAGCAACCGCAGCTACGTGGCGCTGTTTGGCAGCCAGGAAAATATTCCGGTTAAGCAGGTGGTTGAAGTGCTGGGCGGCAAAGCCATCGACTACCGCATTGAACCGTCCAGCGGGTTAATCCTGGTGGATCAGAACAAACTGGCCAGCGCGCGTATGGCGCTGGCCGAGCAGGGCGTTACCGCGCTGCTGCCCGGCGGCTACGAGCTGATGGACAAAGAAGAGATGCTCGGCAGCAGCCAGTTCGTGCAGAACGTGCGCTACAAACGCAGCATCGAAGGCGAACTGGCCCAGAGCATTATGGGCCTCGACCCGGTGGAGTCCGCCCGCGTGCATCTGGGGATGACCGAAGCCAGCTCCTTCGTACTCAGCAACAAACCCGACAGCAGCGCCTCGGTGATGGTCCGGCTGTACAGCGGCCAGCGCCTGAGCGAACAGCAGGTACTGGCGATTGTGCAGATGGTGGCAGGCAGCGTGCCGGGCCTTGAGGCCGGCAACGTGCGCGTCGTCGATCAGGCCGGAACCCTGCTGTCAGAGGGGATCGACACCGATAACACGCAGTACGCGGGCATCTCCCGCAGCCGTGATATCAGCGGGCAGATCAAAAGTGAGACCGAGAAAAATATCGCCAACCTGCTCAACTCGCTTGTGGGCGCGGCTAACTATCGGGTGAGCGTAGTGCCGAAGGTCGACGTCAGCGCCGTCGAAGAGACCCAGGAGCGCTATGCAGGCGATCCGCGCATCAGCGACGAAAACCTGAGCCAGGAAAACAGCACCGACGAGCTGGCGATGGGCATTCCCGGCTCGCTTAGCAACCGGGCTCCGGCGGCCAGCAATACGGCACCGGGCACCGCCGCGCCAGCCAATGCGAATGCGGCGGCAGCGGCCCAGACCAGCACCACGAACCCGCAGGCGCTCTCCGCCCGCTCCCAGAGTCAGCGCAAGTATGCCTACGACCGCGACGTTCGCCATATCCGCCACCCGGCATTCCGCGTGGAGAAGATGAGCGTGGCAGTGGTGCTCAACAGCGACGCCGCCGCGCTGGCGAAATGGACTCCCGAGCAGTACGCCACCCTCAACAAGCTGATTGAAGACGCCGCTGGCCTTGACCGCCAGCGCGGTGATTCGCTGACCCTCGACCGGCTGGTCTTTACCGCCGCTGACGACGTGGGGATGCCGCTGCCGAAATGGTGGCAGGACCCGGATATCCGCGACTGGGGACAAATGGGCGGGATTGGCTTCCTCTCCCTGCTGCTGTTGCTGCTGGGCGTCAGGCCGATGGCCCAGCGTTTTGGCCGCGCGGCCGAGAAAGTGGTGAAGGACGTGAAGCAGGAGCCAACCGGCATCCTGCTGGAAAACGACAGAGCCCAGGACGACGAGTCGCTGGTGCAGTCTCTGCCGCGATCCTCCTTCCAGCAGGAAGATAACCTGCCGCCACAAAGCTCCGGTCTGGAAACAAAAGTCGAATTCCTGCAGACGCTGGCGCAAAGCGAAACTGAGCGCGTAGCGGAAGTTCTAAAACAATGGATTAACAGCAATGAGCGAAATAACGCAAGCGCCGCCGCAGGCAAGCAAGAGCAATCGTAGTTCCGGCAACAGCGCCAGTACCGGGCGCAGCCGGGTAGAGCAGGCCGCCATTTTGCTGCTCAGCATTGGCGAAGAGGCCGCCGCCACCGTGATGCAGAAGCTGAGCCGCGAAGAGGTGCTGCGGGTGAGCGAAACCATGGCCCGCCTGCACGGCATTAAAGTGACCCAGGCGCGTAACGCGATGAATAACTTTTTTCAGGACTACCGTGAACAGAGCGGGATCAACGGCGCGTCACGCACCTACCTGAAAAACATTCTCGACCGGGCGCTGGGGGGCGAAATCTCGCGCAGTGTGATCAACGGTATCTACGGGGATGAGATTCGCTACCGCATGGCGCGCCTGCAGTGGGTGGATATCCCGCAGCTGGCGAGCCTGATCGACCAGGAGCACCTGCAGCTGCAGGCGGTGTTCCTCGCCTTTTTACCCCCGGACGTGGCGGCAGGGGTGTTGACCTACCTGCCGGAAAACCGTCGGGATGAAATCGTCTATCGCATCGCCCGCCTCGACGACGTTAACCGGGATGTGATCGACGAGCTGGACCGCATTATCGAGCGCGGGGTGGCGGTGCTGTCCGAGCACGGCTCCAAGCTGTCGGGGATCAAGCACGCCGCTGATATCGTCAACCGCATCCCGAGCAATCAGCAGGAACTGCTGGATCAGCTGCGGGTGCGCGACGAAGAGGTGGTCAATGAGCTGAAAGACCAGATGTACGAATTCTTTATTCTCAGCCGCCAGACTCCGGCCACCCTGCAGCGCCTGATGGACGAGATCCCGGTGGAAGAGTGGGCGGTGGCCCTGAAAGGCACCGAGCCGGTGCTGCGCCAGGCGATTTACGGTGCAATGCCGAAACGTCAGGTGCAGTTGCTGCAAAGCACCGGTTCCCGTCTGGGGCCGGTTCCGGTCAGTCGCATCGAGCAGGTGCGCAAAGAGATTATGGCCACCGTCAGGGAGCTGGCGGAAGAGGGCGAGATTCAGGTCCAGCTCTTCTCTGAACAGACAATGGAGTAAGCGGTGAATAACGAATTCAAGTCCCGCCTGCAGGGGGCCGTGACCGGTGCCAGCGCTCGCCCGCGATTATATAAATTCCCGCCGCTGCGCCAGACCGCCGTGATGGACGGGCAGGGGTTTGCTCCGCCGGACGCAGCAGCCATTCAGCAGCAGCTGGCCGACGGGTTTCAGGAAGGACTGAACCGTGGCTTTGAGCAGGGGCTGGAAGAAGGTCGCGGCGAAGGCTATCAGGAAGGGGCGCGGTTGGGCTTCGACGACGGCCTGCGTAAAGGCCACGAAGAGGGCAAACAGGCCGGACGACAGCTGTTTATCGATGCCGCCGGTCCGCTGGAGACCATCTCGCAGCAGGTCACGAACTGGCTGCAGGCCTACGAACAGCGCCGCCGGGAAGAGTTGTTGCAGCTGGTGGAGAAAGTCACCCGTCAGGTGATCCGCTGCGAGTTGACACTGCACCCGACGCAGCTCCTGACCCTGGTGGAAGAGGCGATCAACAGCCTGCCCAAAATGCCGCAGCAGTTGAAAGTGCTGCTCAACCCCGAGGAGTTTCGCCGCATCAGCGAGGCCGAGCCGGAGCGCGCCCAGCAGTGGGGGTTGTGTGCCGATGCCCAGCTGGATCCCGGCGAATGTCGGGTGGTAACCGACACCACCGAGATGGACGTTGGCTGCCAGCACCGTCTGGAGCAGTGCATCGACGCTCTGCAACAGACGCTGCTGCCGGAGCCGCAGGATGCATAACACGGATCTGTCGCAGGCGCTGCGCTCAATCGAGAATATCCCTCTCGCGCGGGTCGCCGGGCGGCTGGTGCGCGTCAACGGCATGCTGCTGGAGTGCGTCGGCTGCCAGCTGGCCGTCGGTCAGCTGTGCCAGATCGAGAGTCTTGAAGGCGAGCCGATGGACGCCCAGGTGGTGGGCTTTGACCGGGATATCACCTGGCTGATGCCGTTTAAACATCCCAGCGGCCTGATTGGCGGGGCCAAAGTCTATCCGGTCGAGAAAGACGACGGGATCATGATCGGCGACCGCTGGCTGGGGCGCGTGGTCAACGGTCTCGGCGAGCCGCTCGACAACAAAGGCAAGCTGCAGGGCGACACGCCGCTGCCTCGCCAGATGGCGCAGATCCACCCCTTAACCCGCCGTCCGGTAGATACCCCTCTGGACGTTGGCGTCCGCGCCATTAACGGCCTGCTGACCATTGGCAAAGGCCAGCGCGTGGGCCTGATGGCGGGCAGCGGGGTCGGTAAAAGCGTCCTGCTGGGGATGATCACCCGTTACACCAACGCCGACGTGGTGGTGGTGGGGCTGATTGGCGAGCGCGGTCGCGAAGTGAAAGAATTTATCGACCATTCGCTGGGGGAAAGCGGGCTGGCGAAATCAGTGATCGTCGCCGCCCCGGCGGATGAATCGCCGCTGATGCGCCTGAAAGCCACCGAGCTGTGTCACGCCATCGCCGGACATTACCGCGACAAAGGGCTCAACGTTTTGCTGCTGGTGGACTCCCTGACCCGCTACGCGATGGCCCAGCGTGAAATCGCCCTGTCGCTTGGCGAGCCGCCCGCCACCAAAGGCTATCCGCCCTCGGCGTTTGCGATGATCCCCCGGCTGGTCGAGAGCGCAGGCAACAGCGATGCGCCGGGCACCATGACCGCCATTTATACCGTGCTGGCCGAAGGCGATGACCAGCAGGATCCGATTGTCGACAGCGCCCGTGCAGTGCTGGACGGGCACATCGTGCTCTCCCGTCATCTGGCAGAAGCCGGGCATTACCCCGCCATTGATATCTCTCAGTCGATCAGCCGCTGCATGTCGCAGGTCACCACAGTTGAGCACCAGCGCGCTGCGCGCAGCCTTAAGCAGCTGTATGCCGAATACGCCGCCATTAAACCGATGCTGCCATTAGGGGGCTACGTGGCGGGAACCGATGCCCTGGCGGATCGCGCGGTGGCGATGTCCCCGGCCATCCATCACTACTTACAACAGGAAGTCCAGCAGGCGGCGATGCTTAACGAGACCATCGACCAACTGACGGCGCTGGCCAATCACTGATTGCCGGTTTTACAGGAGGTAACTTATGCCAACCATGATGCGAACGCTCGAACAGCTGATCACGCTGCGTAACCGTAAAGTCCGGGATTTAAGCGGCCAGCTTTCGTCCCAGCAGCAGCTGTGCCAGCGCTATGATCGCAATATCCAGGCCCTGCAATCCCTCTCCACCGCGCCGCCCAGCGAAGGGGGGCATGTAGCGATGATGCTCAACGAGGCGCAGTACAAGAAAAACCTCCAGCGCATTCTCAACTGGCAGAAGCAAGAGCAGGCCCTGGCGACCCTGAAAGCGCAGCAGCTCCAGCAGAACCTGCTGCATGAAGCCCGCCGGGAAAAAGGCTTTCAGCTGGCGCTCGACCAGCGGCGCGACACGGCCCAGGCAGAAGAGGGGCGCAAAGCCCAGAAGCAGACCGATGCGCTGGCCGCCCAGTTCTGGCAGCGTCGTCAGTAACCCTTATGGAGACGCATCCGATGTATCAGTCTTTCCCCGATGGCACCTGTTCCGGGGCCGCTATCCCGCCGCAGAACTGGCTGACGCAGTTGCGCCGTCAGTGCGCGCTTCTGGTCGCCCATCCGCAGCTGAACGTCAAAGAGGCAATGTACGCCGTGGGCACCCTGCTGAGTAAAATCCAGCACTGCATCGATGAAGGTCGACTCAACGCCGGGCTGGTGGAGAGCATGGGCGAGAGCCTGCTGCAGCTTGCCGACGCCGGGATCCTGCAACAGCAGGCCGGGCAGTTGATGCCGATCCCGATGTTTCGGGCCGAGGCCTTACAGCAGTTTCCGACGGTCTTCTCACACCCGCAAACCCGGGAGTGTCCGTGGGATGAACCCTTTACCCAGCTGATGGCACCGTTGATGAAATCGCTTCTGCAGGGACTGCTGGCGGAAAATGTGTTTGCCGATCCGCGCTGCTCGTATGGCGAGATGTTTGCGCGCCTCAGTCAGTATTTATTCTGGGTACGTCAGGCGATTGCGCTGGAAGTCGAAGCCGGCACGCGCGTAACACCTGCGCAGCTGGCGGCGTGGGAGACGTGGTTTCGCGGCTATGGCGCAGGCGCGCTCATGCAGGCGAACGATGACGGACTCAGTTCAGATTTTTACCTGCTGAAGGGGCTGGCGCTCCTGTGAGCGCATCAGTATAAGAAGGCGTCGGGCCGGTCGGCATTGACGATATTTTCCATAATATCCTGCTGCATGTGCAGCACCATGCCGTTGCGCTCGTTCAGCTGCTGGCAGCGTCGGGTCTGCTGTTCAAGGTCCTCCCACAGGGCGCTGACTTTTTTCAGCTGCTCCGGCGGCAGGCGGCGAAAGAGGCTGAACAACCCCTGTTTATCCGCGCTTACGTTTAGCGCCCGCAGCTGGGTCTGCCGCTCGGTGGCCCGCTGGCTCAGCGTCTGATAGATGTCCATCAGCTGCTGATTGATGGTGGTCAGCTGCGCGATATCCCTTTCCAGCAGCAGAACGCGCTGAGTTTCAAGCTGCTGCTGCAGCGTCAAATAATCCTGGCGATCATGGGCAATGCCCTGCACCAGTAAGGTCATCCGTTGGCCTGGTGTCATCGGGTTTACCGCGCGAAGTAGTGCTGCATGGAGAGGGTCAGCTCATCAAGGTTGATGCCAATCTTGCCTTCGCTGAGCGCCTGTTTGATCTCGGCCACCTTCGCCATGTCCACGTCCGGCAGGCTTTTCAGCTGGGTCTGGGCATCGCCCAGCACCGGATCGATCGCCGCAATGTTTTCTGTACGCAGCGGATTAACGGCATCGGACTGCGCCGACTCTTTGGTTGCCTGCACGCCGGTCGCCTGAAGCGGTTGAAACTGTCCCTGGGTTATTTTCATTTTTTCTACTCCCGTGGTTTACGTTTAAAAAGGCTCGAC
This sequence comes from Leclercia sp., assembly GCA_049284415.1. Taxonomy (GTDB): domain Bacteria; phylum Pseudomonadota; class Gammaproteobacteria; order Enterobacterales; family Enterobacteriaceae; genus Enterobacter. The sequence continues at coordinate 292,372 of JBAPXW010000005.1, forward strand.
GCCATTCCCTACTTGTTCAGGACGACCCATTGTGGCGAAAACTTTAACGGTTGCGTGAGAAATTTCATTTTTAGGGCGCGCCGAGGACGCGTACCACGCCAGCCGACTCCACCAGACCGTCGACAATGCGCTGGCTACTGCTGTTGCGCACCCGAATCATCTCCCCCTGACGCCCCTGTTTTAACGCCTCCCCGGCGGTGTTCGCCTGTATGCCCTGATTATTGATGATCAGCGTCACCGTCTGGCCCCGCTCAATCAGCACCGGTCGGTCGAGCTGGCTGGCGGTCAGCGGTTGTCCGGCGTTGATGCGCCGTTTCACTGTCTGGCCCACTACCTGCTGTGGGGTGGTGAATACCGCGTCCTGAATCAGGGCCACGTTCTGCTCACTCACCACCACGTCCGCCGGGCCAATCACCCGGCCTCGCTCCAGCATCTGCGCGCTGGTCACCAGCGGTACCCTTACGCTGGCTTTGACCGCCACCGTCAGCGACCAGCCGTGGCTGTCCGGGCAGCTAACCTCGTAGCGCAGGCGCATCAGCATGCGCTTATTACCCCCACCTGGTTGGGTGAGCAGCGGGGTGGTGCAGGGGTCCAGGGCGCTGGCTTCGGGGGGAAGTACCGACTCGGTGCTGATGTTGCGCTTTTCCCAGCCCTGGCTGGCGGCGATATCGTTAATTTCGCTGCGCGCGGCGCGGGTCACCGCTGCGTCAATCTGCTGGGCGGCATTCGGTGCCGCCGCGCTGAGGGGGCTAAACAGCAGCATGCCTGCGGCGGCAGAGAAGAGGAAAGAACCCTTCCGCATGGCGCAGTGAAAAGAGCAAAACGTTTTAGAAATCATTGAAATATAAACCTGGCATAGTTGTTGCATTGAAAGTATTTGCAGCAGGCCAGGACGAGGATCGAAGGAGAGAATGTGAGTATTAGTTTTGACCGGGCGTTAGGCGTTCATCCACAGGCACTACAGCTCAGACTGACCAGGGCGGAGCTGTTGTCCACGAACCTTGCGAACGTAGATACCCCCAATTTCAAGGCTAAAGATATTGATTTTGCTGCGCAGATGCAACGTGCGAATCAGGCTTTCGCTTTTGGCTCACCGCTACAGGTGAAATATCGTCTGCCTTATCAGCCCTCTGGCGATGGCAACACGGTAGAACTCAACGTTGAGCAGGCGGCGTTCGCCCAGAACTCGATGGATTATCAGACCAGCCTGACGTTTCTGAAAATGAAGTTCTCAGGTCTGAAAGCAGCAATCGAAGGAAAATAATCTCAGGAAGGAAGTATGGCTTTTACGGATATCTTTCGCATTTCCAGTTCGGCCATGACGGCACAAACCGTCAGGCTTAACACCATCGCCAGTAACATGGCGAACGCCGATTCACCGTCCGCCAGCCAGGAGACGGTGTACAAAGCCCGTCGTCCGGTGTTTGCGTCGGTGTATCAGAACAGCGAGCTCACCGGGCACAAGGCGCTGACCGGGGCCCGCGTGCAGGTGATGGACGTGGTCGAGACCGGCCAGGCCATTCAGCGCTATGAGCCAAACCATCCGATGGCGAACGCGCAGGGCTATGTCTATTACCCGGATATCAACGTGGTGGAAGAGATGGCGGACATGATGTCGGCCTCGCGCGGCTTTGAAACCAACGCCGAAGTGCTGAGCAATGTGAAAAGCATGCAGCAAAGCCTGCTGCGTCTGGGCGAGGTGTAATCGATGAACGTCACGGATACCCAGTACAGCGGCAACACCGGCGGAAATTCCATTTCCGCTAACGGCAACTCGGCGGCGGGCATGAACGATATGTTCCTCAAGCTGCTGGTGGCGCAAATCCAGAATCAGGATCCGCTTAACCCGACGGACGGCACCGAGTACGTCAGCCAGCTGGCGCAGCTCTCTCAGGTGCAATCGATGGAGCGCGTCTCGGCCCTGATGCAGAACAACAGCGTGCTGATGGACAACCTGCAAACGCTCACCACCGCAAGCCTGGTCGGGCAAAACGTGATGGTGCAGAGCAACAGCGTCGAGCTGGACAGCACCAGCGTGATTAACGGACGTCTGACCCTCGAGCACCCGTCCGGCGTGACCACCGTCTACGTTAAAGACGCGCTCGGTCAGGAGCACAAAGTCGAGCTGGGGCGTCAGGCCGCCGGGCTGGTGGACTTCCAGATCGATGCGAAAAAAATGAATCTCCCGGCGGGGAAATACACCCTGAGCGTGGTGACCGACTCGGCGGAAAAAGACGTCCCGATCGAAGTGGCTGGCACCGTCAGCAACGTGCGTATTCCGCTGAACGGTGGGGCGACGTTGCTCAATATCGCCGGGTTAGGTGAAGTCCCGTACAACCGAATCAGCCAGTTTGGCGGCAACGCCTCGTCAGCAAATGGACGCAGTAACAGTTAATTTCAGGATGACATTATGAGCTTTAGTATCGCAACGTCTGGCCTCAACGCTATTTCTCAGCAGTTGGGCGCCATCAGCAACAACATTGCCAACTCCGGCACCGTCGGGTTCAAATCGGGCCGCGCGGAGTTTTCGGCGCTGTATGCCCAGTCCCAGCCGCTGGGCGTGGGCGTCAGCGGCGTCACCCAGAGCATCACCCGCGGGGGCAATATTGTTTCCTCCAGCAGCGCGCTGGACCTGGCGATCTCCGGCAACGGTTTCTTCGTGGTCCGCGACAGCACCGGCACCACGTCGTACACCCGCGCGGGCTACTTTGGCACCGACAAAGACGGTAACCTGGTCAATAACCTTGGCATGAACATGCAGGGTTATCCGGTGGATGCCAAAGGCAACCTGCAGGTCGGGACCGTGGCGGATCTCAAAATTCAGAGCGGCTCGATTCCGGCCAAAGCCACCGAAATCGTCGGCTTTACCGCCAACTTTGACGCCAATGCTAAAGCGCCGGGCAAGACCTTCGACAGAACGGATGACTCGTCGTATAACAACACCTACACCACCCAGGTGTTTGACTCCTTAGGCCGCGAGCACACGTTAACCCAGTACTTTGTCAAAAGCGCGACGGCCAATAACGAGTGGGATGTGCACTACTTTATGGACGGCAACGCCATTGGCAGCGAGTCCCTCAAGTTTGGTACCAACGGCAATATGGCCAACTTCGCCAACGGCAGCTCGGCCGTGGATCTGGCCTGGCAGCCGACCGGCGCCGACGCCATCAACATCAAGCTCAACTACAGCGGCACCACCCAGTACGGCTCTGACTTCTCGGTCAGCCGTAACCAGGGCGATGGCTACGCCTCCGGGGAACGTACCGGGCAGCAGGTGGATGAGAAAGGTAATGTGTATGCCACCTTCTCCAACGGCGAACGTATGCTGCAGGGCCAGCTGATTCTGGCGAACTTCGCCAACCCGAACGGCCTGCAGTCGCAGGACGGTACCACCTGGGCGCAGACCGGCTCCTCCGGGACGCCGCTGATTGGCGCGCCGGGCAGCGGCCTGCTGGGGTTCATCAAATCGTCCGCGCTGGAAGAGTCCAACGTCGATCTGACCTCGGAGCTGGTAGGGCTGATGACCGCCCAGCGTAACTACCAGGCCAACACCAAAGTGATCAGCACCAACGACCAGATGATGAATGCGCTGATGCAGGCGGTGTAATGGATCACTTAATTTATACCGCCATGAGCGGGGCCAGCCGCAGCCTGGAGCAGCAGCAGATCCGCGCTAACAACCTGTCGAACGTCAATACCAGCGGTTTTCGCAGCGACCTCGATCAGGCTCAGGCGAGCCAGGTGTCCGGCAGCGGCTACGATTCCCGCTACGCCGTGAACTCCAGCGTGGGTGGCGTCGACATGACCCCCGCCGCGCTGGAGCAGACCGGCCGCGAGCTGGATGTCGGCATCATCGGCAGCGGGCTGATCGCGCTGCAGTCCGGCGGGCGCGAAGTCTATACCCGCAACGGCCATATTGACGTCAGCCCGGACGGGGATCTGACCATCAACGGCCAGCCGGTGCTGGGCGAGGGCGGGCCGATAGTGCTGCCGCCGTTCGCTCAGGTCTCGATCGCTGATGACGGTACCATCTCGATCCTGCCGCAGGACGGCGACCTCAACGCGCTGATGGACGTCGACCGCATCAAGCTGGTGGACGTCGCCACCTCGGCGTTGAGCAAGGACAACGCGGGTTTTCTGCTCAGCAACAACCGCATCGAGCCGCGCAGCGAAGAGGTGGTGCTGGCGAACAAGCATCTGGAGAGCAGTAACGTGTCCGCCATCGGGGAGATGATCTCCAGCATGACGCTGAACCGCAGCTTCGAAGCACAAATCAAAATGATGAAAGTGGCAGAAGAGCTGGCGCAGGCGGGCAACCGCGTGATGCGCAGCGCCTGATCTGCGACCAAAGGATAAAGCATGAACCCAGCATTATGGATAAGCAAAACCGGGCTTGCGGCGCAGGACGCCAAAATGAGCGCGGTCTCCAACAACCTCGCCAACGTCAACACCACCGGCTTTAAACGCGACCGGGTTATTTTTGAAGACCTGTTCTATCAGAACCAGCGCGCACCGGGCGTGCAGGCTAATGAAAACAACGCCACCCCCGGCGGGATGCAGTACGGCAGCGGCGTGAAGATCGTCGGTACGCAAAAGGCCTTCACCATCGGCAGCATGCAGGTGACCAACCAGAAGATGGACGTCGCCATCACCGGTCAGGGCTTCTTCCAGGTCGAGCGCCCGGATGGCACCGTCGGCTACACCCGCTCCGGCAATTTGCAGGTCAACAGCGAAGGCGTGCTGACGACCGCGCAGGGGCTGCCGATTATTCCGCAGATTGAACTGCCCGCGAACACCAAAGAGCTGAACATTGCTAAAGACGGTACCGTTTCTGCCCTTGTCGGGGTTGAAGTGGATCCGGTCGAGCTGGGTCAGCTGACGCTGGTGAACTTCGTCAATCCGGCCGGACTGTCGGCGGTGGGCGGCAACCTGTATCTGGAAACCGCCGCCAGCGGTGCACCGGTAGAAGGCATTCCTGGCGAAGAGGCCTTTGGTCAGATCGAGCAGGGCACGCTGGAAGGCTCCAACGTGCAGGTAGTGGAAGAGATGGTGGACATGATCACTGTTCAGCGCGCGTACGAGATGAACGCCAAGATGGTCTCCGCTGCGGATGACATGCTGAAATTCATTACCCAGACGTTGTAACGCCATGAAAAAAATTCTGATTGTAAGCCTGGCGGCGCTGCTGCTGTCGGGCTGTGAAACCGTGACCTGGGTGGCGCACAAGGACGATGCCGACTACGCCCCGCCGGACGACATTGAGCAGCCGGACACCCGCGTCTCCGGCGGCGGGCTGTATAACAGCGGCTACTCCTGGTCGTTAGTGCAGGATCGGCGCGCCTATCGCGTCGGCGATATCCTGACCATCAACCTGGATGAATCCACCCAGTCGAGCAAGCAGGCGACCACCAACTTCGGCAAGCAGAACGATGTCACCATCGGCGTGCCGGAGGTGTTGGGCCATACGCTGGATAAAGCCAGCGGCTCGGTAAGCGGCGACCGCAACTTTAAAGGCGCGGCCAATTCCCAGCAGCAAAACATGCTGCGCGGGTCGATCACCGTGGCGGTGTACAAAGTGCTGCCTAACGGCGTGATGGCGGTGCGTGGCGAGAAGTGGCTGACCCTTAACCAGGGCGATGAGTACCTGCGGGTCACCGGGCTGGTGCGCTCCGAGGACATCACCCAGGGCAACACCATCTCCTCCCAGCGCATTGCCAACGCCCGCATCTCCTATTCGGGACGCGGCGCCCTCAGCGATGCGAACTCGGCAGGCTGGTTAACGCGCTTCTTCAACCATCCGCTGTTCCCTATCTGATGAGAAACACGATGTTTAAACGACTGTTACTGAGCCTGTTGCTGATTGCCGGAACCGGGCCCGCACTGGCCGAGCGGCTGGGCAACCTGGTGGATGTTCAGGGGGTGCGTGGCAACCAGCTGGTGGGCTACAGCCTGGTAGTGGGTCTGGACGGCACCGGCGATAAAAACCAGGTCAAGTTCACCAGCCAGTCGGTGACCAATATGCTGCGCCAGTTCGGCGTGCAGATGCCGGCCAAAATCGACCCCAAGGTGAAGAACGTGGCGGCGGTGGCGATCAGCGCCACGCTGCCGCCGATGTACGCTCGCGGGCAAAGCATTGACGTTACCGTCTCGTCGCTGGGCGATGCCAAAAGCCTGCGCGGCGGCACACTGCTCCTCACCCAGCTGCGCGGGGCCGACGGGGAAGTGTATGCCCTGGCGCAGGGCAACGTGGTGGTCGGCGGCTTCAAGGCCGAGGGCGACAGCGGCTCCAGCATTACCATGAACACCCCCACGGTGGGGCGCGTGCCGAACGGCGCGAGCGTTGAACGCGAGATCCCGACCGATTTTCAGGCCAACAGCCAGGTGATCCTCAACCTGAAGCGGCCAAGCTTTAAAACCGCCAATAACGTTGCCATCGCCATTAATCAGGCCTACGGCAATATCGCCACCGCCCAAAGCGCCACCAACGTGATGGTTCGCGCCCCGGAGCAGCCGGGTGCCCGGGTGGCGTTTATGTCCTCGCTGGAAGACCTGCAGATCAGCACCGGCAGCCAGCGTCCGCGTGTGGTCTTCAATGCCCGCACCGGCACCATCGTGATTGGCGAAGGTGTGGTGGTGCGTGCCGCAGCGGTCTCTCACGGCAACCTGACGGTCACTATCCAGGAATCGCCGCAGGTCAGCCAGCCCGCACCGTTCAGTCAGGGGCAAACCGTGGTCACGCCGAATTCTAATGTTAACGTCACGCGCGATCGCGGCCAGATGGTGCTACTGCCGCAGGGCACCAGCCTGCGCACGATTGTGAATACCTTGAACAGCCTGGGCGCTTCGCCGGATGACACCATGGCGATCCTGCAGGCCCTGAGTGAGGCTGGCGCGATGGACGCCGAGCTGGTGGTGATTTAACCATGTCGATCAATGGACTTTCTCGCCCGCTGAACGTGATCCCAGGCGACATCGGCGGCGAACACAAGGCGCAAAACCTGCAGCAGGCCGCAGAGCAGTTTGAAGGGCTCTTTTTACGCGCCATGCTCCAGCAGATGCGTAAAGCCTCGGACGCGCTGTCGAATGGCAACGATCCCTTCACCAGCAAGCAGCAGGTGATGATGCGCGATTTTTACGACGACAAGCTGGCCTCCACGCTGGCGTCGCAGCGCAGCAGCGGCATTGCCGAGATGATCATCAAACAATTGTCCCCGCAGGCCGAGGGCATGGAACGCGCGCTTAAGTTATCGGACCCGCTGGCCGCTTTATCTGATAAAGCCACCCCGGTCGATCCCGTTACGCGCTAATCGCAAGGAGCACCATGAACATTATCAGTACCGCCTTTACCGGCGCGCAGGCAGCCCAGCGCGGAATGAGCACCACCTCGATGAACGTGGCGAACTACCTGACGCCGGGCTACAGCCGCCAGGGCATTATTCAGAGCGCGGTCAGTAATGGACAGGACGGGCTCTCGGCCGGGGCGGGGGTGCGCGTGGACAGCATTCGCCGTATCTCCGACCAGTATCTGGTGAATCAGGTCTGGCACAGCTCAACCCGGGCAGAATATTACACCGCCGGGCAAAAATACCTTGGCGCGCTGGAGATGGTGATCGGCGCCGACGGCACCAGCCTGGGAAGCGGGCTGGATAAGTTTTTCGCCTCCCTCAACGCCCTGACGACTCAGCCGGACTCGTCGGCGCTGCGCCAGCAGATGATCAACGAGGCCAGCTCGCTGGCGACGCGCTTTAACAACGTCGACAGCTTTATCAACAGCCAGAAGGCCTCGATTGGCACCCAGCGCGATGCGCTGGTCAGCAACGTGAACCTGCTCAGCGCTAACATCGCCAGCTACAACCAGCAGATCGCCGATCTGGAAGGGGCGAACGGCAATGCCAGCGTTCTGCGCGATCAGCGCGACGAACTGGTAAAGCAGCTGAGCGGGATGGTGAGCGTGCGGGTCTCGGAAGATGCTTCCGGCCGTTATAGCGTGGCGCTCAGCGACGGGCAGCCGCTGGTCAGCGGGCGCAACTTTGGTCAGCTGAAATCGACGACCAACCAGGCGGGCGAGCAGGAGATCAGCCTTGAGTTCCTCAACACCACCTTTGGGGTGAAAAACGCCATCGGCGGGCAGATGGGGGCGCTGAACGACTACGAGCAGGGCACCTTAAAAACGATGCAGGTGGCCGTTCAGGAGATGGCGCGCGGGCTGGCAGATCTGTTTAACAACCAGCTGGCGCAGGGGTTTGACCTCAACGGCAATCCGGGCAAACCGCTGTTTGTCTTTGACGCGGCGAACGGCAAAGGGATGCTGCAGGTCTCCGACATCAAGCCGGATGAACTGGCCCTGTCGTCGGCGCAGGACGAAAGCGGCAACGGCGACAACCTGAAGGCGCTGATTGAAAAGAAAAACACCGCCATCGCGGTGGGCAATATGGGCTCGATGAGTATTAACGAAGCCGCGGCGGCCATCATCAGCACCGTCGGCATCGCCAGCCGCCAGAACAAAACCGAGCTGGAGGCGGCGGAGTCCGTTCGCTACGAGGCCCAGACCCAGCGCGATAACTTAAGTGCCGTCAATCAGGATGAAGAGGCGATGAACCTGCAGGTCTATATGCAGGCCTATCAGTCCAACTTAAAAGTGATCGCCACCGGCAATCAGATCTTCGCCGATCTGCTGAATCTCATCTGATCAAAAAGGAATTCACTATGCGTATCAGCAGTCTTTTTCACTCGTCAGCCATGCTCAATCAGATGAACCAGAACGGCGCCCATCTGAGCAAACTGATGCAGCAGATGGCGACCCAGAAGCGGGTTAACGTCCCGTCGGACGACCCGGTGGCCAGCAGCCGTCTGGTGCAGCTTAACCGCGAGCAGTCGGCCATCGACCAGTACCAGAGCAACATTACCCGTCTGTCCGGCAACCTGTCGACCCAGGAGGCCCACGTCACCGCGCTCAGCGACCAGCTGCTGTCGCTCTCCGACAAGCTGGTGGCGGCCAGCAATGATACTTTCAGCGACAAAGACCGGGAAGGATTTGGTCACGAGATGGGGATGATGCTCGAGTCGCTGGTGTCGGTGATGAATGCCAAAAACGAGGAGGGGCAATACCTGTTCTCGGGCACCAAAACCAATACCCAGCCGGTGGTGTGGAACGCCACCAGCGGGCAATATGAGTTCAAGGGCAATGACAGCACCCGTTCCACCACCGTGGCTAACGGAGTAGAGATCGAAGAGAACATCACCCTCGCATCGGCTTTTTCAAAGACCGGAGCCGACCTGGAGATGCTGAACCTGCTGAAAAGCGTCAGCGACAAAATGATGACGCCGGGCAGCGACTACCGGGACGATCTGAAGCAGCTGCTGGGCGACGCGCGGACGGCCAGCGATAACGTGGCTGCGGTCTTTACCGATCTGGGTGGCAAGCAGAACCGTCTGACCCTGTTAAGCAATGCGCACAGCGATGTGAAAATTGCCCATGAGCAGGTTATTCAGGATCTGTCGGCCGTCGATGCGGCAACCAGCTACGTCAATATCCAGCTGTTTACCCAGGCCGTTCAGGCGTCAAACAAGTCGTACATGATGATCAGTCAACTTTCACTTTTTAATCAGATGTAAACATGATGCAGGTTGGTTTAACGCAATCCAGTCTTACCCTGACGCCGTCCGTTAATACCGGCAGCGTCAGCACCCCCGCCGCGGTACGCGGGCAGCCGACGGGCAGCCCGCGCCCTCAGGATCACCGCTTCCCGGAATCACCGCTGATCTCCACCCGACCGCTGCGCTACAACGTGCAGCTTAACCAGCAGCTGACCTCCGTTCAGCAGGCGGACAATTTCCTCTCGCAGGTGGAGGGGCAACTGTTGCAGCTGCGGCACGGCAGCCAGAGCGGACGGCGCGCGGAACTGGCTTCGGAAGCGGCCAGTACCCTGCAGCGGCTGCTGGGTAATCGCCCGGCGATCAGCAATGGCACGGTGGACAGGCAGCTGGCGGTTTCGCTGGAACAGACCGCGCAGGTCAAATTCACCCTGCCTGCCGCCGCGCGATTGCTGCAAAGCGATGAGGCGGAAACGGTGCTCTTTTCGCTGGCGGGCCAGCGCCGGGAGATGGTGGCGGTGGCCTTCGAAGAGGGCAGCACGCCGCGTCAGCAGGTGTTGAAGTTAAACCAGGGGCTGGGCCGCTTCGGTATTCATGCCCGACTGGATAACAACCAGCAGCAGCTGACCTTCAGCGTGGATGAGAAAAACTGGGGGCAGGTGAGTACCCAGCTCAGCGTGCGTGGCGAAGGTAAACGCTTCTCCGACAGCTTTACCGCGCTGCTGGCGCGCCCGGAAGCGGCCGTCAGTGATGCGTTGGGCCAGCTTGCGCAGGCCCCGCAAACGATGCGCGAACGTCAGAGCGACGTCCAGCTGGCGCTTGAGCAGCTTACCCGGCAGCGTAGCCATCTCTTTGTACAGCACGAAAACGTGCGCAAACGGATTGATGAAATGGAGACCCACTACCCGGCCAACGGGGCGCTGGAGCATGCCCGCGCGCTGCGCCAGCATCTGCAAAACGGGGCGAATGACTTTGCCAGCGTCGCCCGGGCGGTAGGGGCGCAGGCGAATTTGCGTCCCGCGACGGTTAAGAACCTGCTGACTTAAATTTCAGGCTAATGTGCCCGCCTTTCTGCCGGGTGGCGCTGCGCTTACCCGACCTACAAAACCCTGAGCGGTATGAGTAGGCCCGTGCAAGCGAAGCGCCGCCGGGCGTTAATCGCACTAACTTTTCAACGCATACACAAACATCAACCCGCTCTGCCCAATCAGTAGCGGCTGCTTATTGACGTTCATGGGATAGACCCACACCTCGTTATGGCGCAAAAAATCCACAAAGCTAAAGATCATCTTATGATTTTGCGGATTGTTATAGCGCACCGGGTTATAGCTATAAAACGTCCGGCCATTGCGCTCTTTCTCTTCGTCCAGACGCCCCTTAATCAGAAACATCGAATCATCCGGGTGGGTAATGGTCAGCAGCATGGCGCCGTTCATGTCCATTATCTGCACCTTATAATTCTCCTGCTGATCGGCCAGCAGATCGTAAAAGCCGATCTGCAGCTGACCTTTACCCTCGGACTGGCGCGGCGTAGCATGCGACAGCTTATTAACGCTGTGCCCCACGCTAACCAGCAAAATCAGGCTGACGCAGATCTTAATTCTTAGGTTTTTTACAATCAGCCATTTCATTCAAAACTCTCTCTGTTTCGCGGTTAATAATATTGACTAACTTATCCCGGTCAATACGCCAGTGATAAAGGGTCATGGCCAGCTGCTGGCTGGCGCACGGGGTTTCAATCGCAAAGGTGTAATTAAGCATCTGCTCGGTGGTGCGGTAATAAACCGTCATCCCCGCATCCTGGTTTATCAACGTCTGATTAATCTTTTGAAAAATAGTATTAAAGCGGGTCAGGTCGTCATCACCCGCGTTATCGGATGATAAAGAAATCTTATAAGTACGAATATTGCTGAACCGACCTTTTTCCTGCTCCCGATACACCATGTCCGCATTATGGATATAAGAGGCATACCATCCGCTAATGGTAATAAGAAGCAATCCGAACAATACGGCCAGAATAATGGCGCGGGGGATTTTCTTAACGCGGTCAGCAAGCTTGACTACCGGGATGCTTGTTGGCATGACAGGTGCCGGTTCGGGCAACGGGGACGGCTCCACAGGCGTAATTTCGGGGGCTTCCACCCTCTCTTTTACTCCCTCTTCCGCCGGGACCTCGACGGACTGGCAATATTCCGCTTCCAGTAAATATCCGCGTTTGGGAATCGTCTTAATGACGCGTTGCAATTTACCGTCGTCTTCCAGCGCGGATCGCAGCGCATGAATGGCGTTGGATAGACTGTTATCGCCAATAACGCGGCGTTCCCAGACGAGGGAGGTAAGTTCATTACGGGTAAGGGTTTGCCCCGCATGCTGCGCCAGGCAAAACAGCAGCTTAATTTGGTACTCGCCCAGCCGCTTAACCTCGCCGGTCTGGAGATGAACAATGGCACCGGCGGGCAGATCTAACAGCCAGTTATTAACAGAATAACGCAGAGTATTCATAGTGACGTCAAAGCGGCTCGCACCAAAAAATAAACAAAAAATTAACGTTTTGCCATTAATTAATTATCTATTATGAAAAGGGGGTTCGAAAGAATTATAAAGCAAGTTCAAAATACGTGCACTCCTTAAACGACGCCTGTAGCACTTTACTGTTTTTATGTGTTTTTATGGATGGCTATCTACCTGGTTAGTATTAGCTGTAAGTTAATTGTGAAAAGTTAATTAAATTTGTGGTTTGGTATTTAAGTTTCAGGGGGAATGGGTCGCTTTGGGGTTTTTATTCATTAATGCCTTGAAAGCATAAGCGAGTGTGCAAGGTACTGAGTTTAAAAAATATTTCTCGCGATTTAATTTTTTATTTTGGCGTGTCGTTTAGTTGAGATACTCGGGCATTGAGTCCTGTAAAAAACATCAAGGAGAGAAACCATGGCTTTATCCATTTTCACCAGCGGCGCAGCAATGTCTTCCACTAATGCCCTGAATAAATCCAACTCTATCCTGTCCACTGCTATGGAGCGCTTGGGTACCGGCAAACGCATTAACTCTGCTGCCGACGATGCGGCAGGTTTGCAGATCGCCACCCGCCTGCAGGGCCAGGTAAACGGCATGGGCGTGGCTCAGCGTAACGTCGCTGACGCCACTGCGATGCTGCAGACGGCAGAAGGCGCGTTCGATGAAGTGAGCAATATCCTGTACCGTGTGAAGGATCTGGCGACACAGGCGGCGAACGATACCAACGGTGCAAAAGAGCGTACGGCAATTGGCGCGGAAGTTAACGAGCTGGTGAAAGAACTGGGCAATATCATGGGGAACACCAGCTATGCTGGCGAGAATCTGTTCGCGGCTAACGGTACTGCTTTTACTGCGGCGGGAAAATTTGGTGCCGCGGCAGGACTTAACTTCCAGATTGGTGCGAGCAAAGATGAAAAGCTGTCCTTGAACCTGGCTACGGAGCTGGGTAATGTCATGACCACATTGGGCGCTGTGGGTAATCCTGGCACACCAGCAACGGATGTGGCAGATGCAACGAAGGCAGGAACGTTACTCACGGCTGCAGGTGCAGCCCTTGAAAGCGTTGGGACGATGCGTTCTGCGCTGGGTGCTAACATCAACCGTCTGGGCCACACCTCTGCCAACCTGGCGAACATGAAAGACAACACCACCCTGGCGCTGGGCAATATCCGTGATGCGGACTTCGCCACCGAAGCCACCAGCATGACCCGCAATCAGATGCTGGCGCAGACCAGTATGTCCATGCTGAAGCAGGCCAACAGCATGTCCGGTATGGTTATGTCCCTGCTGGGCTAATCTGTTTTCTGTTACGCTATATAGCCTCCTGATTCAGGAGGCTTTTTTTTAATTAATATCGAAACGCTGTTTAACTTACTTCGACCGTTGGCCGCTTTATATCAGTACAGAACGCAATAGCGTGATTGCGAAATATAAGGAGCACGGAATGGCTTTATCAATCTTCACCAGCGGCGCGGCAATGTCCTCCACCAACGCCCTCAACAAATCCAACTCTATCCTCTCCACCGCCATGGAGCGTCTGGGTACCGGCAAACGCATCAACTCTGCAGCCGACGATGCGGCAGGTTTGCAGATTGCCACCCGTTTGCAGGGTCAGGTGAACGGTATGGGCGTGGCCCAGCGTAACGTGGCTGACGCCACAGCGATGCTGCAAACAGCCGAAGGGGCATTCGAAGAAGTCACCAATATCCTTTATCGTATGAAGGATCTGGCGACTCAGGCGGCGAACGACACCAATGGTTCGAAAGAACGTGATGCTTTACAGTCTGAATCAGACGAGCTTAATAAAGAGCTAGGCAATATCCTGACGAAGACAAAGTATGCGGGAGAAAGCCTTATTTTTTCAATGGGTACAAACGGTACCACTTTCACCAAGGATGGCGGAAAACTTGGTAAAGCAATGTCTTTTCAAATTGGTGCGGATTCAGGAGAGAAGCTGTCTCTAGATCTGACGAAGAATAATGCTACCGACGCAACCAACCTAATGAAAGGTCTTATAGATCAATTTGGATTAGATACCGCTACTGCCGGCCCCACGAGCGTCGCCAAAATTGATTTAAAAACAAAAGCCGGTGATGCCATTACATCGGTAAACAGTGCGCTTGAAACCGTGGGTACTATCCGTTCAACTCTCGGTGCAAACATTAACCGTCTAGGTCACACATCTGCCAACCTGGCAAACATGAAGGACAACACAACCCTGGCGCTGGGCAACATTCGCGATGCGGACTTTGCGACCGAGGCTACCAGCATGACCCGCAATCAGATGCTGGCCCAGACCAGTATGTCCATGCTGAAGCAGGCCAACAGCATGTCCGG
>JBAPXW010000006.1:0-195157 GCA_049284415.1 Leclercia sp.
ATATATTCTCTGCCCCAATCTAATCCGGAAGAGCCCGGTTTCAAACGCGCGTGCTGCTGTGAACCGTCATAATCACGGTAGGTATAAGGAATTCCTGCACCGCCGGTTTGCAGGCGAGGATCGTCGAGGGGCTTTGAACTCATATAGAGGTCGCCAGATTTGGTCTGGATAAATCCCTGATCGTTTACGACAGTGAAGGAAAGAACATCATCAGCTGAAGGCCTGTCGTCCCCATAGCGCTTTGCTCCACCACCTGGGGCATATCGGGCCAAATACCATGATTGCCCGTAGTCTTTTGAGACAAAAAAACCTGCGCCTTCATACATAGTAACGGCGATATACCGTTCTGAAGGGTGGAGATAAGGCTTAGTAAAAATACGGTAGAACTGCGAAGTGACTTCGCTATGGATATTGCGTTGGGTATCCGTAAACCAGAGCGCGCCTTCACAGTTAAAACCGACCAGTTCCAGATAGCGATGGTCGTCAAAGCGATACACTACTTGAGTGGGTGTAGTTTTCGGCACAGCATGGCAACCTGCCAGTACAATAAGCCCGCTTAATAAAACCAGTTCCTTTTTCATCGTGATGCTCCTTCAGCTCAAACCTGGAGTTTTGGCATTTCCCATTGCAAAACGTCTTCCATCGTATTTTCAATATTTCTTTTGGTGCCTGGTTTAACACGCTGTCGCGGACCGTAATCATTGACAACACCAAACTCACCTGTAGGCATCGGCTTTTCTCCGGTTTCGGGCTTATTCATCAGAGGTTTAAAATCTGGTGGTAAAACTCCTGCCTGATAATATTTACGTTCTGTCTCGATGGGATTTATGGGCCTGCGCCAGTCTGCCCTTAGCAGTAAACCATCCCAGAATTTCTCATTCTCAAACGCTCTGTTCTGCCCGATAGCCAGGTCATAAACCATTGCCAATTTTGGAACGTATGCGCTGCACACAATAGAAGAGTGCTGGCTGTAGATGGATTTCACTTTGAGCGCTTCATCCAGCTCTTTGTCCGTCATTCTGCGACGAATCATTATTTTCTGCGCCGGGCCATCGTCACGGCCCATTACCGTAGCGGTCACCACTTCAATCTTGCCGCCATTGCGGGCTTCTATTTCTGCGACCTGTGGCGGGTTAAGCATCTGACCGTCACGCACATAGGTAAATAAAGGGGAATTTGGGATATCAATCGTTTCCGTGATAAACCGTTCTGCTTTCATCGCCGCACGGGAAATCGGTTTATCATTGCCGGATAACGCATATTGATACCGGGCAGACTGCATTTCGCTGTTCTGACCCTGCAGAACAAAGGTAAAAGCTTCAGGTAATACGGGGGCGTTGATCGTCACATCATCAAAATGCCAGCTCGCATCCTGTATGGGTTTTTTCGGGTCATTACTGCGTTCTTCCGGTAATGAGAAGCGATACTGGGTTTTATCTCCGACGGGCACGTCTTTACAAAATACGCGCTGATTAAAATTTTCCCCCAGTTGACTACGTACTCCGTCACGCACGCCGCTCCAGCCAAATCCCTGTATCGGATACATGGACACCACCTGGTCATTCGGGCAGAAGTAGTTGTACACCATGCCAAAGTTGTTCCGGCTCCAGGCCGGATTTTCCCAGCGATTTACCCGGTGCAGGCATGTGGTATCGAACAGTTTTTTAATATCAGCCGCATCGTGAGGTTTGCCGCCGTTATAGCGGGTATTGGTTGCCATCAGCCTGCAGAAATTTGCCAGCGTATCCTGACGCGCATGGCGGGTCTGCTGATTACCCGGCTGACCGTTCTCAAGCCAGCGATTTTCCAGCGAATAGGGGGAGTGGTTGAGGATCACACAATCAGCCGGCTCATAACCCTCTGCTTTCACCCACATGTTTGCCAGCAGGGTGATAATAGTGCCCTGGCTATGGGCAACAATATTGATGGTATCGAATTTTGTTTGTTCGTTACGCCTGATAGTCAGGATCAAGTCCGCCAGCCGCCGGGCGGCGTAAGCCTGATAGATACGGTGCGGGTTATTGTATATCGGGTGGCTCCAGTCGCCGTCGTTCATCCAGGAGCGGGAAATTTCCCCGATTATTTTCAGGGCCGCTCCGCTGCAGCCAGGCCCGAACATATCAGGAATATTGGTGGTGGCATTGGCGAAGGTGCCGCCGCCTTTAGCGAAACCGGGGTCGAGCCAGTTACTTAGATTATCGGTATTTTCGTTATCATGATTTTTTTTGATTCTGGCATCGTCCTGCTGATACGCATCGTAGGGCACATCGGCTTGATTATGCTTTTTCTTCAATTCTTCCTGGTAGCGCTGCTGGTCAGCAGTAAACGCGGCATGATCGACCGGTTTATAGCCCCAGTAGAACGGAATAATGGGCGAACGGTTAACCACACCGACACAGGTCTGTTTTTCAACAGAGCAGGTTTGGGTTGAGACCTTGCCGTCAGCATCGGAAATCATAAACGCATGCTCTTTCCAGTTATGAGGATGCAGATCGTTGCGCCCCAGGCGATTGTTCAGTCCGGCGCAGATGCCTTCGTCCTGGTTCTGATAGGCCTCACCCACATCATTTACCCCGTGAACCAGAATCACAATGCAGGGTAACGGGCGGTGCACGCCGCATTGCTGGTCTACCATCGCGCCACCGGTGCTGCACACGCCAATATCATCTTTTGAAAGATAACCCCGGGTTCTTATATTTTTCTCTTCAGCTTCGCTCATTGGTCAGTCCCTGATAATCTCAATCGCCATTTTTTCCAGCTCATGCATATTCAGCAGGGCGGATTTTCCCTGCTCGTCCGTTACCCCTTCCATAACCGAACCATCCTGACGATGAACGCGGAACTTCTGATTTTTCAGCACGTGCTCGGGGTCATCACTGGCATGCAGTACATATCGACGGGCAAATTCCCCCTCCTTAAACGACGGCATGGCCTGACTGACGCTCTCGCCGTCCTGATACACCAGGCTCGGGGTTTTCTGCACGATACGGGTCGGTCCCAGCTCTTCAATCACGCCATTTTTGATGCGGATACCGGCTCCGCCGCACATCAGCAGCAACTCCTGTTTGGCATTGAGTACGATCCGCCCGTTGGTGCTGCTGATTTGCATGTCGGCAAAGGACGTGAGCTCCATCTGGTCCTTCTGGGCCTGGATTTGCACCTTGCCTGCGGCGGCAATCAGCTTCATGCCGAGCTTATGAGCGAACAGCGAAATCCGCTGACCAGCCGCAACGGAAAACTGTCGAAAAACGCTGAAGCTGGCGTCCTGGCCTGCGGTGGCTATCAGGTTTTTACCGGCGGACTGCTGGATCGATTCCGGGGTAGTCTGGGCAATTCCGGCTTCACCGTGCATCACCACTCCGGGCGCGTTCAGCGTATGCAGCGCGGTGGTTAATTCCTGCTGTACCCCGCTGCTGGCAGGTGACGCCTGCGCCGTATGTGCCGTCTGTTCGAGGGTTTTCGCCAGCGCCAGCGCCTTTTCCAGCTGTGCAATAGCGGCGGTCATATCCAGCTGCTGACCTTCCGCCTTGAGTTTCGCCTCCGTGCTGAGCAGAACCCCTTTGGCCCCGCGCAGGGCAATATGCGCATCGGTACGCAGCTCGGCCCCCGCGCCTCGCTGGCTGCGTTCGTTATCCACCAGACTGCCGAGATTGAGCTCGCTGAAACCGGAATGCGGGGTACTGAGTTTGATAAACTCATGTTCCCGCCAGTCGTCCATCAGCAGGGTATTTTTCGCGGGGGTGAGCAGGATATTGCGCTTATGGTTGGGCTGGGCGACGTGGTCGGTATGCCGGGAATCGTGCATCACATGGGCGATATAGGGCCGGTCAATGTCGCCGCTTTCAAACGCCACCATCACGCCGGTTCCCTGCAGCAGCGGCCAGTGAAAACCGTATTCCCCTCCGGCGTAAGGTTTCGCCAGGCGAACCCAGCAGCTCTCAAACCCTTGTTGCCATTCAGCCTGGTCCAGGTCAAAGCGGATACGGTAGCGCCCCTGGGCATCAATGTGGGCGTAGCGGTCATTATCCTCGGTTGACGATACGCGGGCGGGCAGGGTGCCGCTGAGGGTTGGCCAGGGCAGCTCTTCCGGGCGCCAGGTGTGATGGATACTCCACGGCACCGCGGTAAAAGTAATCACGTAGGCGCAGTCGCGGGATATGTTTTCGCAGGCGGTGGAAATAATCAGTATGCCGTCAGGGGCATCTGGCCACACTTTGCCCGGGGTGGTGATAATCATCCCCGGGCGCAGCGTCATGCAGTTGGATTTCCCCTCAAAGGTAACGAGATGGCTAAGATGCCGATCCCGGCGAATGCCTGCATACCAGATGCCCTGGCCGGGCTGCTCTGCATACGCCTTCCCGGCATCGGGATAATGTTCAGCCCAGCGGTTGTCGCTGCTCCGTAGCGCGCGATAATCTTCACTGGTTTTCACTTCTGCTTTCATGTCGCTCTGGGCGTCACGGTAGTTGTCGTCATTGACGCCAATCTGCTTCGGGATAGCGTTGCGCACGACCTGCATATCCCAGACGGACTCCAGCCCACCATCGAATAACCCGGCAGGGTGGCGATAAGGAATGGCCGGTCCTTTCAGCCAGCCACGCGGATGGTCGGTGAGGATAAGGGCATCTTCATTGCTTTCTTCATCGTACTGTCGGTAAAAGGCGACCCCGGCATCCGCCAGACGGCGGGCAAGATGGGCGTAATCCGACTCCTCATATTGCAGCATGAAGTCGCGCAGTGGATAGCGGGTGTTGAGCTTCAGGGCGAAGCCCAGCTTATCAATCAGGTGGGATGCAAAGTTTTTTTCACTCAGGCTGATAATGCTTTCATTGAGCCAGACTGCACTGTTGCGGCCCTGCTGCATGCGCACCATTTTATGTTCAAGCACCAGGCTATAACGGGTCTGGTTGGCACTGGTGTTATGCTGGCAGAATTGCGTGATGATGCCGGGAACGATGCGCGGGGTCAGTTTTTCTCCGGGCTTACCGTCCGGATACATCAGCAGTTCGGCTGAGTAATTAATCAGTAGCGTGGCGGGAATATCCCGGGTGGTACTGGTGAACGCAATTTCATAGCGAGGTATCTGGCTGACCGCTTCATAAGCGCTGAACTTCAGCACAGAAATCTGAATATCCGGGCGCTCCCGGTTAAGTTTGTTCAGCTTCAGCCGGTAATGATTATACGCGCCATACTTACCGCTCTCGATAATGTAGTCTGCAATTCCCATCGCTTCCTGTCCCTTAATTTGTATAACAGTCCATTTATTGCGTCAGCAAAAACAGCGTTAAACCCACCCATATTCCTGTCGACAGCAACAGCAGCAAAAAAAGAATAACCCAGCGTGATTGCCACCACTGCGCCGCTTTGCCCCCGGAGACAACAACAATATCCTGACCTGCATTATCCTTTGGCACGCCCGGCAACAACGTTGCCAGTCCCTGCAGCAGCGACTGACGTTCGGCGTCACTTTCGGCCGTGTATTTCCCGACATAGCCTAACTGCAGCATCCGGTAATAACAGGTCACGATTACTTTTGGAGGATTCGGTTCGCGAAGGTGTTTTTTGATCTGCTCATAGAAGCGATCGCCACCGTGGATATGGCCTAAAAAATGGCCCTGCAAAGGTGTGCGACTCCACCAGGTAGACACATCCGTATCCGGTTGTGTCATAACCGCTTCATCAAGAAAAGTGCAGTGCGCGAACGTAATCTCTTCAATGAGTGGGTCTGCAACCCCTGCGGCAGAGAGTTCTTTCTGCACCTGTTGGATCATCCCGAAGCAGCGCTGATACAGTGCATCATCAACGACGACGGGAGGATTATTACGAATGGCGAGTGCCAGCAGCCAGGTATCCTGCATTAAAGCGTCAAAGGTACTGGCTGTAATTTTATCGTCCGAAGTGTGCAATTTCTCATCCTGGTCATGCAATACAGTAAAAGTTTATCGTTCCGTGAATCTGAATACTGTTTTGTTGCACCCGGACTCAACGGAATATGCCTGCAACGACCCAGGTGAACGAGTATTACGGTGCTTATTGAAGGGTGGTTTTATTTGTGCGGGATGATAGCTCAATAGGTCGGTGTTAATCAAATTCCAGTTTATATATCAACCGTGTATTATTTTGCTCAAATGTATTTCAGTTAATAATAAATAACATTACATGATTCATGTTGATTTAGTGAAATAAGATTAATGCAAGTGTAAGGCTGGAATATTGTTGGGAAGCACTGTTTACCACAATGCAGGATGACGTTTGTTCGGGGCGAAATAACAGACTCGCCCCAATCTCCCTTATCCCCCAAACACCGCAATCGCCTGCTGCAGGCGCGTCGTTCTCTGGGTCAGGTGGGTTGCCGCGCTGGTGACGTTATCCACCATCCCGGTATTATTATGCGTCATCACCCCAATACGCGAGATCGACTCATTAATCAGGCTCAGCGCCTGGGTCTGCTCCTGGGTGGCGTGACCAATCTCTTTAATGAGCGCCGACATATTCAGCACGTTGCCAATCATCGCCGTCAGATGGGTTTCGGTTTGCTCCACCATATTCACACCGGCATTGACGCTGGCGACGTTTTTCTCGATAAGCGCGGCGATCTCTTTCGCGGCCGACGCGGAGTGCTGGGCCAGATTGCGGACTTCGGCTGCGACCACCGCAAAGCCGCGTCCTGCTTCCCCGGCGCGGGCGGCTTCAACGGCTGCATTGAGAGCCAGTATGTTGGTCTGAAAGGCGATACGGTCGATCACGGCGATGATGTCGACAATCTGGCCATTATCCTGCGCGACCGACTGCATCATGCCGATGGTCTGCTTCATGATTTTTTCACCGCTGTAGGCGCTGGCGCTGGTCTTATCGGCCATCAGGATCGCTTCCCCGGCGGTTTCGGCGGTTTGTTTCACCGCGCTGGCAATCTCTTCCACGGCGGCGGCGGTTTGCTGCAGATCGCCCGCCGTCTCTTCCGAGCGGGCCTGCAGTGCATGACCCTCTGTTTCAACCTGCTGGCTGATATCGCGGATACCGCTGATTTGCGCCCCGACATCATCCACCAGTGAATTGAGGTTTAAACCAGACTGATTCACCAGGCGCATCATCAAACCAATTTCGTCGACGCGATCAAAATGGTAATACTCGGTTTTACGTCCCGAGACCACGCGCTGCATCTGTTTAACAATCGATTTTACCGGGCGGCTGATTTGGGCATGCAAATAGATCGCCAGCAATATAAACAGCGCCGCCGTGGCAGTCATTTGTATCAGGCTGGTGGGGAGTAAAAACGGAATGGAGAAGGTCAGCAGGGCGGTGACAATAACGCCATAATTAACGCGTTTCGCGGTGCTGAGTCTTTTAAATATCGACAGAAAAGAAAATAAACCCCGGCGTACCAGCAGCCCTTTATAAAAGCGGTGGCCTTTTATTTCGTTATTTCGTACGCGCTGATAAAGCTGTTCGCTGGCGTCGATCTCTTCCCGGGTGGGAATATTACGCACCGAGATATAACCGGTCAGGGTGTCCTGCTGGTAGACCGGCGTGACGTTGGCTCGCACCCAGTAGTGATCCCCGTTGTGGCGGCGGTTCTTCACCAGCCCCGTCCAGCTCTCGCCCTGCTGCAGGGTAAACCACATATCGCCAAATGCTTCGGGGGGCATATCCGGATGACGGATCACATTATGCGGCTCACCGATAAGATGTTCTTCTTTATAACCACTGGCGACAATAAAGGTAGAGTTAGCGTAAGTAATATGACTTTGGGTGTCGGTGGTCGACATTAACGTCGAACCATCGTTAAGTAAATACTCGTTTTGTGTAACGTGGTTGTTACGCTTCATGAGTAACTCCATGGTGATGTCTGAGTAAAGAAATGCCGCCCGATAAAGTGTCAGGCAAGATGTAATCGTTATTCTTTAATATTACGGCTGGCGTATTCTCTACGTAATCTTATGAATTGGAAAGCGCCTGACTTAACTATTTTTTATCTGTTAATTGGCGTTAATGTAATAAAAATGCAATAAATCGAGTGGATTGAATATTGTCGGCGGGGGAATAAATCGACTTAAGGCAAATATGAAGTAAATAATGAATCCGTGGCGTAAACCAGGCTTTCGAAATGCCGTTTCATTAACAATGCTAAAACGTTATTATGACGCCCGACCTTTTACTGACCGGGGGCAGTGTGAAAATCAATATTATCGGCACCAGCGGCAGCGGCAAATCCACGCTTGCCCGACGCATTGCCACGGCGCTGGCGCTGCCCTGTATCGAAATGGATACCCTGTACTGGCAGCCCGACTGGCAGGGGACGCCGGATGACGCGTTCGTCAGCAAGCTGGAAGCCGCGCTCGACGCCAGTCCTGGCTGGGTGCTGGACGGCAACTACAACCGCACCCGGGCGATCAAATGGCGCGAGGTCGATCTGGTGGTGTGGGTGGATTACGGCTTTGTCCGCACCCTGGGTCAGGCGGTGACACGGGCGATTAACCGCGCGTGGACCCAGCAGGAGCTGTGGCCCGGCACCGGCAATCGGGAGAGCTTTCGCCGCTCGTTCCTGAGCCGGGAATCGATCCTTATCTGGACCCTCAAAACCTGGCGCAGCAACCGTGCGCGCTACCAGGCCGACATGAATAACCCCGCTTACGCCCATATCCGCTTCGTGCGGATCACCTCCCGCCAGCAGGCCGATGCCCTGATCGCCGAATTACAAACCGCTGGCTAACCCAGCGGTGTATATCTGAAATCCGGCAAACCAAATGTAAATTAATTGTTTCTCAGAGGTGAAATCGCCCCTTAATAATGGCGACATGTTTAGTCAAACGAGATTGCAACATGTCCTGGCGAATCAGCATTCTGGATAAAAGTCCTGTCGCAGCAAACGAAACGGCCGCCGATGCGCTGGCGCGCACTTTAAGCCTTGCGCAGCAGGCGGAGGCGCTGGGTTATCACCGCTTCTGGATTGCCGAACACCACAATACCCCGCAGCTGGCGAGTCCGTCGCCTGAGCTGCTGATTGCCTGGATCCTCGGGCAGACCAAACGCATTCGCGTCGGCTCCGGCGGCGTGATGCTCCAGCACTACAGCCCCTATAAAGTGGCCGAAAACTTTAACCTGCTGGCGGCCATTGCACCGGGTCGCGTTGACCTGGGCGTGGGCAAAGCGCCGGGCGGGCTGCCGCTCTCCACCCGGGCGTTGCAGCAGGGTCTGAATCAGCAGGAAAAGGGCGATTTCGCGGCCCAACTGGCGCAGCTCGACGGCTGGTTAAATCCGGCAGCCCAGGCGGAAGAGGAGGTGGTACGCGCCACGCCGCTGCCGCAGGTGCCTGCTCAGGGCTTTTTGTTGGGGGCCAGCGCCGAGAGTGCGCGGCTTGCCGCAAGCCTCAACTGGAATTTTGTCTTTGCCGCTCACCTGAACGGCGATCCTGACCTGCTGCGCGAGGTGATTGCCACCTGGCGGGCGCACAGTCACCACGAGGTGATTGTCGCGGTGCAGGCCATTGTCGCCCCGACCCAGGCGCAGGCCGAAGCGTTGGCGGAGTCGGTGGAAGTGTGGGGCGTGGAGCTGGCCAACGGTCAGCGGGTCACCGTCGCCAGCGAAGAGCAGGCCTATGCCTTTGCCCGCCAGGCCGGAAGCGAGCCGCTGCGCATTGCCCGTCGCGCCCAGTCGCTGCTGGCGGGCACCGCAGAATCAGTACTGGATCAACTCGACGCGCTGCATCAGCAGTGGGGCATTGACGAATTTATTATTGATACCCCGGTGGCGGAAGGCGCTGCCCGCGTGCAGTCCCTGCGTCTGCTGGCTCAAGCTCGTCAGCACCGGGAGGTGGTGGTATGAGCCTTGGACAACAGCTGATCGCCTGGCGTCGCGAACTGCACCAGCATCCGGAACTCTCCGGAGAAGAAATCGACACCACCGCCCGCCTGCGCCAGTGGCTGGGCGATGCGGGGATCACGATCCTGCCTTACGATCTGCACACCGGCGTGGTCGCCGAGATAGGCGAGGGCGACAAACGCATCGCCCTGCGCGCCGACATCGATGCCCTGCCGATTGAGGAGCGCAGCGGCGTCGCCTTCAGCTCACAGCGTCCGGGGGTGATGCACGCCTGCGGACACGATATCCACACCAGCGTAATCCTCGGCGCAGCCCTGGAGCTTAAAGCACGGGAAGCCTCGCTGAATGGCCGGGTGCGGATCCTGTTTCAGCCGGCGGAAGAGAACTTCGGCGGCGCGAAAAGTCTGGTCCGCGCTGGCGCGCTGCGCGACGTCAGCGCCATCTTCGGTATGCACAACGAACCCGGTCTGCCGGTGGGCAGCTTCGCCACCCGCAGCGGGCCGTTTTACGCCAACGTCGACCGCTTTGTGATCCGCATTACCGGCAAAGGGGCGCACGCCGCCCGTCCGCACGAAGGTAACGATGCCATTGTGCTCGCCAGCCAGCTGGTGACCGCTCTGCAAAGCGTTGCCAGCCGTAACGTGAATACCCTGGATTCAGTGGTGCTGAGCGTGACGCGCATTACCGGGGGTAACACCTGGAACGTGCTGCCGGAGAGCGTCGAGCTGGAAGGCACCCTGCGTACCCACCGCACCGACGTGCAGGAAAAGGTCAAAGCCCGGGTATCGGAGATCGCTGCCGGGTTTGCCAGCGCCTTTGCCGCGCAAATTGACATCATCTGGTATGCCGGGCCGACCGCGCTGGTCAATGACGCCACCTGGGCTGACTTCGCCACCTCGGTCGCACGCGAGAGCGGTTTTGAGACCCAGCACGCCGAACTGCACATGGGCGGGGAAGATTTTGCCGTCTACCTGCAACACATCCCTGGCGCCTTCGTCAGCATTGGCAGCGCCAGCCAGTATGGTCTGCATCACCCGGCCTTTAACCCGGATGAAGCCCTGATCGAACCCGCCGCGCGATATTTCGCCCAGCTTGCGGAAAAAGCACTGAATCAACTTTAAGGTAAGGAGTGAATATGTCCGCAACACGACAGCTGCGACTGGGCACCATATTGCATGGCGCATCGGGGAACATGTCAGCCTGGCGCCATCCGGCGGCTACCGCCGATGCCAGCATCAATTTTGAGTTTGTGAAAGAGACCGCGCTCAAGGCCGAAGCGGGTAAGCTCGACTTCCTGTTTGTCGCCGATGGCCTGTACATTAACGAGAAGTCGATTCCACATTTTCTCAACCGCTTTGAGCCGCTGACCGTCTTGTCGGCGCTGGCCACGATCACCTCGCGCCTCGGGCTGGTCGGCACCTTGTCCACCTCCTACAGTGAGCCGTTTACCGTGGCGCGCCAGTTTGCCAGCCTCGATCACCTGAGCAACGGCCGGGCAGGCTGGAACGTAGTGACTTCCCCGCTGGAAGGCTCGGCGAAGAACTTCTCCCGCGACAAGCATCCGGAACACGCTCTGCGCTACCGCATTGCCGATGAGTATCTCGACGTGGTGAAAGGGCTGTGGGATTCCTGGGAGGGCGATGCCTTTGTGCGCAACAAAGAGAGCGGCCAGTTCTTTGATCCGCAAAAGCTGCATACCCTCGATCACCACGGCGATTTCTTTAAGGTCGCCGGACCGCTGAACATTGGCCGCACCCCGCAGGGCAGGCCGATTGTCTTCCAGGCCGGGGCCTCCGACGACGGTAAAAAGCTGGCGGCGAAACACGCAGATGCCATCTTCACCCATCACGAAACCTTTGAAGAGGCTCAGGCCTTCCACCGCGACGTAAAAAGCCAGCTGCAACAGCATGGCCGTCGTCCAGACGAACTGCATATTTTCCAGGGCGTGAGCGTGATTGTCGGCAAAGACGCCGACGACGTGGAGCAGCAGTATCAAACCACCGCCGCGCTGGTCTCCATCAACGATGCGCTGAACTATCTCGGCCGCTATTTTGAGCACCACGATTTTAGCCAGTATCCGCTCGATGAACCCTTCCCGGACATCGGCGACCTGGGGCAGAACAGCTTTCGCAGCACCACCGATGAGATCAAGCGTAACGCCCGGGATCGCAACTTAACCCTGCGTCAGGTGGCGCTGGAAGCCGCCTCGCCGCGCCCGCGTTTTTCCGGCACCCCGGAAGAGGTCGCCGACGGGTTACAGCGGTGGTTCGACGGCTACGCGGCGGACGGCTTTATCATCCAGGGCGGCACGCCGGATACCTTCCCACGTTTTGTCGATCAGGTGGTGCCGCTGCTGCAGGCGCGCGGCCTGTTCCGCACCGAATACCCCGGCACCACCCTGCGTGAGAGCCTGGGATTAGACCAGCCAGAAAATCAGTTCACACAACAATAACCACACAATAAGAGAAGCCTGCTATGCATAAATCATCGCTTTTTCTGGCGCTCGCGCTGGCCTTTACCCCTGCCGTCTGGGCAGAGAACGTCAACATTAACGGCACCGGCGTGAGCCTCGAAGCCAACAAAACGCCGATCAACACGGCGAAAAACCCACAGGCGATTGCCCAGCTGCCAGCGAGTTTTAAGCCCGCGGTGCCGGGGAAATTCACCGTGGCGATTGCTGGCCTGAGCCAGCCGCCATTAACCGTGTTTGCCGATGACAACAAAACCCTGATCGGCAGCGAGGCGGATATCGCCCGCCTGGTGGCCGACAGCCTCGGGCTGGAGCTGAACATCGTCCCGACCTCGTGGGAAGACTGGCCGCTGGGCGTCACCTCCGGCAAATACGACGCGGCGATCAGCAACATCACCGTCACCAAAGATCGCAAAGAGAAGTTCGACTTTGCCACCTACCGCAAAGACTCCCTCGGTTTCTACGTGAAATCGACCAGCAACATTAAGAGCCTCGAGAAGGCGGAAGACATCGCCGGGCTGCGGATCATCGTGGGATCCGGCACCAACCAGGAGGCGATCCTGCTGGCGTGGGATGCCGAAAACCAGAAGAAAGGCCTCAAGCCGTTTACGCCGGTCTACACCAAAGATGATGCGGCCCAGACCCTGGCGCTGCAGTCCGGCCGAGCGGATGCCTACTTCGGCCCGAACGTGATTGGCGCGTGGAAAGCAGCCCTCAACGGCAAAACCAAGCTGGTGGGCAGCGTGGACGGCGGCTGGCCGAAGGCGGCGCACATCGCCGTGACCCTGAAAAAGGGCAGCGGACTGGCTGAACCGGTGCAAACTGCGCTTAACGGGGTAATCAAAAACGGCGATTACGACAAAGTGCTGAACCGCTGGGGCGAAGGGGTGGAACGCATTCCGGGCTCTGAAGTGAACCCGGCTGGTCTGGGCGACTAAGGAGACTGTATGAGCGACCTTTTTCGCGACGTATCGCCGGAGGACGCCGATCTTCAGCCCGTTATTGACGGGCTGTTCGGTGAATACGCGGCCCGCTATGGCGACTATTTTGCTAAAGACGCCGAGATCGAACTGACCGAATGGTATCTGCCGCCGCAGGGGCTGTTCATTGTGCTGGAGCGCGACGGGCAGATCATCGCCACCGGGGCGTATAAGCCGTTCGATGAGCAGACCGCCGAGATCAAACGCATCTGGACCGACAAAACCCTGCGCCAGCAGGGCCTTGCCGCAAAAGTAGTGCACGAGCTGGAACGTCGGGCGGTGCAGGCGGGCTACAGCCAGATGTACCTCACCACCGGTTTTCGTCAGCCGGAAGCGGTACGGCTGTATCTGAGTCAGGGCTACGCGGCGCAGTTTGACCTCGACCGCGACCCGGAAGAGTACAGCCAGCCGCCGTTTGACGGGCGGCTGCGCTTCACCAAAACGCTGGTACGCGAAGCGTTCAGTAAATCCGCATGAGGAACGACGATGAACAACGTTGAAACCATCAAAGTGGTCCCGGCGCGCTATCCGTTGCGCACCGTTGGCGCCGTTGTCGCGCTGTTTGTACTGGCGATTGTCGTGCAGTCGGTGGCCTTTAATCCGCGCTGGGAGTGGGCGGTGTTCGCGCGCTGGTTCTTCGACCCGGTGATCCTCGAGGGCGTAGGGCAGACTCTGCTGCTGACCCTGATTGGTACCGCGCTGAGCGTGGTGATCGGCGGGCTGCTGGCGCTGGCGCGGCTGTCGTCCTCGTGGCTGTTAAGCAGCCTGGCCTGGGGCTATATCTGGCTGTTCCGCTCCCTGCCGCTGATCGTGGTGCTGATCATCCTCTACAACTTCTCCTACCTGTACGACACCCTGTCGCTCGGGGTGCCGTTTACCGGCATCACCTGGGGCAGTTTTGAAACCATCAACGTGCTGGGACAGTTCTCGACAGCGGTCGTCGGGCTGACGCTGGTGCAGAGTGCCTACACTGCCGAAATTATTCGTGGTGGCTTTGTCGGGGTCGATCACGGCCAGTACGAAGCGGCGGCGGCACTCGGTTTACCGGCCTGGCGTCGTACTCTGCGCATTATTCTGCCCCAGGCGCTGCGCACCATTCTGCCTGCCGGGTTTAACGAAATCATCAGTCTCGCCAAGGGCACGGCGATGGTATACGTGCTGGCGATGCCGGAGCTGTTCTACACCATCCAGATGATCTACAACCGCACTCAGGAAGTGATCCCGCTGCTGATGGTCGGTGCGGTCTGGTATCTGGTGATCACCACCGTGCTGTCGATTATCCAGCATCTGGTTGAACGCGCCCTGGCCCGCAGCGAGCGCCGCTCGGCGGTGAATCAATCCCGCGCGTCCAGCCGGACCCGTTCCGTTACCACTCAAACTACCCAGGAGCCCGTCCATGCAAACCTCTCCTGAAGGACATATTTCGATTACCGGCGTCAGCAAGTTCTTTGGCCGCCACAAAGCGCTGGATAACGTCTCGCTGGAGATCCCGCCAGGTTCCGTCACCGTGATCCTCGGTCCATCCGGATCGGGTAAGTCGACGCTGCTGCGGACCATTAACCACCTCGAGCGCGTGGATGAAGGCTTTATCCAGATTGACGGGGACTACATCGGCTATCGCCGTCAGGGTGACAAGCTGTTTGAGCTGAAAGAGAAAGAGATCCTCAAGCAGCGGGTGAACGTCGGCTACGTGTTCCAGAACTTCAACCTGTTCCCGCATCTGACGGTGCTGGAAAACCTGATTGAAGCGCCAATCGCCCATAAACAGCTGACCCGCAAAGCGGCGGTAGAGCGGGCCTACGGTCTGCTGGACGTGGTCGGGCTGCGCGATAAAGCCGATGCCTGGTCGCGGCATCTGTCCGGCGGCCAGCAGCAACGGATTGCCATTGCCCGGGCGCTGGCCCTGCGCCCGAGAGTGATGCTGTTTGATGAACCCACCTCCGCGCTGGACCCCGAGCTGGTGGGCGAGGTGCTGGATGTGATCAAAAAGCTGGCCCGCTCCGGCACCACGCTGGTGGTGGTGACGCACGAGATTGGCTTTGCCCGCGAAGTGGCGGACCAGGTGGTGTTTATGGTCGATGGCAAAATTGTTGAACAAGGCAGCAGCGACGCGGTGCTGAACCGTCCGTCGCACGCGCG
The DNA here is from genome assembly GCA_049284415.1 of Leclercia sp. GTDB lineage: Bacteria > Pseudomonadota > Gammaproteobacteria > Enterobacterales > Enterobacteriaceae > Enterobacter. Next base: position 15,409 of record JBAPXW010000006.1, read on the forward strand.
AACGCGCCAGTTCCTGTCGAAAGTGCTGTGAGGAGAGAAGATGAAATATGGATTGTTAGCGCTGTTAGGGGTGGCGTCGGTCAGCCACGCGGCGATTGATTTAAAAGCCAACGAACAGCCGCTGCCGGTGACGGTCGACCAGCAGGCGGTGGCGAAGATCCCCGCCAACTATAAATTTGTCGAGCCCGGCACCCTGACGGTGGCGATCTCGGCCCTCAACTCGCCGCCGCTGGCGCTGCTGGCTAGCGATAACCGCACCCGCATCGGCAGCGATCCGGATATCGCCCGTTTGCTGGCGGGCAGTCTCGGCCTGAAGCTCAAGCTGGTGCCCACCGCATGGGAAGACTGGCCGCTGGGCATCAGTTCCGGGCGCTACGATGTGGCGCTGGTGAACATTGCGGTGACCGAACAGCGCAAACAGAAGTTTGATTTTGCGACCTATCGCGTGGATTCGCTGGCCTTCTCGGTGAAATCCACCAGTGAGGTGCAGTCGATTAAAAGCGCTGCCGACCTGGCAGGGAAAAAGGTGATTGTCGGTTCGGGCACCAATCAGGAGCGTATTCTGCTGGGCTGGAACGAGGAGAACAAAAACGCCGGACGTGAACCGGCGCTGCCGATCTACCTGACGGACGATGCCTCCGGCAACCTGTATATCCAGTCCGGCAGGGCGGATGTGTTCTTCGGCCCGCAGTCGGTATCGGCGTATAAAGCGGCGCTGACCGGCAAAACCCGCGTGGTGGGGTTAGGGCCGAAAAAAGCCTATGTCGCAACCACCACCAAAAAGGGTAATGAGCTGGTATACGCCCTGCAGGCTGCACTCGACGGGGCGATTCAGCGCGGTGAGTACCAGCAGGTGCTGGCCCGCTGGGGCGAGCAGGGCGAAGCGGTGGCGCAGTCGGCAGTCAACCCGCCGGGGATCACCTACTGAGGGGACGCGCGGCCTGAACTGCACAAGGTGCTAAAAGGCAACGACATTCTCTGCTAGTCTGGAATGCACACTTATAAGGAGCCCTGCCCATGCCACACGTAGATATTAAATGTTTCCCGCGCGATCTGAACGATGAACAAAAAAGCGCTCTGGCGGCGGATATCGCCGAAGTGATTATTCGTCATTTCAACAGCAAAGACGCTTCTGTGTCCGTTGCGCTGCAGCAGGTGCAACAGGAGGACTGGAAAGCGCAGGTCTGGGATACGGAGATCGGCCCGAAGATGGACGAGCTGATTAAAAAGCCGGGTTACTCGATGTAAAAGCGCGTATCCCCTCATCGTTGCGGTGAGGGGATACAGATTTATCAAACCGTACTGGTATTCACCCGCTTGCCAATGTCTTTCAGCTGAGAATATTTTTCCAGTAATTGCGGTCCGTCGTCCAGACTCATGGCAAACATCCACATATAGGTCATCACCGAATAGATATGCCCGGCATCTAATCCGCCCTGGAAAGACATCGTCAGAATGGTGCTGGCAAATAAAATCGCGGTGATCGTCCCGATCGACAGATAGCCTATTGCTTCGCGGTCCGACAGCTTAATTCTGAGCCGGGCAAGCACATCGTAGTGTCTGAACAGCGACATCTGTGAGGCGCTGTTGACGAACGCCACCTCTTTTTCCAGCCGATCGTTCAGCCTCAGAAAGAGTGCTTCGTTCCTGCGGGTAAAGCCCGGTAAAAACAGGGCAAAGAACACCAGGATCAACAGACAGGCGACGCCGGTCCAGAACTGCAGCAGGAGCAGCATCACCGCGGCACCGATAATGGAGGCCACGGACGTCACCAACACCGGCAAATGTTTCTCGAAAAAGTCGACAAATTCCCGCGACAGCGCCACGCGTGCGGCGATTGTTGAGGCGCTGTGCTGCTCTGCACGCTGGGCAAGAATAACCGGCACCGCCAGTTCGGCATAAATGCGCGCAAAGGTACGGGTATCGACACTGCGTCTTGCCGCACCAATGGCCCACATCATAAACACCATCACCGCATACAGCACGGCATGCAGCGCCTGGCCGGAGACAATGGCATTGATCGCAAACCCCGCCAGCAGGGGGTACAGCAGCAGCGTGATGTTTTCGGCGGCCACCAGTAAGAAGGTCAGAATCAGTTTTCGGCTATGACGTTGACCGAGTAATTTAAGCGTTTTAGCTGCGCTGTGTGAGACTGCGGCCGGTGCCGCATTTTTTAAGGTAAGCATACTATTTTCTGTTAACATGGATTTGAGCGGTTGCTCAAATCTCGGGGTGAGTCTATTTGAGCGGTTGCTCAAAGTCAACGTGGGCGTGATGATGAAAGAAGCAAAAGAGACGTTAAAAGCCAGGATTCTGGACGGGGCCATCGCGCTGTTTCTGGAGAAGGGCATCGCCAATGTCACCACGCGTGAGCTGACGGAGTCGTTAGGGATCTCACGAAGCCATATCTATCACTACTTCAGCAACTGGCAGGTGCTGTGCATTGCGGCGCTGGATCGTTTTATGCGCGACGAGCTGGAGACGTTTACGCATCAGGTGAAGGGGTTGCCCTCTGCGCAAAAACTGGAGCAGTTGGTCGCAAATTTCCTGCCCACAGAGCCTGATGCCGCCTGGCAGCTCTATGGTTCGACGTGGCAGTTAGCGCTTCATAACGACGTTTACGCCGAGTTTGTGGAAGCCATAACCGACGCGTGGGACCAGGAAATCTGCGCGATCCTTGAGGAAGGGATGAGCAACGGCACCTTCCGTGAGGGTGATGTCCGCCGCACCACGCGACAGCTGGTTTCAATTCTGAACGGTTATGGGGAGTTTCTTGGCGTCAGGCCCTCAGCAGAAAAATGCACCATGGCCGAAGACGATATTGCCGATTTTATTCAGCGGTTTATTTATAACGCATAGTGCCGGGTTTGCCCGGCGGCGCTGCGCTTGCACGGGCCTACGGTTTGTAGGCCGGGTAAGACGCAGTCGCCACCCGGCAGTTTTCCGGCAGAGGGTATTACGCCTCCTGACACATCACCCGCAGTAATGTCTCCAGCAGCCCGGGAAAGCGGGCGTCCAGATCTTCTCTGCGTAACGAAATGATATTTTCCCGCCCCTGTGGGCGCTGCCAGATCACGCCGCTGTCGCGCAGCACGCGCCAGTGGTGGGTCATGGTCGATTTGGCAACCTCCTGCGGGCGCAGCGCGTTGCAGCTGAGTTCGCTGCCGTCGGCCAGCTGGCCGATGATCGCCAGCCGCAGCGGGTTACCGAGAGCCAGTAAAACGTTCTCCAGCGTGATTTGTTCAGTATCGGGGTGGTTGGCAATCATACTCTTCCTGGTGCAGTGATAAGCCTTATCAATGTCATTGATAGTTCAGGCCTTAAAAAAATAGTTCGAATATACTCGTACAATAGGACTATTATAATCTACATATCAACACGCGGCTATCCTGGCCGCGAATTTTATGTCAACTGACTAAGGACGCATCATGCCCCGACCCATCCCCCTCGAACGTTATCGCAACATCGGTATCTCCGCGCATATCGATGCCGGTAAAACGACCACCACTGAGCGCATCCTGTTTTACACCGGGATGAGCCACAAGCTGGGTGAAGTCCACGATGGCGCGGCAACCACTGACTGGATGGCGCAGGAGCAAGAGCGCGGGATCACCATTACCTCCGCGGCGGTGAGCTGCTTCTGGCCCGGTATGGACCGCAGCTATGAACCGCACCGGATTAACATTATCGACACCCCCGGGCACGTGGATTTCACCATCGAAGTGGAGCGCTCAATGCGCGTCCTCGACGGTGCGGTGATGGTGTATGACTCGGTGGGCGGCGTACAGCCCCAGTCGGAAACCGTCTGGCGGCAGGCCAATAAGTACCGCGTGCCGCGCATTGCCTTCGTCAATAAGATGGACCGCCAGGGCGCTGATTTCTTCCGCGTGGTGCAGATGATGATCGACCGGCTGAAAGCCCATCCGGTACCGATTGTGATCCCCATCGGGGCAGAAGAGCACTTCACCGGGGTGGTCGATCTCATCAAAATGCGCGCCATTATCTGGGATGACGCCACGCAAGGGATGACCTTCAGCTATGCGTCGGTCCCGGACGATCTGCGGGATACCGCGCAGCAGTGGCGGGAAAGAATGGTCTCGGCAGCGGCCGAAGCCACCGATGCGCTGATGGACAAATACCTGGAGACGGGCGATCTGGATGAAGCCGAGATCGTCACCGGGTTACGCAAACGCACCGTGGCGGGCGAAATCCAGCCGATGCTGTGCGGCAGCGCGTTTAAAAACAAAGGCGTGCAGCGGATGCTTGATGCGGTGATTGAGCTGATGCCGTCGCCCCTCGACGTGCCCGCCATTGACGGTGTGGATGAAAAAGGCGAACACGCCGAACGTCACCCTAGCGATGACGAGCCGTTCTCGGCGCTGGCGTTCAAGCTGATGAGCGACCCTTACGTGGGCCAGCTGACCTTTATCCGCGTCTACTCCGGGGTGCTGAAAAAAGGCGATGCGGTGTACAACCCGGTGAAGGGCAAGAAAGAGCGTATTGGCCGCATTGTGCTGATGCACGCCAACGACCGGCATGACGTGGACGAGCTGCGGGCCGGGGACATCGCCGCCTGCGTGGGGCTGAAGGATGTCACCACCGGCGACACCCTGACCGACCCGAATGCGGTGATCACCCTCGAACGGATGGAGTTCCCGGACCCGGTGATTTCGCTGGCGATTGAGCCTAAAACCAAGGCCGACCAGGAGAAAATGGGTATCGCGCTGCACCGTCTGGCAGCAGAAGATCCCTCGCTCCACCTGCACACTGACGAAGAGTCCGGGCAGACGATTATCTCCGGGATGGGCGAGCTGCACCTCGAGATCATCGTCGACCGCATGAAGCGTGAGTTTGGCGTCGAGGCGAATATTGGCCGTCCGCAGGTGACGTATCGCGAAACCATCCGCAAAGCGGTGGACGACATCGAAGGCAAATTTGTGCGCCAGTCCGGCGGGAAAGGGCAATACGGACACGTGGTCCTGAGACTTGAGCCGCAGGCACCGGGCAGCGGGTTTGCATTTGTCGATGCCACCAAGGGCGGCGTGGTGCCGCGCGAGTATATCCCGTCGGTGGAAAAAGGGCTGCGGGAAGCCATCAACAGCGGCGTGCTGGCCGGGTATCCGGTGGTGGATGTCAAAGCGACCCTGACCTTTGGGTCGTATCACGACGTCGACTCGTCGGAGCTGGCCTTCCGCATGGCGGCGATCTTCGGCTTTAAGGACGGCGCACGCAAAGCGGACCCGGTGATCCTCGAGCCGATGATGCACGTCGAGGTCGAAACGCCGGAAGAGTACGCCGGGAACATTATGGGCGATCTCTCTTCCCGCCGCGGGCTGGTGCAGGGCATGGATGAGCGGTTCGGCAGCCAGATTATCCGCGCTGACGTCCCGCTGGCCGAGATGTTCGGCTACGCCACCACCCTGCGATCGATGTCGCAGGGACGGGCCACCTACAGCATGGAATTCCACCATTATGCGGAGGCACCGCGCAACGTGGCGGATGAGATTATCGCCGGACGCGAGAAAAACTAAGCCATTGGAACTAACGTCAGCGTAAACCGTAAAGGCTAAAGTACAAAAGGGCGAGAGCGCGTGCTGTCGCCCTTTTTCGTGGGGCGCGCACGCCTGTCACGACTTGCCTGGAAGGTGAAACCATGAAGTGTCTCATCTTTGCTCTCTTCGCCCTCACGGCCCCCGTTTTACTGATGGGGTGTGTGGTCATGTCAGGCACCAGCAGTACCGACTTTACCGCCACAAAACAGGCTGATCTGGTTTATATCGGCCTGCCTGCGCCGTTAAGCTGGTTTGTCGGCGGGATCCAGGGCAGCGCTTTTCCGGTAACGGACGCGCTCTCGCTCACGGCGGCGCACGTTGCCGTCCCGCTGCTGAAGTCCATCCGCGCGCAACATCCCCTTTGCGACGTGACGGTGATTGCCCGCAATAACGCAGGCAAGCCCCTGCACAAGCTGGCCTTCGCGCGAAGAGGGCGCAACGTCACGCTGTTTGGTTACAGCGCCATCAACAGCCTGCCTAAATCCAGTTCCGGCACCATCGACGGCTTCTTAAAGCGCGACGGCTGCTATTACGGGGTCATTACCGGCGCGGGAGCGGTCTCCGGCATGTCCGGTGGGCCGGTTGTCGACAGCCTGACCGGGGAGACGGTAGGGGTCATCACCAACGTGATCCTCGGCAAAGGGGCGGTGGTGTTTGTCGCGGTGCAGGATTTTACCAATCTGCTGGATCGCCTGCACATTCCTTACCGGGAGTATTAAATTGACGGATTCGGGGCCTTCACCTGCCTGCCGCTGGTGACAAAGGTTCCGGCACCCAGATGGTGCAAAGTGTTGAGCTTGTCATCGTCAAACTGCCAGCGCCCGGCGACAAACGCCCGTTCGTCCGCCGCCGCCGCAACCACTTCGCCAAACAGGGTGTCATATTTTTCTGCCGCCGATGTCGCAGGCAGCAGGCGGCACTCCATCCACGCCAGACACTTCTCTTCAATCACCGGCAGGCCCAGCACCGGGCCAGCAACTGCCGGGATCCCGTAGCAGTTAAATTTGTCCTCATCGCGCCCGCTGACGCTGCCCACCGCATAGGTCCAGTTGGTGGCGGCAACGCCGGGAACCACAATGCCAAACATGCCGCTGCGTTCAATCAGCTCCCGCGACCAGGCGCTTTTATCTACCACGATGGCGATCCGCGGTGGCTCGAACTCCACCGGCATTGACCAGGCGGCAGCCATCACGTTGCGGCGGTCCAGGGTGTCGTCGCGGCTGGTGATCAGGATGGTCGGGCCGTGATTCAACAGGCGGCTGGCGTGCATTAACTCGACGGGGCGAAAGTGGCTCATGGGGGATCCTCAAAATAGGCGTCTGAGCATTAAACGGCTGAAAGCCATCGGAAATCAAGCTGCAACAAACGCGTCATGTTTTCGTCACACAAGCTGCCTACAGTGGCGGACATCAAATCCCAAAGAGGATAACAAGATGCTCACCTCCATAACGCTCAATGGCGTGTCGTACGCTTTTGGCGCGAACACTGTTTTAAATCAAATCGATCTGCATATCGAGCCGGGGAGCGTGGTTGCGCTTCTGGGGCCGTCGGGCTGCGGAAAAAGCACGCTTCTGCGCCTGCTGGCCGGGCTTACCGAGCCTGCGGATGGCGAGATCCATTTTGCCGATCGGCTGGTGGCGAAAAGCGGTTGGTCGCTGCCGCCTCAGGCCCGCGATATCGGCATGGTGTTCCAGGATTACGCCCTCTGGCCGCACATGACGGTGGCGCAGAATGTGATGTTTCCGCTGAAGATGCGCAACGTGGCGCGGCAAGAGCGGGAAACCCGCGTGGCGCAGGCGCTGGCACGCGTCGGCTTAAGCGAGTTCGCTGAGCGCAAACCGGCAGGCTTATCCGGCGGGCAGCAGCAGCGCGTGGCGCTGGCCCGCGCCATTGTGGCTGAACCGCGGGTGCTGCTGTTTGACGAGCCGCTCTCCAATCTCGATAGCGAACTGCGCGAGTCGCTGTGCCAGGAGATGGCGACATTGCTGCGCCAGCTCGGGACCACCGCCGTTTACGTCACTCACGACCGCCGGGAAGCGGAAATCCTCGCCGACCGGATCGTGCATTTGTCTGCTGGCAGCATCGCTGCCGATCGTTTGATTTCAACCTCAGGGGAGTACGCATGAAAACCACCATGTCCGTGAAGAAGGGAGTGCTGTTAGCCATGGCATTATCGTCCGCTATGATGTCCAGCGCCCACGCGCTGACCGTCTACACTGCCGGGCCAGGATCGCTGGCAAAAAATCTCGCCAGCGGCTTTGAGAAGAAAACCGGCGTTAAAGTTGATATCTTCCAGGCGACCACCGGCAAAGTGATGGCGCGCCTCGAAGCCGAGCAGGCCAATCCGCAGGCCGATATTCTGATCTCCGCCTCCTGGGATACGGCGGAAGATCTGCACAATCGCGGCTGGTTGCTGCCGTTTGAGAGCGCCAACGCTGCGAAGGTACCGGCAGATCTGAAATCAGCCGACTATGTCGCGCAGGGCGTGTCGGCGCTGGGGATCGTCTGGAATACCAAAAGCGGCACCCCGGAGCCGAAAGAGTGGCAGGACCTGACCACCGACGCCTTTAAAGGCAAAGTCACCACCCCGGACCCAGCGCTGTCCGGCGCCTCGCTTGATTTGCTGATCGGGTTGCAAAACGGCATGGGCGACAACGCCTGGCAGCTGTTTGACGCCCTGAAACAGAACGGCATGGTGGTCAGCGGCCCGAATGCGCAGGCGGTCACGCCGGTGATGCAGGGGGCCAAAGCGGCGGTGTTCGGTGCGGTGGACTATGTCTCTTACGGCAATATCAGCCAGGGCGAATCCCTGAAGGTGATCTTCCCGGCCAGCGGCACGGTGATCGCCCCGCGTCCGATGATGATCCTCAAATCCACCCAGCACGCTGACGACGCCAAAGCCTTTGTCGACTACGTCTTGTCCGCAGAAGGCCAGGCGATGGTCGCCGATGCCTGGCTGATGCCCGCGCGCGAAGACGTGCAGGCCAAACGCCCGCTGCTGAACGATCTGAAAATCCTGCCGACCAAAAGTGACGGTAGTGCCGAGCGCAGCGACATCCTCAAGCGGTTTAACGCACTCTTCACCTTATAATCACGGTGGGGGCAACCCCGTCTTCAGGAAAGCTTGTGAATCAGAGATTGTTGTCTGTGATGACGCTGGCGCTACTGGTGATTCTGGTGGCGTTTCCCCTCGTTTTTATCGTGCTGCAGGCGGTGTTTCCGCAGTTCAGCGCCGGGCAGTTTTCCGGCGCGTTTAGCGGAGTGCGTTCGCTGTTGGCCGAGCCGCAGCTGCCGACCATGCTCGGTGGTACGCTGCAGGTTGGGCTGGGCGTGGCGCTGGTCAGCGCCCTGATTGGGTTTCCCCTCGGCGTGGCGCGCGGGCTGTTTAACCTGCCGCTGCCGCGCCTGTGGGATCTGCTGTTTCTGATCCCGTTTCTCACGCCGCCGTACATTGCCGCGCTGTCATGGATGCTGGTGCTGCAAACCAACGGCTATCTTCAGCAGTTAGTGGGCACTAACCTGAACGATCTGCTGTTCAGCCAGACCGGCATAGTGCTGGTGATGGCGCTGAATATTTTCCCGGTGGTTTACTTTGCGGTGTCGCGCAGCCTGCTGGCCAGCGGACAACGCCTGGCGATGATTGCTCAGGTGCACGGGGCCAGCGCCGGCAGGGCATTCTGGCATATCACGCTGCCGATGCTCTCGCCGTCGCTGGCGGCGGGGATGTTACTCTCGTTCACGCTGGCGATTGAGGAGTACGGCGTCCCGGCCGCGCTTGGCAGCCGTGCGGGCGTCCTGATGCTGACCACCGATATCGAGAAGAAACTTGCTGACTGGCCAATTGACCTGTCAGGCGCCTCAATGCTGTCGGTGGTGCTGGTCACGATTGCCCTGAGCGCCTGGTGGCTGCAGAAAAAGCTCACCGGCAATCACGACGTCACCAGCATTACCGGTAAACCGACCGAGAATATGGGGGCCAGTGCGGGGGTGTTTGCCTGGCCGATGGTGCTGGTGATGGCCCTGGTGGGCGGGATCGCCGTGCTGCTGCCGGGGGCGTCGATGGCGCTGTCGGGGGTGCTGGGCACCTTGTCCGGTGGGGTGACGCTGGAGAATTTAACGGTCAACCACTATGCGGCGCTGTTCAGCCAGCAGGGGGATGCGTTGTCGGCGCTCGGCACCAGCCTGTCGCTGGCTCTGGGTGCGGCCTGTATCACCGGGGTGCTCGGCCTGCTGGCCGCGTGGCTGGTGGTGGTGCAGAAGATAAAAGGGCGCGGGGTGCTGGACGCGCTGTCGCTGATGCCTGCTGCCTTGCCCGGCGTGGTGGTCGGGGTGGGGTTGATTTTGCTGTGGAACCGTCCGTTCTGGCCGGTATCGCCGTATAACAGCTGGGCCATTTTACTGCTGTCTTACTGCTGTCTGCTGCTGCCGTGGCCGGTGCGCTACGTCGGCAGCGCCCTGCGCCAGTTGGGTGGCAATCTGGAGCCCGCCGCGCGGGTGCACGGCGCGTCTGCGTTTCAGGCGTTGCGCTTTATCGTTCTGCCGCTGGTGTCTCCCGCGATGTTAGCGGCGATGCTGATGGTATTTGCCATTGCCTCGCGAGAGCTGGTGACCTCGCTGCTGCTGGCACCTGCGGGGACCCAGACGGTGTCGGTCTTCATCTGGCGTCAGTTTGAGCAGGGTTCCGTCGGACAGGGGATGGCGATGGCGACGCTGACGCTGCTGACCGGTCTGGTGCTGATGCTGACGGCGCTCGGGATCATGCAGCGCTCCACGCGCGGATAAAAAGCACTTTTGTCACAGTGGGTCGGGAAAAATAGTTTATAAACAAGGGAGAATTGTTAAAGGAGCCCACCATGACCCCGTTTTTGACCGCGTATTTCGCCCGCATCGGCTGGCAGCAAACCACCGCTGTGGATATCGACACCCTGCGGGCGCTGCATTTGCAGCACAACAGCGCCATCCCGTTTGAGAATATCGACGTGGTGCTGCCGCGCGAGATCCAGCTTGACGATCAATCCGTGGTCGACAAGCTGGTCAACGCCCGACGCGGTGGCTACTGCTTTGAGCAGAACGGTCTGTTCGAGCGGGTGCTGCGTGAGGTGGGTTTTAATGTGCGCAGCCTGCTGGGCCGGGTGGTGCTGGCCAATCCGCCGCAGATGCCGCCGCGTACCCATCGCCTGCTGCTGGTTGAACTGAACGGCGAACGCTGGATTGCCGACGTTGGCTTTGGCGGTCAGACCCTCACCGCGCCGATCCGCCTGCTGGCTGACGTGGAACAAACCACGCCGCAAGGGGAGTACCGGCTGATCAACGACGGCGACGACTGGGTGCTGCAGTTTCGCCATCACCAGCACTGGCAGTCGATGTATCACTTTGACCTGATCACCCAGTATCAGACCGATTACGTGATGGGTAATTTCTGGTCCGCACACTGGCCGCAGTCGCATTTTCGCCACCATCTGCTGATGTGCCGCCATCTGCCGGACGGCGGCAAACTGACGCTCACCAACCTGCACTTTACCCACTGGCATGACGGGCACGCCGTCGAGCAGATAAACCTGCCGGATGCGGCGGCGCTGTATCAGGTGATGCAGGAGCGGTTTGGGCTGGGGGTGGATGACGCGAAGCACGGTTTTTCACTGGCAGAACTGACCGCGGTAATGGCCGGGTTTGATACCCATCCGCAGGCGGGAAAATAAGGCGGGAAGGGGCATCAGCCCCTTTCTGTTAACCGATAAGCACCTTTGCACGCGCTCTCACGGCATCCAGTTCTTCGGCGGTCGCCGTTCCCTTTTTCACTGCGTGACGCGCCTGCCAGTCGAGGCTTTTAATCTGATCGGCCAGGGCGACATTGCGACGCGCGCCGCCGATCGCCACTTCGAAGGGATAGCCTTTTATTTGCGACGTCAGCGGGCAGCAGAGCATTAAGCCCGTACGCCCGTTATAGGTGGCGGGAGAAATAACCAGGGCGGGACGATGTCCTGCCTGTTCATGTCCTGACTGCGGGTCAAATTCAAGCCAGACGATATCGCCAGCCTGCGGAATGTAGTCCATTACAGCAGCTCCTTACCTTGCGGTTCCCCAAATGTGATTTCGTGATGCAGATTGTCATCCGTGATAGCGGATAACAGTGATTCGAGCGAGGGTTCGTCCTTTCTGACTGGGGTCAAAATAATGCGTCCTTCATCATCAACGTTGATATTCACCACATCGTCAACGTTCAGGTCGGCCTCACGCATAACGGCAACGGGCAGCCGAACAGAAGGGCTGTTTCCCCATTTTTTAACGGTGACTTGCGGCATAAAAAACACTCCAGATGGATATACATTGTTTATCCATCATAGAGTGTAGGGTTTTGCTGTGTCAACATTGTCGATACATGCAGCAAAGTATTGTAGACCCGGTAAGCGCAGCGCCACCGGGCAAAGGTGCCAGACTTAACGCCGCGATCTGACCACCTGATATCGTCGGGTAAGGTACTCTATCGGCGCGCTCCAGACGTGCACCAGCCGGGTGAACGGGAACAGCAGGAAGATAGTCATCCCCAGCACCAGATGGACGCGGAAGATATACGCCACGCCGTCGAGATGCGCGGATGAACCGCCGTGGAAGGTCACCACGCCTTGCGCCCAGTCAACCAGCTTCAGCATTTCGCTGCCGTCCGGATGCTGGGCGGAAAACGGAATGGTCGCCAGGCCAAGACTGCACTGAACCAGCAGGATGCAGAGGATCAGGATATCGGCGGTGGAAGAGGTTGCCCGCACCCGTGGGTTGGTCAACCGACGAACCAGCAGCCCCGCGCCACCGACCAGCGTCAGCACCCCGCAGACCCCGCCTAATATCATCGCCATCAGCTGTTTTTGCGACATCGGCAGGAACCACGAGTAGACCCAGTGCGGGGTCAACATCCCGAACAGATGCCCGAAGAAGATCCCCAGAATACCGATGTGAAACAGGTTCGACCACAGCACCATTCCGCGCTTGTCCAGCATCTGACTGGAAGCGGCCCGCCAGGTGTACTGCCCGTAGTCATAGCGCAGCCAGCTCCCGATAAGGAACACCGTGCCGCAAATGTACGGATAGATATCGTAGAAGAAGACGTTCAGATATTGCATCATTTTGAGCCTCCGGCACTGACGTCCACATACTGCGGCGCGACGTCCTGGCTAAAGCGTCGTTGATATTGCTGCATCGGCGAGCTGTCACAGGCGGTGGCGTTATCCTCGATAAACTTCACCTGTTCCTCTTCCCAGACTGCGTCCAGCGCCTGCAGGGTGTCGTCGCGCTTTTCGCCCGCCACCTGTTGCGTGACACTGTCACTGGAAAGTTTACTTCCGGCAAAGGTCAGCAGGGCGTCAAACAGCTGATAATGCGGTATGGCGCGCTGTTTTAAGCGCCCGCCAATCAGGGCAAGGATCGGGGCCACGTTCTGTAAGCCTTCCTGGGCCTGCGCGTCAGGCACAATGCTCAGATACTCCAGATACAGCGGCAGATAGTCCGGCAGTTCCCGGCAGTCGAGCTGCAAACCGGCCTGCTGATACTGGTTCATCAGGTCGACCATCGCCTGGCCGCGATCGCGGGACTCCGCATGAACATGCTCGAACAACAGCAGCGAGGTGGCGCGCCCGCGCTCGAACACCTCGCACCACGCCGCCTGTTGATCCAGCAGCGGGGCGTTCAGGTGCTGCTGCGTAAACGGCAGCAGCATTGGCGCATCCTGTGCAATCAGGGCCAGGGCTTCGTCGCGACTCTCCCACAGCACCTCGTCCGGATACTCAATCAGCAGGGCGATAATTTTGAGGATCTGCATTACTCGCCCTCCCCATGTTTGCGCACCTCGTCGATGTTAATGGCATCGATGCGGCTGCTGTTAAACAGGTTGAATTTGGTGTCCGAGCCGTGACAGCCGTCGCCAAAGGTAAAGCCGCAGCCGTTTTTCTCCGGGAAGGCGTCGCGAGCCATTTCCCGGTGGCTGGTCGGGATCACAAAGCGGTCTTCGTAGTTGGCGATAGCGAGATAGCGATACATCTCTTCCACCTGCTCGACGCTTAAGCCTACTTCTTCGATGGCGCGGGTGTCGGTCACGCCTTCAACGGTCTGGGAACGTTTGTAGTGACGCATCGCCATCATGCGTTTCAGGGCGCGCAGCACCGGGCCGGTATCGCCCGCGCTGAGCATGTTGGCCAGATACTGCACCGGAATGCGCAGGCTTTCGACCGCCGGCAGAATGCTGTCGGTCTGCGGCAGACCGCCCGCGTCGGCGTAGGACTGGATCGGCGACAGCGGCGGTACATACCAGACCATCGGCAGGGTGCGGTATTCCGGGTGCAGCGGCAGGGCCAGCTTCCAGTCCATCGCCATTTTGTACACCGGCGAGCGCTGGGCGGCTTCAATCACGTTCTGCGGAATGCCCTGCTTGAAGGCTTCTTCAATCACCGCCGGATCGTGCGGGTTCAGGAACACGTCGCACTGACGCTCGTACAGATCGGTTTCATGCTCGGTGCTGGCTGCTTCCTCGATGCGGTCCGCGTCGTACAGCAGCACGCCAAGATAGCGAATGCGCCCGACGCAGGTTTCTGAGCAGACCGTCGGCTGGCCGGACTCGATACGTGGATAGCAGAAGATGCATTTTTCAGATTTGCCGCTCTTCCAGTTGAAGTAGATTTTTTTGTACGGACAGCCGCTGATGCACATCCGCCAGCCGCGGCATTTGTCCTGGTCGATCAGCACGATGCCGTCCTCTTCGCGCTTGTAGATGGCTCCGCTCGGGCAGGTGGCGACGCAGCTCGGGTTCAGGCAGTGCTCGCACAGACGCGGAAGGTACATCATGAAGGTGTTTTCGAACTGGCCGTACATCTCCTTCTGCATCTTGTCGAAGTTCCGATCCCGGGCGCGTTTCTCGAATTCGCCGCCCAGCAGCTCCTCCCAGTTCGGACCCCATTCGATTTTATCCATCCGCTTGCCGCTGATCAGCGAGCGCGGGCGGGCGGTCGGCAGGTGGTTGCCCTCCGGGGCGCGGTGCAGATCCTGATAATCGAAGGTGAACGGCTCGTAGTAATCGTCGATGCCGGGCAGAGACGGGTTAGCGAAGATTTTCGACAGCACCCCCACGCGCCCGCCGAGGCGCGGCGTCAGCTTGCCGGTGATGCTGCGCACCCAGCCGCCTTGCCACTCCTCCTGGTCCTCCCAGTTTTTCGGGTAGCCAATGCCGGGCTTGGTTTCGACGTTGTTAAACCACGCGTACTCCATCCCTTCGCGCCCGGTCCAGACGTTTTTACAGGTGACCGAGCAGGTGTGACAGCCGATGCATTTGTCGAGATTCAGAACCATTCCAACCTGTGAGCGTATTTTCATTTTTTCGCCTCCTGAACCTGATCCCGACCTTCGCCATCCAGCCAGTTAATGTTTTTCATTTTGCGGATCATAATGAACTCGTCGCGGTTCGAGCCCACCGTGCCGTAGTAGTTGAAGCTGTACGCCAGCTGGGCGTAACCGCCAATCATGTGGGTCGGTTTCGGGCACACGCGGGTGACCGAGTTGTGGATCCCTCCGCGTCGTCCGGTCACTTCGGAACCCGGAATGTTCAGAATGCGTTCCTGGGCGTGATACATCATGGTCATTCCCGGCGGCACGCGCTGGCTGACCACCGCGCGGGCGGTCAAGGCGCCGTTGGCGTTGAAGCACTCGATCCAGTCGTTGTCCTCGATGCCTAGCTCGCGCGCGTCGGCTTCGCTGATCCACACAATCGGCCCACCGCGCGACAGGGTCTGCATCAGCAGGTTTTCGCTGTAGGTGGAGTGAATCCCCCATTTCTGGTGCGGCGTCAGGAAGTTGAGCGCTTTTTCCGGGAAGCCGTTCGGCGGGATCTCGCGCATATGCGTCACGCTGCGGGTATCAATCGGCGGACGGTAGGCCACCAGGCTCTCACCAAAGGCGCGCATCCACTGGTGATCCTGATACAGCTGCTGACGCCCGGACAGCGTGCGCCACGGGATCAGCTCGTGAACGTTGGTGTACCCGGCGTTGTAAGAGACATGTTCGCTCTCGATGCCGGACCAGGTCGGGCTGGAGATGATTTTGCGCGGCTGGGCCTGGATATCGCGGAAGCGGATCTTCTCGTCTTCCTTGTTAAGAGCCAGATGGCTGTGCTCGCGGCCGGTAAATTCACTGAGCGCTTCCCAGGCTTTTACCGCCACGTGGCCGTTAGTTTCAGGCGCGAGGGCGAGGATCACCTCCGAGGCGTCAATCGCCGTCTCGATGCGCGGGCGGCCTTTCGCCGGGCCGTCGAGCTTGACGTAGTTCAGCTTGCCGAGGAAATCGACCTCATCCTGAGTGTTCCACGAAATGCCTTTCCCGCCGTTGCCCAGCTTGTCGAGCAGTGGGCCAAGCGAGGTAAAGCGTTCGTAGGTTTCCGGATAATTACGCTCGACCACTGCAATGTTCGGCGCGGTTTTACCGGGGATCAGATCGCATTCGCCTTTGCGCCAGTCGGCGATGTCGAACGGCTGCGACAGCTCCGCCGGGGAGTCATGCTGCAGGGGCTGCAACACCACGTCGGTTTCGTTACCCAGATGGCCAACACACACCTCAGAGAAGACTTTGGCGAGACCTTTGTAGATCTCCCAGTCGCTGCGCGATTCCCACGCCGGGTCGACGGCGGCCGAGAGTGGATGAATAAACGGATGCATATCCGAGGTATTCATGTCGTCTTTTTCATACCAGGTGGCGGTCGGCAGCACGATGTCCGAGAACAGGCAGGTGCTGGACATGCGGAAATCGAGGGTCACCAGCAGGTCCAGCTTGCCCTCGATAGCGGCTGTCTGCCACTCGACCTCTTCCGGCTTCACGTCGTCGGTGGAACCGAGATCCTCGCCCTGAATGCCGCTTTCGGTACCCAGCAGATACCGGAGCATGTACTCGTGGCCTTTCCCGGAGGAGCCCAGCAGGTTAGATCGCCAGACGAACAGGTTGCGCGGGTGGTTGTTACCGCTGTCGGGCTGCTCGCAGGCGAAGCGGATATCGCCGGACTTCAGCGCCTGGACGGTGTACGCCTGGGGTGACATCCCGACCGCCTCCGCCTGGGCTTTGATATGCAGCGGATTAAGGTTCAACTGCGGGGCGGACGGCAGCCAGCCCATGCGCTCGGCACGCACGTTAAAGTCAATCAGATGCCCGGTAAACTTCGACGCATCGGCCAGCGGGGAGAGCAGCTCCTGGGCGGTGAGTTTTTCGTAACGCCACTGGCTGGCATGGTTGTAAAAATACGACGTGCTGTTCATCTGGCGCGGCGGACGGTTCCAGTCCAGCGCAAAGGCCAGCGGCAGCCAGCCGGTTTGCGGACGCAGCTTCTCCTGGCCGACGTAGTGCGACCAGCCGCCGCCGCTCTTACCGACGCAGCCGCAGAACACCAGCATGTTGATCATCCCCCGGTAGTTCATATCCATGTGATACCAGTGGTTGACCCCGGCCCCGAGGATAATCATTGACCGGCCATGGGTCTTATGCGCGGTGTCGGCGAACTCGCGGGCAATCTGCTCAATATGACGGCGCGGGACGCCGGTGATCTGTTCGCCCCAGGCCGGGGTATAGGCTTTGACCTCGGCGTAGTCTTTAGCTGCGTTTACATCGTCCAGCCCGCGGTCAAGGCCGTAGTTTGCCAGCACCAGGTCATAGACGCTGGCCACCTGCATCTGGCTGCCGTCGACCAGGGTCAGGGTTTTCGACGGAACTTTGCGGATAAGCACCGGATCCTGCTTCACGCTGCGAAAATGCGGATTCTCGTTGCCGCCAAAGTACGGGAAGGCGACGTCGGCCACGGCGTCGCGAGTGCCGAGCAGGGACAGGGTCAGATCGGTTTCCTGACCCGCCGCCAGCGATTCCAGGTTCCATTTGCCTTTTTCGCCCCAGCGGAAGCCGATAGAGCCGTTCGGCACCACCAGATCGCCCGCGCGGTTAAAGGCGACCGTTTTCCATTCCGGGTTATTGGCTTCGCCCAGCCCGTCGAACAGATCCGAGGCGCGCAGCATCCGCCCCGGCACTCGGCTGCCGTCCTCACGTGCGTCCAGCATTACCAGCATCGGCATGTCGGTGTAGCGGCGGCAGTAGTTGAGGAAGTAATCGCTCGGGTTATCGAGGTGGAACTCTTTCAGGATCACATGGCCCATCGCCATCGCGAGGGCGCTGTCGGTGCCTTGCTTGGGTGCCAGCCACTGGTCGCTGAGTTTGGCGACTTCTGAAAAGTCCGGAGTGATGGCGATGGTTTTGGTGCCTTTGTAGCGCACCTCGGTAAAGAAGTGAGCATCCGGGGTGCGGGTCTGCGGCACGTTAGAGCCCCAGGCGATGATATAGCTGGAGTTGTACCAGTCGGCGGATTCCGGGACGTCGGTCTGCTCGCCCCAGGTCATCGGCGAGGCGGGCGGCAGGTCGCAGTACCAGTCGTAGAAGCTTAAGCAGGTGCCGCCCAGCAGGGAGAGATAGCGCGTTCCGGCGGCGTAAGAGACCATCGACATCGCCGGGATGGGTGAGAAGCCCGCCACCCGATCCGGGCCGTAGTGTTTAATTGTCCAGACGTTGGCGGCGGCGATCAGCTGGTTCAGCTCTTTCCAGCTGGAGCGGATAAACCCGCCGTGCCCGCGCGCCTGCTTGTAGCTGAGGGTTTTTTGCGGGTCGCTCATGATCGCGTTCCAGGCGTTAACCGGATCGCTGTGCTGGCCCAGCGCCTCGCGCCACAGCTCAATCAGCTTTTTACGCGCCAGCGGGTACTTCAGGCGGTTGGCGCTGTACAGATACCAGGAGTAGCTCGCCCCGCGCGGACAGCCGCGCGGCTCGTGATTCGGCAGGTCGGGGCGGGTGCGGGGATAGTCGGTCTGCTGCGTTTCCCAGGTGACCAGCCCGTTTTTGACGTAGATCTTCCAGCTGCAGGAGCCGGTACAGTTAACCCCGTGGGTGGATCGCACAATTTTGTCGAACTGCCAGCGTTGGCGATAGCTGTCCTCCCAGTCGCGGTTGGTGTGCATCACCTGGCCGTGCCCGTCGGCGAAGGTTTCGCCTTGTTGTTTAAAATAGCGGAAACGATCCAACAATTTACTCATGACGTATCTCCTGACGGGGCAACGCCTGCCCCCGTGGTTACACTGCTCACAAAATATTGAATTTAGGATTTGACGTGTTTTTGACGACGGCCATACACCAGCCAGGTGATGAACACGCAGGCGATGTAAAACACGAGGAAGACTTTCATCGCGCCCACCGGCGAGCCGGTCATCGCCAGCGAGGTACCGAAAGCTTTAGGGATGAAGAACCCGCCGACGGCACCAATCGCTGAGATAAAGCCGAGCGCTGCGGCGGTATCCGAGACGGCCTCTTTCTGCGCCTGCTCGTCGCTGCCGCCGTGCAGTTTCACTCTGTAGACGGTGATTTGGCGGAAGATGACCGCAATCATCTGGAAGGTCGATCCGCTGCCCAGCCCGGCGGTGAGGAACAGCCCCATAAACACCAGGAAGAACGCGGTAAAGTTGCCAGAGCCGGAGCCCGGCAGGGTGAGGAACAGCAGGGCGGTGAAGACCGCCATAAAGACGAAATTCACCAGCGTGACGCGCACGCCGCCGAGCTTGTCGGAGATGACACCTCCGGCGGATCGTGCCAGCGCACCGAGCAGCGGGCCAAAGAAGGCGAGGTGCAGGATATTGACGTCCGGGAACTGGGTTTTCGACAGCATCGCAAACCCGGCGGAAAAGCCGATAAACGAGCCGAAGGTTGCCAGATAAAGCAGGCTCAGCAGCCACAGGTGCAGACGTTTCAGCACCGGCAGCTGGCTGGCAATCGTGGCTTTGGCGCTGGCGATATCGTTCATACCGAAGAAGGCGGCAATCGTTGCCAGCAGCAGCAGTGGAGCCCACACCCAGGCAGCGTTCGCCAGCGACAGGGTCGAGCCATCGTCCTGCGGCACGCCATGCACGCCAAGAAAAGCGAATATCGGCAGGAAGATCACCACCGGGGCCACCATCTGCATCACGCTGACGCCCAGATTACCCAGCCCGCCGTTGATCCCCAGCGCGCTGCCTTGTCTGGCTTTCGGGAAGAAGAAGCTGATATTGCCCATGCTGGAGGCGAAATTAGCCCCGGCAAAGCCGCACAGCAGGGCGATGATGATAAAGACCGTGTACGGAGTGGCGGGGTTCTGCACCGCGATGCCCAGCCACACGCAGGGGATAATCAGAATAACGGTGCTGATCACCGTCCAGTAGCGGCCGCCGAATATCGGCACCATAAAGGACCAGGGAACGCGTAATATCGCGCCGGAGAGCGACGGCAGGGCGGTTAACATAAACAGCTGATCGGTCGTAAAATTAAATCCCACCTTATTCAGATTCACCGCAACCGCGCTAAATAACATCCAGACGCAGAACGCCAGCAGCAGGCAGGCCACGGAGATGACTAAATTTCGTCGCGCAATATGTTTGCCTTTGTTTTCCCAAAACGCCTTATTTTCCGGCTTCCACTCTTTTAAAAGATAATGATTATTTTTCTCATTATGTTGCGGCATATTACCCTCTTGCTTATCCGTAAATGGCAGAAAGAGAAATACAATCAGGGCGTTACCTGATTCTCTGGTGAGAGGCTATAGGATGTTTTAGGACACATCTGAAAGGATAGATAAAAAAGCGAACCCCTGAGTTTAGAAGGGAGATATGAGCCCGCTTAATGTGTTACAAATCGTAACAGTTATATAACACTCATCATTAAGGATTATAGAGTTCGAGGGTGATTAAGGTCTCCAGATGCTTATTAAATGCGGCATCGTCCATTTGCGGCATATTTAACACATAAATTCCGTCCAGCCCGCACACCAGTCCGATTAAACGCCAGGCGATATTTTCAGCGCGATCTTTCAGCGTAAACGCCCGTGCGGCGGCCCCGGCATGAATAATCGCTACCGTTTCCTGATGCCACATTTCCATGGTCAGTACGTAGGCGCCTTTGATCTCGGGATCGCGGGTGGCTAACAGCTGCGCTTCACGCCACAGACGGACGTAGGGCTCAAAGCTGCCGTCGTCGCTGCCGAGCATGGCGTGCAGACGCTCGCGCCAGCTGGCGTCTTGCGCCACGATGTCGGCATCCAGCAGGGCGCGGATCAGGCGGATAAAGGCCTGCGACTTAAGCTCACCGGCGGAGGCAAAATGGTGATGCACCTGACCGGCCGCAACCTGCGCCTCGGCGGCGATGCGCCGGACGGTCATCGCGGTCAGCCCTTCGCGTAATGCCACGCGCATCGCGGCCTGCAGGATCGCTTCCCGGCGTTCTTCCTTGCTCAGATAACTCATTTTTTTCACTCTCAACCTGGGGGCAACGAGTGTAACAAAAAGCTGGACATGCGTTCAACTTTCCGTAGGATCGCAATCTGGACATGTGTCCAGATTTATAAGAGAAGGGATTTTTATGTTTCGTCAGTGGTTAGCGTTAGTGATTATCGTGCTGGTGTATATCCCGGTGGCGATTGACGCAACGGTGCTGCACGTCGCCGCGCCGACTCTGAGCATGACGCTGGATGCCAGCGGCAACGAATTGCTGTGGATTATTGATATTTACTCGCTGGTAATGGCCGGAATGGTGCTGCCGATGGGGGCGCTGGGCGACCGGATTGGCTTTAAGCGCCTGCTGATGATCGGCAGCACCCTGTTTGGCCTGTCGTCGCTGGCGGCGGCATTTTCGCCGACGGCGGGGTGGCTGATCGTGGCGCGGGCATCGCTCGCCATTGGTGCGGCGATGATCATCCCGGCGACGCTGGCGGGGATCCGCACCCTGTTTGCCGATGCGCGCCAGCGTAATATTGCCCTTGGTGTCTGGGCGGCGGTCGGTTCTGGCGGGGCGGCCTTTGGCCCGCTGGTGGGCGGCATGTTGCTGGAGCATTTCTACTGGGGCTCGGTATTTTTAATCAACGTGCCGATTGTGATTCTGGTGGTCACGCTGGCCGCGCGGCTGGTGCCCGCACAGCAGGGGCGACCAGAGCAACCGCTGAATATTGCCCACGCGCTGATGCTGATCGTGGCGATGCTGCTGGTGGTGTACAGCGCTAAAACCGGGCTGAAGGGCAGCGCGTCAGGGTGGCTGGTGGCGGCAACGTTCGCTGTCGGCATGGGGCTACTGTTTACCTTTGTGCGCATCCAGCTGCGCGCCCGCACGCCTATGATCGACATGCGCCTGTTCTGCCACCGCATTATTTTAAGCGGGGTGGTGATGGCGATGACGGCGATGATCGCCCTGGTCGGCTTTGAACTGCTGATGGCGCAGGAGCTGCAGTTTGTCCACGGCTTCACACCGTTTGAGGCGGGGATGTTTATGCTGCCGGTGATGGTTGCCAGTGGATTTAGCGGCCCGATCGCCGGTGTGCTGGTGGGACGTCTGGGGCTGCGGATTGTTGCCGCAGGCGGCATGACGCTGAGTGCGGTGAGTTTTATCGGGCTGTCGCGACTGGATTTCAGCACCCAGCAGTGGCAGGCGTGGGGATTGATGGTGCTGCTGGGCTTTAGCGCCGCCAGCGCGTTGTTGGCCTCTACATCGGCAATCATGGCGGCGGCACCGAAAGAAAAAGCCGCCGCTGCCGGGGCGATTGAAACCATGTCCTACGAGCTGGGCGCCGGGCTTGGGATCGCGATATTTGGTCTGCTGCTGACCCGCAGCTTCTCGGCCTCGATTGAACTGCCGCAGGGACTGGATAGCGGCCTTACTGCTCTGGCCTCTTCTTCTATTGGCGAGGCGGTGCGGGTAGCGCAGGGGCTCTCGCCGTCGCTGGCTCAGGCGACACTTGAGGCCGCCAAAACCGCCTTCACCACCGCGCACAGCGTGGCACTGGGCAGCGCGGGTGGGATGTTGCTAATCCTGGCGGTGGGGATTTGGTTTAGCCTGGCGAAGGCCGGGCAGAAGTAACCTCGCAGTGTCTACAACGGCACGGATAGTAGGCCGGATAAGCGCAGCGCCATCCGGCATTTTCGCAGGCATGTAGCTTAACGCCCGGCGGCGCTGCGTTTGTGCGGGCCTACGGTTCTTGCGCGGCGGTTAATACGCTGTGCAATAACACGTTGGCACCTTTCTCTGACCATTCCGGGAGGATGTTTTCGGCTTCGTTGTGGCTGATACCTTTCTCGCACGGAATAAAGATCATGCTGGCAGGGGCGATTTTGCTGACGTAACAGGTATCGTGTCCGGCACCGGAAACCATCGGTTTGGCGGTGTAGCCCAGCGCAGCCACCGCGTTCTCACTGCGCCCCAGGCAGGCGGCGTCAAAGGCAATCGGGGCGTAATCGAAGATCCGATCAACGTGGGTTTCCACTCCACGTGCCGCCAGTTGTTCCGCGGCCTGATGCAGCGCGGTTTCCATTGCCTCCAGCGCCTCGCTGTGCGGATGGCGGAACTCTACGCTGCACACCACCCGGGACGGCACCACGTTGCGGGAATTCGGCGTGACGTTTGCCATGCCGATGGTCGCCCGGCCGTCGGGTTCGTGCTGATAGCCAATGGCTTCTACCTTCAGCGCCAGCTCGGCAAAGGCGGTGAGCGCGTCGCGGCGGCTGTGCATTGGCGTGGTGCCCGCGTGCGCCGCGAAACCGTCGAGGGTTATCGTGAACCAGCGTTGCCCCATCGCCGCACGCACCAGCCCGATATCAATGGCTTCATCTTCCAGAATCGGCCCTTGTTCGATATGCAGTTCATAGCAGGCGTGAATCGGGAAGGCGCGGGCAGGTTGTTCCCCGCGATAGCCGATCGCATCCAGTGCCTCGCCGACGGTGATACCGTCCCGGTCGGCCAGCGCGTGGGCGTATTCCTCGCTGAACTGCCCGGTCCAGACCCCGGAGGCCAGCATCGCCGGGGCAAAGCGCGCCCCTTCTTCGTTGGTCCAGTTCACCAGCACGATATCGCGCTCGGTTTCAAGCTGGTTGTCATTCAGCGTCCGCAGCAGTTCCAGCCCGGCCATCACGCCGTAGATCCCGTCATAATTGCCGCCGAGCGGTTGAGAATCCACGTGCGAGCCGGTGATCACCGGGGCCAGGGTGGGATTTTTCCCGGCGCGGCGGATGAACATATTGCCCATGCTGTCGACATCGCAGCTGAAACCGGCCTCGAGCGCCCAGTCGCGCAGCAGGTTACGGGCTATCCGGTCTTCATCGCTTAACGCCAGACGGGTGACACCCCCGGCAGGGGTGCCCCCGATCTGTGCCATCATCGCAAGCGTCGACCACAGCCTTTCGGCATTGATACGCATCATGCTTTGTCCTTGGTGCTGCGGTAGCGGAAGTCGCAGCACTTGCCACCCTGCATGATGGTGGTGGTGCGTGTCAGCTGTACGTCCGGCGCGTAGCCGACGATAAATTTCTCGTCGCGGGCGCAGGAGAGCAGGTGGCCAATCTCGCCCAGCCCCATCTCGTGATACATCTCGGCGTAGCGGCAGCGAGTGACGTTGTAGTTGTACTGCTGGTCGTCAGCGTCGATCACTTTGACGTCCAGGGCGTTATCTTTCTCCCACAGATACTGCAGGGCGATAAAGCTCTTCACGTCTGCGCCGTTCGGCTCCTGGCGGGCGAAATGCTGTCCGGCATCAATCGCCGCCTGTTCAATGGCTTCGCCAATGACCGCCTGGGCGCGGGTTTTCCCTATCTCGCGCACCAGGATTTCATAAATTGGCTTAATAATTTCTGCTTCAATTTTGCGGCGGGCGAGAATGCCCAGCTCGTTATTATCACTCATCACATTGCCTCACTGCGTTACTTCGGTTGTGCGCCGCCGAGCACGGTTTGCGGCTGCCATTTACCCTCGACCACTTTGTAAACGGTAAAGGAAGGTGCTTTCAGATTGCCCTCTTTATCGAACGCAATCTGCCCGGTGACGCCGGAATAGCTGATGGCGCGCAGGGCAGGCAGGTATTTCGCCGGATCCACCGAGTCGGCTTTTTCCATCGCCGCCACCAGTACGCGGGTAGCGTCATAGGCGAACGGGGCGTGCAGTTCGATATGGGTGTGATAGCGCGACTGATACGCCTGCTCGAAGGCTTTCCCGCCCGGCATCTGATCCACCGGCAGGCCCGGTTCCAGCGCCACTACGCCGTCACCTTCTTTTTGTGCCAGCTGCAGGAAGGTCTGGCTGACAAAGCCGCCTGCGCCCATTAGGGTGGCGTCCATCCCCAGCTGTTTAATGCGTCGCGCCAGCGGTGCCGCCTGGCTGTCCACGCCGCCGAAGAAGATCAGATCGGCTTTTTTACTGCGAATGGCGGTCAGTACGGCGCTGAAGTCGACGGTTTTGTCGTCCACGTACTGGCGGTCGACAATTTTCACGCCCTGGGCTTCCAGCGATTTAATAAACTCATCCGCCAGCCCCTGGCCGAAGGCGGTACGGTCGTCGATCACGGCAATGCGTTTCGCTTGCAGGGTCTTAACCGCGTATTCCCCGGCGAACTGGCCGCCGTCATCGTCATGGCCCATCACGCGGAAGCTGGTGTCAAAGCCCTGTTTGGTGTAGCCGTGACCGGTTGCCACCGGGGCCACCTGCGCGATACCCGCGTCGTTATACACGCGCGCCGCCGGGATGCTGGTGCCCGTGTTCCAGTGGCCAACCACGCCTGCCACATTGCTGTCCACCAGGCGCTGGGCGACGGCTACCGCAGTGCGGGGATCGGACTGGTCATCTTCCGACTGCAGCTTGAAGGTCACCGCTTTGCCGCCGATGGTCGGATGCTGTTTGTTAATGTCGTCAATCGCCAGCTGGGCACCGTTCTCCAGATCTTTACCGATACGGGCAGACGGCCCGGTCAGCGGCCCGGCCAGACCGATAACCACGGTTTCGCTGTCGGCAGCCCAGGCACCCGGTGCGGCAAAACTCCCGAGCAGAATAGCGGCGCTGAGCGCACTGATTTTTGCTGTTTTCATTGTTATTCCCTGATGTTGGTGGTGTGTTAAACGGGCATTTCGCCCAAATAAATCTGTGCGATCTGGTCATCGGCGAGCAGCGCTTTTGACTCGCCGTGATGGACGATGCTGCCGCTGTCCATTACCCAGGCCTTGTCGGTGACGTCCAGCGCCAGTCGGGCGTTTTGTTCGATCAGCAGCAGGGCTACGCCGCGCTCGCGCAGCCCGGCGATCACCGCAAAAATGTTCTCGACCATTTTGGGTGCCAGCCCCATCGACGGTTCGTCGAGGATCAGCAGGCGCGGGCGGCTGAGCAGGGCGCGGTTCAGCGCCAGCATCTGCTGTTCACCGCCGGAGAGCAGCCCGGCAAGCTGGTGCTGACGCTCGGCGAGGCGCGGGAATCGGTCAAAAATTTCCGCCATCTCCTGCTTCACGGTGACAGTGTCACGCCGGAGCCAGGCCCCCATCTGCAGATTCTCCAGCACCGTCATGCGGGCGAAGATCCCCCGGCCTTCCGGTACCATCACCAGCCCGTCGCGCAGCAGGGATTCGGCTTTACGCTTGCGCACCGGCTGGCCGTTAAATTCAATATTGCCGCCAAAACGTTCCAGCCCGGCGATGGCCCGCACGGTGGAGCTTTTGCCCGCACCGTTGGCGCCAATCAGCGTCGCCTGTTCGCCCTCGTGCAGGGTGAAAGAGACGCCGCGCACCGCCTGGATGCCACCGTAATGCACATCCAGCCGTTCAATTTTCAGTAATTCAGACATGCTTGTTGCCTCCAAGCCAGGCGGCGATCACCGCCGGGTCGCGCCGCACGCTCTCCGGCGTGCCGCAGGCCAGGGTTTTGCCGTAATCCAGCACCGTCAGGCGATCGCAGATGCCCATCACCAGCTTGACGTCGTGCTCAATCATCAGCAGGGTTTTGCCGTCGTCGCGTATGCGGGTCAGCAGCTCGCCCAGCGCGCCTTTCTCGGCGGCGTTCATCCCGGCAGCGGGTTCATCCAGCGCCAGCAGCAGCGGATCGGTCGCCAGCGCGCGGGCAATTTCCAGCCGACGCTGATGGCCGTAAGCCAGATCGCAGGCGCGATAGTGGGCAAATTTGGCGATCCCGGTGTACTCCAGCCAGTGCCAGGCCTGTTCCCGGGTGTCGGCTTCTTCAGCGCGGGCACGTTTGTGGCGGGTCAGCGCCGCCCATAGCCCGTTACGGGTGCGCACGTGGCGTCCGACCATTACGTTTTCGAGGACCGACATCTCGTTAAACAGCCGCACGTTCTGGAAGGTGCGGGCGATGCCTGCCGCCGTCACTTTCTCGATCTGCTTTGGCGAGTAAGGCCGATCGGCAATCGCAAACTCGCCGCTGTCTGCCGGATACAGACCGGTGATCAGGTTAAAGCAGGTGGTTTTTCCCGCGCCGTTAGGGCCGATCAGGCCGTAGATCTCGCCGGGGTTAATCGACAGCGAGACGTTATCGACCGCCGTCAGGCCGCCAAAGCGTTTGGACATATTGCGCACGGTTAACAGACTCATGCTTTCACCTCCTTGTGACGTACCGGCCAGATGCCCGACGGGCGAACCAGCATCACCCCCACCAGCGCCAGGCCGTAGAACAGCTGACGCAGGATTTCCGGATCAACCAGTACCGTGCCGAACAGCGCCTGCTGCACCGGGGCCGCCTGGCTGCGCAGCAGCTCCGGCAGGGCGGTCAGCAGGACCGCACCGAGGATCACCCCTGGGATATGGCCCATTCCGCCGAGCACCACCATCGCCAGCACCGCGATCGACTCCTGCAGGGTGAAGGATTCCGGCGAGACAAAGCCCTGGAACGCGCCAAACAGCGCCCCGGCGATGCCGCCAAAGGAAGCGCCCATCGCAAAAGCCAGCAGCTTGAAGTTACGCACGTTGATGCCCATCGCCCGGGCCACGTCTTCGTCTTCGCGGATGGCGTGCCATGCCCGACCAATGCGCGAGTGCTGCAAACGCAGGCAGACAAAAATGATTGCCACAATCATTACCATCAGCAGGTAGTACCACAGCCACAGTGCCGGGACTTTGACGCCAAACCAGTGGTAAACGCCGCTGAACTTGAGTCCGAACAGGTTAAGGGTATCGACGCCGGAGATGCCCTTGGCACCGTTAGTGATGTTCACCGGACGGTCGAGATTACGCATCAGGATGCGGATGATCTCCCCGAAGCCGAGGGTCACAATCGCCAGGTAGTCGCCGCGCAGCTTTAATGTTGGCGCGCCGAGCAGGATGCCGCACACCGCCGCGACCAGCGCCGCTATCGGGATAATCAGCAGATAAGACGTGTGTAGCCCGTCCGGGAACCAGACGCTGAGGATCGGGAACACCTCCAGCAGATGCGGCGAGGCCAGCAGCGCGGCCAGGTAGGCTCCGACGGCGTAGAAGGCGATAAAGCCCATATCCAGCAGGCCGGTATAGCCCACCACAATGTTCAGCCCCAGCGCGAGCATGATGTAGAGCAAGGCGAAGTCGATCACCCGCACCCAGTAGTTGCCGCCCAGCTGGGTCGCCACAACCGGGGCCAGTACCAGCGCTAACACCAGCAGCGTCATGCCGGACCAGAATTTACGGCTGACCGCCGGGGTTTTGAGTTCAATTGCAGTCATGATTTTCCCTTATGCCCTGTGCGCAACGCGCTCGCCCAGCAAGCCCGCCGGACGGAATACCAGCACCAGAATCAGCACGATAAAGGCGAAGACATCCTGATAGTTGCTGCCGAACACGCCGTTAGTCAGCTCGCCCAGATAGCCTGCGCCCAGCGCTTCGATAATGCCGAGTAAGATCCCGCCAATCATCGCCCCGCGAATGTTGCCGATGCCGCCGAGTACCGCGGCGGTAAAGGCTTTAATTCCGGGCAGGAAGCCCATCGAGAAGCTGGCGTTGCCGTAGTTGCTGGCCATCATCACCCCGGCGAGCGCCGCGAAGATGCCGCCAATGGCGAAGGTCAGGGTGATGATCGCGTTGGGGTTAACGCCCATCAGGGTGGCGACGCGCGGGTTTTCGGCCACTGCGCGCATGCCGCGCCCGAGGCGGGTGTATTCCACCAGCAGCCACAGGCCGATCATCACCGACAGCGCCAGCGCCACGGTGACGATGCCGGTCACGGTGACCAGCGCCGGAGGATGTGCGTCGCTACCGGCGGTGACGGCAATCGGGTCCATCGGCAGGATCTGCGGGAACATCAGCGGGTTGCGCGACCAGATAATCATCGCCACGGTTTGCAGCAGCACCGACACGCCAATCCCGGAGATCAGCGGTGCCAGGCGCGGAGCGTTGCGCAGGCGACGATAGGCAAAGCGTTCAACCGCCATCGCCAGCAGGGCGCAGACCGCCATCGCAATTACCAGCGCAAAACCGAGCTGCAGCAGCTGCGGCATAGCGGGGAAATGGCTGTTGATCAGGTTTAGCGACGAGAGGGTGGTCAGCGCGCCGACCATTAAAATATCGCCATGGGCAAAGTTAATAATGCGCAAAATGCCATACACCATGGTATAGCCCAGCGCGATCAGCGCGTAGATGCTGCCCAGCATTACGCCATTGATCAGTTGTTGTATGAGTGTGTCCAACGTTGTTACCCGACAAATTGCTCTTTCAGCGGGTAACATCTAACAATTGAATTAGATTGTGAAATACGCATATATTCTTTCTTATGACATCTGGAGCTTGTTTTATCTGCATGATTTATAACAAAATCATAAATCACTGATTAATCTGACTATCCTGAATAGATCAATATATGAAAAAAACAGAACAATCACCGGGCTTGTCAGGGTATGCGGACAGCCGTCTGGCGAACGATCCGCCGCTGCGGGCGGTGCGTGCTTTCGAGGCGATTGCCCGGCTGGGCAGCGTAACGCTGGCGGCACAGGAGCTGCAGATCTCGCCTTCGGCGGTCAGCCATCAGCTAAAAGTGCTGGAAGAGTACCTGCAACTGCCGCTGACCGAACGCCAGGGGCGCAGGCTGATCCTCAGCCCGCAGGGGCGGGATTATTACCGCTCTATTCGCGCGGCGTTTAACGTCCTGCGCCAGGCCACGGAACATCTGGTGGAGCAGGTGCAAACCCGGCAGGTGACCATCAGCCTGATCCCGCTGTTTGGCATGGGCTGGTTTATCCCGCGTCTGCCTGGGTTTATGCGCGCCAACCCGCAAACCGAAATCAACGTGGTCTACGCCAACCACCGCAACTACCTGAGCGACGCCTCGGATATGTCGATCCGCTTCGGCAACGGGCAGTGGGCGGGCTACCAGAGTGAAAAGCTGATCTCCGGGCAGATGGTGCCGGTGTGCAGCCGGGCGTTTTTGCGCCTGCACGGGCATATCGACACTCCCGAGCAGTTGCTGCAGATGCCGCTGCTGCACGATGAGGAGCGCGTCACCTGGCAACAGTGGTTTATCCAGCAGGGGGTGAAACGCCCCCCGCGTCGCAGCGGACCGATGTTCGAAGACGGGTTGCTCACTCTGGCAGGGGTGCAGGCGGGGCTAGGGTGCGCCTTGATGCGCGAGCCGCTGATCGCGCCGTATCTGGAGAGCGGCGAGCTGGTGAAGATATTCGATTTGCCGATTGATGATGGGCGAGATTATTACCTGTGCGTGCGACAGGACGGTGAAATGACCCAGGACGGGAAGCTGTTGCAGGGGTGGTTGCGGAGAGTGGCGGGGGTTGAGTAATCGGCTTGCAGCTGCTCGGACAGTTCCTTTGTCCGTGGGGGGCGGGGTTGAGTCATAGGCTTGCACCTGCTCGGACAGTTCCCTCGCCCCTTTGGGGAGAGGGTTAGGGTGAGGGGAACATGCTGGCACCAGTGGTGATTCCGTTCACTTAAGGTTCCATGCTTCTCTGTATGCCGCGTCACCCGTGAACGTGTAAAGGGGGCTTGCCGCCGCCCCCTTTACAATCCCGGCTCCCGGCACCGAAAATCGTCGCTTCGCGATGCCTTCGGCTTATGTCCTTCGGCTATCGGGTCGAGCGCGATCCTACATCCCTGTAGGTCACTCCCTCTCGGCGCATCCATGCGCCTCGCCCCGGCCTGCGGTCAACGCCTCAGCGATTTTCAGCCGGACTCGGGTGCCGCTGTACGTTATTGATGTTTTTTTGATGTCTTCATTGCTTTAAGGACGTGAATTAACTGTGCTTCTTAAGCATTGATCTGAGTTGGTGCACATCTTCAGCTGCGGGTGCGCGTCGCATACCAGCACAACAGCGATCCCGCACACACCATCATCGCGCCTTGCCAGAAGCTGAAGGTCAGCGGTGAACTCAGCAGCACTGCGGCCAGCGCCGCCGACAGCACCGGGGTAAAGTAGGAGGCTGTTGCCAGAATCGTCACGTTGCCGTGCAAAATACCTGTGTTCCACGACGCATACCCAAATCCCAGCGCTATACCGCACATCACCAGCTTGATCACCACCGGCACGCTGAACACCATCTCCGGCTGATCGCTGAAGAAATATTTTACCCACAGCGTCAGCGCCGTCAGCAGCACAAACAGGGTGATGCCGTTCTGGCCTTTGGCGTATCTGCTGGTCACCGTGCAGTAGGCCGCCCAGATAAAGGCGCCGACAAAGGCGAGTCCATAGCTCAGCGGGCTGGACACCACGTTGCTGATGATATCGTCGATGTGCAGACCGCTTTCCCCGCCCAGCACCCAGCTGACGCCCAGCAGGGAAATGAGCAGACCGGGGATCACCCACAGGGTCGATTTTTGCTTGTTAAACAGAATGGCAAACACGATGGTCAGGCACGGCCAGAGGTAATTCACCATCCCCACTTCAATTGCCTGATGGCGGGTGGCCGCATAACCTAAAGACAGCGCCAGGCAGAGCTCATAGCTGACAAACAGCACGCTGCCAGCAACCAGATAGCGCGGTGAGAAGCGACGCAGATCGGGGAAACCAACCGTCACCAGACAGAGTAAACCGCTGAGCGTGTAGATCATCGCCGCGCCGCCTACCGGCCCCAACCCCTCGCTGACTCCCCGAATCAGGCCCACCATCGTGCTCCACAGCACAATTGCGGCAAGACCAATCAAGGTTGCTTTTTTTCTGTCCATCACTTTTCCACTGGCTTTATTTTCAAAGGGCAAATTTATAGCACTGATTCAGCACCTGCCGCGAATTAATCTGCGTCACGCTAACCCCTAAGGATTAATAAAATTCGCCAGCGCCGACTATTAAGAGGGCGAAGATCGGCGACATTGATTTGCCGCAATAAAAACAAGGGCTTTGCTGTTTATTTTTTGACGGAATTTTCATTGATCTTACAAGGACAACAATGGACGTCAGCCGCAGACAGTTTTTCAAAATCTGCGCGGGCGGTATGGCCGGAACAACAGTCGCAGCATTGGGTTTTGCACCCAAAATGGCACTGGCTCAGGCGCGCAACTATAAGCTGCTGCGCGCAAAAGAGATCCGTAACACCTGCACATACTGTTCCGTGGGATGCGGGCTATTGATGTATAGCCTGGGTGATGGCGCGAAGAACGCCAAAGAAGCGATTTATCATATTGAAGGCGATTCGGATCATCCGGTGAGCCGCGGGGCATTATGCCCAAAAGGGGCGGGCCTGCTGGACTATATCCACAGCGACAACCGTCTGCGTTACCCGGAATACCGCGCGCCAGGCTCTGACAAATGGCAGCGCCTCTCCTGGGATGAGGCTTTCACCCGCATTGCCCGGCTGATGAAGGCCGACCGCGATGCCAACTTCATTGAGAAAAACGCGCAGGGCGTGACCGTTAACCGTTGGTTATCCACCGGGATGCTGTGCGCCTCTGCGGCAAGTAATGAAACCGGCATGCTGACGCAAAAATTTGTGCGCTCGCTCGGCATGCTGGCGGTAGACAACCAGGCGCGCGTCTGACACGGACCAACGGTAGCAAGTCTTGCTCCAACATTTGGTCGCGGTGCGATGACCAACCACTGGGTTGATATCAAAAACGCTAACGTCGTGGTGGTGATGGGCGGTAACGCCGCTGAAGCCCATCCAGTGGGATTCCGCTGGGCGATGGAAGCCAAAAACAACAACGATGCAACGCTTATCGTCGTCGATCCGCGCTTTACGCGTACGGCATCGGTAGCCGATATTTATGCGCCTATTCGCTCCGGCACGGACATTACCTTCCTGTCCGGCGTGCTGCTGTACCTGATCGAAAATAACAAGATCAATGACGAATACGTCAGACACTACACCAACGCTAACCTGCTGGTGCGGGAAGATTTTGCCTTCGACGATGGGCTGTTCAGCGGCTACGACGCGGACAAACGCCAGTACGATAAATCGTCCTGGAACTACCAGTTCGATGAGAACGGCTATGCCAGACGTGATGAGACCCTGACCGATCCGCGCTGCGTGTGGAACCTGCTGAAAACGCACGTCTCCCGCTATACGCCGGACGTGGTGGAGAACATCTGCGGGACGCCAAAGGCCGATTTCCTGAAAGTGTGCGAAGTGCTGGCCTCGACCAGTGCCGCCGACAGAACCACCACCTTCCTGTATGCCCTGGGCTGGACCCAGCACACCGTTGGGGCGCAGAACATCCGCACCATGGCGATGATCCAGCTGCTGCTCGGCAACATGGGCATGGCCGGTGGCGGGGTGAACGCCCTGCGCGGCCACTCTAACATTCAGGGGTTAACCGATATTGGCCTGCTGTCGACCAGCCTGACCGGCTACCTGACGCTGCCGTCGGACAAACAGACGGATCTGCAAAGCTATCTGGCGGCCAATACGCCAAAAGCCACGCTGCCTGACCAGGTGAACTACTGGAGTAACTATCCGAAGTTCTTCGTCAGCCTGATGAAATCCTTCTATGGCGATGCGGCGCAGCAAGAGAACAGCTGGGGCTTTGACTGGCTGCCGAAGTGGGATCAGTCCTACGACGTGATCAAGTATTTCAACATGATGGCGAAAGGCAACGTCACGGGCTACATCTGCCAAGGCTTTAACCCGGTGGCGTCGTTCCCGGACAAAAACAAAGTTGTCGCCAGCCTGAGCAAGCTGAAGTACATGGTGGTGATCGATCCGCTGGTGACCGAGACCTCGCACTTCTGGCAGAACCACGGCGAGATGAACGATGTCGATACCGCATCTATCCAGACCGAGGTGTTCCGTCTGCCGTCCACCTGCTTTGCCGAAGAGGACGGGTCTATCGCTAACTCCGGTCGCTGGCTGCAGTGGCACTGGAAGGGACAGGATGCGCCGGGCGAAGCGCGTAACGACGGCGAGATCCTGGCCGGGATTTACCACCGTATTCGCGAGATGTATCGCAGCGAAGGCGGCAAAGGCACCACGCCGCTGCTGCAGATGAGCTGGGATTACAAAAAGCCGGATCATCCGGAGTCCGAAGAGGTGGCCAAAGAGAACAACGGCGTAGCACTGGCCGATCTGTATGACGCCAGCGGCACGCTGATTGCGAAGAAAGGCCAGCTGTTAAGCAGCTTTGCTCATCTGCGCGACGACGGAACGACGGCCTCTTCATGCTGGATTTACACCGGCAGCTGGACCGAGCAGGGCAACCAGATGGCGAATCGCGATAACGCCGATCCGTCAGGATTGGGCAATACCCTGGGCTGGGCCTGGGCATGGCCGATGAACCGTCGCGTGCTGTACAACCGCGCCTCGGCAGACATCAACGGCAAGCCGTGGGATCCAAAACGGATGCTGATCGAGTGGAACGGTTCGACGTGGACGGGGAACGATATCCCGGACTTCAATACCGCGCCGCCGGGCAGCAAAACCGGACCGTTTATCATGCAGCCGGAAGGACTGGGTCGTCTGTTCGCCATCGACAAGCTGGCGGAAGGACCGTTCCCGGAACACTACGAGCCAATGGAAACGCCGCTCGGGACGAACCCGCTGCACCCGAACGTGATCTCAAGCCCGGTGGTGCGTTTGTACCAGGAAGATGCCGTGCGGATGGGCAAGAAAGATAAGTTCCCGTACGTCGGGACCACCTATCGCCTGACAGAGCACTTCCACACCTGGACCAAGCATGCGCGTCTTAACTCTATCGCCCAGCCGGAACAGTTTGTCGAAATCAGCGAAACCCTGGCGCAGGCGAAAGGCATTGCTAATGGCGATCGCGTGAAGGTGAGCAGCCAGCGCGGCTTTATTCGCGCGGTGGCGGTGGTGACCCGCCGTCTGCAGGCCCTTAACGTCCACGGCCAGCAGGTCGAGACCGTCGGGATCCCGCTGCACTGGGGCTTTGAAGGGGTGGCGCAGAAAGGTTATATCGCCAACACCCTGACGCCAGCGGTGGGCGATTCCAACTCGCAAACGCCGGAGTACAAGGCGTTTCTGGTCAACATCGAGAAAGCGTAAGGAGCGAATAAATGGCGATGGAAACACAAGACATTATTAAACGCTCCGCTACCAACGGCTTTACCCCCGCGCCTCGTGCGCGGGATTACAAGGCGGAAGTAGCTAAGCTTATCGATGTCTCCTCCTGCGTGGGCTGCAAAGCCTGCCAGGTGGCCTGTTCGGAGTGGAATGACATCCGCGACGAGGTGGGGCACTGCGTCGGGGTTTACGATAACCCGGCGGATCTGAGCGCCAAATCCTGGACGGTGATGCGCTTTAGTGAAACCGAACAGAACGGCAAGCTGGAGTGGCTGATCCGCAAGGACGGCTGCATGCACTGCGAAGATCCGGGCTGTCTGAAGGCGTGCCCGTCTGCAGGGGCGATTATTCAGTACGCCAACGGTATCGTCGACTTCCAGCAGGATAACTGCATCGGCTGCGGGTACTGCATTGCCGGATGTCCATTTAATGTCCCGCGCCTCAATAAAGAGGATAACCGGGTCTATAAATGCACCCTGTGTGTAGATCGCGTCAGCGTCGGTCAGGAGCCGGCCTGCGTGAAAACCTGTCCGACAGGGGCTATTCATTTCGGCACCAAGAAAGAGATGCTGGACGTGGCCCAGCAGCGGGTCGATAAGCTGAAAGCGCGCGGCTACGACAAGGCGGGGATCTATAACCCTGCGGGCGTTGGCGGTACGCACGTGATGTACGTTCTGCACCACAACGACCAGCCGGAGCTGTATCACAATCTGCCGAAAGAACCGGCCATCGATACCTCGATTAACCTGTGGAAAGGCGCGTTAAAACCGCTCGCTGCGGCGGGCTTTATCGCCACCTTTGCCGGGTTGATTTATCACTACATTGGTATCGGGCCGAACAAAGAGGTGGATGACGACGAGGAGGAACATCATGAGTAAGTCAAAAATGATTGTGCGCACGAAGTTTATCGACCGCGCATGTCACTGGACGGTGGTGATTTTGTTCTTTCTGGTGTCGCTGTCCGGGATTGCGCTGTTCTTCCCGACCTTGCAATGGTTGACCGAGACCTTCGGCACACCGCAGATGGGGCGTATTCTGCACCCGTTCTTCGGGGTGGTGATTTTCGTGGCGCTGATGTTTATGTTCGTCCGCTTTGTGCATCACAATATTCCCGACAAACAGGATCTTCCCTGGCTGAAGGGCATTGTGGAAGTGCTGAAAGGCAATGAACATAAAGTCGCGAAAGTGGGCAAATACAACGCCGGACAGAAGATGATGTTCTGGACCATCATGAGCATGATTTTTGTGCTGCTGGTGACCGGCGTCATTATCTGGCGACCATACTTTGCCCATCTGTTCCCGATGCAACTAGTGCGCTACAGCCTGCTGATCCACGCGACCGTGGCCATTATTTTGATCCATGCCATCCTGATCCATATGTATATGGCGTTCTGGGTGAAAGGGTCGATTAAAGGGATGATCGAAGGGAAGGTGAGCCGCCGCTGGGCGAAGAAACACCATCCGCGCTGGTATCGTGACGTAGAGCGTAGGGAAGCGCAGAAAGAGAGTCGTGAAGGCATGAAGTAAGTTGTGGTTTCCCCCGCTCCGGGCAGTGGTTCGGAGCGGGTTACCGGGAAATCAGGTGTTAGTGATGAGTGCGTCTAACGCATCTATAACATGCGTTCTGGCACTTTGAAGATTACAAACAAAATATTTGTTAGTGAGTTTCTTTTTCTCTACGCTGGTAATACCTGGGGTATTCAGAAACAAGGTCTGAAAATCAATATTTACGAAAGGTGATGCTGGATCCCTGCATCCTGAGAGCATGTTGCGATACCCTAAGGGTAAAATTAATCGGGATGGTAAATGTTTATAGTGATCATGTTGGATAACCATCAGGTAGGGATGTAATTCACTGGTTCTGCCAGAGGGATTGCGATAAACATCAAATTGTAAACACATTATATTCCTCCGAAGAAAGGGTCGTCAGAGAGCAAACCAGCTTTCGCCACGAATTCATTCATTGCACGAATGAATTCCTGATGCTCTTCTGATGCGCGGTCTTTTTCGCTGAGGCGCGTTTTCTTCGCGCGCACTGGCGTCGTAATTGTGCTGTG
The DNA here is from genome assembly GCA_049284415.1 of Leclercia sp. GTDB lineage: Bacteria > Pseudomonadota > Gammaproteobacteria > Enterobacterales > Enterobacteriaceae > Enterobacter. The sequence goes on from JBAPXW010000006.1 coordinate 52,272, forward strand.
GGAGGTATTACTCTCCCGGGTATTCACTTTCATCTGCGGACTCCTTTTTTTGTGTGCCGTCATTATCAACCGCAAAGAATAAAAAACAATACCGATCCTCCTGGTAATTAAGGAATTGCGAGACGGATTCCAGCATAAATAAAGCCGCCCTCCGTTATTAATGAGGGCGCTATGATTAAAAACGATCGGGAATAACGTTGAAGTTATGCGCAGTGGATTTTACTTTGCCAATTTTACGTTTTGGGAATTTAACCGGCTTAACGGGAATCTCTTCATAATGGATTTGCGACAGCAGGTGCGAAATGATATTCAGCCGCACGCGCTTTTTATCTTCTGAGTGGGCGACAAACCACGGGGCCCAGTGGTTGTCGGTGGCGGCAAACATCGCATCGCGCGCCACGGTGTATTCATCCCAGCGGTTGTAGGATTTGATATCCATCGGCGACAGTTTCCAGGTTTTGCGCCCGTCGTTAACCCTGTCTTTCAGGCGTCGCTCCTGCTCCTCCGGTGTGACTTCCAGCCAGTATTTCAGCAGGATAATGCCGGATTCGACCATCGAGCGTTCAACCAGCGGCGTACCTTCCAGGAACTTTTGCACCTGCTCAGCAGAGCAGAAGCCCATTACGCGCTCGACGCCGGCGCGGTTGTACCAGCTACGATCGAAAATAACGATCTCTCCGGCGGCAGGCAGATGCGGAACGTAGCGCTGGAAATAGAGCTGGCTCTTTTCGCGCTCGGTCGGTGCCGGTAGCGCCACCACCCGGAAGACGCGCGGGCTGACGCGTTCAGTAATTGCTTTGATGGTGCCGCCTTTTCCTGCCCCGTCACGTCCTTCAAAGACAATACACACTTTTAAGCCTTTACTTACCACCCACTGCTGCAGCTTAACCAGCTCGACGTGCAGGCGGCGCAGCTCTTTTTCGTACTCCTTTTCCTTCAGCGGCGTGGTTTTAGTGACATCCACAACGGGTTTGCTTTTGCTTTTGTTTTTCTTTTTGTCGGCCATGGTGCGTTCCTTTATACAGGGTTCTGCCGGGTCAATGAGACGTAACACTTTGAAGTGTAATTGCGACGCCAGCTGTTGGCGGAAAATATTCACTCCCTACCCGAAATAATGGATTAACGCGCCATAAGGGCTATTTGAACTGGCTCACCATACAAGATTGTTCAATAATGCCGGTTGCAAATTTTTAACATGTGGTCGTGGTATGAAAAAGACGGTGTTTGCTTTAGCCCTTGGCACCTTTGGCCTGGGGATGGCGGAATTTGGCATTATGGGGGTGTTGACCGAGCTGGCGCAGGATGTGGGGATCTCTATTCCGTCTGCCGGGAATATGATTTCGTTTTATGCCTTCGGGGTGGTGATCGGCGCGCCAATTATTGCGCTCTTTTCCAGTAAGTTTTCGCTTAAAACCATTCTGCTGTTTCTGGTCACGCTGTGCGTTATTGGCAATGCCATTTTTACCTTCTCAACCTCGTACACCATGCTGGCTATCGGGCGGCTGGTGTCCGGTTTTCCACACGGGGCGTTCTTTGGCGTCGGCACCATTATCCTTTCCAGACTGGCACCGCCGGGCAAAGTGACGCTGGCGGTCGCGGGGATGATCGCCGGGATGACGGTGGCTAACCTTGCGGGTGTGCCGCTGGGCACCTGGCTGGGGCATCAGTTTAGCTGGCGCTATACCTTTTTACTGATTGCGTTGTTTAACCTGCTGGTGCTGCTGTCGATCGTCCTGTGGGTGCCGCAGTTGTTCGATAAATCGCAAAGCCGTCTGCGGGAGCAGTTTCACTTTCTGAAAAAGCCCGAGCCGTGGTTTATCTTCGCCGCCACCATGTTCGGCAATGCCGGGGTTTTTGCCTGGTTCAGCTTTGTGAAGCCGTTTATGGTCAACGTGTCGGGCTTTTCCGAAGGGGTGATGACCGCGATCATGATGTTGATGGGACTGGGCATGGTGCTGGGCAACCTGTTCAGCGGCAAGCTCTCCGGGCGCTTCAGCCCGCTGCGGATTGCGGCGGTGACCGATCTGGTGATTGTCCTGGCGCTGCTGCTGCTGTTTGCCTTCGGCGATCTGCCTGCGGCCTCGCTGGTGATGGGCTTTATCTGCTGTGCCGGATTATTTGCTCTCTCAGCTCCGCTGCAAATCCTGCTGCTGCAAAATGCACAGGGCGGGGAGATGCTCGGTGCGGCGGGTGGTCAGGTGGCGTTTAACCTCGGCAGCGCAATTGGGGCGTACTTTGGCGGGATGATGATCACCCTGGGCTTTAGCTGGAGCTACGTCACTTTACCGGCAGCTCTGCTGTCGTTCTGCGCCATGTCGTCGCTGTTGATGTATGGGTATCTGAAAGCCCGGCGGGCACAGGCTAATGCCCAGGCGTTAGCTTGAGATGAGGCGCTGCGCTTACCCGGCCTACTAAACCGTAGGCCCGTGCAAGCGAAGCGCCGCCGGGCAAAAACACACTTAAGGCAGTGACGGTTCACCCAGGGTTAACATCAACCGGTTAGCCCAGGCAAAAAACGCGGCTGATTGCACCAGATCCAGCTGGGCGAGGGTATCCAGCTGCTGGTTTTCCAGCGCGGCGAGATGCCCCGGCGTGACGGCGGGTGGGGTCACCGACAGCGCGGCAGCAAAATTAATCGCTGCCTGCCAGCGCGGGGATTGCCCGGCACTCAACGTCTCACCAGGCTGGACCGCCAGCAGCGCGTCCACCGCATCATTCTCCTTCGATAACTGGCTGGCCTTACGCGCATGCACCGAGGCGCAGTAAATGCAGCCGTTAATCTTGCTGGTCACCGTGGCGGCCAGCTCCCGCTCGGCACGCGGCAGCCCACCGGCGGTGTAGAAAATCCCTTTATCGGTTAGCGTACGCTGCTCCAGCACCGGTAAATTGCGTCCCAGCAGGCGGAAATAGTCCGAGTCGGTATGACCAAATTTGGCGAGGATCGCCTGCTCGTCGGCGTTGAATTCCGCCAGCGGTTTTGCAGCCAGCCACGGCTCCCAGCCCAGCTCCTGCTGGGTGAACTGCACCGGGGCGGTTTTGCCATTTTTGGTCACCGGCGTGGTGTGCCATTTTCCAGCTACCACCGGGGTATCGCTTGCCGCGACCGTTTTGTCATTCAGCAAACGCAGCCCGACGATCAGGCGGCTCTGGAAGCTGACAAACGCAATCAGCTGCGCCAGGGTCACAATCCCTTCCTGACTCCAGCCCGCCAGGGTGAGCGCATTCAGCGCGCCGGGCGTCGCCTCGACCGGGGAAAAGGTCAGCACCTTGGCAAAGGTCAGAGCCGGCGTCAGGCGCAGCGAGGTAGGATCGGCCAGACCAAACCCGGCGTAGTGGGCGGCCAGCGCATCGGCGTTATGCCATTTGGCCACTTTAGCCGCCACCGCAAAGCGCTCGTCCAGCGCAAAATCCGCGTCCTGCTGGCTGAACAGCGTTTCGTAGCTCCCCTGTGCGTGACGGGTAGCCGCCTCGCGGGTGCGTCGCGCCTGTTCCAGCGGGGAACCGGGCACGATCTCCGCCAGTTCGGCGAGAATATCCAGACTTAAAGCCATAGTGACTCCTTAAACAAGATGAGGGGCGATCTGCTCTGCGATTAACTCAATCGAACGTAATGTGTCCTGATGCGACGGCTCAACGGAGTGCACCTGGAACGAAATGTCGGTGGCGCGCGCCAGCACGGAATCCCGCTGCAGCGAGGCGAGCACCGTCTGCGGTGCGCCGATATGGGCGTCGAACTGGTGAATATAATTCGTGACAGTGTCACCGATAAGCGGGTGTCCGGCCGCGTGATGCTGCTGTGCCTGGCGGGTTAAACCCGGTTCTGCCACTTTTAACGCGTAGGCGTCGCTATCGGCCACAAAGGCAGTGCGGGAGGCCAGAATACGCGGGGCCACGCCAGATGGCAGCGCATCGAGATAGGCGTCGATAATCGGGTTCTGGATCGCATCAAGCGACAGAGAAAGATTGTCCGCCGGGCGCGGCTGGGTGCGGGATAGCATCAGCCCGTGGCCCTGCTGCGCGGCACGTACTGCGCCGTCTACTGAGAATGTGGCGATCCAGACTCGTTCAGGGAGCCCAGCGGCGGGTGGATACAGATGATTATCCGGATGGGTCAGGGAATCCCCACGCCACGCACTGTTGATTAAGTGCAGATGATCGGCAAAGGTCGCGGCGCGTTCGTTAATGGTCAGCCCGAACGGCAAGAACGACGTCGGGGTGCCGCCGGAACCGAAACCCACTTCCAGCCGTCCGTCGGCCAGCAGATCCAGCACGGCGGTGTCTTCCGCCACCCGGAGCGGGTTTTCCAGCGGCAGGGTGATGATGGCTGTGCCCAGGCGAATGGTTGTGGTGTGCGCCGCCACGTGGGCAAGGAACACCAGCGGCGACGGCAGGCCGCCTTCGTGCTCGTGGAAGTGGTGCTGCGCAATCCACGCACTGTCAAAACCGTAGCGCTCGGCATGGCGGATCTGCTCTGTTGCCAGGCGGTAGCGTTCTTTGGCTGGCGCATCGTCCAGCAGGCGGGTGAAGAAACCCAGGCGTTTACGCGTCATGCGTACTCCTTCTGTGAAAAATGGGGAATGGCGGCGATCAGTTCGCGGGTGTAATCGTCCTGTGGGGCGGAAAACAGCGTATCGACCGCGCCGTGCTCAACAACATTGCCGCTGCGCAGCACCGTCACGCTGTGGGCAATGCGCCTGACGGTCGCCAGATCGTGAGTGATAAACAGATAGGTCAGGCCCAGCTGCTGCTGTAGCTGCTGGAGCAGGGCGAGGATCTGCGCCTGCACGGTGACGTCCAGCGCCGAAGTGGCTTCATCCAGCACCAGAATGGTCGGCTCCAGAATCAGTGCTCTGGCAATGGCGACGCGCTGGCGCTGTCCGCCGGACAACTCCCGCGCGGTGCGGGTTAACAGCTCGGGCGGCAGGGCCACCCGCCGGGTCACGTTCTCAACCCGCGCGGCGCGCTCTGCTCTGCTGAGGCGGGCAAAGTTCTTCAGCGGTTCTTCTATTATCTGAAACAGCGTCTGGCGCGGATCCAGCGAGGCAAACGGGTTCTGATAGACGAACTGGATTTTTTGCCGCAGCTGGCGGCGCGCCTCGTGGCTAAGGGTGGTGGCATTGATATCATCGATGATCACCTGTCCGCTGTTGGCCTGTTCAAAGCCCAGTAGAATGCGCGCGAGGGTGGTTTTACCGGAGCCCGATTCCCCGACCAGCGCATGGGTGCTGCCGCGCTGCACGGCGAAGCTGACGTTATCCAGCGCCTGCAGCTGGTGGCCTTTGCCCAGCGCAAAACGTTTGCTGATCCCGATAGCCTGGATGGCGGGCGAGGCCAGCGAACGGCCCGACACCGGGGCGATGGTTAAGCGTTGGCCCTGCACATCACTCAGCAGCTGGCGGGTATAGGCGTGCTGCGGGGCGCGCACCACGTCGGCGGTAGCGCCGTGCTCCTGTACTTCGCCGTTTCGAAACACCAGCAGCCGGTCGGCGCGCTGGGCCGCGAGGGCCAGGTCGTGGGTGACAAACAGCACCGCCGTACCGGATTCCCGGCGCAGCACGTCCAGCAGATCCAGAATGCGCTTTTGCACCGTCACATCCAGCGCGCTGGTCGGTTCATCGGCGATGATCACATCCGGGTGCAGGGCGATGGCGATGGCAATCAACACCCGCTGCTTCATACCGCCGGAGAGCTGATGCGGGAACTGCTTCATCCGCTGTTCCGGGTGGCTCAGGCCCACTTTGGTCAACAGCGCCAGCACCTGCCGTTCGCACTCGGCTTTATCGATCGTCTGATGCAGGCGCAGGATTTCGCCCACCTGAGCGCCGACGGTCTTCACCGGATTGAGGGAGTTGCCCGGATCCTGCGGTACCAGGCTGATACGTGCCCCGCGCAGGCTGTCGAGTCGTTTTGCCGACCACTGGCTCAGATCTTCACCGTTCAGACGGATGCTGCCCCCGTCGCGGCGGGCGTTATCCGCCAGCAGGCCAATAATCGCCTGCGCGGTGGTGGTTTTCCCCGAGCCGGATTCACCCACAAAGGCCAGCATCTCGCCGCGCCCAAGGGTAAAGCTGACGTTATGCACCACTTCGCGCCACTCGCGGCCCGAACGGTAGCTGAGGGTCAGGTTTTCTACAGACAGAACGGTCATGGACGACCTCCGCTTAACTGACGACTGATCCGGTTGGTGGCCAACACCACGGCGATCACCACCAGACCGGGGAAGGTGGTCAACCACCAGGCGGTTGAGAGATAGTTACGCCCTTCTGCAATCAGCAGGCCCCACTCCGGGATCGGCGGCGGGGTGCCGTAACCGAGGAAGCTCAGCGTCGACAGGGCCAGAATCGCCTGACCAAACTGCAGGGTGGCAAAGGCCAGCACCGCGGTCAGAGAATTGGGCAGAATATGCCGCCACAGTACCGTCCAGAAGGTGCCCCCGCTGCCAAATGCCGCTTCGACATAATCGGTGTGGCGGATGCGTACCACTTCCCCCCGCGCCAGGCGGGCAAAGCTGGCAATAGACGCCACCCCGACGGCGATGGCGGCATTCACGGTGCCAAAACCGAGCAAGATAATTACCGTCAGCGACAGCAGCAGCGACGGGATAGCGAGCAGAACATCCACCAGCCGCATCAGCACCGACTCCACGCGCCCGGCAAACGCGCCAGCGATAACCCCGGTGGCGGTGCCGATTAAAAGCCCCATTGACACGGCCACCAGCGCGGCGCTCAACGAGTGCGACGCGCCATAGACGATGCGGGTGTAGACATCGCGCCCGAGCTGGTCGGTGCCGAGCCAGTAGTCGGCCTGCGGTGCCAGCCGCTGCGCCCCGGCAATGCCCTCCACCGGGCTAAAGTGAGTAAACACGCCCGGCGCAATGGCCGCCAGCGCGGCAATCGCAATTACCGTCCAGGACAGCCATAACCCCGGCTGCCAGCGTAATCCACGCCAGGCAGGCACGCGCCTGCGCGCCGCGGCGGCATAATCGACAAGGCTCATACAGCACCCCCGGTAACAGTTTGCAGGCGAGGATCGAACAGTGGCATCAGCAGGTCCACCAGCAGATTGATCAGCACAAAGCCGAGGGCCGAAATCATCACCACCGCCTGTAACACGGCGATATCCTGATTGTTCACAGCCTGTTGGGTCAGCATGCCCAGCCCGCTGCGGCCAAACACGGTTTCGGTGATCAGCGCCCCGGCGATCAGCTCGCCCAGCAGCAGACCGGCGATATTCAGTACCGGCAGCAGGGCATTGCCGGTGACGTGCCGCCACAGCACGGCGGTTTCGCTCAGCCCTTTGGCCCGGGCTACCGCGACAAACGGCTGGGCGGCGACCTGGTCCAGACTGCGCATCAGGATCTGCGCCAGCGGGGCGGAGATCGGAATGGCGACGGTGATAATAGGCAGGATCAGCCCCTGCAGCGGCGAGGGGTTAATCACCGGGATCAGCCGCAGCTGGAACGAGAACAGCTGGATCAGGGCAATCCCGAGCCAGAAGGTCGGCAGGGAGATAAACAGCACTGGCAGAGACTGAATGGCGTTGCTCAGCCAACGCAGCCCCGGCAGGCGTGAGGCCAGCGCCAGCGTAAACGCCAGCACGACCGCCAGAATAAACGCGGGCAGCGCCAGGCTCAGGGTATCCGGCAGGTTAGTGGCGATAAGCTCGCTGACCGCGACACCCGCCTGCAGTGAGAAACCAAAATCGCCGTGCAGCATCGCCCCCAGCGTGTGCAGATACTGCTGCCACAGGGGGCTGTCGGCCCCGTAGGCGATGCGCATCTCTTCGATTTGTGCCGGGCTGAGGCCCAGATCCGGGTTCTGGAACTTAATCAGGATCGCATCACCCGGCAGCACCTGCAGCAGCAGGAATGACAGAGTAAACGCGGCCCACAGCACCAGCAGTCCCAGTCCGGCGCGTTGCAGCAGATAGCGGCTCATGGTTGCCCCCTTAGTGTTTCGCGATCCACGCCCCGTAGAACGACGGACGACCGACGGCTTCAAAACTGACCCCTTTCAACCACGGCGCACCGGCGAAGACCTGCGGCTCTTCGAAGATCGGGATCACGTAGGCGTTATCCAGCAGATAGCGCTGGGCGTCGCCGGTCAGCTGGAGTCGCTTCTGCGGATCCACTTCGGCGGAGATATTCACCAGCAGTGCGTTGAGTTTGTCGTCGCTAAAGCCTTTAACCTTGTCGCTGGAGCCGCCTTTCTGCAGCAGGGCGTCACGGTTGGCCGGGTAGAACATGCTTTTCACCACGTCCGGGTCGGCGCGGCCCACTTCCGAAACGGTAAGCGGCGTTTTCAGCGGGTCGAGGTTATCGAGGGTGCGGCTGCCGGCATCTCCGGCTTTGACGCTCAGCGCCACGCCGACCTGCCGCCACTGCTGGGCCACCAGCTGCAATACCTCTTTATTCTGCGGCTGGGGCAGGGATTCATAGATCGTCAGGGCCAGGCGCTGGCCGTCTTTGGCGCGGATCCCGTCGCTGCCTGCTTTCCAGCCCGCGTCATCCAGCAGGCTGTTGGCTTTGGCGACATCAAAGGTCAGTTTGTCGCTCAGATCGATAAAGCCTGCGGCGGAATCGGCAATTACCGATTTTGCCTGGGGGTAGTTAGGCGAGAACAGGGTGTCGACCACCTGTCTGGCATTGGTGGCGTGCAGCAGCGCCTGGCGCACCCGCACGTCGGCCACCAGCGGGTTATCCGGGCGGAAGCTGATGCTGTCGTTCACCCCACGGGTGGGGGCAGCGTAAATTTTATACCCCTGGTCGGTGGCCTGTTTTTCGTCGTAGGCCTGCACCTGGCGGATAAAATCGGCCTGTCCGGCCAGCAGGGCACCGACGCGGACGCTGTCTTCCGGGGTGACCAGATAAGTAATGCCATCCAGATTAGCCGGCCCCTGCTGGGCGAGGTTTTTCGGCCCCCAGGCGTAGTCTTTACGCGCCTGCAGATTCACTTCACGCCCCAGCTTTTCGTCTTTCACCACGAACGGGCCGGAGCCAATAATGTGCCGGGCATCGCCCAGCTCTTCAAAGTTGTGCTTCAGCGTGCTCAACGACACCAGCCCCGAGCCGATAGTGGCGGTGCCCTGTAAAAAGCCCGGCGACGGTTTCTTGAAGTAGAACTTCACCGTCAGCGGGTCGATCACTTCGCTGCGATCGTAGTTGTTGATCACTTCCGATACCGGCAGGCGCTGGGCTTTGTTGCCCTGGCCGTAGGTATCAAAGTTTTTCGCCACCGCGCTGGCATCCAGCGGCGTGCCGTCAGAGAACGTCACGCCAGGACGCAGTTTAAAGGTGTATTCGGTTTTATCGGCGTTGGTGGTCCAGCTCTCGGCGATCCACGGCTCTACCTGTAAGGTTTCCGGATTTTGCCAGGTGAGCTTGTCGGTGATCTGATTCAGAATGCCGCCGTTGGGATAAAACCCACCCGCCGGAGGATAGAGGTTGGTGTGCGCCTGCTGTTCCAGATAGACCAGCGTGCCGCCTTTAACCGGCGTTTCAGCAGCATTTGCCACTGTCGTCGCGAGGATCAACGCCGTCAGCAGCGGCAGGCGAAATGGGGTTTGCATGGTGAATTCCTTTGTTATCTTCTTGTTAGCGTCGGATTCATCATCAGACGGCGCAGAAAACAAAGGAACCAAGGAATTGAGCTAAGGATTGCCGGAAAGTGCAAATAAAAACCGCGCCAGAAGCGGCGCGGTGAAGGGGGCTAGACGAATTTCGCCAGCGGATCGGCGGCGGCAAAGGCCACGGCGCGGTCGGCCTCAGGGGGATAAATTAGCTCGTTGGTGATGGCGATTTTGATTTTCTTCGCCTCATCGCGCACGGATTTGACCTCTTGTTCCCAGCCTTCGGTATACACCGCGCCCCAGGCACCCAAATCGAGGCAGGTCACGTAGTTCACCTGACGATACGGGTAAGGCTCTACGTTCAGCAGGCTGGCTGCGGCGTTGTGCCCGGCAAACTTGCCCAGCTGAATGGCATGCTGGCAGGTCATTAGCGCCGTATTGCCCCGATCGTCGGTTCTGGCGTGCGCCATATCGCCGGTGGCGTAAATCGACGGATGAGCAGGTATCTGCAGATTGTCATTCACCTTCAGGCGGCCCTGGCTGTCGCGTTCGCCGTCAATCTGCTCACTCAGCGGGTGCGCGGCTACGCCTGCGGTCCAGACCACGGTTAACGCTGCAATTCGCTCGCCATTTTTCAGCGTTACGCCGTTGGCATCGATGGCGGCGATTTCACTGTTCAGTCGCCACTCCACGCCCAGTTCTTTGCTTGCCGTCTCGATGGTGTTGCGCAGGGCTTCACTGTAGCGTCCCCCGATGACCGCGCCACGTTCAACTACGATAACATTGGTATCTGTATCATGACCAAGACGGGCGCGCAGACGGGCAGGCAACTCAGTTGCCAGCTCAATTCCGGTAAAGCCTCCGCCGCAAACCACCACGGTGTTGCGGGCGACAGAAGCAGGGCGGTTCACCAGTGAATCGAGGTGCTTTTCGAAAACGTGCGCCGATTCTAACTGGTCGATATCAAATGCATGCTCTGCCAGACCGGCAATCGGCGGACGGCGGATCTGGCTGCCGGTGGCCAGCACCAGACGATCGTATGTCGCCGTGGCGGCGTTGCCATCAGCATCGCGATAGCAGACGGTTTTGTTCGCGCTATCAATGCGTTCAGCGCTGCCGGGGATAAATTCAATATTCAGCTCAGCAAACAGATCGCTTAACGGGGCAACAAACGCAGAGACCTGCTCTTCATAAAAACGTGGGCGAACGCGCAGCTCAGCGGCGGGGGCCAGCACGGTGATCCGCATATCGTTCGCATTCTCGCGTTCAGCCAGGCGCGCTGCGCTCACCGCTGCCCACATTCCGGAAAAACCGCTACCCACAATTAACATGTGCTTCTTCATCTTCGATCCTTTTGATCGTCAGGCTGGGTGTCTGACATAACTGCAACTATATTTGTCGGAGTTAACTGCGACAAATGTTTTCTGAGTTAGGCGGGTGTTTTCTTTCCTGGCACCCGGCTATAATGAGCCGCAATAATGACGCGGAGTAACCTATGGCTTTTTACAGTTCCGGTGTGGAATACGGCATTCATAGCCTGATGTGCATGGTGGATGCCAAAGGCAACGAGCGGGAGATGAGCGTCCGGGAGATGGCGGCCCTGCAGGGCGTGCCGTATGACTACCTCGGCAAGATCTTTACCCGTTTGTCGCGCGCGGGACTGGTGAGCAGCACCGAAGGCAAGGGCGGGGGGTTTCGACTGGCGCGTCCGGCGGAACTGATCACCGTACTGGATGTGGCGCACGCCATTGATGGCGAAAAGAACATGTTTGAATGTCGGGAAATCCGCCAGCGGCTGGCGGTGTTTGAGGAAACGCCGCCCGCGTGGGTCTGCGACGGCCCGTGCGGCGTGCGCTCGGTGATGGACAGCGCCCAGCAGCGGATGGAAGAGGAGCTGGCCCGCCATACGATCCTCGACCTGGCGCGCAAAATGTTCCGCAAAGCGCCGGATACCTTTCAGATTGAGGTGCAGGACTGGATATCGGACAGGCGGCGTTCGAACGGATAGCAGCAATAAAAGAGACTAAAGATGAACAGCGACAGCAGAAGCCGCTGCTCATCTTAAAATATTACTCAGGGATGAAAGCCAACAAACTGCCACCATTGATTATCTTCAGCAGTAGTAGGGAAATACCAGTAGCTGCCATCATTTTTTAAGGTGAAGTATAATTTTGTTGATTCATCATAGTACAGCCATCCTTTTTTACCCGTTCTGTTTGCATCATCCCACTGGTGCACAGGTAAAGAGGTTGATAACGATTCATCTTTTTTAGGGTATCTTCCGATATAGGTCCAGTACGCATTGTCTGTTTTATCTATTGGGTAATATCCAGCATCTTTCTTTTTAAGCTTGAAGTATTCAGTGTCGCCATTATAAGTGTTGTGATAGATAAAATAGTCACCCGTTTTTATGCCTGCATTATTTCTTTCTTCCCACTCGTAAACTTTTTGGTTTCTAAAGTAGAGGTCATTAATTATTGGGTATCCTTTTCCTATTGATTTCCAGTCACTGTTATCTGCTCCTTCAGAGGGTAAAGGGCCGTACGCACCATCATGAAGGGCCTGGAAGATATAAGGTTCTTCATCAGCAGTGTTAGTCACAAACATCATGTCTTTTTTAGCCGTGCTTTGATATGAGCCCCACTGATGTATACCCCGGTAATTGTTTCCGAGCAGCGTGAGAGTACCCTTGGTATCTGATGATGATGAGCCATAATCAGTCGGCGTCATCCCTGGAAGCACATATTGCTCATTACAAACATCCGGCTCACCATAAGACTCTCCATTTGAAGATTCCAGTGCTGAATCTTGTCCATAATTGCCTGTAATTTGTCCTTCTGTCGCTTTGCTGTGCCTTAAAGTATTACACTCATAAGGTCCCCAAAAGTATTCAAGGAACACGCCATTAGAACGACTCAACCCACCCCATTTAGGTGTTTTAATTTCACCTAATATATCCATTGTTCCCATTGTGAGGTCGGCTAATGTAATTTGCCACCAGTCCCCGGAAGCGTCAGAGGGCGTCCTGGGGCTTAACTCTACCCGAAAGCGATATTTATGCCCAACTTTCCAGTTGTAATCCCCTTTGACACTGCTGCATGCGCCAAATTCGTTGCAGTCAACAACAGGCAAAACACCAGATTTTGCATCAAGACCATCCCAGATGGACACCAGTGCTATTTTGTTTCCACCTGCGCGTTGTAAACCTAAATAGCCGCCGCTTGCGTTGTTAAAGGTAATATATTCCGCCCAATAAACGGAAGATGGCGCATAACCCAACCTTGAGTAAGTTTCTCCTGGGTCAACATCAATGCGCATAAAGTAATCTTTAGATTCAGTCGATTCATTTTTCAAAGTCCATCCACCGGATGGCGTAATAGCGAATGCGCTCGCTGATATGCTTAAAGAAAGCATCAATATAGAGAATTTCCGTTTCAACATCATTTATAACCTCCAGTTTACACTTCAGACAATCCATTTAAATTAAATATGGAATAGTCATTCTTCATCAAACTTCCTAAAACACAACTCATTGTTTTGTTAAAAATATCCAGAAATTATAATTGGCTTAGCCGAATGCGTGCCGGGTTACGGTGTTTCGTAACCCGGCATGCGTTATTAAGAAGTGAAAGCTGATTAAAAAATCTTAACGTATGCCCATTCCACTTCTGATATGGAATGCTTTAAGAACGAAAATCAATCACCATGCGGCCTTGAATTTGGCCTTGCTCCATCTCTTTAAAGATGGCGTTGATATCGCCCAGCGGACGCAGGGCCACTTTCGGCACGACTTTGCCTTCGGCAGCAAACTGGAAGGCTTCGGTCAGATCCTGACGGGTGCCCACCAGCGAGCCCACCACCTGAATGCCGTCGAGCACCAGACGCGGGATATCCAGACTCATCGCTTCCGGCGGCAGGCCGACGGCCACTACGCGGCCCCCGGCGCGAACCGCATCGACGGCAGAGTTGAAGGCAGCTTTCGCCACCGCAGTGACTACCGCAGCATGCGCACCGCCGGTCTTTTCCTGAATAAATTTAGCGGCATCGTCAGTGCGGGAATTCACCACCAGATCGGCACCCATACTGGTGGCCAGCTTGAGCTGTTCGTCGTTGACGTCGATGGCGATCACTTTGGCATTGAACACGTTTTTCGCATATTGCAGCGCCAGGTTACCCAGCCCGCCCAGACCGTAAATGGCGACCCACTGACCCGGTTTGATCGCCGAGACCTTCACCGCTTTATAGGTGGTGACCCCGGCGCAGGTGATGCTGCTGGCTGCGGCAGAGTCCAGCCCGTCCGGCACTTTGACCGCGTAATCGGCGGTGACGATGCATGCTTCTGCCATGCCGCCATCAACGGAATACCCGGCGTTTTTCACGGTGCGACAAAGCGTTTCATTCCCGGAGTTGCAGTATTCACAGTGGCCGCAGCCTTCGAAGAACCACGCCACGCTGGCACGATCGCCGGGTTTGAGTGAAGTGACGCCCGGGCCAACCTCCTGCACCACGCCAACCCCTTCGTGACCGAGGATCACCCCGGTCTTATCGCCAAAATCACCGTTCTTAACGTGAAGATCCGTATGGCACACGCCACAGCACTCCATCTTCAGTAGTGCTTCGCCATGCTTCAGGGCGCGCAAGGTTTTCTCGGTCACTTCTACCTGATGGTCTTTGGTCACGACAGCAGCTTTCATATGTTTCTCCATGTTCATGATGAGGATCTGCGGGGCAGACGGGACACAAATGCAAATGCGTCTTACTCCGTAAGTATTAATTCTTTTAATCCGCGCTGCAAGGTTGCATAGCACAGAGAGGTTTTAAAGGGGTTAAGAAGGAAACAGCCAATAAGATTGTAGATTGTTGTGGCTGATGATTCTTCCCTGATGGGAATAACGATATGGGTTTACTTACTGGTTATGCAAATATTTATTTTGTATGAGTTTGGTTTTATTATTCACGTTGTAAATAATGCGTTTGGAGGCTTTATTATTTCTAAGATAATCGACAATAATTTGCTAACGTATGGCGTCTTGTTTTTAATTTACCCGTATCACAAAAGGATATTGTTATATGCACGGGAAAAGTGACGCCATTCTACAGCAGGCTACGTTAAATCGATATTTGATCCATTTTGCTGGCAGCAAGGATTGTGTACCCGATGTGCATTCCTTTAAAGGAGAAGAAACGCTTAATAAGCCCTATCGTTATACGATCCGCTTTACCTGCTCTGACGCTAATATTGTGCCTGGCGCGGTACTTAATCAGCGTGCAGCGTTTATTCTGCGTTCCCCTAATCCAAAAGCCGCCTGGCAAAATGAATCCCCTTGGCTGCCGGTGCGCCAGATTAACGGAATAATCACTGCCTTTTCCCGTTTAACGTCGTCCGCCGATGAAGCGTTTTATGAGTGTGTGCTGGAACATGAACTCGCACTGCTGAACAACAATTTTCGTTCGGCAGTGTACATGGATATCAACGTGCCGGAACTCGTTACCCGATTGATGAAAGACAGCGGCTACTTTGCTGGCTATAACATCGATTTCGATAAACTGCGCTGCACCTATCCGCGTCGGGAAATGGTGATTCAATGGAAAGAAACCGATCTCCAGTTTATCCGCCGCCTGCTGGCCGAAGTGGGCATCTGGTTCCGCTTCGAAAATCACGTGACCGTTCCAACCAAAACGGTCGTGATATTTGGTGATTCTCCCGGTCGTTATAGCGCCTGCGAGAAGGCAGTGCCTTATGTCCGTCACGCCGGCATGACCAGCGAGGAGGAGTACGTCACCGCGCTGGAAGAGCAATATGCCCTGATCCCTGAAAACGTGCGGGTACGCACCTATAACTATCGCGATCCGCAGTCGCCGCAGGCGGATAAAACCATTGTGAGTGAACATGTTCCTGACGGCATCACTGCCGGCAGAGAGTATCACTACGCTGAACCCTGTCTGGCCGTCGGGGATGTCTACGCCGAGGAAGCAGAAACCGCCACCTTCTATGCCCGGTTGCGTTATGAACGTCTGCTAAACGGGCAATGTGTTTTGGGCGCCACCACCAGCGATCCGGCGCTGCTGCCGGGCGTTATCGTTCATCTGACAGGCCCTGTTCCTGACGGCTTTAAGCAGGGTCTGTTGGTCACGGGGATGACCCTCTCAGGCAGTCGCGCACAGCACTACCGCGCCACCCTGACGGGCATCCCCTCCCGGACAGGCTACAGCTTCCGGCCCGAATATCTGCCACGTCCGCTTATTACCGGTACCGTGCCCGCGCGGGTGGCGGCGATAACCAGCAATAAAACTTACGCCGGGCTGGATGCTAAGGGCCGCTACCGCGTGAAATTTGACTTTGATCTCGATGAGAAGCGGGAGGGGTTTGAAAGCGCGTTAGTGCGTCTTGCCAGACCCTATGCCGGTGACGTGTACGGTTTTCATTTTCCGCTTTTAGACGCCACCGAAGTGGCGGTTGCGTTTGAAGGCGGCGATCCCGACCGGCCTTTTATCGCCCATGTCCTGCACGACGGGGCTCGCCCGGATCTGGTCACCAACCGCAACGATACCCGCAATGTCATCCGTACGGCGGGGTTAAACAAAATCCGCCTGGAGGATCGGCGCGGCAAGGAGCATATCAAGATCTCAACCGAGTATGGCAAAGGGCAATTCAGCGTGGGTCATCTTGTTGATTCACAAGGAAAGCCACGCGGACAAGGGCTGGAAGCACGAACCGATGACTGGATGGCGCTGCGTGCGGCGAAAGGGGTGATGATCACCACGGAAGCACAGCCGCGTGCCCAGGGACAACAGCTGGATATGACGGCGGCGATTGCACAGTTGGAAAAAGCGCTCACCCTGGCGATGACGCTGCAGCAGAGCGCGACTACGGCTGGCATCACCCATGTTGAAAGCGACCCGCAGAGTACCTTAAAGCAGACGCTGAACAAACTGACCGGCGCTGGCCTGCTGACGTATGCCGGGGAAGGGCAGGCGCATGTGACTCCGCAAAGCCTGCAACTCTCTGCCGGACAGGATCTGCTTGCGACCGCGGGCCATAACAGCAGCATCAACGTGATGAAAAAATTCTCGTTAGCGGTGGGTGAAACCTTGTCGTTGTTTGCCCGTAAGCTCGGCATCCAGATGATTGCCGGTGCAGGTGATATCACGACCCAGGCGCAGCGCGGCGCTATGCATATGCTGTCTCAGCAGGATTTTACCCTGACCAGCACCGCCGGAAAAATTAACGGCAGTGCCAAACAGGGCATACAGCTGGTCTGCGGCGGGGGCGGGATCCGTATTAGCCCCAATGGTCTGGTCGAAATTTTCTCGCCCACCGGGGTGGAGATCAAGGCACCTAACTTCGCCTACAAAGGGGCGGAAAGCGTGCAGATGCAGTCACCTTCCTTCAATAAAGGGACGTTTACGCGTCGCTATCGGCTGCACGCCACGGATGATCCCGAGCAGATACTGGCCAACCGTTCTTTCCGGCTCAGGAGTTCTTCCGGTGAAGTGCTCGAAGGGATGACCGACAGCACGGGCTGTTCCCCGCTGCTGGATGCTGCCGATCTTGATTCGTACACACTGGAGGTACTCTGATGGCCGAGGTGAAGAAAAGCCCGTATTGCCCGCGGGTCGTGTCTGAGAACGATGTGGGGGTTCATGCGACTCTGGGGCTGGAGGCGCAGACCTGCGATGTGGGTATTCCTCGTCCGATGCCGGGGATTGTGATCCTCGTTCACGGCGTCAATGACGTGGGTGAAGCCTATCAAAATCAGGAGCAGGGCATTATTGCCGGGTTAAGCAAGCGCCTGAACCGCAGTGACCTGTACGCGCATCAATGGAAAAATTTCATCATGACGCACAACGAAGAGGCGCAGACGAAAATTGCCGCGCCTGGGCGTTCGCCGATAATTCCTTTTTACTGGGGGTATAAGCCGGTGACGCATGAGGACTGGCGCGCGGATCAGCAGCGTTACCAGGGTGAGGTGCGTAAACTGGGCAGTGCGGCCCATCTGCCCTATGACGCCTATCAGGAAGACAATGCAGATAAAAAAAAGGCGCTGGGAAATGACGGCGCCAGTGCGATTAAATTTCAGAACGACAGTCTTAAAAACGCCCTTGATGTGAACTTTGCTAAGGGCGGCGGGACCTTTGCCAATGCCACAACGACTATCCCGGACATGCTGGGGCCAGGGGCCGGAGGGGCCGCTGTCGCGGCGGCAGGGTTTATGGCACTGCACGTAAACGGCGGGGATTATACCCATCCGATCTTTGCCAATCCGCATCGGATTTATCAGTTTTTTGCCGCACAGCGGCTGGCAGATTTGATTCTTCAGATTCGGGACGAACCTGAAACAACGAGCGATGTGATCAATGTCGTGGCGCATAGCCAGGGAACGATCATCACCATGCTGGCCAATATGCTGGTGAAGCAGGCAGACTACGAGCCAGTTAACTGCGTCATCCTGAATCACTCGCCCTATTCGCTGGACGACAGGTTGATGGAGAATCTCCAGGCCGGTCAGCACCAGACAGCTGCCGCGCGGCAGCAGACGTTCAGCAATTTTTGTGCCCTGATGTCAACCCAGTACAAGGGCGGTGAGCTGTCAGAGGCTGATTTGCTGGCGATGGAAGGGGCCTGTACGCTGCGTAAACCCTCTGCTAACCCTCTACGTCAGGATGCCCGCTATCGCCGGAACAATAACGGTAAGGTGTATAACTATTTTTGCCCGAATGACGGTACGGTATCGCTGAAAAACGTTCAGGGCATTGGCTGGCAGGGGGTCCCCGTTAAAATAGCCGAAGGTATCCCCAATCTTTACCAGCGCGTTTTTTATCAGCACGGCCTGGTGGGAACTCCTCCAACCGGCATTCCCTTTGAACTGCCAGCGGCCCAGCAAGGGGATGCTAAATACAGTGGGATCACCAATGCCGCGTATTCTGCCCGCGACGTGGTGGTAAATGCCGAGGCGTTGCCCGAGCCATTTACCTTCGCGCTGCAGGGACAAAAAAACAAGAAGGATGATGATCCTGCGACCTGTGATACTCCCTACGAAACCTATATCGATCCCGACAGTCCGGATGCGTATATTTCGTATTCCGCCAAAGCGCACTCTCTCAGCAGAACCTCATTCGGCTTTTATCACATGGACAAATACTATTACCCGAATATGAAGCCCGGCCACTCTTTGACGCCCGATGAATTGAAGCAGATGAGTGTTGAAAGGGGTCATAAGGTTATTCAGGGTGTGGTAACGGGCGTTGATCATTTCAGAACCCTGAAGCTGGTCTGGTTGAAAAATCGCGACGAGCTGGAAGAAGAGTGGAAAAAAATGGACCCCGTGGGTTACAGCCAGCACTCGTCTATTGTGATGAGTGAATTTGCCCCCTCCCATGCCATGGCGTTTGATCTGGCGATTGGTCAGTGCCGGTCATTTGACTTCAAGGCCGGGAAGTTCTGGGAGGATTTATTGCACCGTGCGGACTGGCGGGATCCGTTGAATAAGAATCTTTCGGCTACCGACTATTATCGTTCGGGAAGACTGCCAGCTGCTACAACCAAATTTTTTATGAATAAACCTGACGATACCTTGCCAAAAGGTGATTTCGGAGTGGTGAATGATTATGACAGCGAGCGACCTTCTTTCCGTAATCGAGTGGATACTGATATGGGAATAGTTAAACCGAATAACTTTCTGGATAAGACTATTTTGCAATGGGGCATGCCCCGAGCGCTGACAGATCGTCAAATTAATGAGAAATAGGGATGTACCATGAGTCGAACATTTTTAATCCTATGGATATTGCTCGTTGCCGGTATCGTCGGTTTCTGGGCCATGAACCAGCCAGCCGCGGATACCCGCCCGACGCAGGTCGTATATCGCTTCGACGATCATCGTTATCTGGAACTGAAAGGTTGGGATTGTGAAGGGGAACTTTGGTACTCCGATGAAAAAAGGGGCATTCACACTAAACCTGTGAGTCAGTTTTACCGGATATTTACCCACCCGTTTATTCATCCCTCTGAACACTATATTGCTATACCGAACTGGGAAGTGGATGGATTTATTGTCTCAAAAGATGATGGAATCACCTGGCAGTCTGCAGGATTTTCTCCCGGTGCAAATGAGCCGGATGGGATGAATGCACCTTCACGTAATAGCATTCTTTCTTTCACCGTGGTTAACGACCAGGGATTCTTGCTGACCAAACACCGTCTTTATATGTCGTCAAAACCCTATGATGATCCGCGTCTGGCTGCTGGTGGCCCGGGCGTAACATATCGTCTGGAAGATGGAACTGTACAAAAGATCGAACCGCGTTCCCCAGGCTGGCCGTGGGGAATGGTATATAGGACTAAACAAGCACTTGTAAGAAGTATCGAACAGTACAAAATTAACTGGCAGGAACAACCTGATGAAGTACCCCAGGTAAAAGACTATTCAGGCTGGAACCAGATGCGCTGTGATATGGATGCGGGGCGTAAACCATGAGCCGGACATTTTTAATTGTATGGATTTTGCTCGTCATCGGTATCGTCGGTATCTGGGCCATGAACCAGCCAGCCGCGGATACCCGTCCGATGCAGGTCGTATATCGCTTCGACGATCATCGTTATCTGGAGCTGAAAGGCTGGAACTGTGAAGGCGAGCTCTGGTTCAGCGATAAGAAACGCGGCATTCATTCACAAATAGCCAGTCAGTTCTATCGCATTTTTACCAAGGAATTTACCCATCCTTCGGAGCGTTATATTGCTGTTCCATGGTGGGGAAAAGTGACCAGTGGTTTTTCTGTCTCAAAAGATTATGGTCGAACCTGGGAGAAAGGCGGGGCGTCTATGTCTCCGGGTGAGAACGAGCCTGACGGGAGTAATGCTCCTTACTATGATGACATTCTTTCTTTCACCGTGGTTAACGATCAGGGATTCTTGCTGACCAAACACCGTCTTTATATGTCGTCAAAGCCCTATGAGGATCCGCGTCTGGCCGCTGGTGGCCCGGGCGTAACATATCGTCTGAAGGATGGAATGGTACAGAAGATCGAGCCGCGTTCCCCCGGCTGGCCGTGGGGAATGGTATATATGACTAAACAAGGACTTAAACAGAGTATCCAGCAATACAAAACTAACTGGCAGGAGCAACCTGATGCAGTGCCCCAGGTAAAAGACTATTCAGGTTGGAACCAGATGCGTTGTGATATGGACGCGCAATAAACATTTTAAGGATAAAAAAATGAAAGGTGTTATTCGATTAAACGACCCACTAATTAGCGGTGGCAAAGTGCTTACCTCCTCCGGTGCCGATTTTATGGGTAAACCGGTCACTCTGAAAGGCGATAAAGTGGATTGCCCACTGCACAAAGGGATCTTCCCCATTAATGATTGTCATCCCAGATGGATAATGCTGGGGCGCGGGGTGGTGGTGGATGGCTGTAAAGCAGCGTGCGGATGTGTCGTAAAGACAACATTGCCTACGGCGGGGGTGATGTGATGAGGTGGTGGTTATATTCAAAGCAGGAAGATGTAAAGACCCGTATACCCAGTATTGTTATTATTCTGGGGTATTTTATCGCTATCGCGCTGGGTGTTATTCTGCAGATATCTAATTGGTCTGAAAATAGACAGGTGAATTTCAGCTTTTTTGTGTTAGCAGTATTCATTCCTGTAAGCATAGTCTCAACACTGCTTTTTATTATCAGAATGGCGTTCAGTATGCCCGTACATTATGCCGAAACCCGCAAGTATATTGCGAAACAGCATAAATATGCGTTGAAACGATATGCCCGCAAACATCTGGCCATCGCGGCGTGGTCGGTCATTACCCCGCTGGAACAGCCTGCGCTTAACCTGCTTAACCTGGAGGGTGAATTTCCGCTGGCACCGAAAACCCCGTTGAAAATTGCTATGGATGATCTTTTTGACCAGACGCGTAATGAGCAAGTTTTTACACGCCTTCTGGCCCCAATGGCCGATATGCTAAAGAGCAATGATTTTCGCAATATAGAGACAGCTGTCTGGGTGAGCGGCAGTGACCAGACCTGCGTCGAGGAACTAAAACGATCGCTGGAACGCCTCACCTTACCGGGCGTTAGCCGCGGTAAAATTGACTATCTTCCGGTCTGTCCTGATTACGCCCTTATCGATAAGTGGCTTGGCGCAACCGAGGCTTCCCCCGTGAACAGATTATTGATCGTCATTGATATGCACAGCGAAGACAGCGGCAGCAAGAGTATGGAAAGTGCCTCCGCTTTTTTGTTAACCCATTCGAGCAAAAGGCTGGATGGCGTAAAACCGGTGTATCTCTACCAGCCTATGACTGGCGTGACCGAGGTCGAAGAAAAAATGACGGTGTATCTCGATGTTGAGTCTGTCCCTGCGGCCAAAACGCTATGGTTTACCGGCTTGTCGAGGGCGGAAAAATATCCTTTGCTAGAGGCGCTGGATTCAAAAGGGCTGGCTTCAGAACGGCTGGATATCGATGCATCGCTGGGGGAAAAAAGCGCCGGGTATCGATGGCTTTCAGTGGCGCTGGCTGCGGATGCCGTTAAATATGCCCAGGGCAATCAGCTGGTGGCCGCATCAGATAATAACCAGTTTGCCATTGTTGCCCTTTCTTCGAGGCAAACCCCTTTACCTGAAAAATACGAATGGATATTCTGGAACATACCTTATCTACATGGCGTTATAGCAGGACTGTTTTGTGGGATAACCATCGTCTTGTTTGAGGCGTGTTTTACGTCGGCGAAAAACATGCCCTCTTTATGGGTATTTTTGTTTTCCGCGTCTTTCCCGCTGCTTATATTTGCCACGATAGGGTTTTTCTTTACGCAACTGATAACCCATCAAGCCTGTGAGGATATGGGGAATTAAATCTGACAAAAAACCGTCATGATCTTGTCATCGATCCATCGTAACGTGTTGTCTTCTCAATAACCGAAGAGTTAAAAAGACAATGCATCTGGTAAAAAAACTTCTCGCAGTGAGCGTACTCCTGTCCGCTTCCGTGCAGGCGCAAAACATTCTCGATTTCCCTCAGCCTGACAATAACCCGGAAGAGTTTTATGCCGTCACCGAAATTCCGGCGGGCGGTATTATTAAATATGAAACCGATGCCAAAACCGGCTTTATTATTGCCGACCGTTTCCAGTCGATGCCTGTGGCGTATCCGGCGAACTACGGCTCGCTCACTCAGTCGCTGGCGGGCGATGGCGATCCGCTGGATGTGGTGTTTTATACCCGCGCCCCGATGGCGCCAGGCACCCTGATTAAACTGCGCGCCATTGGCGTGCTGAAGATGATCGACGGCGGTGAAAAGGACGACAAAATTGTCGCCGTTCCGGCCAGCAAAATTGACCCGACCTATGACGACATTAAAGAGCTGAGCGATCTGCCGAAGATTGAGCAGCAGCGCCTCGAAGCATTCTTCCGGGTCTACAAACAGCTGCCGGAAGGGCGCAAATCGGTGGAGCTGAACGGCTTTAACGATGCCGCCAGCGCTAAGCAGGAAATCAAACAGGCATGGGATGCCTGGAAAACTAAACAGCCTCAGTAACACCAGGCCCGGCGGCAGAACGCCGCCGGGCACCGGTTTACAGCTGCGCGGTGAGCGCGGCAATCTCCTCCTGCCACTGGGCCTGAAGCTGTGGCTTTTGATGCTTAGGCTTGCGCAGTTTGTCTTCTTCCAGCAGCGCCTCCAGTCGGATTAACCGCTCCAGCAGATCGTCTGCGACGTCTGGCCGCGCATTCTCAACGACGGCCTGAACCGACGTGGCACTCAGCCCACCGCTTGCGCGCAGACGGGCAAATACCGCATCGGCATCGTGCCATTCGCTCAGTTTGCCGTCCTCAATCAGCCAGAAACGGTTGCAGCTCTGGCTGATGAGCTGTCGATCATGGCTGACCAGCAATACGCCGCCGGTAAACTGTTGCAGGGTCCCGGCCAACGCCTCTTTGCCTTCCATATCCAGATGGTTAGTCGGTTCGTCGAGCATCAACAGGCTGTAGCGGGCAAGCGTCAGGCCGATAAACAGCAGCCGCGAACGTTCGCCCCCGCTGAGAGTGTTAACCTTTTGCCCATGACGTGCCCAGGCAAATCCGGCGCTGATTAACGCCATCTTGCGCACCTGCGGATCGGGGGCAAACGGCTCAAGGGCGTCACTCAGCGTGGCGTCATCCGCCAGCTGATGCAGCGTTTGATCGTAATAGCCGAGGGTGGCGCGCGGATGGATACTTAACCCGCCGTCGACGCTGTGGCCGGTAAACTGCTGCCAGATAAGCTTCATCAGGGAGGATTTCCCGCAGCCGTTGCGCCCGACAATCGCCACCCGGTCGCCGCTTTTCATCCGCGCATTTTGCACTTCGAACAACGCGGGCAGGCCCGGTGCAGGCGGCACGTTGAGGGTGTCGACCTCCAGCAGCCGGTTGGCGGGCAGCGCCTCGCCGTGCAGGGTTAAGGTCCACGGACTGCCGGCGGTCAGCGCGGTCTGGCTCTCTTTCAGCCGTTCAACCTGGCGCTCCATCTGTTTGGCTTTGCGGGCCAGATCTTCGTTGTCGTAGACCTTGCCCCAGGTCGCCAGCCTTTTAGCGCTGACGGTGACCCGGTCGATCTCTTTTTGCTCAGCTTTACGCCGCAGGGCATCACTTTCGTCCTTCGCCGTCAGCGCCTGGCGCGCGCGGGTGCAGGGAAGGGCGAAGGCGTGCAGGGTTTTGTTGCGCAGGATCCAGCTGCCGTTGGTCACCGCATCCAGCAGCTGCCGATCGTGGGAGACCAGCACAAAGCTGCCGGACCAGTTCTGCAAAAACTGCTCCAGCCACAGCAGCGTGGGCAGATCGAGGTGGTTGCTGGGTTCATCCAGCAGCAGCAGATCCGGCTGGTGGATGAGCGCCCGCGCCAGCAGCAGGCGAGTGTGCTGTCCGCCGCTGAGGGTCGCCGATTGCAGCCCGGTGTCGGCAACGGAAAAGCCCATTCCGGCCAGCAGGGATTCGGCCCGCCAGCGCAGGCTCTCGCGCTCGGCCATCGGCAGCTGCGCCAGCACCGCGTCGAGCATGGTCAGGGGGTAGACAGATTCCGGGAGGTGTTGTTCCACCCGCGCCATCAGGCAGTGTCCGGCCAGCGCTACCGTCCCGGATGTCGGGGTATCGGTGCCGTCGAGGATCTTCAGCAGGGTACTTTTACCGCAGCCGTTATCGCCAAGCAGACCAATGCGGTCGCCTTTTTTCAGGGTAAAGGAGAGGGCGTCGAACAGCGTTTCGAAGGCCGTATCAACACGCAGGAATTGTGCAGTCAGTAGTGTGCTCATTTGCTTACTCAAGAGTTGCAGGCATAGAAATGCCTCGTCAATCATCGCTGACGATAACCCGGTAAGCCCGAGAGAAGGGATTCAGTCTAAGGTGTCTTCGCTCAAGCCGAAGTTATCGCAGCACGAAACCGATAACGCTTGAGCAGGTGCGATCACCAAGGTGAAGTGAAATATCAAAAACTTCACAGCACAGCATAATTAGCCTCCTTTATATTCAGTAAGTTGATGGATGAAACGAGTGTAGCGGGGAATGGGAGGTCCGGCAAGGTACGGTTGATGTGCCGGGCGGCAACGGCGCCTGACCCGGCTATTACGGCTTTTAAATCGAGGTACGGCGGTAGTTGCGGTATTCCGGTTTCCAGAAGTTCTCGTCAATCGCCTGCTGCAACGCGTCTGCAGAGGTATTCACCGCCACGCCCTGCTGCTGGGCCATTTTGCCGACCGCAAAGGCGATGGCTTTCGAGACAATATGAATATCCTTCAGCTCCGGCAGGACCAGACCTTCGCCGTTGTTTACCAGCGGCGAGTGCTTGGCCAGCGTTTCACTGGCGGACATCAGCATCTCGTCGGTAATGCGCGATGCCCCGGAGGCGATCACCCCGAGGCCAATTCCCGGGAAGATATAGGAGTTGTTGCACTGGGCGATCGGGTAGGTTTTATCCTTCCATACCACCGGCGCAAACGGGCTGCCGGTGGCGACCAGCGCATTGCCTTCGGTCCAGGTGATGATGTCCTGCGGGGTGGCTTCGACGCGGGAAGTCGGGTTTGAGAGCGGCATCACAATCGGGCGGGCACAGTATTTGTGCATCTCGCGGATGATCTCTTCGGTGAACAGCCCGGTCTGGCCGGAGACGCCAATCAGGATATCCGGCTTCACGTTGCGCACCACGTCCAGCAGGGAGAGCACTTCGCTGTCGGTGTCCCAGTTTTTCAGGTTGTCGCGCTTTTGCACCAGCTTGTTCTGGAACGGGAGCAGGTTTGGCATCGCATCGGTCAGCAGGCCGAAGCGGTCCACCATAAACACCCGCGAGCGCGCCAGATCTTCACTTAAGCCTTCGCGCTGGGTCTGGGCGATGATCTGTTCAGCGATCCCGCACCCGGCGGAACCGGCGCCCAGGAAGACGATTTTCTGATAGCTCAGCTGGTTGCCCGCCGCGCGGCTGGCCGCAATCAGCGTGCCGACGGTAACGGCGGCGGTGCCCTGAATATCGTCATTGAAGGAGCAGATCTCGTCGCGATAGCGGTTCAACAGCGGCATGGCGTTTTTCTGCGCGAAGTCTTCAAACTGCAGCAGCACGTCCGGCCAGCGCTGTTTAACTGCCTGGATAAAGTCATCGACGAACTGATAATACTCTTCGTCGGTGATGCGCGGGTGACGCCAGCCCATGTACAGCGGATCGTTGAGCAACTGCTGGTTATTGGTCCCGACGTCCAGCACCACCGGCAGGGTATACGCCGGGCTGATGCCGCCGCAGGCGGTATACAGGGACAGTTTGCCAATGGGAATACCCATCCCGCCGATCCCCTGGTCGCCCAGACCGAGAATACGTTCCCCGTCGGTGACCACAATCACTTTGATGTTGTGGTTGGGCACGTTCTGCAGGATGTCGTCCATGTTGTGACGATCGGCCCATGAGATAAACACCCCGCGCGAACGGCGGTAGATTTCGGAGAAGCGTTCGCAGGCGGCCCCCACGGTCGGGGTGTAGATCACCGGCATCATCTCGTCGAGATGGTTTTGCACCAGGCGGTAGAAGAGGGTTTCGTTGGTGTCCTGGATGTTGCGCAGGTAGATGTGTTTATCGATTTCGGTTTTAAAGCCCTGATACTGGATCCACGCGCGCTCTGCCTGTTCCTCGATGGTTTCCACCACTTCCGGCAGCAGTCCCAGCAGGTTAAAGCTGCTGCGCTCTTCTTTACTAAAGGCGCTGCCTTTGTTCAGCAGAGGGAATTCCAGCAGCACGGGCCCGGCATAAGGGATGTAAAGGGAACGGTTGGTTTTCGCTTTGTTGTCCATGTCACTCACTTAATTTTAAAAATCCATCCCTGGCACTGCTATTAATCATCGTCGGTGGCGCGCTATCAGGGAGGCGTCAGGCGGATAGTATAAAGGAGCTGAATGTTAAAAACCGCACCTCAAAAACAAAAACACCACCGGCAGGGCCGATGGTGTTGTGAGTTTGACTGGCGACATTACTTGTCTGTGTGGCGTCTTCTGCCGGTCGCGTGGGTGGAGACTGTTTCCTGATTGCCTTCAATGACCACTTTTTTGTGGTTAGAGAGCTTGTGGCTCAGTCCCAGAATATGACGTGCCTGACGGTTCGATTTCATGTTAACTCCTCAATCCTGTTGTAGTGATAAGGTGAACGAAATATAACCCCTTAGGTTGCCGATCCAGCTTAGCAGGTTTTTAAAAAGTAGCGTGCTGACCGCTAACCACGTAATTAATGGTCTGCTGGTAGATGTCACTGAGGATGTCATTGTCGGTGGATTCCACCCACTTGGTCAGTTCCATTAAAATGTCATCTTCAGTGACAGCGCCCTGTTCAGCGCGTAAACCCTGTGCAATCGCATTAACCAGCTCCGGCTGTGCGGATGGTGTGTGTGCAGACGTATAAGTAAACATAGTGGTGCCTCCGTGTCGTTTTCTGTTTAATGTTCCGGCGTGCAACAAATTAGTTCGTAGCCAGAATGACAAAATTTTGTGGCGCTGTGTTTAAGACTCGTCCTGGAAATAAAAATATCATCATCGCACCGTTGTTAAGGATATATCAGGGCTTCCAGCGACGTTGCTCGGTATATTTTTCATAAGGCATCGGTGATGGCCAGGTAATTAACTCTATCACGCTGCCCCACGGTGTTTTACCGTAACAAAAGGCGTTGCCTTGACCCTGTTCGGCGGGGAAGGATAGCGCCTTAGGTTCGGTGAACATCTCTCCCCCCGCCGCGGTAAAGCGGGCGATAGCCGCTGTAATATCATCGGTATACACGGCAAAGTGCTGCAGACCAAAATCGCTCGGCCTGGCCGGGGCTTGCTGCTGGGGGCCATGCATTTCGAAGAGCTCAATCCCCGGCCCATGTGGCAGGGCCAGCATCCGGATGGCCCGTATTTCTGTACCGGGGAATAACCGTAGTGTCTCTTGTTGCGCTTCCGGGTCAATATTATTATCACCGGGCTCTACGGAACGATATATTATCCTGGCATCAAAAGCCTGCTCAAAAAATAGCGTGGCTTGATTTATGTCCGGGACGGTTATACCAATATGGTCGATACCTCTGACGGGTGGTTGCATCTTTTTCTCCTTGTTGAAATACCACTATAGCAGGCGAGTATTTGCGCAAAGGCATGAGATTTTTCCCGCTTTGCCGCAAAGCGACATTGCTCTTCTATACTTACTCCTTTCTATGCCAAAAGGAGAGTAAGCATGACGATTCATAAGCACGGTTCGGCGCACTGGTCAGGCGATATCAAACGCGGTAAGGGGACGGTTTCTACTGAAAGTGGCGTTCTTAACCAGCAACCTTATGGCTTCAATACCCGCTTTGAAGGTGAGAAAGGGACCAATCCCGAAGAGTTGATTGGTGCGGCGCATGCAGCCTGTTTCTCAATGGCGCTGTCGCTGATGCTGGGGGAAGCGGGCTATACCGCTGATTCCATTGACACCAAAGCGGTGGTCTCGCTGGATAAAACCGATAGTGGCTTTGCCATCAGCAAAGTGGCGCTGCAAAGTAAAGTCACGGTCCCGGGGATTGACCCGCAGCAGTTTGACGGCGTGATCCAAAAAGCCAAAGCCGGATGCCCGGTGTCGCAGGTGTTGAACGCGGAAATCACCCTCGACTACACCCTGAACTGATCCTGCTGCCGGGCGTTTACGTCCGGCTAACCTTTCACCGCCTGCGGAAAGACCTCCGCAAGCCACGCGATAAACACCCTGAGGCGATGCGTCACATGCCGGTTTTGCGGATAAACCACGTAAAATGGATACTGTGGCGGTCGCCATTTTTGCAGAATTTCCACCAGCGTTCCCGCCTCAAGTAATGCCCCTACCGAATAACGAAACGTCTGGATAATACCCATCCCGGCAACCGCTGCCGCCAGATGGGCGTTGCTTTCGTTGACCCCGATATGATGCTGCAGACTGATTTCGCGGGTTTCCTGATCCCAGTTAAAGCGAAAGGGTACGGCGCGCCCGCTTACCGGGGAGAGATAACTCACCCGTTTATGACCGTTGCGTAACGCTTCAGGATAGTCGGGAATACCGTGCTGCTTGAGATAGGCCGGGGTGGCGCAGGTGACCATCTCTGCATTGCCGATATGCCGGGCGATCAGGGAAGAGTCTTCCAGTGCGCCGCCGCGGATCACGCAGTCCACGTTGCCGCTGATTAAATCCACCGGCCGGTCGGATACGCCCAGGTCGATGCGGATGTCGGGATAGCGGCGCATAAAGTCCGGCAGCATCGGGATCAGCACATCGCGCGCCGTTGACCCGCCCACATCAATACGCAAATGCCCCTGTGGATGCCGCGTTGCCGCACTGAATGCGGTGTCGATATCCTCGATATCAATCAGCACCCGGCGGGCTTTCTGGTAATAGTCCTCTCCTTCCGGCGTTGTCGTGACTCGCCGGGTGGTGCGCTGAAGCAGCTGCACGCCAAGATGGGCCTCCAGCGCTAATACCCGCTTGCTAAGCGTGGCGATGGGCATGTTCAGGGAGTCAGCCGCCCGGGTAAAACTGCCGGTTTCGACCACACGGGTAAAGGCGCGCATCGCCATTAGTTGATCCATAGAAAGGCCCTCATCAACGCGGGATTATTCCCGCAGGGAAAAAGTGATTTCCATTTTTGCTAATTTTTCACTAATCCAGCAAGCGGTAGAGTGCGTGCAACCCTCATAACGTGGAAGGAACATCAAATGAACGCAGCATTAACAGGTAAAGTCGCGCTGATCACCGGCGGCACCAGTGGTATTGGTCTGGCAACGGCGAAAGAGCTGGTTACCCAGGGCGCGAAGGTGTATATCACCGGTCGCCGTCAGGCGGAGCTGGATAACGCCGTAGCGACTCTGGGCGGGCAGGTGATTGGCATTCGCGCCGATGCCTCACAGCTTGCCGACCTCGATACGGTGTACGCGCAGATTGCCGAACAGTCCGGGCGGCTGGACGTGCTGTTCGCCAACGCGGGTGGCGGCGATATGCAGCCCCTGGGGGCGATCAGTGAGGAACATTTTGACCGCATTTTTGCCACTAACGTTCGCGGCGTGGTGTTTACCGTGCAGAAGGCGCTGCCGCTGCTGACCGCCGGGTCGTCGGTGATCCTCACCGGCTCCACGGTCTCGGTTAAAGGTACCGCCAACTTCAGCGTGTATAGCGCCAGTAAAGCCGCCGTCAGAAACTTTGCCCGCTCGTGGGCGCTGGATCTGCAGGGGCGCGGTATCCGGGTGAACGTGGTCAGTCCGGGTCCGATCAAAACGCCGGGGCTTGGGGATCTGGTGCCGGAGGCGCAGCGTCAGGCGCTGTTCGATGCGTTGGCCGCACAGGTCCCGCTAGGGCGCATTGGTGAGCCAGAAGAGGTGGGTAAGGTCGTGGCGTTCCTCGCCTCCGATGCTGCCAGCTTTATCAACGCTGCCGAGCTGTTTGTGGATGGCGGAATGGCGCAGATTTAACGTTGATACAGCAGCGTAAGATTGCCGCCGAGGCGGCGATCCTCCAGCGGACGATGGGCATACAGGCGTGACAGTGTCACTGTACTGCACAGGGTCATCGCGCACCAGGGCTCCAGCCACGCCAGATGCGTGTCGTCCTCGCGCAAAACATACCCCGCCAGGCGCGCCAGCGCGCCGTTATTTTCCGCCATCACGTCTACCTGATTCGCCCCGGCAAAACTGGCGATCATCACCAGCGGTTGCAGGGCATAGTTATGATAGGCCCGCGCCCGCTCACCGCGTCTTTGCTCGTTTGCCAGCGTGCCGTCGGCGGCGATCTGCCCGGCGGCAATGCGGTACTCTTTTATCGACCACGCAAACAGATCCCGCCGGTCGAGCGCCACGGCGGTGGCCATCACTGCCCATGCTGCCCAGTAGCTGTGGTTATTGGTGCTGTTGAGCGGCAGGCCGTCCCACTCCAGAACCACCCGATCTGCCAATTGACCCAGCCAGCGCTCGGTCGCCTGCTGCCCGTGCAGCGGCGATCCGGGCATAAACTTCAGCTCCAGCCAGCTGCTGGCAAGCGTGGCCAGCGCCCACTTGCGCATCGCGCGCCCGGTGTGGCTGGTTTCCTGAGAGAGCAACGCCCCGGCGTTGGCCCAGGCGGCGTACCCGGCCAACAGGCAGTTTAAGGTGCGTGGGTCGCCGCTCTGCTTATAGCGCCTGGTCATCTCTGCAATACCGCGCTCAAAGCCGACAATCGGTTTTGTCGCCGCGCGAAAGGCCTGCTCCGCGTCGGGGTTCAGGGTGGCACGCGCGCTGTCCGAACCCTCATATTTACTGCGTAACGTCAGCGGCTCGGTATAAGGCGCGGGCAGGGTGATGCAGTCTCCCGACGCCGTCTGCGGCAGCGGCTGGCTAAAACCCGAAGGTGGCACCAGCGGGGCAGCCTGCGCATAAACAGGGAGGCACAGCAGAAGCACGATCCTGAAGGGGGCAGTGGATGTGATACATTCACCTCAATTATTTTGAGCTAAAACGCAGTTTTAACATTTTCTCGCCCTAATACTATTAGTCTGCAATTGTGTTTTATGCTACACACTCATTTATAAGCTTAAATATTATTTCGGGAACAATTGCTGTGCTCACTACGCTCATCTATAAAAGCCAGTTAAATTCATCCTGTGAATCTTTCTCCCTGACGTCGCTTGTTGAATCCGCAAAGATTCGTAATACCGAGCGCAACATCACCGGCATTTTGCTGTTTAACGGCGTCGATTTTCTGCAGATCCTCGAAGGGGCGGAAGACGATATCAATACACTGTTCGCCACCATCCGGACAGACCAACGCCATATCAATGTTGTGGAACTGATGCGCGACTACGGTCCGCGCAGACGCTTTGAACATGTCGGGATGCTGCTGTTCGATCTCTGCATCGACACGCCGGATTCGGTGCTGTCCAGCGTGCTGCGCTACAGCAAGCTGGAGCGTTATCTGACCGCAGAAGACAAAGTGTTCAAGTTTATTCGTTCGTTTGTTACCCGACAGAATGAGCCTGCGGCCCGCGCACCGCTGGACCGTGCCAGCTGGACGCTGGTCCCGGAGCATGCCCCTTTTGGCCAATCCCTTCCTGGACTTATCGACAATCAGGTCTGCCAGTTTGCCCTCCAGCCGATTGTGGAACCCTCGGCAGGTAAAATCACCTCGCTGGAGGCGTTGATCCGGGGCAATGACGGAGGCAGCCCGGAGCATTTTTTTAACGCCATCGATCCGGACAAAATGTACGAAGTGGATCTGCAGACTAAGGCCTATGCCTTTGCGCTGGTAGAGAAAATAGGCATTGGCGATCATAAAATTGCCATCAATCTGCTGCCCATGTCGCTGGTCAACGTGCCCGGCGCGGTGGATTTTCTGATGGATAACATCCTTGCGCACGGTCTGCTGCCCGAGCAGGTGGTCATTGAAGTCACCGAAAATGAAATGATCTCCGGCTTTAACCGGTTTAATAGCGCCATTAAGCAGCTGCGTGCAGCGGGCATCGGTCTGGCGATTGACGATTTTGGCTCGGGCTATGCCGGACTGTCGCTGCTGACGCGTTTTCAGCCGGACAAGCTTAAAATCGACCGCGAAATCATTAGCGATATCCACCTCAGCGGGCCGAAGCAGGCCATCGTGAAGTCGATCATCAGCTGCTGTACCGATCTGGAGATCGCGCTGGTGGCGGAAGGGATTGAACGCATTGAAGAGTGGTGCTGGCTGGAGTCGGCGGGCATCAAACGCTTCCAGGGATTTTTGTTCTCCCGTCCGCAGTTAAACGGCGTGGGGAGTATTTACTGGCCGCAGCCGGCCGCCAGTGGGCATCTCGCGTTTTAAATCAGCAAAAAACCGACCGGCACTATTACATTCAATAATGTTTAACCCCTGCCGATAATGCCTCAGACCGTTTTGATTCTGAGGTAATTATGTCGTTAAAAAAGTCGTCCCTTGCCGTCCTGTTTGCGTTGTTATTTTTCTTTGTTGCCAGTGCGGCGACCAACGTCTGGCTGGCTCTCAAGAGCAATGAATCCCTGGATAATGTGAATAAAGAGATCCAGGTTGTGCTGTCGATCATCGACCCCATTAACCACAGCCGGACCCTGCGCGTGCGGGTCATGGAATATATGAAGCAGGTGGAAGGCGGCGAGACGGCCGACCTCACGCAGAAGCTGGCGGACGTTAAGCTGGCGCTGTCCAAAGCGGACGAGGCGTTTGCGGCCTTTAACGCCGCGCCGCGCCTGGCGGACGAAGCACCGCTGGTCAAAAACTATGGCGACGCCTGGCTAAATTACCGCGACCAGGGGCTGGTACCGCTGATTGACGCGGCATCGGCCCACGACGCCGCAAAATTCGACGCGCTTATCCCCCAGATCTCCCGCCTCGACCGTCAGTACGAAATCGTGCTCGACCAGGTGCTTTCCATTCATCAGAAATATGCCAAAAGCCTGAATGAGGATGCCCGTGACCACTTTACGTCGGGCCTGGCGATCATTGCCGCCTTTGCAGCGCTGTTTGTGGTGGTGATTGTTGCGGTCAGTTGGCTGATGACGCGCTTTGTCTTTACGCCGATTGAACTCGCCCGCGAACACTGCAGCCAGATTGCCGCCGGTAAACTCACCGAAACGGTGCCGCTGAAAGACGGTTCCCACAATGAAATTGACCAGCTGATGGGGTCGATGGAACAGATGCGTTTGGCCTTGCTGGAGACCATCTCTCAGGTGCGTGAAGCCTGCCGTACCGTGAATCACGCCTCGCAGGAGATTGCCTCCGGCAATATCGATCTGGCCTCGCGCACGGAACAGCAGGCGTCCGCCCTGACAGAAACCGCCGCCAGCATGGAACAGCTGAGCGCTACCGTCGCCAATAACACCGAGAACGTGCATCAGGCCGGGAAGCTGGTGCAGGATGCGGTGAACAATGCGCGCACCGGTGAGTCGGTGACCCGTGAAGTGATCGATACCATGAACACCATTGCGGCTAACTCCCAGCGTATTGAAGACATCACCAGCGTGATTAACAGCATCGCCTTCCAGACCAATATTCTGGCGCTGAACGCCGCCGTTGAGGCCGCGCGTGCCGGTAATCAGGGGCGAGGTTTTGCGGTGGTCGCCACCGAAGTGCGGACCCTGGCGCAGAAAAGCGCCGTCGCGGCAAAGGATATTGAACACCTGATTGCCCAGTCGGTATCGAGCGTGAAAAACGGTTCGCAGCTGGTCAATCGCTCTGGCGAGGTGATCAATGCGATCATCACCTCGGTGAATAAAGTGAATGCGTTGATGGAGCAGATCGCCGTGGCGTCGGAAGAGCAGAGCCGCGGGATTGGTCAGGTTGGGCAGGCGGTGACGGAGATGGACGGTGTGACCCAACAAAACGCTGCGTTGGTGCAGGAGTCTGCGGCTGCAGCCGCCTCGCTGGAAGAACAGGCGAGGCATTTGACGCAAAGTATCTCCAGCTTCAGATTGCCGGAACCGGCGTAACGGTTTTGCACGGACTGTTCCCTCTCCCTTGAGGGAGAGGGTTAGGGTGAGGGGGAACATGCTGCTCAGGTGGCGGTTCCCTTCACTTTACCTTTCTCTGGCAACAGTAAACGACTCCCGATTTGCATCCCCCCCTCTGTGACGCTGTCACATCACGTTGACTATCCTGGTCTATGCTTGTTATTCGCGCGCGGTTTACCGCCGACGCACTTTCTCTTTTTCCCTCAGCGTAGCGCTATACGTTAAGCAACCCGAGGCAGTACGGGTAAGACGAGGTGATGGAATGACGGCAAAAACGATGAAGTATTGGGGATGTGAATACTCAGACAGCGGCGAAACGCGTTTTCGCCTGTGGGCAAGCGGGCAGCAGCAGGTTTCGCTGCGATTAAACGGCCAAACGTTGCCAATGGATCCGACCGACAGCGGCAGGTTTGCGCTGACCGTCGCGAACGTGGCCCCCGGTTCACCTTATCGCTTTATCCTCTCTGACGGCACCGCAGTGCCGGACCCGGCGTCCCGCGCTCAGCAGGGGGATGTGAACGGGCCTTCACTCGTGACCAACCCGAAGGGTTACGCCTGGCAGCATACCGACTGGCAGGGGCGCGCCTGGGAAGAGAGCGTGATTTACGAACTGCATATCGGCACCTTTACCCCGGAAGGCACCTTTCGCGCCGCCGCTGACAAACTGGCGTATCTGGCTGAACTCGGGATCACCGTTATTGAGCTGATGCCCGTCTCGCAGGCGGGCGGGAAGCGCGGCTGGGGCTATGACGGCGTGCTGCTGTATGCTCCGCACAGCGCTTACGGTACGCCGGATGAGCTGAAAGCCTTTGTCGATACGGCCCACGGACTGGGGCTGTCGGTGGTTCTCGATATCGTGCTCAATCATTTTGGACCGGAGGGAAACTATCTCCCACGCCTGGCGCCGGACTTTTTCCATCCGGAGCGGATGACCCCGTGGGGCAACGGCATCGCCTACGATCTCGACCCGGTGCGGGAGTACATTACCGATGCGCCGCTGTACTGGCTGACGGAGTATCACCTCGATGGCCTGCGTTTTGACGCCATCGACCAGATCAAAGACAGCGCCGACACCCACGTGCTGATTGAGATTGCCGAGCGTATTCGCCGTGAAATCACCGACAGGCCGGTGCATCTCACCACCGAAGACAGCCGCAACGTGGTGTTTCTGCATCCACGCGAGGAGGACGGTTCCGCGCCGCTGTTTACCGCCGAATGGAACGACGATCTGCATAACGCCGTGCATGTGATGGTCACCGGCGAGACCCACGCCTGGCATCAGGATTTTGCCGATCGTCCCGAGAAATGGGTGGCGAGGGCGCTGACCGAAGGATTTGCCTATCAGGGCGAGCGTTCCCCGCAGACCTGCGAGCGGCGCGGCGTCGACAGCCGCGACCAGCCCCCGGTGGCGTTTGTCGATTTTATCCAGAATCACGATCAGGTGGGCAACCGCGCCCAGGGCGACCGGCTGATTAGCCTCGTCGGAGAGGCACGCACCCAGGTGCTGCTGGCCGCGCTGCTGCTGTCACCGCATATTCCGCTGCTGTTTATGGGCGAAGAGTATGGTGAAACCCAGCCGTTCCTCTTTTTTACCGATTTCCATGGGGATCTGGCGCGTGCGGTGCGTGAAGGACGGGCCCGCGAGTTTGCCGATCATGACGAATCGGTGCCCGATCCCAACGCCCCTGAAACCTTCCAGCGCTCGAAGCTCGACTGGGACAAACTCAACCTGCCCGCTGGTCAGCACTGGCTGCACTTCACTCAGCAACTGCTGCGGCTACGTCAGCAGGCGATTGTCCCGCTGCTGGCAACCGCACGCGGCGGCACCGGCAAGGTGCTGAAAACCGCGCCCGGCTGCGTGGTCGTGAGCTGGACCTTTCCGCAAGGCACGCTGTCGCTGGCACTCAACGCCAGCGATCGGCAGGAAACCTTGCCCTTTCTTGCGGGGGAAACCCTGTTTGCCTGGCCTGAGGCCCGCACTGAACTGCTTCCTGACACCCTTATTGTGCGATTTGCACAGGGAGAGACCACCCGATGATCCCCACCGCAACATGGCGTATTCAGTTTCGTAATGGCATGACGTTCGATCGTGCCGCCAGTCTGGTGCCTTATCTGCAGCAGCTCGGGATAAGCCACCTGTATGCCTCACCCATTTTTACCGCCGCCAGCGGTTCTACACACGGCTATGACGTGACCGACGTGAACGAGATTGACCCGGCCATTGGGGGACGCGCCGGATTTGAGCGGATGGTCAGCGCCCTTAAAAGTGCCGGACTGGGGTTGATCCTCGATATTGTGCCGAACCACATGTCCACTTCGCTGGAGAACGCCTGGTGGCGGGATGTGATTGAGCACGGCGAGAAAAGCCGCTTTGCCCGTCATTTTGATATCGACTGGTCGCGGCGGCTGACTTTACCGTTCCTTGGCGATGACGTAGAGGTGGCGCTGGAGAAGGGCGAGCTTAGCGTGCAGCGCGATCCCCATACCGGCAAACCGGCGCTGGCCTATTTCGACAATTATTACCCGTTAACCCCCGACAGCTGGGTGGGACGAGAAGATGACGTGCTGAGGCTTCGCGACCCGGCTGAGCTGGCACAACTGCATGACCAGCAGCCGTTTCGTCTGACCAGCTGGCGCGATGCCCCGCGCGATCTCTCCTGGCGGCGCTTCTTTGAGATAACCGGCCTGGTCGGCGTGCGCGTCGAAGACGAGGCGGTGTTTGACGACAGCCATGCGCTGATTCTGGCGCTGGTGCGCTCGGGGGCGGTGGACGGCCTGCGAATCGATCATGTGGACGGTCTGGCCGATCCGCGCGGCTATCTGCAGCGTCTGCGCCAGCAGGCGGGGACGGACTGCTACATCACGGTGGAGAAGATCCTCGGTAAAGGGGAACATCTTCCGACCGACTGGCCGATTTCCGGTACTACCGGGTATGAGTTTATTGCCTCGCTCTCGGAAGTGCTGGTGGATGACGAGCGTATCGATGCCCTGCGTCAGGCCTATGACGAGGTGATGGGCCAGCCGGTGGATATGCGTGCCGAGCTGCGCGCGGCCCGTCTGCTGATGGTTGAGCGCAACTTTGAAGGTGAATTTAACACCCTGCTGCAGCTGGCATTGACGGTTGGGCAGGGCGAAATCGAAGAAGACGTGCTGCGGCTGGCGCTGCGGGAACTGCTGGTGGCCTTCCCGGTGTATCGCACCTACGGCACGACGCAGGGGCTGTCGGAGGCCGATCGGCAGCTGCTGCACAGCGTGGTGGCGAAGGTCAGCGCGGACCCGGCGGCGCTGACGCTGCTGACCCGGATCCTGACGGGGGAGGTGGTTGACACCGATACGGCGACGGCGTTCCGTATCCGCTTCCAGCAGCTGACCGGGCCGCTGATGGCCAAGTCGGTCGAAGACACGCTCTTTTTCCGTCAGCACATGGGTCTGGCCCTGAACGAAGTGGGTGCCGAGCCGGTGCCGCGCGGTTTCTCCCTGACCCGCTTTCACAGCGAGATGGCGACCCGCCGCGACCGTCAGCCGGATGCGCTCTCAGGTACCTCGACCCACGATACCAAACGCGGGGAAGACGCCCGCGCCCGGCTGTACACCCTGACCGAAGCCCCGCAGATTTGGGCCGAGTGTGTGGCCCGCTGGCAGCAGATGAACCAGACCCACGTCCGCTTTCTCAATGACGGAACCGCACCGCGCGCGGCCGATACCTGGATGCTGTATCAGGCGCTGGCTGGCGTCTGGCCGCCGCAGCTCGATCCGCAGGATCCGGCGGGGCTCAAAGCCCTTGAGGAACGGTTCCTGGAATTTGTCGAGAAAGCCCTGCGCGAAGCCAAGCTGCGTACCGACTGGGTCGACAGCAACGAAGCCTATGAAACGGTGGTGCTGGCCTACGCAGCTCATCTGCTGTCGCCCGACAATCAGCTGTTCTTGCAAGATTTTAGCGCCGCGCTGCGGCCATTTATTCTCAGCGGGCTGGTCAACAGCCTGAGTCAGACGGTCATTAAACTCACCGCGCCTGGCGTGCCGGATATTTATCAGGGCAGTGAGGGGCTCAACTTTAGCCTTGTCGACCCGGATAACCGCCGGGAGCCGGATTACGCCCAACTCGCGCAGCAGCTCAGCACAAAACCGTCAGGTATTGCCAGCTGGCTGGACGGGCAACTCAAGCAGTCGGTGATTGCCATCCTGCTGCAGCTGCGTCAGCAGAAGCCGGCTCTGTTCCGCCTGGGAAGCTATACGGCGCTCATCACCACCGGCGAGCAGGCGGATAAAGCTATCGCCTATGCCCGGATTGATGACGGTGATGCCTTGATCGTGGTGGCACCGCGTCTGGCCTTTGATGCGGCCCACGACGCGTTTCCGGTCAGCGGAGCGGCCCTGTGGGCGCAGACCGAGGTGATCCTGCCTGCGGGCCTGGCGAACCGTCGCTACCGGGACTGCTTCAGCGGTGAGATCTTGTTATTAAATGAAAGCCTGCAACTCGCGACGACGCGGGACTGCTGGCGGGTATTACTTGCCTGCGACTGATTTTGGCAAGACCATTTTTTTGCGTTCGAGGGAGAGACTATGGCAAATGATAAACGCTATGAGATCCGGGCAGGCTACAGCCATCAGCTCGGGGCTAACTACGACGGTAAAGGGGTTAACTTTGCGCTGTTTTCGGCTCACGCCGAGCGGGTGGAGTTATGTCTGTACGATCCGAGCGGCAAAACCGAGATTGCCCGTCTGGAGCTGCCGGAATATACCCACGAGGTCTGGCACGGCTATGTGCCGGATCTGAAGCCCGGTGCCCTGTATGGCTATCGGGTTTACGGGCCTTACGATCCCGAAAATGGCCATCGCTTCAATCATCACAAGCTGTTGATTGACCCCTATGCCCGGGATCTGGTGGGCGATCTGCGCTGGAACGATGCCCATTTTGCCTGGCAGCTGGGGCATGAAGACAAAGACCTCAGCTTTGATACCCGCGACAGCGCGCCGTACACACCTAAGTGTCGGGTGATTGATCCCACCGTGTTCGACGGGCAGGACCCGCATCGCCCCGCAGTGCCGTGGTCCAGTACCATTCTGTATGAAACACACGTGAAGGGCTTTACCCAGCTTAACCCGGCCATTCCCGCTGAACTTCGTGGCACCTATGAAGGGTTGGGGCATAAAGCCGCGGTGGATTACATCAAAAGCCTCGGCATTACTTCGGTTGAACTGCTCCCGGTGCATGCCTTCCCCGACGATCAGCATCTGCTGGATAAGGGGCTGAAAAATTACTGGGGTTACAACACGCTCAGCTTCTTTTCGCTGGCGTCGCGCTACTGCGGACCGCAGGGGATTCAGGGCTTTCGCGAGATGGTGCGCGCGTTTCACGACGCCGGTATCGAAGTGATCCTCGACGTGGTCTATAACCATACCGCCGAGGGCAACGAACTGGGGCCGACCCTGTCGTTTAAAGGGATCGATAACTTTTCCTATTACCGCACAATTGTCGATCAGCACCGTTATTACGTGAACGATACCGGAACCGGTAATACGGTGAATACCTCCCATCCGCGGGTATTGCAGATGGTGATGGATTCGCTGCGCTACTGGGCGCAATCAATGCACATTGATGGTTTCCGTTTTGACCTGGGAACGATTCTGGGACGGGAGCCTGAAGGGTTCACTCAGCGCAGCGGCTTCTTTGACGCCATGATGCAGGATCCGGTTCTGTCCAAACTGAAACTGATTGGCGAGCCGTGGGATATCGGTCCCGGCGGCTATCAGGTGGGCGGTTTCCCGCCGGGTTGGGGCGAGTGGAACGACAAGTATCGCGACACCGTGCGCGAATACTGGCGGGGCGATAACGTCTCGTCTGACTTTGCCGCCCGGCTGCTCGGTTCCGGCGATCTGTATGACCTGCGCGGGCGTCGTCCGTGGGCCAGCATCAACTTTATTACCGCCCACGACGGTTTTACCCTCAATGACCTGGTCTCGTTTAACGAGAAGCACAACGACGCCAACCTCGACAATAACACCGACGGGCACAACGATAACCGGTCATCAAATTACGGCGTGGAAGGCCCGACCGACGACGAGCAGATTAACGCGATAAGAGAGCAGCAGAAGCGCAATCTGCTTACCACGCTGTTCTTTTCTCACGGTACGCCGATGCTGCTGGCGGGGGATGAGTTTGGTCGCAGCCAGCAGGGGAACAATAACGTCTACTGTCAGGATAGCGAGATCAGCTGGGTTCATTGGGAAAACCTGCCCGAGAGCGCCGACGCGCTGCGCAAATTTACCCGTCAGCTTATCCATCTGCGCGCCACCCAGCCGTTACTGCGCCGCGAAAGCTGGCGAGACGGGATGGAGATCCACTGGTTTAATGCCGGAGGAGGAGTACAGCAGCCGGAAGACTGGGAGGCGGGGGCGACGCTGGGACTGTATATCAGTCGCCCGGACCTGAAAATGCAGGAAGGACTCTGGCACGACGTGCTGTTGCTGATTAACCCCGCCGACAGTCCGGTGCCGTTTACGCTTCCGCAGCACGGTGAGGGAGGATGGACGCTGGAGCTGAGCACTGCCGACGGTGACAATCATCCCCGTAAGGTCACCCAGGAGGCGGTGTTTGAATTAGCGGGCCGCAGTATCGCGCTGTTCAGGCGGCCTTAACCTCAGGTTATTTGTCAGCCCGTGCTCTGGCCCAGGGGCTGGTGGCGTCTTCGTCATCTGCCACCGGGGCCGGGTCGTCGAGGGAGTCCAGATACAGGGCTTCGACCTCGGCGCGGGCCCACGGCGTGCGGCGCAGGAACTTGAGGCTGGATTTCACGCTCGGGTCGCTGTTAAAGCAGTTAATTTTAATGATCTTACCCAGCTCGGCCCAACCGTAGCGCGCCACCAGGGCCGTGACCTGCATCTCGAGGGTAACGCCGTGGAGAGGATCTTTCGAAGGTTGAGTCGTCATAGGCATCCGGTTGTTATCTGGCAAGGGGAGAAAGCGGGGAAGGTTACAAGAAATCCAGGGGGGCAGCAAGCGCCTGCATGGGTGAATACAGGCGCCTGTTAGCGGAATTTACGACCCCCAGCGGCTTCGCAGATAGCGGACCGCGTCCTGCGCCTGGGGCTGATTGAGGTTATCTTCCCGGAACAGGATCGTCCCGTCGATCTGCGGTTCAGACTCGTTCAAATCCAGCTGCTTTTTCAGCTCCGGCACGCCGCCTTTCACCGTCCAGTCAGGTTCTTTGCTGGACGGTTCCCCTACCTTATACAGCGCAACGCCAATATAGAGCCGCGTATGGGTCGGCTTGACCACGTCGGCCCACCATTTCGCCAGCACATCGTAACGCGCGGCATCGCGGGCAAACGGCCAGTACAGCTGCGGGGCGATATAATCCAGCAACCCTTGCTGCACCCAGCGCCGGGTATCGGCGAAGGATTCATCATAAGCCGCTGCGCCACGGGTATCGGATCCGGCCGGATCGTGCGAACGGTTACGCCAGACGCCAGCCGGGCTAACGCCAAACTCCACGTTCGGGTTGATCTGCTTAATGGTACGCGACACCTGCGCAATCAGCTGCTGGGTGTTATTGCGTCGCCAGTCAGCCTTCGAGGCAAAACCCTGACCGTACTGACGCCAGGTGGCGTTGTCATTGAGCGCCGAGCCCGCCGATTCGGCATAGAAATAGTCATCGAACTGCACGCCGTCCACCGGATAACGCGACACCACTTCCGCCACGATGCTGGCAATCCAGTCCCGCGCCTCGGGAATACCCGGGTCGAGCACATAGCGATCGCCGGCCGTGCGGATCCAGTCGCGATGCAGAACAAACACGCTGGCAGGGTTGAGCGACAGGGTCCGGTTCAGCTCCGCCACGGTGCCAGGGCGGGTATTGGTCGAAACGCGGTAAGGGTTAAACCAGGCGTGAACTTTCATCCCGCGTTTGTGCGCTTCATCGAGCATAAACTGCAGCGGATCGTAACCCGGATCCTGACCAATTTTGCCGGTCAGCATATCCGACCACGGCAGTATTCGTGACGGCCACAGGGCCGTGCCGTCAGGTTTGACCTGGAAAAACACGGTATTGATCCCGAGGTTTTTCAGGTTATCCAGCTTATCGGTCAGGGCTTTTTGCTGCTGCTGGATACGCGACGCGGGGCTGTCACCATTCACCGACGAAACCGGTGGCCAGTCAAGACGCGACACGGTTGCCAGCCAGACGCCGCGCACCGGTTCATTGTGCTGCGGCTTTTGCACCAGCGGCTGTTTAGTGACCGGCGGCAGAGGCGTCACCAGCGATTTTGGCGGGGTAGAGCTGCAGCTGGCCAGTAAAAACGCCCAGGCGACAAGTACGCTTGAGCGTTTAAGGTGTTGTGCTACAGGCTGAAAACGGCGTGAACGGGCGATGATAGGCTCCAGTTTAGGGTAGTCGCCGGGAACGCTTATTCTCTTATTATTCGGGGGTAAGTCAATCACAGAGAGCATGCTAAGGTGACGACGAGTCAAGGGAGTCCATCGCACGTTACTGAACGGGGAAAGCAGATGTCCAGAGCATTACTGATTATTGATATGCAGAAGTTTGTGGAAGACCGAATCAATAAAGGGGTTCATTTTTATCCGTCTAACGCTATCAGCAATATGACAGCCGTATTAAGTCAGTTCCGTAAGGAGCAGGCGTTGGTGGCCCACGTTGTTCACCAGACGCCCGACGAAGGCAGCGTGCTGCATCAGGATTCGCCTTTCTATCCGCTCCTCAATGATTTTGAACCTACCCCCGACGAACGCGTATTCATTAAGCGGACCTCATCGGCGTTTGCCTCTACCGATCTTAAACAGTATCTGGATGAGAAGGGGATCTCAGAGCTGGTGGTGATAGGCGCCGTCGCCGGTTTCTGCGTGAATTCCACCGTCAGACAGGGTTCAGACCTGGGGCTGAAAATGTCGGTGGTTAAAGATGCGGTGTTAAGCTTTGATTTGCCGGACGCCCAGCGAGAAGAAAAAAACATTCATGACGTCACGATGAAACTGCTCGCGGCGGGCTTTGCGAAAATGGTTTTAGCTGACGATTGTTAGCACCTGATCCTGAACAGACCAAGTGCGACTGCATTACTGTTTCAGGATCTGCTCAAGCGTTGCCCCAATCGCCAGGATCTGCGCATCGCTACCGGGTAACCCGTCAATCTCAATCCCTACCGGCAGCTGGCTGGTGGGGCCATTACCAATCGGCAGCGACAGTCCCGGCAACCGGGCATTACTGCCTGGATCGACATTGCGGATCAGCCGGGCAAAGTTCTCGGCCGAACTGACCTCCTCATTGGCCAACGGGGCGACCACAGGCGACGTGGGGAAGATAAGCCCATCCAGTGCGTTCTCGCGGAACGTGTGCTCATAGATTGCCAGCAGACGGTCAATCCCCTGCGAAATAGCCTGGTCATACAGCGGCGGCAGTGGGACGGGCTGGCCGCTCTTGTCCGGGATCCGCCCCGGAATAATGCCGTGTTCAAAAATGGCGCGCACGTCCGGGCTGGCGATTTGCTGCACTACCTCGGCAAGGGTAAGCTGCGTATTCTGTTCCTCCAGATACGTAATCAAATCATGTTTGCCTTCATGCATCACCACCGGGAACGAAACGGCGGCATTGGCCTGCTCAAGATTGGGCATGTCGACATTCACCAGGGTCACTCCGGCGTCGCGCAGCGTAGCCAGCGCCGCATGGGCCTGCTGGCTGACGTCGTCATCCAGTTCTTGCCAGAAATAGT
Organism: Leclercia sp.; assembly: GCA_049284415.1. Lineage (GTDB taxonomy): Bacteria > Pseudomonadota > Gammaproteobacteria > Enterobacterales > Enterobacteriaceae > Enterobacter. The sequence goes on from JBAPXW010000006.1 coordinate 96,520, forward strand.
GCGCAATCCCTAAGCGAATACGCTTTGCCGGTTTGGGCGGTAGCCCGGCAGAACCGGAGATCAGGCTGTCGAGCAACGCGATATCGCTGACGCTCCGCGCCATCGGACCTGCGGTGTCCCGCGTGTGCGAGATGGGGGTGATACCCGCCTGGGAATAGCGCCCGGTGGTGGGGCGAAATCCCACGCAGCCGTTGAGGGCGCAGGGCTGGCGAACCGATGCCCCGGTATCGGTGCCGATGGCTACCGGAACCATGCTGGTGGCCACGGCCACCGCACTGCCTGACGACGACCCGCCCGCAATACGGCTCGGGTTGCGGGCATTGCGTACGCCTTTGACGCCCGGCGAATGATACGCCGCGTTATAGCCGGTGACGCCAAAGGCCAGCTCGTGCATATTGCTTTTGCCAATAATAATGGCGCCCGCGTCGATCAGTTTCTCGATCACCGGGGCGGAGGTGGTGGGAATAAAATCTTTCAGCGCCGAGGTGCCCGCAGTATTGGGTAAGCCAGCCACGTGAATGTTGTCTTTTACGGCGATCGGCACGCCGCCGAGCGGTAAAGGTGCGCCGCCCCCGGCGAGGTATTTATCCCAGGCTTTGGCCTGCGCCAGGGCGTGATCTGCATTGACTGTAATAAACGCATTCAGATGCTCCTGGGCTTCAATTCGGGATAAACAGGCGCACACGAGCTGCTCGCTCGATATCTTTTGTTGGTAGATGAGCGCGGCTGCGTCGGCGGCGCTTAAGGTGTATAAATCAGGAACGGTGTTTGCGAGGTCTGACGGATTTATTATTTTCATTGCGCTATTTCCAGACAGTGATTATCCGGATTATTTAGGCAGATCGATTAATACCGCGCCATCCTCATTCCTGAGGATGAGCTAATGCTTCAGTCGGGAGGCCAGTTCAGTCCGGTTTGCGCAGTGCAGTTTGCTTAACGCGTGCTTCAGGTGCGTGCGAACGGTGGTGAAACTGATATTCAGCAGCCGGGCGACCTCTTTATCCCCCAGTCCTTTGCAAACCAGATTAACGACCTCCTGCTCACGGGCAGTTAACGCGGAGCGGATCTGTTTGGGTAACGCCCGTGCAAACCAGGGTTCCAGCAATTGCAGAAGCCGTAATTCCCGCGAGCCGAATGCCGGTGCGCCTTTCGCCCGCCAGATCCGCAGGTCGCCGACATCTTCGCCGTCACGTAGAAAATAGACGTTAATTCCATGATGCATGCCGCAGGGCTTGAGGAAATCGTGATAAAACGCGGTCTGTTTTAGCGCCCTGGCGGGCATCACGTCATCGACCAGAGTAGGGCGCTGTTTCGCTCGCAGCAGCGGAGTAATGGGATCGACATATTGCCAGGTACTGGCATGTTCTTGCATCGCCTTGTCGTCAATGTTCCAGCTTACGCCTTTATGAGAGGTACCCGAAGCGGGGGACCAGATGCACGATGCGGCAAAATCAGCCTGCAGCAGGCAGCAAACATTCTCCAGCGTCTCGCGACGTAAGGTATGGCTGTCCTGCCCGGAACCCAGCTGCCACAGGATATGAGAGAACAGGTTGAGTTCGTGGTTGTTCAAATCATCAGTGCTATACATTCCCTGTGCCCGCAAAGTGGAATTCTGAATGTGAGTGTAGGACAGAGCGCTATCTGTGCCAGTTATCCTGACTAAAGAGTATTAGTTACAACATACAATATTATCCTCCTTAAATAACACACCTGAGCTCCGTGCCTTAGTACATCGCCTGGCAGAAAAGACAGGAAATTTTTAACCGCCGTAGCGGATAATTTGAATTTAACCCCTGTAGCGGTTATTCTGATTTTATCCCCTGTAGGGGATGTTCTCACTTTATCCGCCAGAGGGGATAACCATGAAAGTGACATCAGCAGGCGCACTGGCTCAGGCGGTACGCGACCAGCGCAAAGTCAATAAGTTAACGCAAACCGCGACGGCTGAACAGGTTGGCATTAAACAAACTACCGTTTCGGATTTCGAGAATAAACCGGAATCGACCAAGCTGGAAACCTTGTTCAAAATCCTCTCGGCGCTGGATCTGGAACTGCACGTGGTGAAACGCGGGTCGACGCTGCCGGAAGGCAAAACCTGGACAAAGGAGTGGTAAGCGATGCGCGCGCAAAGTCTGACAGTGGCCATGAATGGCGAGGTGGTGGGCACGCTGTACCGCGATAGCAGCGGGGCGATGTCATTTCAGTACACGCCAGGGTGGTTATCCGAACCCGGTTCACGCGCCATTTCCCTGTCGCTGCCTTTGCAGCACGGCCGAATAAGAGGCAAGCAGGTCTACAACTTCTTCAGCAATCTGCTGCCCGATTCAGAAGCCATTCTTGCCCGAATGCAGGCCCGGTTCCAGATTGAGACAGCCCATCCTTTCGATCTGCTCGCCAGCGTGGGACGTGACTGCGTCGGTGCCATACAGCTTTACCCACCCGGACTGGACATTCCCTCGGTTATGGAGATCGTTGCCGAACCGCTGGACGAACAGCAGATAGAATCGCTCCTGAAGGGCTATCAGATGTCGCCATTAGGGATGACGGAAGAGGGGGCTGATTTTCGTATTTCGCTGGCCGGGGCGCAGGAGAAAACAGCCCTGCTGTGGTATCAGAATCGCTGGCAACGGCCCCAGGGGAGTACCCCGACCAGCCATATTTTCAAGCTGCCGATCGGCAGAATTGAACAGAACAATATCGACCTGAGCGAGAGCTGCGAGAACGAGTGGCTGTGTATGCGCATTGCGAAAGCGTTTGGCTTTCCCGTCGCCCATACTGAAATGGCCCGCTTTGGGCAAAAAAAGGTGCTGGTTGTCGAGCGTTTCGATCGCCGGTGGGCCCGGAGCGGCTGGCTGATGCGCCTGCCGCAGGAGGATTTTTGCCAGGCGCTGGGCGTCTCTCCGGCACTGAAATATGAATCGCACGGCGGGCCAGGGATCGCGGATGCCATGAAGCTGCTGCTCGGTTCGCGGCTGGCGGCCCAGGATCGCGAGATGTTCTTTAAATCGCAGATCCTGTTCTGGATGCTGGCGGCCATCGATGGTCATGGGAAGAACTTCAGCCTGTTTATTGAAGCTGACTCTTCGTTCCGGATGACGCCGTTATACGATGTCATCTCTGCCTTTCCGCTGTTTGCGGGCGGCGGGATTCAGGCCAGAAAAGCCAAGATGGCGATGGCCCTGCAGGGCAAAAACCGGCAGTACCACTTCGCCATGATCCAACCGCGCCATTTTATCAGCACCGCGGCGCATGCGGGGTATTCGCCAGAACTGGCGGAACGCGCGATGCAGGAGATGGCCAACCGCACCGAAGAGGTAATAGCCCAGGTTACGTCAGAGCTGCCAGTCGATTTCCCGCCCCCTATCCGCGAGGCTATTTTCAGCGGTTTAGCGAGCCAGGCGGCGCGGATCCTGCGCGGTACAACGTAAAAGCGGCTCTGCCGGAGAGGTTTCCCACCTGATTTTGCCGTGCTGGCAGCGCATTTATTTACGCGGTCGGGTCGGCATTATAAGTTTGTGCGCTATGTCACTGTTAACTGAATCGCATCAACCGGCGATAAAAACCCAGCCCAGGCTTTGCTGGTCCGATCTTCTGCCCCCTAAAAACAATCGATATATATACTTTGCGAAAAAATTAATTAGCCAGGTAATGTACTATTCCGGAGGCGTCTGGCCTTATGCACAAAATAAGGTTTTTTTTACCAGACAATCAAAAAAGAGGGCATCCAAATCAAAACTCAATTTTATCAACAAGATAGCACCGTCTGGCGTCGAAAAACTTTGCACCTGCGTTATTTTCGATCTGTCTTTACCCCGTTACGCAGCATTGAATCCCAGAAGTATGAGAAAAAACTGACTACAAATTATTTTTAGTGGGTTACCTACGGGCCTTTCCTGGAATATTTTGGAAACCAGTGTTAGATTTTTAAAGGCGTTAATTTTCCACACCTATAAATATACGTTTTATTGCGTTGTCAATAATACAAAGGCGTCAGATTTAAAACTATATTTCTCACCGTTAAGTTCTGATGCTTTATTTATTAACGAATCATGAAGAAACACATTGAATGATACAGCTTACTCCTGCTCTGGCATAAGGATATAAAAAAGCTATGTTCAGCATTCGTCGGTCGATAAAAACGATAAATAACATCAGGTTGGTGGGCTGCATTTGCACCGCCGCCGTTCTTTTTCCTGTACAGGCTATGGCCGATACAGAGGAGTATGACGCTCTGGTGATGGAAGCCCGAGCCGGTAACACTAAACCGTTGCTTAATTATTTTCAGGCCCAGGAAGCGCAAAAGGCGCTGACCGCTGAGCAGGTGGCCGACTGGCTACAGGTCTCAAGCTGGGCGAATAACGATCAGGAAACGCTCAAGGTCTGGCAGCGCTATCGTGGGCAGGTGGATATTCCCGCGCGCGGACAGATTGCAGTGGCTCGCGTGCTGCGCAATGAGCAGAAATGGGATCAGTCGCTGACGGTCTGGGAGAATGTATTACTCACCGAACCTGAGAATGCCGACGCGCGCACCGGCTGGATCATGACTTTGGCCGACGCCCGCCGCAACGAAGAGGCATTAACTGAAGCTGTAAAATGGCAGCAACAGGAGCCGGGCCCCGATCGCGATGCGCTGGTTGCTTACGTTTATCAGGCGCAGGGTAAAAACTGGGATGCCTTGCTTGCAGCCAGCCAGGCGCAGGTGGGGGATCCGAAAAATGAAAGCGCAAAGTCGACGATGGTCGGGGTGCTGGCAGCCAACCGTGTATCTGGCCCGGCGCTGCAGCTCTCGGATAATCTTTCCGATAACGATCCGATGAAACGCCGTCTGGAACTGGATGCCGCCGCGCAAATTGTGCGCTCGGCCTACACGCCAACCCGTAACGAAGCGGAGCGTTTTATCGTCGCCGACCGGGCCCTGGAACGCTACGACAAATTGCTCGCCGCGTGGAAAACGCTGCCGGACGCGCAGGAAGATGTTCGCCGCGCCCGAACCGACCGCATCGGCGCACTGGTTATCCGCAAGCGTAACGCGGAAGCCATCGCCGAGTATGAGGCACTGGACGCGCAAGCGCCGGTGCCTTCCTACGCTAAACGCTGGATCGCCACCGCCTATCTGAACCAGCAGCAGCCCGCTAAAGCCGAGGCGCTGCTGATGAGCATTTATTATCCGACCGGACCCCTTCCACAGACGCCGCTGAGCCCGGAAGATGAGCAGGAGCTGTTTTTCGCCCGCATCGATAATGAAAACTTCAAGGCAGCCAAGCTCCAGGCGGATGAGTACATCAAGAAAAGTCCCTATCTGCGGCGTATTTATGGGTCCCCGACGCTGCAACCGAACGACAACTGGCTGACCGGCCAGATGATGCTCAGCCAGTACTATATCGCCACCAACGATCTGCCAGCCGCCGAAAAGCAGGCCGAACATCTAGCGCGCACCGGTTCCGGAAACCAGGGGCTGCGCATCACCTATGCCTCGGTACTGGAAGCCAGAGGACTGCCGCGCCAGGCCGAGGTCGAGCTGAAGCTTGCCGAAGTGCTGGAGCCGAGCAACCTCGAGCTGGAGCGCCAGCAGGCCTACGTTGCCCTCGATCTGCAGGAGTGGAAGCAGGCGGATGAACTGACCGATGACGTTATCGCCCGCAGCCCGGATGACACGTCGACGCTGCGGCTGGCGCGCATTCGTGACGTGCACAAAATGTCCGAGCTGCGGATCAGCGGTTATCAGGGCATTTCGTCCGACAGCCCGGTCAGCGGTAAACACGATTTCACCCTAAATTCGGCGATTTACAGCCCGCCGATCAACGACAACTGGCGCCTGTTTACCGGCTTCAACTTTGCCACCGGTGAGTTTGAAGAAGGGAAGGGGATCAGCCGCGATCTGGCCGCCGGTGCCGAATGGACCGCCCGTGATTACTGGGCCGAAATGGAAATTTCCGGACGCAACTACGGCGACGGGCAAAAAATTGGCGGACGCCTGTCGGCCTGGCATGACTTTAACGACAACTGGCGGGTAGGGGGATCGGCTGAGCGACTGGCGCGCAGCACGCCGCTGCGTGCCCTGCGTAACAACGTCAGCGCCAACGGCGGAGACGGGTACATTCGCTGGTATCAGAACGAACGGCGCGAATACCAGCTCTCTTTCGCCGGGTCGCATTTCTCCGACGGCAACGACCGGTTTGAATACGGTCTGAGCGGCAAAGAGCGTCTGTGGACCAAACCGCGCTTTACGCTGGATTTGATCCCGGCAATCAGCGGCAGCGTAAACAGCAAAGAAGACGTGCTGTATTACAACCCGAAACAGGACTTTACCTTCGTGCCGGGGCTCAGCGCGGAACACGTGCTGTATCGCCTGTATGACACGGTCTGGACGCAACAGCTTACCGCGGGGGTCGGCAGCTACTGGCAGCAGGATCATGGAACGGGCGTGGTCACCCAGCTGGGGTACGGGCAGCGTATCCAGTGGAATCACGTAGTGGACGGCGGGTTGATGCTGACCTGGGATAAACGTCCATACGATGGCAAGCGAGAGCGGAACATCGCCATCGCTTTCGATTTGAACGTCAGGTTTTAGGGGCCGACTATGTTAAAGAAAGGGCTGCGCTCGACCTTGCTCATCGCCGGATGGATCCTGATCACCGCCTGCGGCAGTGCAAATACACCGCGCTATGATCCGCCGGCGGACAGAGCCCCACTGACCGCCGATCACGCCTGGCCGAAAAACAGTTTTCTGGTGATCGGCTATCACGATGTGGAGGATAACGCCGCCGACCAGCGCTATCTGTCGGTGCGCACCAGCGCGCTGAACGAACAGATGGCCTGGCTGCGCGATAACGGCTATCACCCGGTGAGCGTGCAGCAAATCCTCGATGCGCACGACGGCAAAATCGTGCTGCCAGAGAAAGCCGTCCTGCTGACCTTTGATGATGGTTACAGCAGCTTTTACACCCGGGTCTGGCCGCTGCTGAAATCCTACAACTGGCCTGCGCTGTGGGCACCGGTCGGGAGCTGGGTGGACTCACCGCCCGGCAAGCCCGTCAACTTTGGCGGCCTGATGACGCCGCGCGATAAATTTGCCACCTGGCAAATGGTCAAGGAGATGGGGGAATCGCCGCTGGTTGAAATCGGCGCCCATACCTGGGCTTCGCATTATGGCAGCACGGCCAACCCGCAGGGTAGCCAGCAGCCTGCCGTCGCCAACCACCTGTACAACAAAGCCACCAAACAGTACGAAACGGACGCGCAGTTCAATCAGCGCATTAATACCGACCTGGATCTGATCACCCAAAAAATCACCGAGGTCACCGGCAAAGCACCGCGCGCCTGGGTATGGCCTTACGGTGCCGCGAGTGGAACCACCTGGCAGATCGCAAAAGAGCACGGCTATAAGATGGCGTTCACCCTGAACGAGGGGTTGGCGAATGCGGCCAATCTGGATGATGTGCCGCGTATTCTGATCTCCAACAACCCGTCACTCCAGAGCTTTGCCGGGCAGGTAGCGCAGGTGCGTGAGCCGCGCACCATGCGGGTGATGCACGTCGACCTTGATTATGTTTACGATAAGAATCCGGATCAGCAGCGCAGAAACATCGACAAACTGATCCAGCGTGTTTATGACATGCGTATCTCGCATGTTTTCCTGCAGGCCTATGCCGATCCGAAAGGTGACGGCAACATCCGCGAACTGTACTTCCCTAACCGCTGGCTGCCGATGCGCGCCGACTTGTTTAACTACCTGGCCTGGCAGCTGCAGACCCGTGCCGGCGTGGAGGTTTTCGCCTGGATGCCGGTACTGGCATTCGATCTTGATGGTTCCATTCCGCGGGTCATGAAATGGGATCCGGACACTCACCGCAGCGCCGTTGATAAACAGCAATATATACGTCTTTCTCCGTGGAACGCCGAGGCGCGTAAACGCATCACCGAGATCTACCAGGACCTGGCAACGCACGCCAGCTTCAAAGGGATTTTGTTCCACGATGATGCCTTCCTGACGGACTTTGAAGATGCCTCGCCGGATGCGCTGGCTGCTTACCGGGCCGCCGGGTTCCCGGGCGACATCGGGAAGATTCGCGATAACCCCCAGATGTTTGATCGCTGGACGCGGTTCAAGAGCCGCGCCCTGATCGACTTTACTCTCCAGCTCACCCGGGCCACGCAGGCGATTCGCGGCCCGCAGGTGAAAACGGCGCGCAACATTTATGCCATGCCGGTGCTGGAGCCGGAGAGCGAGGCGTGGTTTGCGCAGAACCTCTCCGATTTCCTTGGCACCTACAACTGGACGGCTCCGATGGCGATGCCACTGATGGAGAAAGTGCCACTTGATGAGTCCAATGCCTGGCTCGATAAACTGGTCAATGCCGTTGCCCAACATCCCGGTGCACTGGACAAGACCGTATTCGAACTGCAGGCGCGCGACTGGCGACAACCCGAAGGGCAAAGTGAAATCAGCGGTACACAGCTGGCCGACTGGATGCGTCAGCTGAAGCTGAGCGGGGCGGTCAACTACGGCTATTACCCCGATGATTTCATCAACGATAAACCTGAGATGTCAGAGGTTCGATCGACATTCTCCTCATTCTGGTATCCGCAAAAATGACCGATCGCATTGTCGCTTTCCTCATCCTTTGCCTGATGTTCAGCCTGCCTTTGAGCGTGGCGGTCATCTTTACCGGCGAAGTGATGCTGAACTTTATATTCTTATGGCCACTGTTTATGTCAGCTCTGTGGATGAGCGGCGGGCTTTACTTCTGGTTCTACCGTGAACGTCACTGGAAGTGGGGTAAGGATACGCCACCGCCGGTGCTGGAGGGCTCACCGCTGATTTCGATCCTCATCCCTTGCTATAACGAAGGGGATAACGCCCGGGAGACCATCGAAGCGGCGCTTGCGCAGCGCTATGAAAACATTGAAGTGATCGCCATTAATGACGGTTCAAAAGATAACACCGGTGAAGTGCTGAACCAGCTGGCGAGCGAATACTCACGTCTTAGGGTGATTCATCTGGCCGAGAATCAGGGCAAAGCCGTGGCCCTGAAAACCGGTGCGGGCGCGGCGCGCAGCGATTTCCTGGTCTGTATCGACGGGGATGCGTTGCTGGATCGTGACGCCGCCGCCTATATGGTGGCACCGCTGTTGCAGTTTCCACGCGTCGGTGCCGTAACCGGTAACCCGCGTGTCAGGACCCGTTCGACGCTGATTGGCCGGGTGCAGGTTGGGGAATTCAGCTCGATCATTGGGCTTATCAAACGCACCCAGCGCGTGTACGGCCAGGTGTTCACCGTCTCGGGCGTCATTGCCGCGTTTCGCCGTCGGGCGCTGGCGGAAGTAGGGTACTGGAGCCCGGACATGATTACCGAGGACATTGATATCAGCTGGAAGCTCCAGCTCCGGCACTGGTCGGTATTCTTTGAACCGCGCGCGCTGTGCTGGATCCTGATGCCGGAGACATTGAAAGGGCTCTGGAAGCAGCGTCTTCGCTGGGCGCAGGGTGGCGCAGAGGTGTTTATCGTCAATATGCGCCGCCTGTGGGCCTGGGAATATCGCCGGATGTGGCCGCTGTTTGCCGAGTTTTGTCTGTCGACCGTCTGGGCTTTTTCTTACGCGATCAGCATTCTGCTGTTCCTGCTGGGGCTGCTTCTGCCGATGCCGGAGAGCCTGTACGTTCACCATCTGTTCCCACCGGGCTTTACCGGATTGATGTTGGGCGTGGTGTGCCTTCTGCAGTTCCTGGTCAGCCTGCTGATCGAACGGCGCTATGAGAAGGGCATTACCGCCTCACTGTTCTGGATTATCTGGTTCCCGGTGGTGTATTGGGTGCTGAGCTTGTTTACGACCCTTGTCGCATTCCCGAAAGTCATGCTGATGCGCCAGCGCGGCAGAGCTCGCTGGGTCAGTCCTGACCGTGGTATTGGGAGAATCAAATCATGAATCAACCGCTGATCTTTACTGAACGTCGTCGAATGCCGAAGCTTATCGATGTTGCTCTGACGCTGCTCGCCTGGTTTGTCTTTATCTGGCTGATTTATAACGGCCTGACCATGGCGCTGGACCGGACGCATCTGACGGAGATAACCCCGTTCTTCCTGACGCTCGACACCATGACTATTTATACAGTAGTCGCGTTATTCAACGGCCTGGTGCTGATCGGCTGGGCGAAATATAACCAGTATCGCTTTCGGGTAGAGCGCCGCCGCCGTAAAGCGGGACTGGCAGAGCCTGAACTGGCAACCAGCCTGCATATCTCTGAGAACCTGACTCACCAGCTGAGCGAGGCCAGGGTGATGACGGTTTATCACGATGATAAGGGCGATATCGACCATATTGAAGGCGTCGGACCCGCACAGGACGATGCGTCGCTGCCGGAAAACGTCATCAGACTGGATTCGCTGTTCGCCCACGACCATCACCGCGTTGTTATGTAGATAGCAACGTTGAGCAAAGCGCTGTGACGATGCCCAAGGAGCCGGGCAGGTGAGCAGCGCTTTGCTATCGTTGTTTCACTTCTCATTATCTATCTTTCCTGAAATAATATATTTCTCTGTTTCTCGCCTGGCGCTTCGTTTAAACGAAGCCGCTTCAATCCCTCCGCGCCAATATAAGTAATCATTAAATTCAGCAAGGGCTATTATTAATGTTGATGGTTAGTTTTAACAAATCATTAACTTATTTTATTATCCTGATAAGACTGAAAACAGTGGAGATTAAAATGACTAATTATCAACATGTTGAAGAGAGAGCAGTCGACCCGCTTTACCCGGCGATTAATCCGCTGGTCCACAAAAGAATCTCATGGAGCGCGGTATTTGCAGGCGTTGTAATATCCATCGTGGTTTATCTGTTATTAATGATTTTGGGTTCAGCAATCGGGGCGACCACGGTAGACCCTTTGCAGGAAGAGCATCCTCTTGAAGGCTTAGCCACCGGGGCCGCCATCTGGACCGGGGTCAGTATGATTATCTCTGCCGCCGTCGGTGGCTATGTCAGCGGCTGGCTGGCACACCGTCACGGTTCATTACACGGGGTATTAGTTTTTGGCGTGAACACGCTTATTTGCACCGCATTTTTAATCATGCTTGCCAATAATGCGACCAGTGGAGCTATTAGTGTAGTGGGTTCAGGAATGCAAACCGTCGGCAGCAGTATTAAAGCCGTTGCACCTTCAGTCACGCAAATGGCGAAGGAAAAGTTAGCGGAAAATAATATCAATCTTGACGATTTCCAGAATCAACTGGAATTAACGTTAAGACAGACAGGAAAGCCAGAATTACAACCTGAAGCACTTGAACAGAATGCCAGCAATGAAGCGAATATGGCACAACAAAACATCAATCAAGGTGGAGATGTCACCCGGTTTATTGAGGGATTAACGGACCGAAACAGTGCCACCTTTGAAGCCGCCGATCGTCAGGCGCTGAAAAACATCATTATGGCCAGAACCGGCAAGAGTGATGCCGAAGCGGAGCAGATGGTCGATGAGGCGCAGAAAAATTATCAGGTAGCCCGTCAAAAATATGAAGAGTTGAAAAAACAGGCCGAACAAAAAGCGCGGGAAGCGGGCGAGAAAGCTGCCGCCGCCGCTGCGAAGGCCAGCTGGTTTAGTTTCTTCATGTTGGTGGTTATGGCTATCGTTGCTGGCGCGACAGGTGCTGCCGGTTACCATCGTCAACGCAAGGTGGTTGTGACAACGCATCAGGTTTAGTGATTAAGATGTTGTGTCTTATTGCTCCGTGAGAATGCAGGAGTAGGGTTCTCACGGAGTTCATGCCAGGGCTGAGGATGATAATCATTGGGGGTGGGGAAGAAAGGATCGTTTCTGTAAGGATGCAATGCGGTAGTATGTACTGCCAGATCGCATTTAACATAATATACATTATGCGCACCATTATTGGGTCAGGCAGAATCCAGCATTTTTCAGTAAGATTCCCCTTGGTCGCTAATAGCCTCTAAATGCACCTTTGTGCCACAGCATTCGTGACATCTTCATCGCGCTAGAATCTAAAACCGATACCGCACAGAACCGGGTCACGTTCAGCCCTCATAAGGCTGATTGATATGATTAAACTCCCCACCACAAAACGCATCGATAAATATCGAAATGCCGGTTGAGTAAACTTTATTACCCTGCCGGTTTATACCGCCGCTGCAGCGTCGCATCCAGCTTGCGTTGCAGCGGATCCGGGACCTCGCCTTCAATCAACTTGCCGATTAAATCAAAGCAGTGCCACGCCAGTTGGCGATTATCCTGGCGGATCGTATCAATCGGGATGGCCAGAGAATCGTACAGGTAGTGATCGTCAAAACTTGCCAGTCGCATATCGCTTTGCAACAGATTATGTTGCCCCATGTAACGCAACACCCCTTCCAGTAATCCACAGGCGGCAGTGAAAACGGCCTTAGGTGGACGACCCAGCTGTGCGCACAGCGCGGCGAACATCTCGTAGCCGGAGCTTGGATGATAGTTTCCATGAACAATCCATTCCGGGCGTAATGTGACTCCGGCCTGATCTAACCCCTGTTTGAATCCCTCTAACCGATCGCGCGTGGGAGAAAGTCGCGGCTGACCGCCGAGAAAATAGATTTCATCCGGGTGCTGGCGAGCGATATCGGCGACGAGCGCTTTGGTCGGTGTTATGGAGTCGGTAATCACCTGCGGCAAGGAGCTGTCGTTCATATGCCGATCAAACAGCACGATGGGCAGCTGTTCGCTGAGCTTTTGGTAGTCGGTATCATTCAACATGCTTGAGGCCACAATCAGGCCATCAACCTGGCGGGAAACCATATTGTTAACCACCACGGTTTCTTGTCCCGGATTTTCATCCGTACAGGAGATAAGCAACTGGACGCCGGCTTCGCGGCACAGCGTCTCCAGCTCATGAGAGAAATCCGCAAAGCCGTAGTTAGTGATTTCTGGCACGACCAGGCCAATGGTATGGCTACGGTTATCCCGCAGCGATCGCGCATGAATACTGGGCTGATAGTGATGCTGTTTGGCAATCGCCAGCACGCGGTCGCGGGTCTCTTCCGCGACACGTAATTCTTTGCTGCGACCGTTCAACACCAGACTGGCGGTCGCTTTCGATACGCCCGCCAGTTCTGCTACGTCTTTAATAGTGATGCGTTTTGTTTTTCTCACAACGACTTAGATCCGGCTGCCAAAACCCTCATTCTACCATGCTGGCGCGAAGCGACCAGTAGCGTAATGTGATGGCTGACGCACCTTCGAAGCCTATTTGCGCGGGATGACTCGGGAAATAGCGGCTGCTCATGACGCCCTCGCCTTCATTGATGAAAATTTCCACACTGGAGCGGTCACACAGCACGCGCAGAGAGGTGACCTTCCCCTTCCAGTAACGCATCAGCATGTCGTCGTTGTGCAGGCTTTTTCGCTCCAGGCTTATCCCCGTCTCATCCAGACTGAGCCACAGCGTGTTAGCGAGATTCACCTTAACCGGCGCGTCCGCGCTAAGCTCAAACTCAAGGCGGGTTGCGTCCAGCAGCGGCGCATTGTCTGCCCTTCCATGCCAGCTGTGTTCCGTCTGACGTAGCTGTTGCAGTTCCTGAACCGGCGTTTGCCACAGTTTGCCCTCGCGGAAATGCAACTCCCGCGGACACGTCATCTGATGGATCCAGCCATTGTCGCGTGTTGGCTGTAACATCTCCTCCCCGTCCGGGACGCCCATCCAGCCAATCAGGATCCGACGGCCATCAGCCGCTAATGTGGTTTGTGGGGCATAAAACTCAAACCCGGCATCCAGTTCATGCAGTTCGCCATGCGTAAAGGTGGCCGAATCATAACGAAAATCACCGTGCATCCAGGTCGCGGGATAGGTATTGAGATAGCGATGCGGCTCGCGTTCGAGCCCCTGCGGACAGCAGATCAGCACGTGCGTACCGTCCAGTTCGAACAGATCCGGGCATTCCCACATGTAACCCGCGTTTTGCAGGCCATTTACGCCATGTCCTGCAATTTCGCCGCAGGGCTGCCAGCTGCGCAAATCAGCAGACCGGAACAACAGAACCTTGCCGCGCTTTTGTAAATCCTGCGCGCCCAACACCATGTACCAGTGCCCCTCGTGCTGCCACACTTTGGGGTCGCGCACATGGCCGGTGTACCCTTCCGGCAAGGCGAGTACGGGACCGAGCTTATCAACACCACCTGACTCGTTTTGTACCGCCAGACATTGCCATGCGGTGCGACTGCCGTCATCGAATTTGACGTTACCGGTGTAGCACAGCGTTAATACGCCCTGGTCGTCCACGGCGCTGCCGGAGTAGCAGCCGTTACGGTCATACTCTTCATCAGGCATCAGCGCCATCGGTTCATGCTGCCAGTGCACTAAATCGGCCGAACTCCAGTGGCCCCAGCATTTATAGCGATGATCGCATCCCAGCGGGTTCCACTGATAGAACAGGTGGTAACGCCCGGCGAACCAGATAAACCCGTTGGGATCGTTCATCAATCCGGTAACCGGCGCCAGATGCCACCGGGGATAATACTCGTCAGCCAACGCCTGCGGTTGGCCTTTCATAACGGCCTGCAGTACCGCAGGCCAGCGAGAAGGCATCTTCATTATTCAGAGTCCGTTTTGTACTTCAGCAGTAAAGACAGGGCAAAGGCGACGCCAAAGGCAATAACCATGCCGATGATATAGTTCAGTAGCGAGTTCGCCTGCACAATCGCCATGCCAGGGATCGCCGTCAGCCCCACGGCCGTCATATAGACATGCACTGAAACGACCCACGCACCGCCCGCGGCACCGCCAATCAGGGCCGCAATAAAGGGCTTCACAAAGCGCAGGTTAATACCGAAGATGGCTGCCTCGGTGATCCCAAGCATCGCCGAAAAGGCAGACGGCAAGGTAATCGCTTTAATCTTCACATCCTTGGTTTTAAACCACACGGCCAGACACGCCCCGCCTTGCGCCACGTTCGCCATCGCCCAAATCGGCAGCAGGAAGTTAACGCCAATCGACGGATTACCCAGCAACCCGGCTTCGATAGCGTGGAAGCTGTGGTGAATACCGGTAATCACAATCACCGAATACAGGCCCCCGAATAACAGCCCGGCCAGCCAACCCGCATGCTCAATCAAGGTGCTCAGTACCAACGAGATACCGTCACCCAGTGCGCGCCCCGCCGGGCCAATAATCAGCAGCGCAATAAAACCGGAAATAATGACGGTGAAAAACGGGGTCAGGATCAGGTCCAGCGCGTCGGGGATCACCCGGCGAAGCTGCTTTTCGACATGGCTCATAAACCATACCGCTAACAGCACCGGGAATACCGTCCCTTGATAGCCAATCATGGCAATGTCGAGACCAAAAAAGTTCATGGTGTGGAAACCCGACGCCACGCCCCAGGCATTGGTCAACGCCGGATGGGTCAGAATCCCGCCCAGTGTTGCCCCCAGGTACGGGTTACCGCCAAATTCGCGGGCGGCGGTAAAACCAATCAGGATCGGCAGAATGATAAACGCCGCCGAGCTGCACATGTCGAGCATGATGTAGATCGCGTTATCGGCATTCACCCAACCGTAGGTTTTTACCATCCCCAGCAGGCCCATCAACAGACCCGATGCGACGATAGCAGGAATAATCGGCACGAAAATATTCGACAGCAGACGTGCGATACGCTGGAACGGATTCAGCTTGCGAGCCGCGATGTCGGCGGCTTCAGACTTGGTGGATTCACCGATTCCCGCGGCCTGAATAAAAGCCGTATACACTTTATTGACAACGCCGGTGCCGAAAATAATCTGCATTTGTCCCGCGTTGCGAAAACACCCTTTGACCCCTTCTACCTGACCGATCGCCTGCTGATCGGCCAGCGCATCATCCACCAGTACCAGACGTAAACGCGTGGCACAGTGCGCCGCGCTGGCAATGTTCTCTTTTCCACCGAGCAGCGGAATAAGCGCGCGGGCAATATTGTCGAAATCCATAGACACCTCTAGCTGAACGTATTTTTATGATGACAGTGACGCCCCCGCCAGGCGGGAGCGTGAAGGGTTAAAACCAGGTTTCCATCTGTACCCCAAAGTTCCATTCCCCACCTGCGTTGAAACCGCTGCTGCCAAAGGCGTCATCGCTGGCGTAGTTATCCAGTTTGCTGCTCCAGTCCATCCATGTTGCGTACAACCGTAATTCCGGACGGCTGAAGAAATCGCCGACCTTGCCCGCTTTTAAGGTCGGGGCAAACGTCAGTTTGTAGAAGCTCCCGTTCACCGCGTTACGGTCCTTGTAGCCTTCCGGATTCAAATCCATGTATTGATAGCTGCCCTCAAAGGCAAGGGCGAAGTTCTGCGTCACTTCCTTAATCAACCGCGTGTTGAGCGTGACCCACTCGTAGCTGTCGCCTTTGACATAACGATCTTTGCTGCTCTGCGCCAGCAGCGCGGGAGCAATATGCCAGCCGCCGCCGAGCGGCGTGACACCGTAACTGGCAAAACGCCAGGTATCGGCTTCTGACAGCAACGCCCCATCGGAACCGATGCTTTTCACCTCTGCGCCCAGACCGTGACCGTACAGTACTGCCGTTTTGGCCGAACCTTCACGCAGGCCGTAGAAGCTGTCGTTGTGCAAGCCCACCAGCGCATGGACGCCGTTGTTAGCAGCATCGGTTTTGATCGCATCGCCGTTGGCATCCTGACGATCTTCGTTGTCCTTGGCGCGCATTCCGCTCACCATCACCTGCAGCGGACCGGCAAAGTGATTCATGCTCAGAATGTAGTTTTGAACGTTGTTGTCGATCTCCTCTTCGCTACCAAAATTGCGCCCGTAAATCGCGAAATTGCTGCGGAAATCGTCGTCCCATTTCACGTCATAGACCCCGCCCCCGGTCCCGGCCAGGAACACCACATCAGAATCGAGCCAGTGGATATCGAAGTTGTCACGGTCGAAACGCTTACCGGCCCAGAAGGTGCTGCTCTTCAACGGTCCGCTGAAATCGGGCAAGCTGCCCAGCTCAGCAAACGCCTGGCGAATATTCAGGTCGCTGGAGTCTGCTGACCAGTCGTTATAGGTTTTTTGACCATCGGCAAGCATCGCCTTGAAGCGCGTTGTCGCGCCATTTTCCAGCGTCTGTTTATGTTCCACGTTCAGTTCAACGTAGGTGTCAGCCTCATTGCCCAGACGCCCTACCGCGCCGCCCGTTTCTCCTGCGGGCGTCAAATACGGCCCGCTTTTACTGCTGGATGCCGCGTCGTTCATCAACAATCCTGAGCGCGCGTAACCGTGAAATTCGAATCCGCTGGCCTGATCTGATTTTTTCTCTAACGCTGCGGTGCGCTGCGCAACGTCCTGCGTGCGAGTTTGGGTTTGCTGCTGAGCGGCGACCAGCTGCTGCGTTTTTTGTTCGGCAACGGTGGCGCGTTTTTCAGCCGCCGTTGCACGCCCTTCGGCCTCCTGCAGGCGTTGTTCCAGCGCGGCAAGACGCTGCTCGATACTGTTCATATCTGTTTGCGCATAGACAGAGGCACTTCCGGCCAGCATGCCAATCATCACGGCAAGTCTGCGTTTCTTATACATTTTGTCGCATCCCTAAAAGAGGTTATTGAAAGTTGCTAAATTGCTAAACCGGTTTAGTTCGCAGATACTAAACCGCTCAATTTTGCCAGGGCAACCTATTTTGCTAAACCGTTTTAGTAAATGTGACCCGGACGACAAATCAGACCCCGAGGCAGCGTCCGGAATGCGCGTTTAATCAAGATCGTGCCGGTAAGGTAATGCAGTCATGGCCCCTTTGGCGGTAGTCGCGAGCGCACCACAGCGCTGGGCCAGCGCGATGATGGCCGCAAAATCTGAGGCGCCGCTCGCCAGGCCATACAGCATCCCGGCAACAAAGGCATCACCCGCGCCAGTGGTATCCACACTCTTAACCACCGGTGCGCTATAGGCAGTTAGCTGCCCGTTATGCCAGACGACAACGCCCTCTTTACCCAACGTCACCAGCACCATTGACAGCGCATAGTGCTCCACTAAGTGGCTCAGGCCCTTTTCAACAGCATGGTGACCGGTAAGAAACGCTAACTCCTCTCGCGACAGCTTAACCATGTCAGCTTTGCGTAGCGCCCGAGACAGACAATCGAGTAAAACAAGGGCATCTTGCCAGAGATCGGTGCGGATATTAGGGTCGAAACTGACGAATCCACCCGCCTGTTTAACGGCATCCATCGCCTGAAAAGTGGTGGTTCGACTCGGTTCGGCGCTTAGCGCAATGGAGCAGGTGTGCAGCCACTCTCCCTGATGGAAAGCCGGTAAATCCTGCGGCTGCAAGAACAGGTCGGCACTGGGGCGAACCATAAAGGTGAACGCCCGTTCGCCGTCGGGTTGCAGTTCGACCACCACCGTCGAGGTGCGTTGCTGCGCATCGACAGACAGAGACTGAACATCCACGTTCTCGTCGATCAGCGTCTGGCGCATAAAGCGGCCAAAGGGATCGTCTCCCACCCGACCAATAAAGCCGCTCTCGCCGCCTAATCGCGCAACACCGACCGCCACGTTGGCAGGTGCTCCGCCCGGGCATTGCAGCAAACGCCCTTCGCCATCGGGCAACAAATCGACAACGGCATCGCCCAGGACCCATATCTTGTTCATCTTTACCTCTAGCTAAATTAATTAAACCGGTTTAGCTATTTAAGCACAACATCTGAAAACGGGGAATAGTGGCTGGACAGAGATGAGGACGCGTGATGGAAACGCGGCAGAAATGACAGGAAAGCCTCTGTCGTTACATCAATCCTTGTTCGGTACGGGCTGCATGCCGCGTCGCGTTGCTCACCGTTCCCTGGTCGATGACTTTCCCCTGCAGCAGCACGTTATAAACCGGGGCCTGCGGACGGCTCAGCCGCATCTGCAGTAAATGCACTGCTTCACTTCCCAGATCCCGACAGGGAACTGTAACGCCCGTGACCGGATACGTAGACGGATTCTGTAAATTCCAGGCCACATCGGTGGTGATAATAGAGATATCGCCCGGAATACTCAGTCCGTAACGCTGCAGCACGTTTATTACCCCCCCTGTCATCCCCACGCTGTTGGTGAAAATCACGTCGGGCCAGGCGTCGCGATCGTGGCTGGAAAGCCATTCATCGAGTGAATGCTCAGCCTCTTCTGCGGTGAAGCCTTCGGTGACCAGTAAATCGCGCTGTGGGTCAAAAGGCACATGAAACAGACGATAAGCCTCTTTGATCCCCTCCAGGCGCGTACAGAGGGTTTGCCGGCGTAAACAGGTGATCGTCAAAATACGGCGATGCCCGGTTTCAAAAATATGCCGCAGGGCCGTAAAGCCAATGGCGTGATGATCGGGCGAAACCGCGTCCAGGGTCATCTCGCGATCGAGAGAATTGATTAACACGCAGGGTTTATTCAGGGTACTGGCGAGCTTCAGGATGGTGACATCATCGATACCAATCAGAATCACCGCGTCCGTCTCTTTATTTCCGGCTTTGCTGAGAAACTTTTGCAGATCGGCGCGCTGTTCTTCCAGCCCGTGATAGCTGATACGCACGCTATGGGAGGCGCAGGCTTCAGAAATGCCCTTAGTCACTTCAAGGTAAAAAATATCCCCCCGCCCCTGAAAGGTTCTTTCCGGGGCAAACACGGCAATTCTGTTAATTAATAGTCGTCCGCTTACCATTGAATTCAGGACACCCAATTCCAGCGCCTGACGAACAATGGCCTCACGCGCGCGATCGCTGACGTAGGATTTCCCGCTTAATACCCGGGAAACGGTGCTGATGGAATAACCCGTCAGGGACGCTATTTCCTTCATTTTTAGCCTGTCTGACATAATGTGACCTCATTCACATTCATTTCCTGCAAAAAATTGCAACGTAACGCGCTGATTTTTAACTGTAAAAATAACACATCGTTGACTTTGCAAGGCGTGCTGGAATTCTAACCACAAAATAATCTTGCCGCCAGGATGCACCCTCCATATTTTCAAGTCACCCCACTGTTATGGGCTTTAAATTTGAAAGTAAGGTGTGAGATGGAAAATGTACGCTTTGGCATTATTGGTGTAGGTAATATTGGTACCGTCCATGCGCGTTATCTTTTAGCGGGCATCGTGAAGGATGCCACGCTGACGGCCGTTTGCGATAACGCGGCCGAAAAGCACCCGGCCATCCGCCGCCTGGTGGGTGAATCCATTCCCCTGTTTAGCGATGCGCAGCAGATGCTTGAGAGCGGGCTAATCGATGCGGTGATTGTCGCCACGCCGCATTACGAGCACCCTCGCCTGTCGATGCTGGCGATGCGCCACGGCATCCATACCCTGTGTGAGAAACCGGCGGGCGTGTTTACCGCCCAGGTGCAGGAGATGAACGCCTGCGCCAACGAATGCAACGTGGTGTTCGGGATAATGTATAACCAGCGCCCCAACCCGCTGTATCGCAAGGTGAAAGACCTGATTGACAGCGGTGAGCTGGGGGCCATCCGTCGCTCCAGCTGGATAATCACCAACTGGTATCGCTCCCAGAGCTACTACAACTCCGGCGGCTGGCGCGCCACCTGGAAAGGTGAAGGCGGCGGCGTGCTGCTTAATCAGGATCCGCATCAGCTCGACCTCTGGCAGTGGCTGGTCGGGATGCCGGTGCGCCTGCGCGCGTTTTGCCAGTTTGGTAAGCATCGCGACATCGAAGTGGAAGACGAAGTCACTGCGTATGCCGAGTACGCCAACGGGGCCAGCGGTGTATTTATCACTACCGTGGCGGAAACGCCGGGCACCAACAGGCTGGAGATCACCGGCGACCGCGGCAAAGTGGTCGTCGAAGAAGGGAAGCTGCGCTACTGGCGGCTTAGAGAGTCTGAAACGGCGTTCAATGCCCGCTGGCAGGATGGCTTTGGCGAGCCCGAATGCTGGGAGGTCTCGATCCCCGTCGCGCCGGAATGCAGTGAGCATTACGTCATTACCGCCAACTTCTGCGCCGCTATCCTGCGCGGTGAACCGCTGATTGCCCCAGGCCAGGACGGCATTCATGGGCTGACGCTCTCCAACGCGATGCACCTGTCCAGCTGGACGGATGACTGGGTCGAATTGCCGCTGGATGAAGCGCAGTATTTATCCCTGCTGCAGCAACGTATTGCAACCTCAGCGGATAAAACCGCTACCAGTCGCACCTTAGATGCGTCAGGCACCTGGTAACCCCCCGGAGATCAACGATGTTAAAAATCGCGATAGTGGGAACCGGCAATATCTCGCATAACCACATCCAGGCTTACCAACAGTTTGGCCAACGCTGCCGGATTGTGGCCCTGGTGGATATCTACCCGGAGAAAGCCCTCGAGAAAAAAGCGCGCTACGGTCTGACCGACGCCCGCGTGTACGCCAGTCACCAGCAGATGCTGGCGACCGAGCCCGACATCGATATTGTCGATGTCTGTACGCCCCCATACGTGCACGCGGAGATCAGCATCGATGCCCTGCATGCCGGGTGCCATGTGTTGTGCGAAAAACCGATGGCCGCCTCGCTGGAAGAGTGCGATGCGATGATTGCCGCCCGGCAGGCGAGCGGGAAAACGCTGTCGATAATTGCCCAGAACCGTTTTACCGATGCCTTCTGGCGCTTAAAGGCGGCGCTGGACTCGGGGCTGGCGGGCAAGGTTTGCCACGCGCAGGTGGATTCATTCTGGTGGCGGGGCCACTGCTATTACGACCTGTGGTGGCGCGGCACCTGGGAAAAAGAGGGCGGCGGCTGCACGCTCAACCACGCCGTACATCACATCGACGCTATTCAGTGGCTGCTCGGCTTCCCGAGCGAAGTGGTGGCGATGATGAGCAACGTCGCCCATGACAACGCCGAAGTCGAAGATCTCAGCGCCGCCATTTTCAGATACCCCAACGGGGCCCTTACCCAGCTCACCGCCTCGGTGGTGCATCATGGCGAAGATCAGAAAATCATTATCCAGGGCGACAACGCACGCATCTCCGCGCCGTGGCAGGCTTTTGCCAGCGTCAGCGCGGATAACGGCTTCCCGCAGGCAACGAACGATACCCGGCGTGAAGCCGGGCTGAACGCCATCTTTGAGCAGACGCCCAGGCTTGAATGGACGCTGCACAGCGGGCAAATCGACGACCTGCTGCAGAGCATTGAACACGCCCGCGCCCCGCTGGTTGACGGTGTACAGGGCAAACGCGCGCTGGAGCTGATTACCGCCATCTATAAATCAGCCATCACCCGCGCCGTCGTTGCGCTGCCGATCCACCCTGACGATCCGTTTTACCGTACCGGCGGGATAAGCGCCCTCGCCCCCCGTTTTTATGAAAAATCCGCCAGCGTGGCTAACTTTAGCGAAGTGGGTGCCATCCCGCTGGGCAAAGATCTGGACCGAGGAATCTGAACATGAACAAGAAAGACGGAATGAATTACGCCCCGGTGGGTAAACCGCAACCCGTGGTTCAGGAGGGTGAATTCGTTTTTGCCGCCGCCGCGCTCGATCACGGTCATATCTACGGGATGTGTAACGGGCTGATTGAAGCGGGCGCCACGCTGAAATGGGTCTACGACCCGGATCCGGCGAAAGTCGATAAATTTAAACAGCAGTATCCGCAGGCCAGAATAGCCGGTTCACTGGAGACGATCCTTGCCGACGATGCGGTGCGTCTGGTGGCGGGCGCGGCTATCCCGTCCGAGCGCTGCGCGCTGGGGCTCAAGTCAATGGCCGCCGGTAAGGATTATTTCACCGACAAAGCGCCGCTCACCAGCCTTGAACAGCTGGCGGATGCCAAAGCGATGGTGGCGAAAACCGGCAAGAAATACGCGGTCTACTACAGCGAGCGTCTGCACGTTGAGAGCGCGGTCTTTGCCGGACAGCTGGTGCAGCAAGGGGCCATTGGCCAGGTGGTGCAGACGTTGGGCACCGGCCCGCACCGGGAAGGACAAGGCCGTCCGGCGTGGTTCTACGATCGTCGCTACTTTGGCGGGATCTTGTGTGATATCGGCAGCCATCAGATTGAGCAATTCCTGTTTTATACCGGCAACAGCGATGCCACCGTGGTGGCCAGCCAGGTGCGTAACGTCAGTCACCCACAGTATCCGGCGTTTGAAGATTTTGGCGATGCGATGCTGAAAGGGGCAAACGGTGCCAGCGGCTATTTCCGCTGCGACTGGTTCACCCCGGACGGGCTGAGCAGCTGGGGCGATGGCCGTCTGACGCTGCTGGGTACCGAAGGCTACATTGAGATCCGCAAATACGTCGATATCACCCGTGGCGAACAGGATGTGGTCTATCTGGTTAACAAAAAGGGTGAATTCCGCTATCCGGTGGCCGGTCAGGTGGGGTTCCCCTACTTTGGTGCCCTGATCCTCGACTGCCTGAATCGCACTGAAAACGCCATGACCCAGGCGCACGCCTTCAAGGCGGCGGAACTGTGCGTCAAAGCGCAGATGCTGGCAAACGCGGCAGGCTAACGGGGGCACTGATGACACTCAATACCGCGATTATCGGTGCCGGGGCCATTCACCGTTGTCATGTGAACGCCCTGCACCTGCTGCCCAACGTGACGCTGCGCGCTCTGGTGGACATCGATATTGCCAAAGGCCACGCGCTGGCAGACGACTACCGGTGCCATTTTTATCAGGATTATCGGGAGATGCTGCGGGATCGGGCCATCGACGTGGTCCACATCTGCACCCCCCATTTTGAGCACAAGAACATGATCCTGGCGGCGCTGGCCGCCGGAAAGCATGTGTTCTGCGAAAAACCGGTGGGTCTGAATGTCAGTGAAGTCGCCGATATTTGCCATGCAGCCGAACGCGCACCGGGGATGCTGGGCGTGTGCTACCAGAACCGCTTCAACCCCACCAGCCTGCGTATACGTCAGGAGCTGGCCGACGGTGAGCTGGGCAAAATGCTCAGCATCCGGGCGGTATTAACCTGGTCCCGTTCCGGGGCGTATTACACGCAAAGCCCGTGGCGCGGGCGTCTGGCGACCGAGGGCGGCAGCCTGCTGATCAACCAGGCGATCCACACCCTCGATCTGATGCAGTGGTTTGCCGGGGGCGTCACGCGCCTTAAAGGCGTGGTGGATAGCGGCGAGCTGGCCGAGGTGACCGAAGGCGAAGACAGCGCGATGGCCACCCTGCACTTCGCCAACGGCGCGCGCGGGCTGTTTTACGCCAGCAACTGCCACAGCACGGACTCCCCGCTGCTGTTGGAGATCCACTGCGAACGCGGCACGTTACGGCTTAACGACAACCGGCTCTGGCGCATCACCCCGGACCAGCAAAGCGAACTGGTCAGCGATGCCGCGCCCGATGGCAGCAGCAAAAGCTACTGGGGTCTGGGCCACCAGCAGGCTATCCGCCATTTTTATCAGGCAATTCATCAACGCGGAATATATGGCATCGATATTAATGAAGCCCGGAAGTCATTATCACTCGTCGAGGCTATTTATCATTCATCCCAGACCCGACAATGGCTGAATATTCATCATTAAAGCACGTCTCTGTTACGACAACCGTTAAATAATCTATTTGACTATGGAATAGTCATTTTGGGGGTATTATGGTCAAGCCGACTGAGCGCCGGGTAAGTTATGGCGTCGCACTGGGTTATGGTATAACCGATCTGTTTGGTGGCGGTGCCTTTGCTATTATTGGCACCTGGCTGTTATTCTTTTACACCACCTATTGTGGTCTGACAATTCTGGAAGCTGGTTCGATATTTGCTATTGCCCGCGTTATCGATGCGTTACTCAGTCCGGTGATGGGTTATATTACGGATAATTTCGGCAATACCTGGCTCGGGCGGAAATTTGGTCGCCGTCGCTTTTTCTTATTACTCAGCTCGCCATTAATGTTCCTGTATGCCCTGCTGTGGATGACGGATATGGGGTACTGGTATTATCTCGGCACTTACCTGTCTATCGAACTGCTGTCAGCGATGGTGCTGGTGCCGTGGGAGACGCTGGCCGCAGAGATGACCAACCGTTACGAAGAGCGTAGCCGCCTTTCGGGCGTAAGGATGATCTGCTCCCAGCTGGGCGGTTTCCTGGCGGTGTCGGTCCCTGGTATTATTATGCAGTTCACCGGGAAAGACAATTCCTTTACCTATACCCTGACGGGGATGATATTTTCCTGCGTCTTTTGCCTGGCCGTATTCACCACCTGGTATTGCACCTGGGAGGCCAAGGATGTTCATCAGGAGTCGGATTTTAAAATAGAGACTCAACGCAGCGGCGGGATATTTAATCATCTAAAATACCTTATTCTCGATCTGCTATCCTCGTTTCGCATCCGGGCATTTCGTTTGCACATCATTATCTATATTTTCTCGTTTACCGCGATGGATGTATTTGGCTCCGTCTTTACCTATTACGTGGTCTATTGTCTGAATGGCAGCACCGCGATGGTCTCCGGCTGGTTAAGTATTGCTGCATTTGCTTCTGTTCCAGGAACCTACGGTTTTATGCTGCTGTTAAACCGTTTAAATATCCCCCCTTCCGCCGCATTACGCCTCTCGTATGGCTGTATATTTTGCGTACTCGCGTTTCTGTTCACGGTCTACATTACGCATATTCAGGTTCCCGCCCTGCTGTTCTCAGGCGTGTTTATCCTGCTCGGTGCCGCGCGCTCCGGCCTGTATTACATCCCGTGGAATATCTACAGCTTTATTCCCGATATCGACGAGATGGTGACCCAGCAACGCCGGGAGGGGATCTTCGCTGGCGTGATGGTACTGACGCGCAAAAGCACGGTGGCGATTGCCATCATGATTATCGGGCTGGTGCTCGAAGAGGCGGGCTTTGTGAAAGGCAGCAGCGTGCAGCCTGAACAGGCGATGCAGGCCATTATGGGACTGATGATCTTTGCCACGGCGGTTCTGCTGGCGGTGAGTTTCTTTGCCACCTACAAATTCAGCCTGACCCGGGAAACACACAAACTGCTGCTGAAGGAGATCGCCCGCCGCAAGCTCGGGGGCGACTATCGCGACTGCGATGACACTACCCGGGTGGTGATCAAGCAGCTGACCGGTTACGAATACGATCAGGTCTGGGGCGGTAACCCAACGCCCGAACGTGACATTCATTTATCGCCGACCAAATAAGGAATCAGCATGTATCAACAATGGACGCCCGAGGTCGCAGAGGCCTGGTATGCCGGGCAGCACTGGGGATGCGGGTTTAATTACCTTCCCCGAACAGCGGTAAACTGGCTGGAAATGTGGCAGGACGCGACATTCGATCCGCAGGTCATCGGCCAGGAGCTGCAGTGGGCCCGGGACTATGGCTACAATACCCTGCGCACCAATCTGCCGTTTAGCGTCTGGGAAGCCGATCGTGACGGCCTTATCGCACGTATTCACCGCTTTCTGGACATTGCGCACCAGAACGGTTTGACGGTGATGCTCACCTTGCTGGACGACTGCGCTTTCTCTGGCGATGAGCCCTTTCTCGGCCAGCAGAAACCGCCGGTAGCGGGGATACACAACAGCCAGGCCGCTGGCAGCCCAGGGCGCGCTAAGGTGCTCGACCCGGAATGCTGGCCGCGCATTGAGGCCTATGTGAAAGACATTATGGGTCATTTTCGGGATGATGCGCGGATCCTTATCTGGGATTTATACAATGAGCCGGGCAACAGCGGCGTGTTTAATGGCGAACCCCGGGGAATGCAATACGACACCCGGCTGGATATTTATGCTCTGTCATTGATGGTGCGTCTGTTTACATGGGCCCGGCAGGCGTTGCCTTCCCAACCGCTGACCGTCGCTGCCTGGCACATTACCGACCGTGAGCGCTGTGAGCGCGCGTTTATGCACCCTGTGGATGTTGCCGCTCTGCATTTGTCGGACGTGATGAGCTATCACGCCTATGTTGATACGCCGGGGCAGCTGGCCATCCTGCAACAGTTGAAGTCTTTTAACCGGCCGATACTCTGTACGGAATGGCTGGCACGGCATGTGGGGTCGGTGATGGAAGAACAGCTCCCGCTGTTTAAGTGGCAGAAGATTGGCTGCTATCACTGGGGGCTGGTGCAGGGAAAAACCCAGACCTGGCTGCCGTGGCCGGACCTTTCCTGCGCGCCTCAGCATTCAGCGTTATGGTTTCATGACGTATTAACCGCAGAGGGTCTGCCCTACAGTCAACGTGAAATGACGCTGGTCGGACGGTTAACGCAACGCCCATAAGGCATGCGGCGACGCACTCGTCGCCGCATTTACAGCCTTACTTATCGACGCCAAAACCTTGTTTGACGATTGCAGGTAACACATCCGGGAAGTAAATGTGCTGATAGTAACCGCTGACGCTGGCGCTCCAGGTTTCCCCGTCGCGACGACCGGTGGCCTGCCAGTGATCGGTCATTTGCTGGTTATAGCGCGCAATCTTCGTTTCCAGCCCGGCGGTCTTATAGGTCTCGTCGTGACGGAACGTATCCAGCGGCAGACGCGGCTTCGGATGGGACGGGACATCCACATGGCCAATCACCACCCCGGCCACCGGGAAGGTGTTTTCCGGCAGCTCGAGCAGGTCAATCAGCGCCTCGGGATGCAGGCGGATCCCGCCAATCGGCACAATGCCCAGCCCTTCGGATCGCGCAGCGGCCATCACCGAGCCCAGCGCAATCCCCACGTCGGTTGAGCCTGCGACAATACTCTCGATGCTCTTGTGCGCCTGCTGCTCGTTGCCAGCAAGCGTCATCCCGACCTGGGTTTTGTGCATATCCAGCACAAAGGTGATAAAGACCGGTGCTTTGGCAATCCACGGCTGGCCGCCAGCAATCTGCGAAATCTTCGCCCGCATCTGCGCATCGCGGGTGACCACAACAGAAACCTGCTGGGAATGTACCGACGTCGGAGCCCGATATGCGGTGCTGATAATCCGTTCCAGCGTGGCATCATCTACGGGTTGATCGGTAAAGCTGCGCTCGCTTTTATGCTCGTTAAACAAATCAATAATGGGGTTCATATACTCTCCAGGGTCGAACGCAAAAGCCTAACAGCCTGCCGTACATTGTTATTTATCACTCTATGCGATCAGCGAAGGCGGGACACCAGCGCTTTCGCCACCCCTTCGGAGCTGGCCGGGTTCTGGCCGGTGATCAGGTTACCGTCTTCGACGATAAACGGTGCCCAGTTCGGGCCTTTCTGGTAGTCGGCACCCTGCGCGATAAACTCATCTTCAATCAGGAACGGTACGATGTCGGTCAGCTCCACATCGGCCTCTTCGCCATTGGTAAACCCGGTCACCTGACGGCCTTTAACCAGCGGCTCGCCTGATTCGGCTTTCACGTGACGCAGGACGCCCGGGGCATGACAGACGAAGCCAATGTTTTTACCGGCACGATCAAACGCCTCAATCAGGGCGATGGAGTCCTGCGACGCGGCCAGATCCCACAGCGGACCGTGGCCCCCTGGGTAAAAGACGGTGTCAAAATCGTCCTGTCGCACGGTGTCGAGCTTGACGGTGTTCGCCAGTTCGCGCTGCGCTGCCGGGTCGGCCTTGAAACGATGAGTCATCTCGGTCTGGAAATCCGGAAGATCGCTTTTTGGATCCAGCGGCGGCTGGCCGCCTGCCGGAGAGGCCAGCACCACCTCGGCACCCGCATCTTTGAAGACGTAGTAAGGGGCCGCAAACTCCTCCAGCCAGAAACCGGTTTTCTTGCCGGTGTTGCCCAGTTCACTGTGAGACGTCAGAACCATTAATACTTTCATTGTTAACTCCCGTTAATCGTGTCGGATGTTGTCTGTCTGCATCAGCCTTGCAAAAAGGCGACGATGCTGGCGGTTTTGTCCTGATAAGGTGCGCGCAGACGCAGATTGGACTCGCCGTCCGCGTTCTGGACCACCACCGGTTTCTGATGGCTGAAGCGTCTGAAACCATGGATCCCGTGATACGCCCCCATCCCCGATGCGCCGACGCCACCAAACGGCAGGCCGTCGAGTGCGGCGTGGGTCATCACATCGTTAATCACCACCGCACCGGAGGTGGTGTTGGTTATAAAGGTAGCCTGACTCGCCGCATTGTTGCCAAAGTAATACGCCGCCAGCGGGCGCGGATGGGCATTAATCCAGGCCAGCGCCTCGTCACTTTGGGTGAAGGTTTTCACCGGCAGCAGCGGGCCAAAAATCTCTTCCTGCATAATCAGCATGCTGTCGTTAACGTCGAGCAGCAGATGCGGGGCGATCTTGCGGGTCGCGGCATCGAAATCGGCTTCCCCTTCCGGGGCGAGGCTGATGACGGTGGCCCCTTTGCGGCGCGCATCGTCGAGCAGCATCACCAGACGCTCAAAATGACGCGGGCTGATAATCGCGGTGTAGTCCGGGTTCGCCTGGACGGTCGGGAAGCTGCGGTGCATAAAGCTCTGTGCCGCCTGCACCAGCGTCTCTACGCTCTGCTCCGGCACCAGCAGGTAATCGGGAGACAGGCAGATCTGCCCGGCGTTAAAGGTTTTGATCGTCAGCGTCCGCTCAATGGCCTGCGCCATATCTGCGTCGGTGTCGATAAATACCGGGGATTTGCCGCCCAGTTCGAGGGTTACCGGCACCAGATTCTCTGCGGCGGCACGCATCACATGCTTCCCGACGGTGGTGCTGCCGGTGAAGATCAGGTGATCGAACGGCAGACCGCTGAACGCCTGGCCCACGTCGGCATCACCCAGTACGACCTGCAGTTCATGCGGCGCAAAATACTGAGGAACCAGATTCGCCAACAGTTCAGAGGTGTGCGGCGTCAGCTCGGACGGCTTAAGCATCGCGGTATTGCCTGCGGCAAACACCCCTGCCAACGGCCCGAACGCCAGGTTAATCGGGAAGTTCCACGGGCTGATGATCCCCACCACGCCCAGCGGCTGTTGCTCAATCCACGCCTGCATTCCGGCAAACGGCGCGTCGACGCGTTCAGGCTGCATCCACACGCTCACCTGCTCTGCGGAGTGGCGCAGCATCGTCACGGTGGTCGCCATATCGACAATCAGAGACTGATATTCACTGCGGTGGCCAAAGTCACGGTTGAGCGCGTCATTGATGGCTTTGTGATGCTCGGTAATCAGCGCGGCTGCACGGAGCAGGCGGTCTTTACGCAGCTCGGCGCTGGCCGGGCCCGCCTGCAGGTGCGCAGTTTTCATGGTGGTGAGCTGCGCCTGAAGTGAAGCGTGAGTGGTGTTTAACATAATCAAAATCCGGGGTTCGTTGCGATGGAGTAAGCTTGCAGGATCTGGCGTTTCGGCGCTAACAACGCTATTTTGGCAGGGGTATAAATTATTTTATGGGGCTTTTATGTCGCTGATTCGCCTGAGAACATTCGTCGAGGTTTACCGCCATCGCTCGATTTCGGCCGCCGCCAGAACGCTGAACCTGACGCAGCCCGCCGTCTCGCAGCACATTGCCGGGCTGGAATCGGCGGTGGGCAGAATGCTGTTTGAGCGGCAGACCCAGGGCGTGATGCCCACCTCGGCCGCCGATGAGCTGGCCGCCGATATTGGCAACAAACTGGATGCCGCGGAAGCCGCTCTCGCCACCGCCCGGGCACGGTCGTCCGGGATTGCCGGGACGCTGCAGATCATTGGTCACGCGGATTTTATGGCCGAAAAACTGCCCGAGGGGCTGGTTCCCCTGCTGGAAGCGGATATCCGGGTGCGCATGCACACCGGCGATGGCCCGCTGGTGACGCAGATGCTGCTCGAAGGCCGCTGTGAGCTGGGGATTTCGGCGCATCCGGTGACCGACGAGCGTCTGAAGAGCGAGGTGATCTACACCAACACCGTGCGGGCGGTTGCCAGCCCCAAGGTTGCCCACCGACTGCTGCAGGCCGAAACGCTGACCGAGGCGCTACGCGCGGAGCCGCTGCTGGCCTACAACCTTGAGCTGTCGCTGATCGATTCCTGGATGGCGACAAACCATATTCCTGCCCCCGACGCCCTTCCCGCCGCCGTCGGCCAGGATCTGCGCGCGCTGAGAACCCTGCTGACCAAAGGCTTTGGCTGGACGGTGTTACCGGAATACCTGTACCGGGAGGAACTCAAGCGCAATGCGCTGGTGGAAATCCCCTCTCCGGTGGCTGATACCACGATCAGCTACAACCTGATCTGGATGCCCGCTTCCCTGCGGCAACCGCGCGTTGCTTTTGCGAAAAACAGTTTGCTGGAGCGGATCCGTCAAAACGAACCTGAGATAGAATTAAAACACCCATAAAAAAGGTGCCTTCTCGTGAACACAATCACCGCTCCACTCAAGAAATGGCGTCGTCGCGCACGAGCGATGATGCGCCAGGACATGTTCGCGATTCAGGTGATCGTTGCGCTGCTGCTGTCGGTGCTGTGCTCCGATCGGTTGGGGCTGGATTACCCCGGCTGGGCGGCGCTGAGCAGCTTTGCCGTCATGAACACTTCCATTAAGGCATCGGCGCTGCGGGCGTGTCACCGGATCACCGGGACCTTGATCGGCGGCGGCCTGGCCCTGTTAGTTGCGCCATACCTCAGCCAAAACCCGGCTTTCCTGGTGGTGTTTTGCGCCGTTGTCGGGGGGATCGCCGTCTGGCGGGCCGGGGTGTCGTCCTGGTCCTACTCCTGGGTGCTGGGCGGGGTAACGGCGATGATGGTGATGGCGGAGGCGCAGAAGACAAGCGACATTCGGCCGCTTTTCAGCTTCACATTCGCGCGCATCGAAGAAGTGGCCCTGGGCTGCGCAATCTGCGTGTTGGTCACAATCCTGTTTTATCCGTTGAACCGTCGCTCCGCCCATCCGCATCAACCGGAAAACCAGCCTAAGCCGACCTCACGATTGCTGCTGCCCCTGCAGGCCGCCGTCGCTCTGCTGCTGGTGACCCCGATACTGCTCATGTTCCAGATGACCGGTTTCTGGCAGGCAATGGTGTCCGTGCTGGCGCTGTTTGTGCTAGCGCCTTCTGCAGCGCCGGTGCAGGAGCAGATCAATCAGCGAATGCAGCAGCGTTTTGCGGGCTGCCTGGCCGCGACGCTGCTGAGTTTGCTCCTGCTGCCGTTGCTGCACCACTCTGCGGCTTTTTACATCATCACGCTGATTGCTGGCGTGTGGCTGGGGTGTCACCTGCAACAGGGTAAACCGTCGTTCAGTTATTTTGGCCGTCAGTTTACCGTGGCGTGGATTATTGTTTTTATCCAGGACACCTTATGGCTAACCGAACCGGTTCAGGCGGTGATGCGCTGCGCCAGCATCCTGATGGCGATTGCCGTAATTGGCCTGGTGATGCTGGTGTTTCGTTCGCTAAACATCCCGGCCTGAGGTTGCTGACTGCCAGTAAAGCGGCGAGCCAAACGCCTCGACGTAATAATCAATCAGCGCCCTGACGTTCAGCGGCGGATGCCGCGCGTGAGGATAAATCGCCGCAATGTTCTGCGGTTCCGTCTTAATGCCGGTCTCCATCTCCGGCAGCAGCGCCACCAGCTCGCCGCGCTGGAGTCTGTCGCCGATCAGCCAGTCCGGGAACAGCACAATCCCCATCCCGCCGAGGGCGGCGATCAGCAGCGTTTCCGCATTGTTCGAGGACATCAGCGGCGTGACGGGATACTGCACCCACTCCCCGCCCGGCGGGCGCAGCAACCAGCGATTCGGCCCGGACGATCCGCGATACACCAGGCATTTGTGGCGGCTGAGATCGTCCGCGCTCTCAAGCCGACCCTGTTTACGCAGATACGCCGGTGAAGCAGCAAGATGGTAATACTGCTGGCCAAAAATGCGCGCGTGGAAGGAGGAATCGGTCAGCGCACCAATGCGAAAAATCACGTCGGCGGCATCCCGGTGCGGATCGATGTAATCATCGGTCAGCGTCAGCTCAATGTTCAGCCGGGGGTAACGATCCGTCAGTCCCGGCAGGCCTGGGGCGACGTGTCGCTGGCCGAAAAACACCGGGGCATTGATGCGAATCAGACCCGACGGCGCCTGCGAACGCTCATCCAGCTCCCGGCGGGCATCCTCAAGCTGACCCGCCATCCCCCGGGCAAAGCGGATAAAAAGGTGGCCGCTTTCGGTCGGGATAACTGCCCGGGTATTGCGGTAGAAAAGCTGCTGACCGAGCGCGTCCTCAAGCTGGTGAATGACGCGAGATACCTGCGAGGCGGAGATCCCCTCCCGGCGCGCCACCACGGAAAAATTCTGCGTTTCATAGACCTGAATAAAGATGCGCAGCGCGCGAATGCTGATGTTGCCGATATCGTACATTGATGCAAATCCTGCACAGGTGTTTATCGCATTATGGCATTTTTCTCAACGCTGAACAGGCGTAGTCTTCTGCGCCTGAATAACAAGAGACGGTGTGCTATGCATTTTGTATTGATTTTACTGGTTATTGCGGGCGGCATGGGACTGTCCGTCGAGGCTGGCCTGCTGGGCCCTTTGGGCGGACAAGTGGGTGACCTCTGGGCGACGTTCAGCGTGTTTGGCGTCGGTGCCGCACTGACGTTTCTGCTGATGCTGTTTTTCAGCCCCCGCAACAGTCCGTCATTTTTCTCGCAGCCCTCATGGCAGCTGCTGGGCGGCGTGCTCGGCCCGATTTACGTCATTATTTTGACTGTCGCCACCCCCGCTATCGGCATCGCCATGACCATGATTGGCATCCTGGCGGGTCAGGTGAGTAAAAGCCTGATCATCGATCACTTTGGCCTGCTCGGGACGCCCCAGCGGAAAATTGACCACAAACGCATCATCGCCCTGATATTTATCATTGCGGCGCTGGTTCTGGTTGCACAAGTGTAAGGTAACGTAATGACAATTATCATGATTATGCTGGCAGTGATCGGCGGTGCCACGCTGAGTATTCAGGCCGCCATCAACGGACAGCTGGGCAGCACTGTGGGCGTGTTCAAGAGTGCGTTTCTGACGTTTTCGGTCGGGGCACTGATTACCGCGCTACTGATCGTCTTCTTTGAGCCACCACGCGCGGTCAGCCTGATGGATGTGCCGAAATGGCAGCTGCTGGGGGCGATGTTTGGCGTGCCCTATATCGTCATCATGGTGCTCGCCGTGCAGCGCATTGGCACTGCGGTCGCCACGGTGGCGGTGATCTTCGGCCAGCTGACCATGAGCATGCTGATCGATAACTTTGGCTGGCTCGGCAATGCGGCGATCCCCTTTTCTCTGAGTCGCCTGGGCGCGGTTGTCTGCCTGGGAATTGCGCTGGGCTTTATCTACTTAAGCAGTAAACCCAGCCCGGCACGTCAGGATGCAGTAAACGAGTAAGGGCGGCAGGCCGGGTATGACTCGCCGGCCTGCAACTCGCTCAGTCCAGCAGCGATGTGCCATACGAATTATCGACCGTACACAGCCAGCGACCGTCACCGTGCAGGCGGAAAACATAGGTAGCCCGACGGGTGGTTTCCACAATTGCGCCTTGCTCATCCGGGAAGCGAAGCACTGTCTCCATAATCACCAGTGCATTGCCGCCCCCTTCAATCACCTGCATCTCTCCTTGCTCCACTTCCAGTCGATCCTGAAAGTAATCAGAGATGGCGATAAAGGCTTTGCGGATCTGCTCCTTGCCGGTCGCAATCATCCCCGGCTTGACGACCAGAGCGGCATCGTCGGCGTAATACGCCATTAAGGCGTCGAAATCTCTGGCCGAGATCGCCCGGTCGCACGCCTCGATGATCTGTCTTATCGGATGTGAGTTCATCTTCTGCTCCATTTACGTCATTTTTTCTCTCCCGCAATACCACCTAAGTCCATCTGACCGCAAGGCAAAAACAGGTAGGAGATGAAATGTAACGATATATTGTAAATGCGATTCATTTTCATTATCATTTTTCTTTACGTAAGCAACTGTAAAGAAAATTATACTTATGACTATTACGTTTAAACATAAAACCCTCTGCGCGCTCGCTATTTCCCTGTCCTTCCACGCTGGCTCTGCGCTGGCAAAAGAGTTTACCGAAAAGGATTTCCAGTCCCAGCCGCTGGGGCATAACGTCTACGAGCTGGCCGTTGATAACGCCCAGAAATCACTGTATGCCGCTTCTGCGCCCTCTTTTGATAAAGACAAAACGGCCGGACTCGTCTTTTTACTGGCAACAGACTCTCTGAAGATTAACCAGAAAATCGACACCCAGCGCCGCACCTTTGCGCTCGCGCTGGATGAAGCCAACCATATTCTCTATCTGGGTAACTCGCTGGAAGGCTCAGTTACCCTGCTCGATACCCGCACCAATAAAGAAATCAAAACCATTCAGCTGAGTGACGATTCGGATCCGAATAAAAAAGCCCACGTCCGCGAAGTGGTGCTGGATAAGAAGCATCAGCGTCTGTATGTGTCCGGGATTGGCCGCAAGGATAAAGGCCTGCTGTGGGTGGTGGATACCCAGAAGCAGCAGCTGGCTGAAACCATCGAAAAACTGGAGCCGGTTGGTTTTGCGGTCGATACCGCGAGCGATAAAGTGTACGTCGTCAACGGCAATGGAGAGCTGATCACCCTTGATGGCAAAAACGCAAAACTGCTGACCCGCGTGAAGGTTGACCCTGCCGAGCCGAAGCACTACTTCCTCAATATCGCCCTGAACACCGCCAAAGGCGTGGGCTATATCGCTGACACCAACACCCGCGATGTGCTGGTGGTGCAGCTGAACTCCGGCAAACTTCTCCAGCGCATCCCGAGCCCGAATTCCGTGGCGGTGCTGTATAACGCCGCGCGTGAAGAGGTGTATGTCACGCATCGCAACGATCGTCAGATTAGCGTGATCGACGCGAACAGCAACACCCTGAAACACACCATTAAAACCGCTGCAATGCCAAACAGCCTGGCGCTCTCTGCTGATGCCCGCACGCTTTATGCCAGCGTCAAGCAGGACGAAAAAGACAACAAGGCTGACTACGTTCTCAAGATTGATTTAACCAAACTTTAAGGGATTTTTTTGTGATAACTCAGACACGCATGGCCGTGGCGATTTCGCTCGCCCTGGCTAACCTCCCTGCGGCCGTTTTGGCCGCCGATTCCGCACCGGTCAACGAAGACGAACTGGTGGTGACTGCCACCGGTTTTAGCCAGGAACGCCGGGAAGCACCCGCAACCATCTCGGTGGTCAGCGAAAAGGAGCTTAATACCCGTTCCAATCAGAACGTGACCGAAGCACTGCGCGAAATTCCTGGCGTGCTGGTCGGCAACGGTCACGGCAGCCTGGCATCCGGTGATGTGCAGATGCGCGGGATGGACTCGTCTTATACCTCGTACATGGTTAACGGTATCAAGCAGGCGACCCGTGAATCTCGCCCATACGGACACCATATCGGCACCGAAGCGGCCTTTATGCCGCCGATGGCCGCGATCGAGCGCGTCGAAGTGATCCGCGGGCCGATGTCCTCGCTGTACGGTTCGGACTCCATCGGGGGCGTGATTAACGTCATCACCAAAAAAGCCTATAACCTGGAGAAATGGACCGGGGTGCTGGAAGATAACTACTTCCTGCAGGAGAAGAGTGAATTCGGCAACACCAATCAGACCAATGCCTTCCTGATGGGCCCGATTATCCCGGGCAAACTCGGGGTGAGCGTTGCCGCCGATTATCTCGATCGCCGTGACGATGACAGCGAGAAAGACGAACGTTTTGTTAAGCACCAGTCCGGCAATCTGGATGCAACCATCTCAATGTCGCCGACCGATACCCAGCTCTGGGATCTGAATGCCTCGAAGGGCAATCAGGAGAAAACGCACAACGATAAGCAGTGGTACTGGGGCTTCGACCGTGATGCGGCATCGCTGTCGCAGCACGCCTGGTATGGTGATGTGCTGGAAGTGAAAAACTTCATCAGCTACGAAAAAGCCAAAACGGAATATCGCGTTCCGGGGATGGACTCGCAGTTTATTACCCAGAAGAACTATGAAGCCAACAGCGCCAACACCTTCACCCTCGGCGATCATAAGCTGACGTTAGGCGTGAACTTTACGCGTAACGAACTGGATGACGAATTCGGCATCAAGGATAAAGAAGCGCCGGGCGTAACGCCGGTCAGCGAAATCTCGCGTAACGGCTGGGCCGTGTTTGCCGAAGATGCGTGGATGATTGTGCCGGACTTCACCCTGACCACCTCCGCGCGTTTGGATCACGACAGCTACTTTGGTTACCACGTTACGCCGAAGCTG
This sequence comes from Leclercia sp., assembly GCA_049284415.1. Lineage (GTDB taxonomy): Bacteria > Pseudomonadota > Gammaproteobacteria > Enterobacterales > Enterobacteriaceae > Enterobacter. The sequence goes on from JBAPXW010000006.1 coordinate 133,561, forward strand.
TACGGCAACTGGACAATCGATGAAAGCTGGGCGCTGAAAGGTGGCGTCTCTGCCGGTTATAAAAAACCGGACTTACGCCAGAATAACGCAGGCTTTACCAGCGTATATGGCGCGTATCCCTATTCCGAAATCGGCATCGGTAATGACGACCTGAAACCGGAGCAAAGCGTCAACACCGAGGTGGGCGTGTACTGGCAGCAGGATGCGCTGGCGCTGGATGCCACGGTCTTCTACACCAAGTTCAAAGACAAAATCAGCGATCACACCATTTGTACCGCGACGGATACGCAGCAATGTACGTACAACGGTTATGTTGCTGACACTGTCTCCCAGTACTACAACGTCAGCGATGCGGAAATCTACGGTCTGGAGCTGAACGGTGACTGGCAGGTGACCGCCTCCCTGAAGGCTAACGCCAACTACACCTATACTCACAGCGAACAGAAAAGCGGTCCGTACAAAGGCGATGCGCTGACCGACTTCCCGACCAGCATGGCGAACGTGTCGCTGACCTGGAACGCGATGAACGACCTGGAGCTGTGGACCAAATCCAGCTGGCGCAGCACCTCCCCGGACATCGGCAAATCCAGCGAAACCGATGCCTATGCGCTGGTTGACGTAGGTGCGCGTTATCATCTGAACAAGCACACCACCCTGATGGGCGGCGTGTATAACCTGTTCGATGCCAACCCGATCTACACCACTTCCTATAACCAGTCGTCGATGCTGGAAGGCCGCCGCTACAACTTCGGTGCCCGTATCGAGTTCTGATCCCTTTACCGGAGCCTGCTGGCTCCGGTATCTTCGATCCCCAGGCTGGATTTACGGCAACCATGGAGGACCGGATATGACCGTTCGCACAACACCCCCCTACACGCTTCATGAACTGCTGTGCATGCACACTTTCCTTCAGGACGCGCTGATCCCACACGACGAGACTGACCGGCAGATTGTCTGCTGGGCGGAAAACCGCGTGATGGCCGGTGACGACTCTGAGCCGCTACTGATCCTCGCCTCGCTGGGCCTGCAGGCCGATCCCGAGCGCCATGAAGTGACCCACTGGCTGGAGCGCTATCTTACCGAACAGCAGCAAGCCTGGCCCGACACGCGAATGGCCGCCCTGGTGTGGCTCAGGATCACCCTTGTCGGTCTACTGCAATGCACCGATATTCCCGCAGCCGAACGCCGCCTGGAGACGCTTGCCCTGCACACATTCTCATCCCCGGTGCCGTTTTTTGACGCCTGCGTCAGTCAGCTGAGATCCTGTTACTGGGATCTGTTTGATGACTGGGGTGGCGAAAGCGTCTGTCCGGCGACGGAGATGGGTACGGCGTCGTTTGTGGCGCTGATACGCAGAATTGTGATGCCCTGGCATCACAAATTATCCTGCCGGGACTGGCTGGAATGGCTAACCCGATGATATCGGGCCGCCACCGATATCCCTTCTGTGCTGCTGACATTTAATATCGCGTCTTTTCCTGCATAAAAGATCAACAAGAGGAATATATTAAATAAACTCTATAGCCCGTGATTATTAAAAAATAAGAAATCGCCTTCATTTCACCATTATTAATATATCTTTATGACGCGGGTCACAGTAAGAGGATGACAAAGAGAACAATTTATATGATACGCAAGCAACCTCAAACCAATGCAAATATTCAAATGCTTCCTTGGTTACTCATTAATTTTATTATTTGTTTTTTGCTAAGTCATCTTTCTGGTAGTTCACTCTCATTCACAGTGGTGATTTTCATTGTGTTACCCCTATAACTTATAATGAAATAATAAGTTTGAAATAACGTCATTCCAATAAGGAGAGTAATGATGTCCTGGACATTTTATCTAACCATAACAAATGCAACCGACAGAAAACTTAAACTTAACAGTAGCTCCACAGAGTGGGGGATCTGGTATCGAAATTCCAGCGATAAAGAAGGTCCCGTGGATATCGAACCCCACTCAACCATACAGGCTTTAGGTATTCGGGCCGCTAAAGGAACCTGGACGGGATATGAATGCCATGCGCAATGGCGAGACGTCGTACCGCGGGGAGAAAAAGGATACGGTGCCGTTACTTTGATGATCAGCGTTCCCTTTAGTGCCGACAATAAATCCAGTTTTACCGCCGGAGGTGCACTTACGGCAACCGGTTGGTTTGATTTACCGACCAGTGGACATGATTTTAATCGGTCAGTCACTATCCGGGCCGGACGTGATAAACAGCTGGTCGTAGAGGAAAACACAATGCCGAACCCGGCTGAGAAAGTGAAATTAGACCTGGTTGACGCCGAATACAAAAACTATTTACTGGAGTATGCGGCAAAAAACCCTGACGTGCGTAACTGGAAAGATATTGAAAGTAGACTTGAGCAGGTCGATGATTTTAATCCGCTGATGTATATTCCGGACGGCCCTTTTACGGCACGCCGGTTACTTGCACGCTCGGATCGTTATGTTATAGAACCTTATCTTTGGCAAGGTATTGGTGATTCAGATTATCCATCGCCATATGCCAAAGACCTCTTTGTCGATGAATATTTTGCAGTGGCTATTTATAGCGTGGGTAATAATCCACGGACCTTCATTAATGTTCCTGCCGGCTCTACACGCCGAACAAACGAAAGAGTCACCGTCACTTCAGCAATCAAAAACATCCTGACCATAAGCTGGTCACTTAAAACCTCGTTGTCAGCGAAAGCGTCGGACCCTGTATCAGGCTCGGAAGTTGCCTCAAGTCTGGATATGGAATTTGGCGTCACTGATGTACTTGAAACAAGCCGGGAATCCGTTAAGGAAACCATTATCGAAGAAGAGTTTACTGCGCCTGCCGACAGTGATGTGCTCATTGTCCCTTGGGTATTCAGTAAAGCTGTCATCATCTATCGTCGTTCTAAAAAAGGCAATTTTAGCCTGGTTGCCGTTTCTGACTGGGCCGATATGCAGTTCTTCAAAAGCTATAGAGTCTCAACCCAGTTTACGCTTCAATCAGGAGAATGATTCATGAAAATAGTTCTTGTAGCTCTGTTAAGCGTTATGTATTTGGGTGCAGGTTTTGCTCTGGCAGATACTCAGAAAACGGATCCTGAGCCGCTGGTAATGACTGAGGGTTCACCTGAGGTGAAGGATGCCCAGCAGCAGGAAAATGGGTCTAATGAGTGCTGGTCGGCAAAAAATTGCACCGGAAAAATCCTCAATCATAAAGATGCCCATAACTGTAAAAACAGCGACGGGAAATCATGGCGTAATGGCCATACAGGTGCTTGCACCAATCGATTATAGCTGATGTTGTATTGCCGCACGTGTTTCACATGTGCGGCGTTTTTATCAGACGTTACGCCCCGCCATCACCCCACCGTCGATATCCCAGATTGCACCGGTCACCCAGCCGGTTTTATCCGACAGCAGAAACGCCACGGTTTCGGCAATATCCTCCGCCGTCCCCACGCGGCCAAGCGGGTGGAAATTATCAAAGCTACTCATCACCTCTTTCACTTCGTCTTTTGGAATAAAGCCTTCGTAAATTGGCGTATGGACTACGGCCGGGGAGACTGCATTGACCCGAATGCCATTGCCGCCCAGCTCAATGGCCAGATTTTTGGTCAGCGCGTGCAGGCCCGCTTTGGCCATCGAGTACGCCGATGACGGGGTGGCGCCGATGGCCTGCTGTGCCCACATGGAGCCAATATTAACGATAGCGCCTTTGGTGCCCGCCGCGATCATATTGCGCACCACGTCACGGGTAATAAAGAACGTCGCACGGTTGATGCTCATGTACATGTCGTAATCAGACGCTTCATGGCCGATGAACGGTTTCGGGAAGAACACGCCCGCCGCATTGACCAGCAGGCTGATATCGTTGTGTTCAGCATTAATCGTCTTTATAACGTGCTGCATACCCTCTTCTTTCATCAGATCTGCAATGATTATCGACACCTCGCCATCGGCGGCCAGCGCCTGACGTGCCTGTTCGGCTTTGTCCCGACGATTGCCGATCAATACCACGCTGCCACCCTGATTCAGGATCCGTTTTGCCGTTGCAAAGCCCATCCCGCTTGTCCCACCCACCACTAACAGTTTTTTACCGGAAAAAGATGCGTTCATCACAACCCTCGTTCATTAATTGTCATCATTAAGAGGCACTGCCTCTCATCCTGTGAAGCGAGAATGCCATTCCCACGCACCGCTGACGAATGAGATAAAATGACCTCACGAGAAAGATTTTCTTTCTCGCAAGCGTATACTGTCAGGCTGAATAACAAGGAGGGAACCGGAATGCGATCGCTTAACCGTCTGAAATGGCTGCACGCTTTTGAAGCGGCGGCCCGCCATGGCAGCTTTACCGGCGCGGCCCAGGAGCTGGGCGTGACGCCTGCCGCCGTAGGTCAGCTTGTTCGTTCCCTGGAAGACTGGGTCGGGCACCCTCTTTTGCACCGCACGCGGACGGGTAAAACGCGCCTGACGCTGGTTGATGAAGCCCGGGATGCGCTGCAGGACATCACCCAAGGGCTGGATCAACTGGAAACCGGCCTCAATAAACTGCGTGGCCGCCGGGCCCGCTCCGTGGTGGTGATCACCGCCTCTCAGGTGCTGATGATGAACTGGCTGATGGCGCGTCTTAACCGCTTTTCAGAAACCCATGACAGGATCGACCTGCGGCTAAACGTTACCGAGACGCTGATGGACGTGTCGCACGGTGAAGCCGATATCGGTATCCGCTGCGGCCAGGGCGACTGGCCGGGCGTCAATAAAACCTGGCTGATGGATGAAGAGGCGGTGCTTGTGTGCAGTCCGCGGCTGGTCCCGGTAGAGAAAGTGGCCTGCAGCGACTGGCTTGCAACGCAGAAACGTATTTACGATGACACCCCGCACCCCGGAGCCAATTTCCCCTCCTGGGAGGATGTCTTTAGCGCAGTGAATGCGCCTGCGGCACGCGAAAGTGGGCTGCATATCAACTCTACCTCAGCGGTGATCCTGTCGGCCTTAAGTGGTCGCGGCGTCGCGATTGTGCGCTATGCCCTGGTGAAGCAGCTCATCGAAACCGGACAGCTGATCCAGCTCCATCCGGCTCATCGCTGGCCGCTGAAGTGGTCATATTACGTGGTCACACCTCAGCAGTCGGTTATGCGCAGCGACGTGCAAATATTTCGTGACTGGCTGGTGGCGGATGTGGTGTCTGAAATACAGTAAATGGCATAATTGAGTCATTAGATTAACATATAAATAACTGCATCATGTTTATATATCAATAATAAGTAGCGACACTACCCTCTTCGTATTAACCCATGCCAAAAATGACACATGCGATTATTTGCACGCTACGCAATAATAGCGCGAATTTTAATCCAACCTTGATAGTAATAAATATTAAAACACGACGCGGCGTAGGAATTATCTTAATAGATCAATGACAAGCCCATCATGGTGCGAACATTAACTGGTTGAATTTATTCAATTAAATATCACTTTTTACAAATTAACTCATTATTGAAAACGTTTATTTAAAGTGGTTAATGATCGTTAAATTCAGTATTTTTCTTTTCCAGAAATAAGCATAAGAATAAACCTCAACATTATTAATATAACCCGCCCCGAGTGGGGCTTGATTTGAGTATAAAAAATGAAAAAAGTTATGATGATGGCATTGGTCGTTGCAGGTTCTGCATTACTGTCTGGCTGTCAGTTAGAAAAACAGTATCTGGACGATTGCGAAGCCAATGGTGTAAGCCGTGATGTGTGTTTTGAGCAATACCACGCAGACCAGCGCAACAGCAGCGACAACTACGCTAAATATCAGGATCGTTCAGCGAAAGAACAGCATAATAAAGAAAAAAGCCGCAAGCATCATACAGACTAAGCCGCAGATGCATTTACGCCCCGGAAACGGGGCTTTTTTACAGTTTTAGCTCAGGGACGAGCGCATGTTTGTTCGACATACAGGCCTGCCATGCGCTGCCCGGCTGACCATTGTCTAACACGCTTGATGTCCGGTACTCCACCGTGCGGGTGTGCTGCTGCGGCACGACATACTCAACGGTGGTCCAACGCGATTGGGTTGACTGTCCTTCAGCGGTCAGTTCGATGGTCTGGTTTTTCACCTCTTCAGCGCACTGGCTGGCGGCAGCTTCAACTTTGCGATATTTCTGCTCCTCGGGCGAGGTCCCGTCGGTGGATGCGCATCCGGCGAGGACCAGACAGGCGAGAGACAGAATACGGAGTTTTGGGGTCATCGTGCAGTCCTTCCACAAGGGGTCTTCTGCTCAAGCGTAGCTCACGTCCCGGCTTACGGCTTCGTATTTAGCTGAGTCGGCTGATATTTTTATCGATAAGCGACTGTATGTAGCGCAGGGTCTCCTCTCTTATTTGCCCCGGAAGACGTTCCCTTGCTTTGGTGCTAAACCCAGCCGCGACGGCTGAGATACGCGCGATCCACTGGATAACGTCGGCTTCTGAAAGTTCTGCTTCTTCGATGCCCAGTCGTAAAATATGCGCTTTACTGATATCCAGCGCTTCACCCATCACATCCATCTGGTGATAACCGCCTGGTCCTTCACAGAACGTAACATCAAAGGCAGGTGCCAGCGTCCATGTCCCGGTGGATGACATCAGATAAGCAAAATTTTTCGGATGGTCATCGCGATTATTGAAAATAACGTTAAACAGCACTCGCGCGAAGGCGTGCGTTTTCTCGCGAACATCGTTGGTACAGCGCTGCGTTGCCCGCAAAAAATTGACGTAATCCATTGAACCCGCCAGCTGATAATTTGCGCCGGTGAAAGCCGCCAGACTTTGCATGGGAACGCGCATGCCCTGTTTACGATCAAAACGTTTTGTTGCAAACGCGGCATACCCATCGGGTAGCTCAAAGTATTCGGTGTCGGGTGCCGGAATGCCACACTCACGCAAGGCCTCAGCGTAGATCTTTTCAATGGCGCAGACCTCCGCGTGTTCATGCCGGGCCGGGAATTTAACCAGCCATGGCTCCAGCGCGGATGACGCCAGCGTAGTGAATTTTTTTGTGACAACGTCACGATAAAGCAGTGCCTTCGGCCTCGCTCCCTGCGGAGACCCCCCCATTTGCAGTAGTCGATGTAAAAATGCGCCACCTTCGCCTGCTAACACGTCCTGCACTTCTGCGGCCAGTTGCTGTAAAGGGATATCATCCTGTGAGGCATTGGCATCCGACTGCACGGGCATAAATGACATCGCCCCCATGGCGTTACTGCCAATATAGGTCAAACGCTCCAGCGGACCGATGCGTGCCGCATTCAGACCCCGTTGTCGGAACAAGCGATCTATTAGTAACATCCCCCAGCCATCTGGCAGAGAATCGTAAACCGGGCCGGGTAACCCCAGTTGATGCACCGGGAAGGTCTGACGCAATTTCTGCCCCCGCAAAGGTAGCGTCAAGGCGGCAAGTTCGAATGCCCTCTCCTGCGCCTGTTGGCTGTATTCAAACATAATAAGCGGGCGTCCGGTCAGGGCTGTGGTACTGGCCAGTGTTCCCCACAGCCAGCGTTCGCCCCAGCCTTCATAGAACACCTCGATTTGATTAATCATGAGAACTCCTTTTCTTGATCCGCTGCCGAGTGGCGTTCTGTTCATAGCGACGTAGATCGTCAAGGCTTTCCAGTTTAGGCATAAACAATGATTCCAGCTCTCCCGCTCTGCCAAGGACCATCGCTATACGCACCACCACCTCAAACCCAACGTTACGCCCCGCTTCCAGATTGGAAACGGTATTCACTCCCACACCGGCCCTTTGCGCCAGCTCAGACTGAGTCATCTGCATGCCGATACGTTCTTTGCGTATCCGCTCGCACAGCAGTTTTACGATCTCGTCTGGCTTACTGAGGATTAAATCCATAATAATGTGTTTTATAATCTTATAACGAAGTTAACACCCAATATTATAGAGTTAAAATGAGAATTTCACCTCATCCGTAAGGCCTGCCGGGAAATCGTCTACACTTGCAGAACAGGCACAAACTGGAGCGTCACGCATGTCCGACTGGAACCCCTCGCTGTATCTGCAATACGGTGCCGAGCGCACCCGTCCCGCCGTGGAGTTGCTCTCACGTATTGCGCTGAATGACGTGACGGATGTGGTTGATCTCGGCTGTGGGCCGGGCAACAGCACCGCCCTGCTGCAGCAGCGCTGGCCGTCGGCGCGTATCACCGGGGTGGACAGTTCCCCCGCGATGCTGGCAGAGGCCAGAGCCGCGCTGCCAGGTTGCCGGTTTATCGAGGCGGATATTCGCCAGTTCCGGCCGGAACATGCCCTGAGCGTTATCTATGCCAACGCCTCGCTGCAGTGGATCGGCGATCATTATGAACTGCTGCCGCAGCTGGTGTCCCTGCTCAGGATGAATGGCGTACTGGCGATCCAGATGCCGGATAATGCGCTGGAACCCACCCATGTGCTGATGCGCGAGGTGGCGTTTGAACAGGACTACCCGGATCGCAGGCGTCCCTCGCTTCCGGGCGTGCATGCCTATTACGATATCCTGACCGAAGCCGGCTGCGACGTGGATATCTGGCGCACAACCTACTATCACCAGATGAGCTCGCATCAGGCGATTATCGACTGGGTCAGCGCCACCGGTTTACGTCCCTGGCTGCAGGAACTGAATGAAAGTGAACAGAAACAGTATCTGCACCGCTACCATCAGCTCCTGCAGGAGCAGTATCCCCTGCAGGAAAACGGGCAGATCCTGCTGGGCTTCCCACGGCTGTTTATCGTCGCCCGACGCGAACCCTGACGGTCAGAGCGCGATTTCCATATCAACACAGCGCAGATCGGCACCGGCCAGCGGCGACGGGTACAGGCTCTCGCCTAGCGACACAAACCCCTGCCGGAGATAGAACGTTGCCGCATTGGGCGTGGCGGAGAGCGTCAGGCGCGTCATGCCGCGCGCGCGGGCTTCCTGCTTAATGGCATTGATAATTTGCGTCGCCAGCCCCTTGCCGCCGAACGTCGGCAGGGTAAATACCGCCTCCACGCTGGCGTTCTGCAGATCGAGAAAACCGCTCGCCGCCAGCACCCCCTCGCCCTCAATCACAAAAAACGGATTGTCGGCAATCATCTCCCGGGCCTTCTCCGGCATCACGTCGGGCGTCCAGCGCGCGATCACCTCCGGGGCATAGCAGGTGTGACAGCCGTGACGGATCGCCTGGTTACGCAGGTGCCATAATGCTTCTGCTTCATGCGGTTGTGCTTTTCTCAGGTGCATCGACGTTCTCCTCATTGCGCAATGTTGATGTCGACATGTAGCAATAAACAGGAGGATTATCAATCGATTCTGTCCCGCTAGTGGGCGCCATCATCCGCAACAGAATGCCGTTCCGGCGGGAAAAGCCCGGCGGCAATCGCATGGTACAGGTGCCAGTCCGGGATCAATCCTCGCTGACCATAGCGCTCGAGATCCGTCAGATGGTCGTGCATGGCTTCCTGCACATCCAGAAACTCCACCGACAGAAGCTGAGCCTTGGCCAGCGAATAGAACTCGTCGATATCATTAATCCCGGCGACGCAGGCAATTAATATCCGGCTCAGAATATGCTCCGGCTCGGTGACCTGCACCGGCAGCGTGTCGTAGGCTTGAGGGAACTGGCGCAAATTACACAGCGCCAGCGCCAGGCCCATGCTTTGACGTTCATCGCGCTGGATGACAGGGATCGCGGTTAACAAGGCAGAGACGCGTAAGAACCACGCCTCCCCGCTCTGTCCGGTGGCTTCGGCCAGTTCGCCGGCCACGTTGCACAGCAGAAAAGAGTCCGGAAAGCGCGTCGCAAACTCGACGGCCAGCGCCAGGCCCTGCGCGAAATCCTGCGCCTGCGATTGATACATAAACGAGTACACCAGCTGCAAAGCCTGCGATTCGCTGCCCCAGGGATTCGCCAGCGCGCGCAGTGCCAGCTCGCGCCCGGTCTGCCACTCACCGCTTTTAAAACAACAGGCCATCACGGTATCAACGGCACTGTTCCAGGATTCTTCAAATTTCAATAACGGCGCAAACGTATGGGCTGCGATCTGACATCCTTGTTCGCTGCTATTCAGGGACAAGGCCGCGCCCGTAATGTAGCGCGCGAGCTCTTGATCGCTCAGGCGGGAGGCTGTCTCGTTAAAGGCGGTATTGGCGACAGCCCAGCCCTCCTGCAATAACAGACAGTGCAGCCAGGGATAGAGCACGCCGTTCGCATCGATATCCTCAAGGGTGATTTGGCGGAATAACGCCAGCGCCTCGGCGTAGTCATGGGCGACGATGCGGATCAGCCCGAGGACGGCATAGGCAGGAGGAAAGCGGTCATCCGCGTCAATCAGCGGCCACAGTTCCGCTTCCGCGGCATCGATGTTATCCGCAGCCCACAGACAGAGCGCCGCTTCCACTAACGCCGGTTTTTTAAACGGCGTGAGGGTGGCGGAATGCAAAAAACAGCGCCGGGCCTCTTCCGTCTGCCCCTGCTCTCTTTTTACCGTGGCCTGATAAAACCAGGCATTATCGTCGTCCGGAAAGGCAGTAATCCAGGCGGATGAACAGCGTTCAGCCTCGGCAATATCCTGCTCGCGACTGAATAAAAACAGGAATTCGCCAGTGAAATGCTCCCGGGAATCGCCCCATGCCGTTTTCGCCTTCTCCAGCAAGCGGCGAATCATCTGATCAGAATAATAATCCCGGCCAAACGTTAAGGTGGAATAGAACTGCATTCTGTCCCGTTCGGCCAATATCGCTTTGCGAGTGTGGGTGATGTTTTTCCCGCTGCCGCTCACTTCGCCCGCTAGCGCGCCGTCGACAAGTCGGTGCAGCTGGCGATAATTGCCGCCCAAATTGACTTCGTCGCTAAATGCGGCAAACGGCAGGATAAATTCACTTTCATCGCTGTCGACCAGCCGCAACCACGCCGTCCGGATTTTGTCATAACTGGCCTCACTTTCAGATGACACCGCCAGCAGTGCGGCATTGCCGCGATCGTGGAGTTGCGTTAACCAGTCATCCGGTAGGTCATGCTGTACCCAGTGCTGGGTTAAGGCGGTGATGGCGGGTTGCCACCAGATATCGTTTTCCGTCGAGGTCATCAGCAGGATATCAATCTCTGACTGGTGCGCTGCCGTAAGCTCACCCAGCCTGGCTCGGGCCAGTAACAGCGCCGCGCGCCGCAAACGTAAAGTGAACTCATCCTGGCGCGTAAACTGGGTCAGTTCAGCACTCAAGCCCCGGATAGTGGCTGGCTCAGGGCTATGGAATATCTGCAGAAAAAGGCGCAGCAGGCGCGTTTTCTCCGCCGTTACGGCGGCGATGTCCAGCTGCGTGCGGTCAGCGGCAAAACCAAAGCGTTTGCGCGCCGTAGCCAGCCATTGACCCACACTATACGTGACACTGTCACCTGCAAAAGGCGGGATTAGCAACTGCTGTAATACCTCGCGATTACTGACAGCCAGTACATCCGGATCCGCTTCAAGGCGTAGCAGATGGCGGTACGGCTCCATGTTTTCCATGTCGAAAACGGCGTCAGCTACGGCGCTGTCGGCAAAAATAATCTCGGTCAGGCCTTTACGGGCAACCAGCTGCGGGATGACCAGCTTGCACAGCGCCGATAACGAGCGGCAGATATTGAGGTCGAACGCAGCGTTGTCCGTCCAGGGGAAATTGCTCTGCAGATAGAAAAGATCGGTGCCGAAAATTTCCATCAGCACGATACGGGTTTGCGCATTTTTCCGGGTGGCAAGTATGCGCAAGGCGGCGCGTTGCTCGATGTCAGTGCCAAAATTTACCGGCGCCTGACCATCGCCTTCCTGTACCACGCGCCTGATGCCGATTTTCCAGCGCTCGCGTCTGGCATGGCCTGACAGCGTCGCATACAGATCCTGCCCGGCGACAAATACCCCGCTAAGCGGACCAATGGCGTTGAGCAGCGTGATCCATGAAGGGAGTTGTTGTTCGCTGATGACGACGAGGGGTTGAAGAGGTGTTGTTAGGTCCACCGCCGTATTGGCATACAGCTCGATGGCACCCGCGGCATTTTGCTGGCAGTACAGCGCACGTCGCGACGCTGAGGGCCAAAGCTCAGGAAAATGGCGCGATAAGCATTCATCGACCCTTTCCGGTTTGAGAAAATCTGACATACCCCCTCCGTCAGTGCCCATCGCCCCGTCATGTCGATGGCAGGGTTGGTTTCGTTTCTGTGGGTACCTCATCCATAGCGATAACGTTGCGGCGCCGGGTCCGGCTGCGGTGTAAGAAGTGCGGTGGGAAGAATGGCTTTGTAAAAGGTTAAAATTATAGCAGGCGCAAACGTGGGGATAACCAGGACATAAGCATGATCTCTGCCTGCCGGAAGCGCCTTCTGCAAGGTGTTTTCGGCAGGCAAAGGCAGGCGTTACGTCAGCTGGTAATACTTGTCCGGCAGCTTGCGCGTCGGGATCACCGGTTCATCATTCATCTGCAGCAGGTCGATTTCCATGGCATTGCAGATGGCATCCAGCGGCAGGTCGTTGTTTTCGGTGCCGAACGGCTCTTCCAGCTCTTCTGCCAGCGTATCCAGCGAGATAAAGGTGTAGGAGATCAGCACTGACACAAACGGCGTCATGTAATGCAGATCGCTGACCAGTGCGAACGGCAGCATGATGCAGAACAGATAAACGGTGCGATGCAGGATCAGCGTGTAGGCAAACGGCACCGGAGTGTTGGCAATCCGCTCGCAGCCGGCCAGCACAATCGACATATCATTCAGACGAATATTCAGACTGTGGAACAAAATATCCGACAGCTGCCCTTCCCGGCGTCTTACCGCCAGCCACTCGCCCATGATCAGCAGAATTCGGTTGGCGGGCGAGCTGGAATCCATCGCTACGCGCAGGTTATCCGCCGAGAGATACGCCGCAAGCTGATCGGCCTGCGGTTGTCGGCGCAGAGTCATGCGCAGACAGTGGGCGAAGGCGATTTGCAGGCGCACAAACTCGCCTAGGGCGGGATCGTCCGGGAGGGTATTTTTCACCTCGCGGAACAGAGAGCGTGAGGCAATCATTAGCTGGCCCCACAGCTGTCGGGCTTCGACATAGCGTGAGTAACAGGCGTTATTACGAAAGCCAAGGAAGATAGCGATCGCCACACCCAGAATGCTGAACGGCGCAACCGTCAGCCGGATGCCCAGCGAGGTGTACCAGGGCAGCATGACGATCACGGCAATGGAGAGCAAAAAGTTAAGAAACAGCCGGGAAAATATTTTGGATAACACGGAGCCGTGCCAGACAAAAATCAGACGCAGCCAGTGCTGTTGAGGTCGAACAATCATAGTCAGCTTCATCGGGAAAAAAGAGCGGTGACTATTAAACGTGATCGCCATCACGGTTGCAAGGATGTTAAAAATTGATGACATTTTTTGCCAGGCGAAGACAGACCGCAGGGTGTTTCTGCAACCAGGATGATTAAAGCCTTAGAGTATGTTGTAACTAATGGTTGTTGTAATAAAACCCGGCCGAAGCCGGGTCTGGTTTTAGCACAGCGGTTTAACCGCTTCACGCATCCCTTTCTGCAGGATCGCATCCAGATCCTGCGCAACTTGTTCTACCAGTCCGTTCACCTGGGTCAGGTCCTGCTCCCAGTGGTCGCTGACGCTCAGCACCGCCGTCACCAGCTCGCGGGTAGTGATTTGCTGATCATGATGCTGGGTCCACAGCTGCTGGAAGCGCGTCAGCCAGTGCGCGTCGTCCTGCACCGGGTAGCTTTCGCCGTTGCGCTCCGCACGATAGAAGGCAATCAACGCCGCCAGAGCAAACGTCAGGCGAGCCGGGAGTTGACCTGTGGCCTGCTGCCCTGCCAGAAGCTGCGGCAGAATGCGGGTGCGGTATTTGGTCATCCCGTTGAGCGCAATCGACAGCAGCTGGTGCTTGATGTACGGGTTGCGGAAGCGACCGGTGACCGCGCTGGCAAATGACGCCAGCTCATCGCGCGGCAGGTCGAGCACCGGGATGATCTCCTGATGAATCGCTTTTTCGACAAACGCGCACACCTCTTCGTCATTCATCGCTTCGCCTACGGTATCCAGTCCGGCCTGGAAGGCCACCGGCACCAGCGCGGTGTGGGCACCGTTGAGGATCGCCACTTTGCGCTCTTTGTACGGTTTGATGTCGTCAACAATCAGCACGTTGAGCGAGAGCTTATCGAGACGCAGCTCTTGTGCCAGCGATTTTGGTCCCTGGATCACAAACAGATAGAAGTGCTCGGCGGTATCGAGGAAGGCATCATGATAGCCCAGCGTGGCTTCCAGCTCGGCCACTTCGTCACGCGGATATCCGGTCACAATGCGGTCGACCAGCGTGGAGCAGAAGCTGTTGGCATCGTTCAGCCACTGGGTAAAGGCCGCCGGCAGCGCCCACTCCTGGGCATAGCGCAGGACCAGTTCGCGCAGGGCCTCGCCGTTGTAGTCGATTAACTCGCACGGCACGATCACCCACCCTTTATCGGCAGCGCCGTGGAAATGCGTGAAGCGCTCGAACAGCAGACGGGTCAGTTTGGCCGGATAGCTCACCGCGGGTGCATCCTCAAACTTATCCCCGGCGTGGTAGCTGATACCCGCCTCGGTGGTGTTTGAGAAGACAAAACGCATCTCCGGGTTGTGCGCCAGTTTCAGGAATTCATCGTACTGGTCGTAAACGCTGATTTCGCGGTTTACCGAACGGATCAAACGCGCATCGCTCACCGCTTCGCCCTGCTCGTTCAGGCCGCGAATAATGGTGGTATAGAGGCCGTCCTGGGTGCTGAGTGAAGGCGGGAAATCGCTTTTGATTGGGCGCACAATCGCGATACCGGCATTCAGGTCGGTGTGTTCGTTCAGCAGGTCGATCTGCCAGTCGATGAATGCGCGCAGGAAGTTGCCCTCACCAAACTGGATGATACGTTCAGGATAGAGAGCACCGGGGAAATCACGACGGTTCAGTGTGTTCACAATGGGGTCCTTGTAATGATTAGTCATACAGCCTGATAAGATTGGTACGATAACTTATCAAACTTTACGACCACAAAACCCTGTTTTGATCAAACCCAACCGTAATTGTGAATAATTTTAGAGAAATTTGTAGAACACTGAGGTGGCGGTCATTTCACCGTCCGGCATCAGGGCGTAGCGCGGGATCTCCCCCACTTTTTGCCAGCCCGCCCGCTGGTAGAAGGTCTCAGCACCGCTGCCGGTGGCCGTGTCCAGCACCAGCACGCTTTTGCCCCGCTCGCGGGCGACCGTTTCCAGCGCCTGCATCAGTCGTCCGGCGGCACCGCAGCGGCGGGCATTTTGGTGAACCAACAGTTTCGCGACATCGGCCCGGTGGGGTTGATTGGCTGGCTGGTCGGTGATCAGCTGGACGGTGCCGATGAGTTGCCCCTCGTCATCAAGGCACACCAGCACGGTGCGCTCTTCGCGTCCGACGCTGTCCGCCACGCCGCGCCAGAAATCACAGGCCTGCTCGTGGCTGTACGGCAGCATAAAGCTCACCGACGCCCCGCCCAGCACGCAGCTGTGCAGAATGTCCGCTAATTGAGGAAGATGCGCGAGGATGGCCTCACGCGAGAAGATCGCAATGGAAGGTGATGACATGATTTTTTATCCTTTTTATCAGAGACCTAAAATGCGCTTAACAATTCGTTAACGCAACCGCCTCTGACAGAGGATTTTCTTATCTCAGTTGCCGCCACCGATGCCGGTACCGCGCTGCTGTTTCATGGAGTACATCATCTCATCGGCTTTTTGCAGCCAGCTTTGCAGATCGTCGCGTTCATGATTGAACTCGCTGACGCCCCAGGCAAATGAGAGCGACCACGGATAGTCGGAATGCTCGTTCCACACCGCCGCCTGCTCGGTAAGAAACTGCATGGCAATCCACGCCCCCTTCTCATCGCTGTTAGCGAACAGGATCGCAAACTCATCCCCGCCGTAGCGCGCCAGTACATCGGCTTCGCGGAAGGTGGATCCCAGCAGGCCAGCAACCGCTTTCAACGCGGCATCGCCGTCCGCGCGCCCGTAGCGCGCGTTTATCTGCTTAAAGCGGTCGAGATCGAGCCAGGCCAGCGTCAGCGGCTCAGCACGACGGCGGGCCGCCTTGATGCCATAAGTGGCCAGATGATGAAAGCCGCGACGGTTATACAAGCCGGTCAGATTGTCAGTGATGGCGGTGGACCTGGCGGCAAACTCCACCTCTGCCAGCGCGGCCAGATCTGCCAGCGCAGCAACGTCCTCAGCGGAAAACTGACGCGGCAGATGATCGATAATACACAGCGTGCCCACAGCAGTGCCGTCGGGCAGATGCAGCGGATAGCCCGCGTAAAAGCGCACCGGATAGATATCGGTCACCAGCGGGTTATCGGCAAAGCGGGCATCGTCTAAGGTGTCGGGCACCACCAGCGGCGCGTTGGCCAGCAGAGTATGAGAGCAAAAAGAGAGGTTACGCGGCAGGTTTTCACCACTCACCCCGTCGGCAGATTTCACCACTACCACAAGGTCGTCAATCAGGTTGACCATTGCCACCGGCACGTTAAACAGGCGTTTTGCCAGCCGGGTCAGGCGATCGTAGGTGGCGTGCTCGCCCGCCTCCAGTAGACCGGAATCGCGCAACGCCGCGAGACGCGCGGTTTCGTTAGTGGGCAGTGAGGAAGATTTCATACAAACTCCGGGGATGGCTTTCTAAAAGCTTAGTGCATCTTAAGGTTAATCAGTGGGCAAAGATGCGGTTTTTACCTTCACGTTTAGCCTGATACAGCGCAATGTCCGCCGCCTGTAACCAGTCGGTAACGTCCCCCATCTCCCGGGTGGCGCTGGCAATGCCGATACTCATCGTACATTGGACGGCTTCTTCGGCCACATCCTCAATCACCGCAGCGGCATCCATGATCCGGGTCGCCACCACCCGCGCTTCCTCCAGCGAGGTATCCGGCAGTAAAATCACAAATTCATCGCCGCCCAGTCGCGCCGGGGTGTCGGTCTGGCGGGTGGCGATATGTAATATTTGTGACACTGTCACCAAAAGCATATCCCCGACCTTATGGCCGAAACGATCGTTAACGTCTTTGAAATTGTCGATATCAATGAACATCAGCGCCGATTCGCGACGACTCTGGCGCAGGTTATGTAACTCATGATCGATACGTTTCTCCAGCAGACGGCGGTTGGCGATATCCAGCAGCGGGTCCATCATCGCGATGCGTTCCAGCTCGCGCGACTTAAAGCGCAGCCGCAGGGCGATATTGTTAGTCAGCACGCTTAATGCCACCGTATAGATACCAATCAGCGGCAGCGTGGCGTACATGGTGCGTTCGGAAACCCACGGCACCAGCGCCATCCCCTGCGTCAACCAGCTCGCCAGAAACACCACCAGCATTATCGCCCCCGCTTTTTTCATCAGCGGGTAGCCCCCGGCTGCCAGCCGGTCGGCCAGCAGGATGGTGGCAATGGTGATCGACGGCAGCGGATTGGCTGACATCATGGCGATCCAGAACCCACCCACACCGGCGTCCAGCACCAGGTTCTGGTGTTCGGTGGTTAACGGCTTAGCAGAGCGCCGCGAGCGCAAAAAGGCCACGGTGGGCCAGACAAAGGCGTTAACGCTTAGCAGACCAATTAGCCATGCTGAACGATGCTGCTCAAGCAGCACAGAGAGAATAGGTAAAAAGCAGAGGAATGTTCCGAGGATCCGCATCAGATACATGCGTTTGACAAACCGACTACCTGGTACACGGGGGGCTTTACTGAGTCTGTCAGTTCCGTTCATCACACGATTATTCCGATACATTCAGCCCATTATATTATTGACGTTGAAAATACGTATCAAGCCATTTATTAGTTTTGTGAATATATCGCAGGGTGCATTCCACCAACGATGCAAACGATTACAGTTGTTCCGTCGGGGAGGACGCGCGCTCATTAGCGGGAACCTCTGTAATTCGCGCGCTGGTGCGATTTCGACCTGCTTTTTTAGAACGATAAAGATAATCGTCTGCTTCAGTCATTAGCCGATTAAATACTTCGATTAGCGTAGAGGTGCCATATTGACCACTGCCCAGACCAATACTGACGGTTAAAAACAATGTCTGACCGCGCCAGCTGAACGGGTACTGTTCAACTGAGGTGCGAATTCGCTCCGCCAGGACATAGCCCTGCTGGGTCGAGGCGCTGTTCACCACCACCGCAAACTCCTCCCCGCCCATGCGCGCCACCAGCCCGTCGGCGCCGACCGTCTCCTGCACTTTTTGCGCAAAAGCAGACAGCATCTTATCCCCGCACTCATGACCGTAGTTGTCATTGATGCTTTTGAAATAGTCGATATCCAGCAGCATCACCGTCAAATGACGATTCTCGCGCTGATCCTCTTCACGCTTCAGCGCTTCATACAGTCCGGAACGGGAGTAGACGTGGGTCAGAAAATCGAAGTCAGCACGCAGGGAAACCTGACGGATCAGGGAGTTGATCGCCGCCACGCTGACCGAGACCATCACCGGGCAGATCGCCATGGTGGCAATCCCCAGACGCGCAGAGAACATCATTGGCGTGGTCAGCGCCGTCGTAGCCGCAATATCAATAATCGAATTGGCGACCAGCGTGATCTCCACCGCCACGGTGACAAAGGTCAGCAGGCAGGTCGCGGGCAGCGAATAGCGCACCGCGCACCAGATCAGCGCCGGTAAGGGAAAGGCCAGCGCCCCGGCCCCACCAATCACCACCGATGCGGTCACGGAAACCATCAGCGCCAGCACCGGCATCAGATGCTCGACGCGCAGGCGGCGTTCGAAGCGGGGAAACTTAATCGTCAGCAGGCAGGGTACGATCAGCACGCCGGTCGAGAATTGCTCGCTAAACCAGTCGGCAAACAGCGGCCAGAAGGTCTGATTGTTGATGCCAACCGAACCCAGCGCGCCAATCAGGGCGCACAGCAGCGCGGCCAGCAGACAGTAATTAAACAACCGCAGGGCATTGACCGGATCAGGGGTCTCTTTTTTGAGTCGGTTATCACGCGTCACCAGCAGGGCAACGGTAATGATAAAGGCCATATTAGAGAGGTTAATCACCAGCGAGACGACACCCCAGTTGGTGGTGATTGCGTCATACGCCAGCATCGCAATATAGGAAATCGCATAGTAGTGCAGGCGATTAAGGTAAGCGTAGCGCGCGAATATCCCCGCCATCACCCCGTTCAGCGGCCAGAACAGGGATAACTCCTCCACCAGGCGTAATTCCGCGCCAATAAAGTAGAACACGGTGGTCAGCACAATAATCCCTAACGCATTGCGCAACGGGTTGTGCTCACTAAAAAGCGTGAACGTTCTGGCCTGAGAAGGAGACATGTAATATCAATCCATACAAGTTAAAACGATTAATTAACAACCGGCGGGAGAAAGGTGAAGCGCTTACATCCCTATATACCATAGACCGGACAACGCAATAGCCCAAACGGCCTACCTGAATAAGGGGGTTGCGTTGTTATTTTTTGTTAATACACCGAGCGTCCCAGACGCTGGGAGAGTTGTTCCAGCACCGCGATCCCCGCCAGCGAGTTGCCGGTGGCGTCCAGTTCCGGGCTCCAGACGGCAATCGCCATCTCGTGCGGCACGATGGCGACGATCCCGCCGCCCACACCCGATTTCGCCGGCAGCCCGACCCGCCAGGCGAACTCACCCGCGTTCTGATACATCCCGCTGGTTGCCATCAGGGCGTTAATTTGCCGGGCCTGCAGCGGGGTCACCACCGCCTGCGACAGATGCGGGGCTCTGCCCTGATCGGCCAGAAACAGGAACGTCGACGCCAGCTCGACACAGTTCATCCGGAGGGCGCAGTAGTGGAAGTAGTTTTGCAGGACCGTGGAGACATCGTTATGAAAATTGCCGAAGGATTTCATCAGCCAGGCGATGGCCGCATTGCGCGCCGAGTGTTCAAACTCAGATCTGGCGACGGTCGTATCGTAGGCGATATCCGCGATGCCGCACAGCTGACGGACAATTTCGAGCATCCGCTGACGGGGTGCGCTGAGGCGGCTTTGCAGCATATCGCACACCACCAGCGCCCCGGCGTTGATAAACGGATTGCGCGGCTTGCCCTGTTCGATCTCCAGCTGCAGCAGAGAGTTAAACGGCTGACCGGAGGGATCTTTACCCACCCGCTGCCAGATCTCGTCCTCGTCATACTGCCGCATGGCGGCCACCAGGCTCAGCACCTTGGAGATCGACTGGATGGAAAAACGCTCGGTGGCATCCCCGGCCTGAAAGCGCTGTCCCTCCACCGTACAGATGGCAATACCGAGTTTATTGCCGTCGACCGAGGCCAGCGCCGGGATGTAATCGGCCACCTTTCCCTGCCCCAACAGCGGGCGCACCTGCGCCAGAATCTCTTCCAGCATCTGATTGTTGATGTTCGCAGCCATACATTGCTCCTTGCTCACCGGCCAAAAACGGCCAGCGAGTATAACAGAGGCGAATGGATGACGTCAGGCCGGGAGCTGGAAACGCGCTACCGCCCGTAACAGTTGACCGGATTCGTTATGCAGCCGCTGAGAGGCCTCTGACGCAGTATTGACCAGCGTATCCGTCTGGCGGGCCACCTGATTCAGGGCCTGCAGCTGGCAGGTCATCTGGTGAATACTCTCGCCCTGGCTGAGAGTGGCAATGGAAATATCATTCAGCAAACTGCACAGATTCCCCACCAGACCGATCACCTGCTGGAGGTTATCTTCCAGCCGGGTGACCGCTTTCGATCCATCCTCAACGCCCTGCAACGAATGGTTAATCAGCTGCTGAATGGTTTGCGTCGAATGGCTGCTTTTGCGTGCCAGCAGGCCGACCTCCTTCGCCACTACGGCAAAACCGCGCCCCTGATTGCCCGCATGCGCCGCTTCTATCGCCGCATTCAGCGCCAGAATGTTGGTCTGAAACGCCACGTTATCGATGATCGCCACAATGCCCTGCATCTCTGCGGAACGTTCAACAATGGCCGCCATTGAGGCATTGACCGTCTCCATCATCCGGTCGCCCCCAGCCGCCATCATCCGCGCTTCATCCGCCCGGGAGCTCGCCAGTTTTGCATAGCCGGTATTGCCCTCTACGTGGGTCTCCAGCGCCGCGATGTGTGCCGTGACGGCTTTCAGCTCCTGCGCCTGGCGGGCAGACTGGTGATACAGATCCTGATTGCCCTGCGCCAGCGACCCGATATTGGTCACCATCGAAGTGGTGGCCTCACTGACCTGCGTCACCAGCTGCTGGAGCCCCGCCTGCAGGGTATCAACGCTGTCACCGAGCTGGGCCATCTCGCGGTTAAAGCGCTTCACCGTCGGCGGCGGCGCCGATAAATCCCCCGCCGCCAGCAGGTTGATATGGGCAATCAGCCGACGCAGAGGAACGATCACCCAGCGCGACATGGCAAACCACACCGCAATAGCGATCGCCAGCACCACCACCGGCGCCAGCAGGAACAGCGACTGCAGATTCGACAGGCTGGCGGTCAGCAGCTGCCGTCCCTGCGCCGCGCGCTGTTCGCTGGCCTGCTGATAGCGGGCATAGTTGTCGTTAAAATCTGCCTGAAAGGCCTGAGCAGGCACCGCGAAGAAGGCGTCGATGGACTGACTCTTCACCAGCCCGTCGGCCTGCTCGTGGATCGCATCGAAGAACAGCCGATAGCTGTTGACCAGCGCCTCGTCCTGGGTTGGCTTCATCGCCAGCCACGCCTGCCAGGCCTGCTGAGAATCACGCAATGCCTGCTGGGCTTCATCCATCAGACTATGCCAGCTCCCGTCCGAACCGGTCTCTTTATCCTGCATAAAATAGACACCTGCCCGGTTCAGCAGGTCGCTCGCGGCCAGCAGCGAGATCCGCGCCTGATCGACCTTCGCCTGCTGCAGATGGGTAAGCTGATTACGCTGTTCATTGCGCTGAGCATCACTTAGCGAGACGGAAAGCAGGACCGAAGAGGAAATTTGCAAGGCCGAAAAAAGCCCGATGATGCAGAAAATCCCCACCAGTAAACCAAACTGCCGGGGAGCAAGACGCCGTAAAATTTGCGTTAGGTTCATAATTGTTTTCATTAACAAAGCCTTAGACGCGAGCGAGTCTACGCAGTGAAAATGACAGAACTATTTCAGGGAGATGACAGGAGCGGCTGAAGGCGGCCCCTTGTCGGAGGCTAGTGATTTAACTCCTGTAATAACCGGGTATTGATATATACCTTCTCACGTCCGACATGCATCTCCTCAAGCACACCGATCCCGACCAGTTGCTTAAGGTAGGACGAGGCCGTCTGACGTTTTGCCACTCCCGCCTCGACGAGATTCTCAATACGGCAATACGGTTGTGCAAAGAGTGCCCGTACCAGTTCGTGGGTATAAATCCTGGGAAGTTCCTTGCGCACATATTCAGTGGTCTGCGCCATTAACGCCCTGACCATGCGTGAAAAGGACACTGCCCGGCGGCGCTGCGCCTGCACGGGCCTACGGATTCACTGGTTTTTGTAGGCTGGGTAAGCGCAGCGCCACCCGGCGGAATGACGCAATAAACTACGCCCGGTCTTTCCACACCGTCTGCACATTGCAGAACTCACGCAGGCCAAAGTGCGACAGCTCCCGGCCAAAGCCGCTTTTCTTCACCCCACCGAACGCCACGCGGGCATCGCTGGCACTGTAGCCGTTGATAAACACCCCGCCGCACTCCAGATGGCGCGCAAAACGGTCAGCCGTGGCGTCACTGGCGGTAAAGACGGTAGCCGACAAGCCAAAGTCGCTGTCGTTAGCCAGCGCAAGCGCATGGTCGGCATCAGTGGCAAGGGTAATCGCCGCCACCGGGCCAAACAGCTCCTGACGAAACGCGGTCATCGCAGGCGTCACGTTACCCAGTACCGTGGCCGCATAGTAGTTCCCAGCCCCGGCCACCTTCTCGCCGCCCAGCAGCAGGGTTGCGCCTTCGGCAAGGGTGGTTTGTACCTGCTGATGCAGCTCGTCACGCAGATCGTAGCGCGCCATCGGCCCAAGGTAGTTTTCTTCATCGCCAGGTGCGCCCATTTTCAGGGCGGCGGTCGCGGCCACAAAACGACGGCTGAACTCCTCGGCAATCCCCGCTTCGACGATAAAGCGCTTCGCCGCTGCGCAGACCTGCCCGGTGTTTTGATAGCGTCCGGCCACTGCCGCTTTCACCGCCAGATCCAGATCGGCATCGTTAAGCACGATAAAGGGATCGGAGCCGCCCAGTTCGAGGACGCATTTTTTCAGCGCCGCGCCCGCCTGGGCGCCAATCGCCGCTCCGGCACGCAGGCTGCCGGTGACGGTCACTGCGGCAATACGCGGATCGGCAATCATCTGGCTGACCCCGTCATTGGTGGCGTTCAGCTGACTAAACACCCCCTGCGGGAAACCGGCGTCGGCAAAAATCTGCTCAATCAGCGCGGCTGCACCCAGCACGTTCGGGGCGTGCTTAAGCAGATAGCTGTTACCGGCCAGAACGATCGGCACCGCGCCGCGCAGCACCTGCCACAGCGGGAAGTTCCACGGCATCACCGCCAGCACCGGGCCCAGCGGACGGTACTCAATCACCGCGTCCGCCACCTGGGTCGCCTCGGTCTGCAGCATCAATGGGCCGTGCTCAGCATACCAGTCGCACAGGCTGGCCGATTTCGCCACCTCGCCACGCGCCTGGGCAATGGGTTTGCCCATCTCGCGAGTGATCGTCTGCGCCATCTCTTCGCCACGGTTGCGCAGCGCAACGCCCAGATCGCGAAGCTTTTGTGCCCGTGCGTCCACCGGCTGGGTGCGCCACTGGCGAAAACCGGCGTCGGCCAGCGCCAGCGCCCGTTCAACGTCGTTTTCAGTGGCCCACGGCCAGGCAGTCAGGGTTTCGCCCGTCGCCGGATTAACAGACAAGGCATGAGTCGCAGAGGAAATAGTCATGATGTGCTCCGTGTAATAACAGTTGATTCAGTGTGGCCCACTCTGCTATTTCTTAAAAATGAATAATAATAACCACCTTATTCACGAAACGAGAATGATATGGATCTGACCCAGCTGGAGATGTTTAACGCTGTCGCCCAGACCGGCAGCATCACCCAGGCCGCGCAGAAGGTGCATCGCGTGCCTTCCAACCTGACCACCCGCATCAAACAGCTGGAGGCCGATCTCGGCGTGGAACTGTTCATCCGCGAGAATCAGCGGCTGCGCCTCTCCCCGGCGGGGCATAATTTTTTGCGCTACAGTCGGCAAATTCTGGCCTTGGTGGATGAGGCACGACGGGTGGTTGCGGGGGATGAGCCGCAGGGGTTGTTTGCGCTGGGTGCGCTGGAAAGTACCGCCGCGGTGCGCATTCCGGCCTCGCTGGCGGCGTTTAATCAGCGCTACCCGCGCATTCAGTTTGCCCTCTCTACCGGACCGTCCGGGACGATGATTGACGGCGTGCTGGAGGGAACGCTGAGCGCAGCCTTTGTCGACGGGCCGTTAACCCATCCGGAGCTGGAAGGGATGCCGGTGTATCGGGAGGAGATGATGCTGGTCGCTGCCGCCGGTCACCCGCCAGTACAACGGGCGACCGAGGTCAGCGGGTGCGATATTTATGCCTTTCGCGCCAACTGCTCCTATCGCCGCCATTTCGAAAGCTGGTTTCATGCGGATCGCGCCACGCCGGGGCGCATCCACGAGATGGAGTCCTATCACGGGATGCTGGCCTGCGTGATTGCGGGGGCCGGAATTGCGCTGATGCCGCGCTCAATGCTGGAAAGTATGCCCGGTCATCATCAGGTGGAAGCCTGGCCGCTGACCGAAAACTGGCGCTGGCTCACCACCTGGCTGGTGTGGCGTCGCGGGGCGATGACCCGGCAGCTGGAGGCGTTTATAGCCCTGCTAAACGAAGGTCAGCCACCAGCAGTTTCTCCATAAACAGGCTGAGGGGATCTTCCACGTAGGGGGCAAATGCCGCGCGCTGCTGATACCCGCAGCGCGCATACAGCCGCACCGCCGCATGTTGCTCGATCCCGGTTTCCAGCCTCAGGGTGTGGCAGCTGCGGCTCAGGGCTTCGTCTTCCAGCGCCGCCAGCAGTTTTTCGCCTAACTGCTGACCGCGGTGCGCAGGATCGATATAAACCCGCTTCATCTCGCCGCTGCCATCGCTGTTCAACACCACCGCTCCGCAACCGACGGCGTTGAGCTGCCTGTCGCGGATCACCATCATGATCAGGGTGTGGGCCGGCAGTTGGGTGAGATCCAGCAGATGATTGCTTTCGGCCGGGTAGAGTGCGCTCTGGTAGCTGTCGAGGGCAGCAATCAGGGCAACGATATCCGGATGCGCGGGCGATACAGAGGAAATAGAGTACATGGCAAGCTCCTTCGTCGTTTTTCTCCACCATAGCGCCAGCCGATTCTCCGACAGGCATATTTTTAACTTATAGCTGCCGCCAGCCATTGCACCGCCTTCTCCTGCGGCGTAAGTTTGGCGCAGATACGGTTAAAACCTCAGGAAAAACAATGAACACCAAAGCCCGCAAAGTGATGATTATCGGTGCCGGAAACGTCGGCACTTCAGCCGCCTATGCCCTGCTGAACCAGAATATCTGCGAGGAGCTGCTGCTGGTGGATATTAACCAGGCGCGCAGCGAAGGCCACGCCCGGGATCTGTCGGATGCCGCAGCCTATATGCCCGGCATGATGACCATCACCACCCGCGAGGCGAGCGACTGCGCGGATGTGGATATCGCGGTGATCACCGTCTCCGGTGGCGCGCTCAAACCCGGCCAGACCCGACTCGATGAGCTGGCCTCCACGGCAAAAATCGTCAAAAACATTGTGCCGCAGATGATGGCGGGCGGCTTTAACGGCATTTTCCTGATCGCCACCAATCCGTGCGACATCATCACCTGGCAGGTGTGGCAGCTTTCCGGCCTGCCGCGCAGCCAGGTGATTGGCACCGGTGTCTGGCTCGATACCACCCGCCTGCGCCGCACGCTCGCGCAGGCACTGGATATCGGTGCCCAGAGCATCGACGCCTTTATTCTTGGCGAGCACGGCGATACCCAGTTCCCGGTGTGGTCCCATTCGGCGGTGTACGGTTCACCGATTGCCGACGTGTATCAACGTCATGCCGGTAAAACGCTGGATTTTGACGCCCTCGCCGAGAGCGTGCGCAAGCAGGGCTTTGAGATTTACGCCCGTAAAGGCTGTACGGAATACGGGATCGCCGGGACCATCGCCGAGATCTGCCGCAATATCTTCACCGGCAGCCACCGGGCGCTGGCGATCTCCTGCATTCTGGACGGGGAGTACGGGGTTGATGGGATTGCGATCGGGGTGCCTGCGGTGCTGGCCCAGAGCGGGGTCCAGCAGATTATCGAGCTAAAACTGGCGGAAGATGAACAGCAAAAATTCCGCCATTCGGCAGAGGTGATCCGGAATAATATCGCCCTGCTGCCCTGAGTCGTTACGGGGCCAGCGTCAGGCTGGCGTCGAGCTGGCTTAAGGTCTGCTGCACGCCTTCGTCCAGACGGCGGTCAGTGACGATATCGGTCAGGGTGTTGAGATGGGCCACGTTAAACAGCGACCAGGCACCGTATTTTGAGCTGTCGGCCAGTAGGACGCGGCGTCGGGCGTTGGCGATCAGATCGCGCTTCAACGCTGCTTTTTCTTCCGTTGGCGACGTAATGCCGCGTTCCAGATCCCAGCCGTTACAGCTGACAAAAGCGATATCCGGCCAGACGTTCTGCAGCAGACGGCGACCGTGATCGCCAATGCAGGACTGGCTCGAATCGTCGATGCGCCCGCCGATGATCGTCACTTCAATCTGCTTAAACTCGGACAAAAACAGCGCGATATGCAGATCGCTGGTGATCACCCGCAGCGGCAGATGGGTAAGCTGGCGCGCGAGTTCAATCATCGTCGTTCCCGCATCCAGCACCACCGAATCCCCGGCTTTGACAAAACGGGCTGCCGCGCAGGCGATGTCGTGTTTCTCCATCAGGCTGCGCTGCATCTTTTCGCTGGTCGTGGGCTGAGAAGGGATAAACCGGTTCAGGGTCACGCCGCCGTGGGTGCGGCTGATGACGCCCTCCTGATCGAGCTTAATCAGATCCCGGCGAATGGTCGCCGGAGAGGCGTCGGTAGCCGCGACCAGCTGATCCACCGTCACCAGATTGTGCCCTTTCAGATAGTCCATGATCTGTTCTAACCGGCTATATCCCTTCATATTATTCCCGTGTGATTTGCATCGCTAACTGGATAGAGACCGTCATGCTCTCAGACTTCGCTTTACCTGTCCACGCAATGTCGAACGCGGTGCCGTGGTCAGCAGAGGTACGGATAAACGGCAGCCCGGCGGTGATGTTCACCCCGTCGTAAAAACCGAGTAATTTTAACGGGATATGCCCTTGATCGTGATACATCGCCACCACCATGTCATACATCCCTTCGTGGCACTGCATAAACACCGTATCCGGCGGGCACGGCCCGGTCACATTCAGCCCCTCGGCTTTCATCGCCTGTACCGCCGGGCCAACAATCTTAATCTCTTCATCGCCAAACAGACCGTTTTCCCCGGCGTGCGGGTTGACCCCGGCCACCGCGATACGCGGATTCTTGTACCCGACGCGTCGCAGAAAGGTATCCGCAATACTAATCACGGTTTTGACCCGATCCTGGTTGAGGGTGTCGAGGAATTTGCGCAGCGCAATGTGGGTGGTGATGTGAATGACCTTCAGCTGATCGGTATACAGCACCATCGCGTAATCTTTGCTGTCGGTGAGGTGCGCCAGCAGCTCGGTGTGCCCCGGATAGTGATGGCCCGCCAGATGCAGCGCCTCTTTATTCAGCGGCGCTGTGGCAATGGCTTTGACCTCGCCCGCCATCGCCAGTTCGGTGGCGCGACGCACGCAGCGGTAGGCCAGATCCCCGGCCTGCGCCTGCACCACGCCCGGCTGTAACGCCTCGGGCTCGGCCAGCGGTTCATCGAGTACGTTGATGATCGCCGGGCCAAACCGCGCCTCGCTGACGGCGGTAACCACCCGCAGCTCGGCCGGGGCGGTGATGCCCTTCTCAAGCACCCGGTGCAGGGTTCTCGCGCAGCCGACCACCACCACCGGCGCGCCGGACAGCTCGCCCTCAGTCAGGGATTTGATAATAATCTCCGGGCCAATGCCTGCCGGGTCGCCCATCGTTACAGCAATGATATTAGTCACTCATCTTCTCCTCGATAAAATGCAAAACCTCAAGCAGCGTGGTCTCTGTACCAAAACCGCCCGCTTTGGTCATGACTGGCCCCTGCCAGCGACAACCCAAAAAACGACCGAACGGCACGCATTGCGCCACCTGTCCGCTTATTGCAAAACCTTGGGCGTTGAGCGCGCTGGCCACCGCCATCGCCACATCGCCCCCCGAGACATACAGCGCCGCCGGGGTGTTGGCCTCCAGCGCGGTGCGCGTCAGGCTGCCCAGAAACGCGCTGATGGTCTCCCCCAGCACGGCCCGGCTTAACCCATGCTGCTGGCACAGCCTGTCTATCTGATGACGGGCCAGCACATCGGCGCAGGTGTGCACCACGCAGTGCTGGCCTGCCGTTAACGCGGTGGCGATCTGCTGCAGATACCCCGCCATCTCGTGGCGAAACACATCATCGATATCTATTAATACTCTGCTGACGTTAGCCACCTCGCCTGCACGCTGGATCTGCTGTTGAGCGATTTCGCTCATCGAGCCGATAACCGCCAGCAGCTGACGGGGGCGGGCCAGACGGCGGGCCAGGGCATCGCACAGCCCGGCCGAGCCCACCAGCAGCGGTCGCTCATCGCCGGTATAGGCCGCCGCCATAATCTGGTCCAGATCGTCGTCACTCTGCGCATCCACAATCAGCAGTCGGGCGTCGCTCTGCAGCGCGTCCGCAAGCCTGTCGGGGGTGACGACCCGGCTTTGCAGCGCGGTTTGCTCCGCCAGCACCTTTGCTACCTGCGCGTGGCGCACCGGGGTTTTCGGGTCGCTGGCAAACTCGGTTTCCGTCACCGGCACGCCAAACACCCGGCAGACGCCGCCTTGGGTGGTGCGCCCGGCGGCCGGGAACGCCGGGGCGATAATCGCCTGACGCTTGCCGCTGAGCTTAAGCAGCGCCTCGATCTCGGCCCCCGGATTGCCGCGCAGGGTGGAGTCGATTTTCTTCACCAGCCAACCTGCGGCGGCAACATCCTCGGCATAGCGCGCCAGTTTTTCAGCAGCCTCTGATGCCGCCATCGCCCGACTGTCGCTATTAATAACCAGGGCATCGGTGTCGCTTGTAAAGGGAGTCTGAAACGCCACGCTGACTTTTTTACCGCGTACCGCCAGGCTGACGCCTGCATCGTTGGCCCCGGTAAAGTCATCGGCTATCACGACCACTTCTCTGTTCAGGTTGTTCACTTTCATCCCCACTCCGGGTTCTCATTTCCTGCCAATGATTATATTCAATCACGTTTGATTATGTGTGAGCAAGATCAAGGTATTCAGTTTGCGAATAAATTATAAATTTAGCCACACGATGACTGTGATTGCCTGTTTTGAGCGAAATCAATCACAGACACAGCAACAGGAGAGCAATGTGTTAACCATTAACAGTACGATTATCAGCGGTGCGGGGGCTATCCCGGCCCTCGCCCCGCTGCTGGCAGGCAAGACGCGCCTTTTACTGGTCACTGACGGCAATATCGCCCGTCTGGACGCCGCCCGCGCCATCCGCACCCTGCTGGAAGCCGACAACCGCAGCGTCAGCATTATTGACCGCGTGCCGCCAGAGCCTACCAGCCACGACGTGCGCACCCTGCTGGCAGAGATCCACGATACTGATTTTGACCTGGTGGTCGGCGTCGGCGGCGGTAGCGTACTGGACGTGGCGAAGCTGCTCTCGGTGCTGTGTCATCCGGCATCGCCGGGGTTAGACGCCCTGCTGGCGGGTGAAAAACCGACTGAAAGGCTGGCGTCGCTGTTAATTCCGGCCAGCGCCGGGACCGGCTCCGAGGCCACGCCGAATGCCATCCTCGCCATTCCTGAGCAGAGCACCAAAATCGGCATTATCTCCCCGGTCCTGCTGCCGGACTACGTGGCGCTGCTGCCGGAGCTGACCACCAGCATGCCGCCACACATCGCCTCGTCGACCGGGATCGACGCCCTGTGTCATCTGATCGAGTGCTACACCGCCACCGTGGCGAATCCGGTGAGCGATAACGCGGCGCTGATTGGCCTGCGCAAGCTGCTGAACAACATCGAAACCGCCTGCGCCGAGCCGCACAACCTGGCGGCGAAGCTCGAAATGCTATGGGCTTCTTACTACGGCGGCGTGGCCATTGCCCACGCGGGCACCCACCTGGTGCATGCTCTGTCGTATCCGCTGGGCGGCAAATATCACCTGCCGCACGGCGTGGCGAACGCCATTCTGCTGGCCCCCTGCATGCGCGTGGTGCGCCCGGATGCGACGGAAAAATTTGCCCGCGTCTGGGATCTGGTGCCGGGCGCCGAT
This sequence comes from Leclercia sp., assembly GCA_049284415.1. Lineage (GTDB taxonomy): Bacteria > Pseudomonadota > Gammaproteobacteria > Enterobacterales > Enterobacteriaceae > Enterobacter. The sequence goes on from JBAPXW010000006.1 coordinate 164,025, forward strand.
ACCTCCCTGACGGTGAAAGAGAAATCGCACGCGCTGGTGGCGTACTTTGCCGCCCTGGTGCGCCGCCTCAACTTACCGGACAACCTTGAAGCGCTGGGCGTACCGCGGGATGACATTGCGTCTCTTAGCGACGCGGCGCTGAACGTCAAACGCCTGATGAACAATGCCCCGCGTCAGGTCAGCCATGCCGAGGTGCAGGGTATTTACCAGACCCTGTTCCCCGAAATTTAACATCGAAGGAGTGAGACATGCGTAACAAGATTGAAGGCGTGCTGACGGCGATCGTCACCCCCTTTACTGAGGATGGCGCCCTGCATCTGCCGGGCCTGAAGCGCCAGATCCAACGCCAGCTGGCGGCGGGAAACGGCATTTTCTGCGGCGGCACCAACGGCGAGTTTTTTGTGTTGACCGAAGAGGAAAAAGTGACCGTCACCCGCACCTGCGTGGAAGCGGTCGCCGGACGTGCGCCGGTGGTGGCGCATATCGGGGAGATCTCCACCCGCGCCACTATCCGTCTCGGTAAGCGGGTTGAGACGCTGGGCGTCGATGCAGTATCGGTGATCACCCCGTGGTTTGTGCCGTTGAGCCAGGCGGAATTGATCAGCCATTACACCGCCATCGCCGATGCCCTGACGGTGCCGGTCTTTCTGTACAACATCCCGGCGCGCACCGGCAATACCCTCGAGCCGCAGACCGCGCGCGTGCTGGCCGCGCACCCGAACATTATCGGCATCAAAGACAGCGCGGGCAGCTATGACAGCCTGAGCGGGTTCCTGAAAGCCGCACAAGGGATCGATGACTTCGACGTGCTGAACGGCCCGGACTCGCTGATCCATCAGGGCTTTGTCGAGGGGTGTTCAGCCTGTATTTCCGGGCTGGCCAACGTTGCCCCCGAGGCGATCAACGCCATCTGGACGCGTTTCCAGGCAGGCGATATCGAGGGCTCCCGCCAGGCACAGGAGAGCATCACTGACCTGCGCACAAACTTATATAAAATTGCCTTCTCTCCGGCCGCCGTGAAAAAGGCGCTGCAGGTGATGGGCGAAGAGGTGGGAGAAAGCCGCTATGCGGTGGCTTTCGATGCGCAACAGACAGAACAGATCCGCCAGATAGTGACGAAGTCACTGCAATAAACGGCGCTTGATTTCGTCCATAAGAGTTCGGGTGCCGCAGGCGCCCAGGATTCATACGCCCTGAGAGAGGCAAAGATGAACAACTTTACCGCTGAAGATACCCTCATCATCGTAGGCATTGTCATTGTCTACATCCTGTTTACCACCTGGCTGACCTTCCGGTTGCGCAGTAAAAACTCCGGCGACTTTATGGAGGGATCCCGGGCGATGCCGGCGTTTATCGTCGGGATCCTGCTGATGTCCGAATACATCGGCGCCAAATCGACCATTGGCACCGCCCAGGCGGCCTTTGAAGATGGCTTTGCGGCATCCTGGTCGGTGATCGGCGCAGCCATTGGCTTCCCGCTGTTCGGCCTGCTATTAGTGAAACGCATCTACAGCACCGGAAAAATCACCATCTCCGGGGCGATTGCCGAAAAGTACGGCACCAGCACCAAAAACATCATCTCGATCATCATGATTTACGCCCTGCTGCTGGTGAACGTCGGTAACTATGTGTCAGGCGCGGCGGCGATCTCTACCGTGCTGAAGGTTAACCTGCCGGTCGCGGCGTTTATTACCGCCATTGTCAGTACCTTCTACTTCGCTTTTGGCGGCATGAAAGGGGTGGCCTGGGTGACGCTGCTGCACAGCGCCCTGAAGTACTTCGGTATTCTGGTGATCATGGGCTTCGCCCTGTCGAAAACCGGCGGCTTTGCCCCGATGATTGAGCAGATGCCATCGTACTACTGGACCTGGGATGGCAATATCGGCGCGACCACCATCTTCGCGTGGCTGATCGGCACCATTGGCTCCATCTTCTGTACCCAGTTTGTGATTCAGGCTATCTCCTCGACCAAGGACGTGAAATCAGCCAAACGTTCGACCTGGGTGGCGTTCTTCTTCTGCCTGCCGATTGCGCTGGCGATTGCGGTGATTGGCGTGGCGGCGAAGTATCTGCACCCGGAGATCGACAGCCTGTACGCGATGCCGATCTTCCTGCAGGACATGAACCCGTGGCTGGCCGGTTTAGTGACAACGTCACTTGTCGCCTCCATTTTTGTTAGCGTCAGTACCGTGGCGCTGGCCATCGCCTCGCTGGTGGTGAAAGATTTCTACGTCCCGTACCGCAACCCGACCCCGGAACAGGAGTTTAAAGCCACCCGCTGGATATCGCTGCTGATTGGCTTCCTGCCGCTGATTTTCGTTCTGCTGGTGCCCGAGGTACTGAAGCTGTCGTTCTTCACCCGCGCCATTCGTCTGTCGATTACGGTGGTGGCAGTGATTGCCTTCTACGCCCCGTTCTTCAAGAGCACCCGCGGCGCGAATGCCGGTCTGATTGGTGCCTGCGTCGTGACCTCGGTCTGGTATCTGCTGGGCGATCCGTTCGGCATTAACAATATGTATATCGCGCTGATCACCCCGGCGGTGATTATGGTCCTCGACCGTCTGATCCCGAATAAAGCGGATCGCAAAGTGCCTGCCCCTGTTCAACATAATGGAGTCTGATATGTCTGTAACCGTAACCCGTGACGGGATTGTTCGCCCGCAGCCGCAGGATGCCCGCGTGGAAACGGCGATGCTGCCCTCCTCCTGCCCGCAAAATCACGCTGCGAACCTGCTCCCGCTGCCGGATGGTGCCCTGATGTGCGTCTGGTTTGGCGGCACCCAGGAAGGAATTGCCGATATCTCCGTGTGGGGGTCGCGTCTGGCCCCCGGCAGCAACCAGTGGAGCGAAGCGGTTAAGTTGTCGGACGACGCCAGCCGCTCCGAGCAGAACCCGGTGCTGTTCCTTGCCCCCGACAACGTGCTGTGGCTACTGTGGACGGCGCAGCTCTCCGGCAACCAGGATACCGCCATCGTGCGCTATCGCCAGTCGAACGATATGGGCCACAACTGGGGCGAGATCGCCACCCTGCTGGACAAACCGGGCACCTTTATTCGCCAGCCGATCGTGGTGCTGGATAACGGCAACTGGCTGCTGCCGGTGTTCTATTGCCGCACCCAGCCGGGTGAAAAATGGGTCGGCAACGACGACATCAGCGCGGTCAAAATCTCCGAAGACCAGGGCCAAAGCTGGCGCGACGTCGAGGTGCCGGAGAGTCTGGGCTGCGTGCACATGAACATTACTGCCCTGAACAACGGCCAGCTGGTGGCGCTCTACCGCAGCCGCTGGGCTGACAATATTTACCTCAGCCAGTCGCTGGACAACGGCGAAAGCTGGTCAGTACCGGAACCAACGGCCCTGCCGAACAACAACTCGTCCATTCAGGTGACCACGCTCGCCAGCGGTGAACTGGCGCTGGTGTTCAACCACATGAGTGCCGCGGGAGCGCTGGAGCGCCGCGCTTCGCTGTATGACGAGATCGACGACGGAGATGGCCGCAAAGAGCCGGAGGTGGGCAACGGGCGGGCTGCATTCTGGGGTGCCCCGCGCGCGCCGATGACGGTGGCGATCTCCGCCGACGGCGGCAAAAGCTGGCAATGGCAGCGCAATCTCGACGAGGGCGACGGCTACTGCATGACCAACAACTCGCTGGAAAAACTCAACCGCGAGTTCTCCTACCCCAGCATCAAACAGGGTCCCGACGGGTCGCTGCATATTGCCTATACGTATTTCCGCCAGGCGATCAAATATGTGCGCGTGTCGCCAGAGTGGGTGAAGGAGGCGCAACAGTGATTATCGGTCATCTGAACGCCCTGCCGCTGGCAGGGTTACCCCCGGCGCTGCGTCAGATCCTCGAGCGCGCCGACTGCTCTCTGGCGGCGCTGGCCGCCCGGGATGACGGACGCTGGCAGCCGGAAGGCTGCCCGTGGTTCTGCCATATCGGCCCGGCGCAGACCCAACCTCAGAGCCTGCGTCATACCGAGTATCACCATTTATGGGCCGATATTCAGCTGGTGCTGACGGGTGAGGAGACGATCCGCGCGGGGATGCAGTCGCTGGCGCAGTCGGGCGATGAGGAGCGGAAACCCGATCTCTACATTGCGCCTGAGGCGGCGCATCCGGTGAACATCACCCTGGGCCGTGGGGATTTTGCGGTGTTCCTTCCCGGCGAGCCGCATCAGGCGCTGTGCGCGGTTAATGAACCGATGACGGTGCGCAAAGCGGTATTCAAAGTGCCGCGCGCGCTGCTGGAGGTGTAAAGATGCCCCATGCGATCGTTACCGGCGCCAGCTCGGGGATTGGTGAGGCCATTGTCACCCGCCTGCTCGCCGAAGGCTGGCAGGTCACGGGTTTAAGCCGCCGCGGCGTGGACTGCGCCCACCCGAACTTTTCCAGCCTGAGCGTGGACCTGAGTGACAGTGTCACGCTAGCTGCAGCGCTTGCCACCCTCCCGGTGCCGCAGGCAATTGTGCATGCCGCCGGGATGATGGCCGCCGCCCCGCTCGGCGAGCTGGACCCGGCCATCAGCGCCCGCCTGTGGGGGCTGCACATTCACGCTGCCGAGCAGCTGTTTAACCACTTTGCGCCACGGATGCGCGCCGGAGGGCGGCTGGTTGCCATCGGGAGCCGCACCTCGCGCGGGGCTGCCGGGCGTTCGCAGTATGTGGCGACCAAAGCCGCGCTGGTAGGGATGGTGCGCAGCTGGGCCGCGGAACTGGCTCCGCGCGGGATAACCGCCAATGTCGTCGCACCGGGCGCAACGCAAACCCCAATGTTGAGTGCGCCAGGCAGGGATTCCTCACCGCCAAAAGTTCCACCGATGGGCAGGCTGATCGCCCCCGAGGAGGTGGCGGCGATGGTGAACTATTTACTGAGCGACGCCGCCGCACCGATCACCGGTCAGGAGCTGGTACTTTGCGGGGGGGCGTCGTTGGGGTGAGAGGTGCGGCCTGCGTTTGGTCTTGTAGGCCCGTGCAAGCGCAGCGCCGCCGGGCGATGCCGCTGGGGTCATGTGCGGTCTGATGCCCTCACCCCGGCCCTCTCCCACGGGGAGAGGGAGAAGACACTAAAAACGACACCTGGCGGTGCCGTTTTGCTTTTACCTCCGCAGGAACACGGTGCCCTTAAGATACAGCGCTGCCTGCCCGCCGATCAGCACCCGGTCGCCCTTCAGCTCACAGCGCAGATCGCCGCCGCGGGCGGACACCTGACGGGCCTGCATCTGGGTTTTACCCAGCTTCTCGCTCCAGTAGGGGATCAGCATGCTGTGGGCGGAGCCGGTAACCGGATCTTCCGCCACCCCTTCACCCGGGCAGAAAAAGCGGCTCACAAAGTCATCGTTATCTCCCGGGGCGGTCACGCAGACCATCTTACCCAGCGGCATCATGCCGTCGATGTCCGGGGTCAGGGCCTCAACCTGCTGCTGGTTTTCCAGTACCACCATGTAATCGCGCCCTGCCCGCACCTCTTTCGCCTCGCGGATCCCCAGCGTGCTGAACAACAGCTCAGGCGGGTTGTCTACTGCCTCGCAGCCCCAGGCCGGGAAGTTAAGCGTCAGCCAGTCGCCCTTACGGGTGACCGTCAGGTCGCCGACAAAACGGGTGGAGAACACAATCTCGGTCTGTGGATAGTCGAGATACTCAAAAATCACGTGTGCACTGGCCAGCGTAGCGTGACCGCAGAGGTTAATTTCGTGCTGAGTGGTAAACCAGCGCAGTTCGAAGCCCGCGTCGGTACGCACAAAAAACGCGGTTTCGGACTGGTTATGCTGCTGTGCCATCTTTAACAGGATGTCGTCCGGCAGCCAGTCTTCGAGGGGACAAACGGCTGCCGGGTTACCACCAAACGCGCGATCGCTGAACGCATCGACAAGATAAAATGCAATTTCTTTCATTGTGTTAACCTTTTTTTAGCGCAAAAACAGATGACCTTTCATATACAGCGAGGCTTTACCACTCATTAATACCCGGTCGCCCTGCAGTTCACAGCGGATGTCGCCACCCCGGCGGGAGACCTGCCGCGCCAGAAGCGAGGTTTTACCCAGCTTTGCACTCCAGTAAGGGATGAGCATGGTGTGCGCCGAGCCGGTGACCGGGTCTTCCCACAGCGCTACACCTGGCGAGAAAAAACGGCTGACAAAATCGTACTCGCCCTCCCCGCGTGCGGTTATGGACACTTTATGCTCACCCGGGATCATGCCATTGATATTCGGCGTGACCGCCTCAACCTGCTGGCGATTTTCCAGCACCAGCACCCAGGCGCGTCCTTTCCGGGCCTCGACATAGTGCTTAATCCCCAGTGCATTCAGCATCTCTTCGGGCGGGGTCTGCGGCACAGTCGGACACGCGGGGAAATCAAGCGTTAGCCAGTCGCCGTCGCGGCTGACCGTGAGCCTGCCGGACGCGGTATCAAAATGGATCCGGGCATCGGGATAACCCAGCGCGTTGAACAATACCCAGGCGGCGGCCAGGGTCGCATGGCCGCAGAGGTTAACTTCACCGTGGGTCGTAAACCAGCGCAGCTCAATGCCCCCTTTATGGCAGACGAAAAAGGCGGTCTCCGACTGGTTGTGCTGCTGCGTCATTTTTAACAGCACCTCGTCCGGCAGCCATTCCGCCAACGGGCAAACTGCCGCCGGGTTGCCGCCAAACGCGCCGTCACTGAATGCATCCACCAGATAAAACTCAATTTCCTGCATCGCCTTACCCACTGTTAACGTCATGTTGCATTCTATATTCATGGAAAGTAACGCATTTCACCAGCCTTTACTTCATGGTTGAATTGAGATCTGCATCACAAAATGATTGTATTTTCAGCAGTGATGGTTTTAAGATCGCCCTCACCTCATTTACGTAACGAATCCCGGACATTCTTATGACAACCAATACCGTTTCCCGCCGGGTCGCGTGGCTACGGGTGGTGACGCTCGCGATTGCGGCGTTTATCTTCAATACCACTGAATTTGTCCCCGTTGGCCTGCTCTCAGACATTGCGGCCAGCTTCCAGATGGAAACCGCGCAGGTGGGGATTATGCTGACCATCTACGCTTGGGTGGTGGCGTTACTGTCGCTGCCATTTATGCTGCTCACCAGCCAGGTCGAGCGTCGCAAGCTGCTGATCGGGCTGTTTGTGCTGTTTATTGCCAGCCACGTGCTGTCGTTTCTGGCGTGGAACTTCCAGGTGCTGGTGATAAGCCGCATCGGCATTGCCTTTGCGCACGCCATCTTCTGGTCGATTACCGCCTCGCTGGCGATCCGTCTGGCTCCGGCCGGGAAGCGCGCCCAGGCGCTGAGCCTGCTGGCCACCGGTACCGCCCTGGCGATGGTGCTCGGGCTGCCGCTGGGTCGCATTGTCGGGCAGTATTTCGGCTGGCGGACCACCTTTTTCATCATCGGACTTGGGGCGCTGATCACCCTGCTGTGCCTGATCAAACTGCTGCCGAAATTACCGAGTGAACACTCCGGATCGCTGAAAAGCCTGCCAGTATTGTTCCGTCGCCCGGCGCTGATGAGCCTGTATCTGCTGACGGTAGTCGTGGTCACGGCGCACTACACCGCTTACAGCTATATCGAGCCGTTTGTGCAGACTATCGCCGGTTTTAGCGCCTCGTTCGCTACCGTTCTGCTGTTGCTGCTGGGCGGCGCGGGCATTATCGGCAGCGTGCTGTTTGGTAAACTGGGCAACCGCCACGCCTCACTGCTGGTGAGCAGCGCCATCGGTCTGCTGCTGGCGTGTCTGCTGTTGCTGCTGCCTGCGTCGGGTAGCGAGACCAACCTCGCCATCCTGAGCATCGTCTGGGGTGTGGCAATCATGATTATCGGCCTCGGCATGCAGGTGAAAGTGCTGGCGCTGGCACCGGATGCAACCGACGTCGCGATGTCGCTGTTTTCCGGGATATTTAATCTGGGGATTGGCGCAGGTGCGCTGCTGGGGAATCAGATAAGCCTGCATCTGTCGATGGCGTCGATTGGTTATCTGGGGGCGATTCCGGCGCTGGCGGCCTTGATCTGGTCGGTGCTGATCTTCCGTAAATGGCCTGTCACGCTGGAAGAACAACCGCAAAACGGCTAGCGCTGTGACCGGGTGGTATTGCGCCACCCGGCACCGTAATCACGGGTACGTTTGGATGATTTCCAGCACGCCGTTGATAATAAACTGCACGCCCATACAGACCAGCAGGAAGCCCATCAGACGGGAGATAGCTTCGATACCGTCTTTGCCCACCCAGCGCATAATCGCGCCAGAGCTACGCAGACATCCCCACAGGATCAGGCCGATAAGGGCGAAAATCAGCGGCGGAGCCACCATCACGACCCAGTCCGGGAAGGTAGAGCCGGTACGCACCGTGGAGGCGGAGCTGATGATCATCGCAATCGTCCCCGGCCCTGCCGTGCTTGGCATCGCCAGCGGGACAAACGCGATATTAGGCGACTGTTTGTCCTGCTGATCCTCGAGTGCGTTTTTATCCGCAGGTTCGTGGTGCTTAGGCGCCGGGAACAGCATCCTGAAACCGATAAAGGCCACGATCAGCCCCCCGGCGATACGCAGACCGGGAATGGAGATCCCGAAGGTATTCATTACCAACTGCCCGGCGTAATACGCCACCATCATGATCGCAAAAACGTAAACAGAAGCCATTAAAGACTGCTGGTTACGTTCCTCCCGGTTCATATCACCGGCAAGGCCCAGAAAGAGTGCCACCGTTGTTAACGGGTTAGCCAGCGGCAGTAACACCACCAGCCCAAGACCAATTGCTTTGAATAAATCCACCATGTTACGTCATCGTCCTTTTTCAACATTCAACCCGGCAAGTATACGGTGAAAAGGACCGGATCGACCACGCGCACATCGTAAGTAATATTTGCGCACCGAAATCAATTATTCCTGGTTATGAATGAAGAGCAAAAGACGACAAAAAATGTGTCTGAATCGTTTTAGCAAAACGTGTCATAAGCTTATGCATTCAGTTGACTTATAGTTGCCTGAGCAATAATATCTGCCGCAACTAAACTACTTGCCAGGGCAACCATTGTGACAAGCGCCAGTGACCTCTTCAACGATATTATTCCGCTGGGGCGCCTGATCTATATGGTTAACCAGAAAAAAGATCGCCTGCTCAATGACTATCTGTCACCGCTGGATATCACCGCAACCCAGTTCAAAGTGCTGTGTTCCGTGCGCTGCGAAGGGTGTATCACGCCGGGTGAGCTAAAGAAAATCTTATCTGTCGATCTCGGTGCGCTGACGCGCATGATGGATCGTCTGGTCTGTAAGGGATGGATTGAACGACGCCCTAATCCGAATGACAAGCGCGGCGTGCTGGTGCAGTTGACCAGCGAAGGCGCAGCCGTATGCGAACAATGTCATCAATTAGTCGGGCAAAAGCTGCACCAGGAACTAACAAAAAACTTAGCGGCGGATGAAGTGGCAACGCTTGAGCATTTGCTTAAGAAAATCCTGCCGTAAACAGAAAGAGGTATGACGATGTCCAGACGCAATACTGACGCCATCACTATTCATAGCATTTTGGGCTGGATCGAAGATAACCTGGAATCCCCGCTGTCACTTGAGAAAGTGTCCGAGCGTTCAGGTTACTCAAAATGGCACCTGCAACGGATGTTTAAAAAAGAGACCGGTCATTCATTAGGTCAGTACATCCGCAGCCGTAAATTGACTGAAATCGCACAGAAGTTGAAGGAAAGCAACGAGCCGATCCTGTATCTGGCTGAGCGTTACGGGTTTGAATCGCAACAGACCCTGACCCGCACGTTCAAGAACTATTTCGACGTTCCACCGCATAAATATCGCATCACCAATATGCGCGGTGAATCTCGTTATCTACTCCCTATCAACCACTGTAACTGCTAAACGCCTGTATTAAGACGTATCGAGGAAATTATGAAACTTTTCGCCTCCGCCGCCCTCACCGCTCTGGTGCTGTTCTCCGGCCCGAGTTTTGCGGAGCAAACCCTGAACGCGACGCAGCAGACCAGCCGCGACGCGACGTTCCTGCCAACGGCCAACGGCCAGTCGCCTCATGATTTTAACCATATGGGTGCCGGCAGCGACAAATCCGACGAATTAGGCGTGCCGTATTACAACCAGCGCGCTTAATTTGTATTGCCCCGCCTGTGCGGGGCTTTTTTTAGCTTCTCGCCCGCGTCGACCGGCGCAGCCGCAAACCAAAGACATTAATATACAGCCCGGCCATCACCAGCAGCGCACCCAGCAACTGTAGCGCCCCCAGCGTTTCACCAAGCAGCAGCGCCGCACTGGCGATACCCACCACCGGCACCAGCAGCGACAACGGCGCCACCCGCCAGGTTTCGTAGCGTCCCAGCAGCGAGCCCCAGATACCGTAGCCGACAATCGTCGCCACAAACGCCAGGTAGATAAGCGAGAGAATGGTGGTCAGATCGATGGCAACCAGGCTTTGCCACATCACCGATGGACCATCCAGCAGCCACGATGCGGCCATAAACGGCACAATCGGGATCAGCGCGCTCCACACCACCAGCGACATCACCGGCGGACGCGATTCAAGCTGCATGATTTTTTTGTTGAAGATGTTGCCACAGGCCCAGCTGAACGCCGCCGCCAGGGTCAGCATAAAGCCCAGCAGCGCAACGTGCTGCCCGTTAAGGCTGGCCTGTACCAGCACCAGCACGCCAAATACCGCCAGCGTAATCCCCGCGAGCTGTTTGCCCTGCAGGCGTTCGCCAAACACTACCGCGCCCAGAATGATGGTGAAAAAGGCCTGCGCCTGTAGGACCAGCGAAGCCAGACCGGCAGGCATGCCAAAGTTAATGGCGCTAAACAGAAAGGCAAACTGGCCGAAGCTGATGGTCAGGCCGTAGCCCAGCAGCAGGCGAAACGGGATTTTCGGACGGGCAACAAAAAACAGTGCCGGGAAGGCCACCAGCAGAAAGCGTAAACCTGCCAGCATCAGCGGGGGCATATTGTGCAGTCCGACTTTAATCACCACAAAATTCAGCCCCCATACCACCACTACCAGCAACGCCAGTAGCCCGTCTTTGCGCGTCATACCCTGCCCCTGTTTATTCAATTTTTGTAAAGACTGTTCAAGGTAACGAAAAAAAACGCTCAGGAACAGATCATTAATTCTGGCAGCCAGTGGAAGCACTTACGGATAAATTAGGTGCTATACAAGCCGCTTATGGCGTGATAATCCTGATAAGACATAACAAAAAATTCACACAATGTCAGGCAGGAAAATGAACTTAGCACTCAGGCGATCAACCTCCGCGCTGTTGGCGTCGTCGTTATTACTCACCATCGGGCGCGGCGCCACGCTGCCGTTTATGACCATCTATCTGACGCGCGTCTACAACATGAGCGTGGAGAATATTGGTTATGCCCTGACGATTGCCCTGACTATCGGGGTCATTTTCAGCCTCGGTTTTGGCATTCTGGCCGATAAGTTCGATAAAAATCGCTATATGCTGATCGCGATTACCGCGGTGGCGTTGGGCTTTCTGGCGATCCCGCTGGTGGATAACGTCGTGCTGGTGGTGCTTGCCTTCTCCCTCATCAACTGCGCCTATTCGGTTTTCTCCACGGTACTTAAAGCCTGGTTTGCCGATGTGCTGAACCCGGCGGAAAAAGCACGAATTTTCTCGCTTAACTACAGTTTTTTGAATATCGGCTGGACCGTCGGACCGCCATTAAGCACCCTGCTGGTGATGTACAGTTTGCAGCTCCCCTTCTGGGTGGCAGCCTTCTGCGCCGCGTTGCCGCTGGTGTTAATTCAGCGCTATGTGCAAAAAGGGCTCGCAGCCGAGAGTGAGCAGGTCGCCGTGGCGTGGCAGCCATCGGTGCTGCTGCGTGACCGGGCCTTATTCTGGTATACGCTTTCCGGGCTGCTGGCCTCCTATGTAGGCGGGTCGTTTGCCAGCTGTATTTCTCAGTACGTGCTGGCAGCCGATTACGACAGCGATTTCGCTCAGAACGTGGTGGCGGTGGTGCTGCCGGTGAATGCGGCGATGGTGGTCACGCTGCAGTACATTATTGGCCGCAAACTGTCGGCACGAAATATTCGCCCGCTGATGACGCTGGGTACGGTGTTTTTTGTGCTCGGTCTGGCGGGCTTCATGTTCTCCGGGGAGAATCTGCTCTACTGGGGACTGGCAGCGGCGGTGTTTACCGTGGGTGAGATAATTTATGCCCCGGGCGAATATATGCTGATCGACAACATCGCCCCGCCGGGGATGAAAGCAAGCTACTTCTCCGCCCAGGCGCTGGGCTGGCTGGGTGCAGCATTTAACCCGATGATCACCGGACTTATCCTGACCCATCTTCCGCACTGGTCGCTGTTTGTGGTGATGATGGTGGCGATCGTGGTGGCGTGGCTGATGATCCTGCGCGGAATGAGCGTAAAAGCGTGGGTTGAGGCGCCTAAATTAGCATAACGGTCACGCCGGGTGGCGCTGCGCTGACCCGGCCTACAAAACCGGGTCAGGCAAAACGCGCTGTTCGTTGATTAATGATGCAACATCTCGTCAACGACCTGCGCTTTGTACATTTCGTTAGGGTAATAGGTCGGCCAGTTATCCATCTCTTTTAATAACGCCTCGTGGGAGGTGTTGCCCATAAAGATATGGAAATGGGCCGAGGCGCGCGGGCCAATGGTGTGGTCGCTGAACTGGACGAATTTCGGCGCTTTGCTGCTGGCGTCTTTACATTCGAACAGGTAGCGAACGCCCTTCTTGCCAGAGGTGTAGGTCAGGATTTTGTAGCCGCTGTAGGCATACTGGCAGCTGCTCACCGTTTTACCGACATGGAATTCCATGACGTTATTCTCGATGCCGATGGTTTCGACATCCGTAGCATAGCCCGTGCGGTAATAGGCTTTTACCTCGTCAAAAGATTGACTCTTATCTTTCTCGGCCTTCTTTTTAAACACCGGATCCAGATCGCCGCTCAGCAAAAACGGATACACCGACTGCCAGACGCCATCCCAGTCGGACAACTTCCGATCCAAGACGTCTTTATCTTCGAACACGCCGTTCGCCGCTTTTTGTTCCGCTTCGGTCATCTGATGGCCGTGGGAATGGGCGAACGCCTGGACGCTGACCAGCAGCGCCCCCAGAGTCATTGCAAATTTACCAATATGTCCAGCCAAAATAACATCCTCACTCCGTTTTAGAGAGCGAGAATGTTATATTATAACATAGCATAAAACAAGCCCGTTACCAGACATCGCTGGCGATTTGCGTCACCAGACGAACTTTGTCCCACTGCTGGGCTTCCGTCAGGCTGTTGCCCTCTTCGGTGGAAGCAAAGCCGCACTGCGGGCTCAGGCAGATCTGCTCTTTCGCCACATACTTTGCCGCCTCTTCCAGACGGGCTTTTACCCCTTCCGGATTCTCCAGCTCGCCGCTTTTGGTGGTAATCAGGCCCAGCACCACCTGCTGTTTGCCCGGACGCACAAAGCGTAACGGCGCGAAATCCCCACTGCGATCGTTATCGTATTCCAGGAAGAAGGCATCGACGTTAACGGTGCCAAACAGGATCTCAGCGACCGGCTCGTAACCCCCTTCGGAAATCCACGTCGAGCGGAAGTTACCGCGACAGACGTGCAGCCCGACCGTCAGATCGTCCGGCTTGCCTTCCAGCGCCTTATTCAGCACCTGAGCATAGGTCCGTGCCAGCTGGTCCGGGTCATCGCCACGCTCGCGGATCTGGCGACGCTGATCGTCTGAGCACAGATACGCCCAGACGGTGTCGTCCAGCTGCAGATTACGGCAACCCGCTGCATAAAACGCGTGGATCGCATCGCGCCAGGTTTGCCCCAGGTCGTCGAAGTAGGCATCCAGCTCTGGGTAGATCGTCGCGTCGATATCTTTGCGCCCACCGCGGAAATGCAACACGCTCGGGCTAGGAATGGTCATCTTCGCCTGCGCGCTGCCGCTGATGCTCTGCAGATAGCGGAAGTCGTCCAGCATCGGGTGGCTACCGAACCCGAGTTTGCCGGTTACGCGCACGCCGTGGGCTTTGGTCTGGACCCCGTTAAACTGGATACCCTGGTTGGAATCGTAACGCTCCACGCCCTGCAGCCCATCGAAGAAATCAAAGTGCCACCAGGCGCGACGGAACTCCCCGTCGGTTACCACCTGCAGACCGCAGGCGCACTGTTGTTCAACCACATGACGAATCGCCTCGTCTTCTACCGCACGCAGCTGGCGCGCGTCGATCTCACCGCTGGCAAACTTCACTCGCGCCTGCTTGATGGCGTCGGGACGTAAGAAACTGCCTACCACATCGGCGCGGTTCGGGGCGTGTTGTCGCTGCATGCTTATCTCCTTTACCTGCCGGCAGATAATTGCCGACAGTGATAATTCATTATTTGAATATTTAGACATCTGGATGGCTAAATGTCTAAAAAAGATGTCACAGCGCCGCACCAACGGCAAACGAGAAAAATTCATCTATGTTGAAAAAAATTCATGATCCTGCAGAGGGGCAAAAAAAAACCGCCAGAAACTGGCGGTAAATGCTTGCATGGATAGATTTGTATTTTGATATCTACAAACCGGGCATTCCGTACCAGGTTGCGGATCATAAATAACCTAGCACGGCGAAGGTAAATAAAGGCTAAACAAGTCACTGTTGCTTTAACGCACAGTCACACATTGCGTCTGCTGGCTGTTTTGCGGCCAGCAGACGCAGTTTTGAATCTACAATTTTCATAAAAAATCGCCCTATCTGGTGATTAACCCGGGCAGCTTCCTCTCCTAACCTGTGAACAGTATGACGTTTCAGGTGAATTCCGAATGTAGAACAACTGCGCGATGAATGACGTGTTGATGCGCTATTCTTTCGTAAAGGTCAGCTAAAGGAGAGCGAATGATTACTGTACTGGTAATAGTCGGCATCCTTGCCGTGAGCATCATCGGGTTTACGATACTTTCTGCCATGCAGGATCTGAAGGACGATTACTAACGGTCAACGCCGGACGATTCGCCCATCTGTTCAATTTGCTTAATATCAAACTCTGTGTAACTTGACCCATTCATCGAGTGAATATTGAGCAACCTCTCATTTCCTTGTTATCTGCAGGCATAGTGTATCCGCAGTTTCCACGAGGATACGTCCATGAAAAAACTGCTTATATGTTGTCTGTTCGGTAATACTGCTAATTCGCTGGCGAAAAAGATGCAATCCGCCGCTAACGATCGCGGCTATAAGATGATTGTCAGTGCTGTGGGGTTGGATAATTTTGCCAGCGTGGCGCCTGCCTTTGACGGCTTCCTTGTCACCCCCCACATTCAATACAAGCTTGATGAACTCAAAAAAGACATTGGTCCGGACCGCCCTGTCGCGGTGATTGAAAGCTACCCTTTTGCTTCACTGGATGGTGAAAAGGTCCTGGCGTTTGCCCTGGATCGTATGCCGCAGCTACGCGAATAAGAGTAAATAGTGGTATTGCGCCGGGCATTACACCCGGCTCTGTCTCTCAAATAATAAAGCCCTTACGCACTCAACCCGCGATTCACCAGCATCGGTTCAATCTGTGGATCGTGACCGCGC
Source organism: Leclercia sp. (assembly GCA_049284415.1). Lineage (GTDB taxonomy): Bacteria > Pseudomonadota > Gammaproteobacteria > Enterobacterales > Enterobacteriaceae > Enterobacter. Next base: position 179,574 of record JBAPXW010000006.1, read on the forward strand.
CAAGCCCGATAAAGTTCAGCTAAATCAGTGCTATTCCCGCGCGACAAAATCGCCTCGCGGAATTTCTGTCCGTTTTCGCGGGTCAATCCGCCCTCTTCCACGAACCACTGATAGCCGTCATCGGCCAGCATTTGCGTCCACAGATAGGCATAATAGCCCGCCGCGTAGCCGCCGCCGAAGATATGGGCGAAATAACTGCTGCGATAGCGCGGGGGAATAGCCGGGAGCAGCAGTTGCTCTTTATCCAGCGCGGCAGTTTCGAATGCCTCGACATCATTCGGCGCATCGGCAACGGTTAGGCCGTGCCAGTTCATATCCAGCAGCGCCGCGCTGAGCAGCTCCGTCATGTCGTAGCCTTTATTAAACTGGGTGGCGCTGAGCATTTTCTCGCGCAGGGCGTCCGGCATCGGTTCCCCGGTTTGATAGTGACGGGCATAGTGGGCGAACACCTCCGGGTGGCTGGCCCAGTGCTCGTTAATTTGCGACGGGAATTCGACAAAATCGCGAGGGGTGTTGGTGCCGGAAAGCGTAGCAAAACGCTGGCTGGCAAACAGCCCGTGCAGGGTATGACCGAATTCGTGGAACAGCGTGATCACGTCATCCCAGGAGATCAGCGCGGGCTGGCCGTCGGCAGGCTTTTGATAGTTGCAGACGTTATAAATCACCGGACGGGATCCGGACTCATGGGACTGTTCAACGAAGTTGCCCATCCACGCCCCGCCACCTTTCGAATCGCGGGCGAAGAAATCGCCGTAAAACAGCGCCATCCCTTCCCCGTTGTTGTCGCGTATTTCCCAGACGTGCACGTCCGGGTGATAAACCGGAACGTCCGTCCGCTCGACAAAGGTGATGCCGAACAGCTGGGTCGCCGCCCAGAAAACGCCGTCGGTCAGCACCGTATTAAGGGCAAAATAGGGTTTAACCTGCGATTCATCGAGAGCATATTTCGCCAGCCGCACGCGCTCGGCGTAAAACGACCAGTCCCAGGCCTGGACGGTAAAGCGGGCCTGCTCATCGTCAATTACCTTCTGGATATCGGCCTGCTCCTGCAGGGCACGTTGGCGGGCGGCCGGGACGATCCCACGCATAAACTGCAGCGCAGCGCCGGGAGTCTTCGCCATCTGGTCGGCGATTTTCCAGCTCGCGTAGTTAGCAAAGCCCAGCAGTTCCGCCTGTCGCGCGCGCAGCGCCACCAGGCGACGTACCAGCTCGCGGGTGTCGTTGGCGTCGTTTTTCTGCGTGCGCAGCCAGCCTGCGGTAAACAGATTTTCACGAGTCTGTCGATCGCGCAGCTGCTGCAGCGCGGGCTGTTGGGTGGTATTCAGCAGCGGTATCAACCAGCGATCGGCAAGCCCTTTATCGGCAGCGGCCTGCGCGGCGGCGGCGTGTTCCGCCGGGCTCAGGCCGTCCAGTTGATGGGGATAATCCACCACCAGCCCACCGGCTTTATCTGCCGCCAGCAGGCGCTGGTTAAACTGGCTGGTCAGCGTGGCCGACTCGGTGTTGAGCGCCTTCAGCTCGTGCTTCTGCACGTCACCCAGCCGGGCACCGGCCAGAATAAACCGCTGGTGCAGTTCCTCAATCAACCGCAGGGACTCGGCATCCGTTGCCTGCATCTGGCGCGCGTGGTAAATAGCATCTACCCGGGCAAAAAGCGCGTCATTTAGCCAGATATCGTTGGCGAGCGCCGCCAGCTCGGTGGAGACCGCCTCTTCCAGCGCCTGCAGATAATCGTTGGTGTGCGCCGAGGTCATGGCGAAGAAGACGTTGCTCACCCGACTCAGCAGTTCACCGCTGTTTTCCAGCGCCAGCACGGTATTGGCAAAATCCGGAGCCTCAGTCGAACCAGCGATCGCCGCGACTTCAGCGCGCTTCTGGCGGATCGCCTCATCAAAGGCCGGACGGTAGTGATGGTCGTCGATCAGATCAAAACGCGGTGCCTGGTACGGCAGCGTGCTGCTTGCGAAAAAGGGATTAGTGCCAGACATATCAGACTCCTGAATATGATGAATCCCACCAGAGTAGGCCAGCGCGCTATGGGCTGCAATCTCCGTGATGGGTGCGGGCCGAAACTCGCCTTAACCTGCGTCAGATCACATGATATGGTAGTACTCCACAAAAAGCGTTGAGGAACAGTCACATGATTATTTTAGTTACCGGGGCGACCGCAGGTTTTGGTGAAAGCATCACGCGTCGCTTCGTTGCCAACGGGCATAAGGTGATTGCTACCGGCCGCCGTCAGGAGCGTTTGCAGGAGCTGAAAGACGAACTCGGCGACAGTATTCTGACCGCGCAGCTGGACGTGCGTAACCGCGCTTCCATTGAAGAGATGCTGGCCAACCTGCCCGCTGAGTGGCAGGCCATCGACGTGCTGGTGAACAACGCCGGGCTGGCGCTGGGTCTTGAGCCTGCGCATAAAGCCAGCGTCGAAGACTGGGAAACCATGATCGACACCAATAACAAGGGGCTGGTGTACATGACCCGCGCCGTGCTGCCGGGAATGGTCGAGCGCAATCGTGGACACGTGATTAACATCGGTTCAACTGCCGGAAGCTGGCCTTACGCGGGCGGCAACGTCTACGGCGCCACCAAAGCATTTGTGCGTCAGTTCAGCCTTAACCTGCGCACCGACCTGCACGGCACAGCGATCCGCGTGACCGATATCGAACCCGGTCTGGTCGGCGGCACCGAGTTTTCCAATGTCCGCTTCAAAGGCGATGACGCCAAAGTGGGTAAAACCTATGAAAACACCGACGCCCTGACCCCGGAAGATGTGACGGAAGCCGTCTGGTGGGTGGCGACGCTGCCGAAACACGTCAACATCAATACCCTTGAAATGATGCCAGTTAGCCAAAGTTTTGCAGGCCTGAGCGTGCATCGCGGCTGATCTTTCCTTGCCCGGCCTGCGGGTCGGGTATGGGATGCCCGTGAAAAGAATGGTAGTATTTACGGGTTAACTCTCTGAGAAATCGCATCTAATGGCCGCTGAATCGCAACTCAATCCGACCCAACCCGTTAATCAGCAAATTTACCGCATTTTGCGGAGCGACATTGTCCACTGTCTGATCCCGCCGGGTACCCCGCTTTCTGAAAAAGAGGTGTCGATCCGCTTCGACGTCTCCCGCCAGCCTGTTCGCGAAGCCTTTATTAAGCTTGCCGAAAACGGCCTGATTCAGATCCGCCCCCAGCGCGGCAGCTACGTAAACAAGATTTCGCTCTCGCAGGTGCGTAACGGCTGTTTTGTCCGCCAGGCCATCGAGTGCGCCGTGGCGCGCCGTGCCGCGAACCTTATCGACAGCCATCAGTGTTATCTGCTTGAGCAAAACCTGCATCAGCAGCGCATCGCCATTGAGCGCAAACAGCTGAATGATTTCTTCCTGCTGGACGATGAGTTCCACCAGAAGCTGGCGCAGATTGCCGATTGCCAGCTGGCGTGGGATACCATCGAGAACATCAAAGCGACGATGGACCGGGTACGTTATATGAGCCTCGATCACGTCTCGCCGCCGGAGATGCTGCTTCGTCAACATCACGATATTTTCAGCGCGCTGGAAAAACGCGACGCCGATGCGGTGGAAAAAGCGATGACCGTGCATCTGCAGGAAATTGGCGAGTCGGTGCAGTTAATTCGTCAGGAAAACAGCGAGTGGTTTAGCGAAGAGTAGGCGTAAAAATGAATGCCGCCCCGACGGCGGCATTCGACAGGATTAACCCGCGATGTACTGCGCCACCGTGGCTTTCGCCCCTTTCTCCAGCAGCGTCAGATACGCCGCCGTGACCGCCTCAACAAAGGTCGCGTCCTGCGGCAGTTCATTACCAAAAATCGCCTCGATGCCCATCAGCGCTTTCACGCGGGATGCCCCTTCAGCACTATTCTGCACTGCCTGCTGAATCACTGGCAGCAGCGGATCGCAAACTTCGATCGCTTCACCGCGCTCATCCACGCCCCCGACATAGCGCATCCAGCCTGCCACGCCCAGCGCCAGCAGCGGGAAGTGCTGCTGATGTACACGATGCCAGCGCACGGAATCCAGCATACGCTGAGGCAGCTTCTGGCTACCGTCCATCGCGATCTGCCAGGTGCGGTGACGCAGCGCCGGGTTGCTGTAACGCGCGATCAACAGATCCGCATAGCGACCCAGATCGACGCCAGTGACTTTCAGCGTGGGTGCCTGCTCGTTAAGCATCAGGGCATGCGCAGCGCGACGGTAGTTGGCGTCTTCCATGCAGTCATTAATGTGCTGATAGCCCGCCAGATAGCCCAGATACGCCAGGAACGAGTGGCTGCCGTTAAGCATGCGCAGCTTCATCTCTTCAAACGGGATCACGTCGGCCACCAGTTCGGCGCCCGCTTTCTCCCACGCCGGACGACCGGCAACAAACTTGTCTTCTACCACCCACTGACGGAACGGTTCGCAGGCCACGCCTGCCGGATCGCGCACGCCGGTGATTTGTTCGATTTTGTTCAGGGTATCGGCAGTGACGGCGGGCACAATACGGTCAACCATGGTTGACGGGAAGGTGACGTGGGTTTCGATCCAGTCGGCCAGCTCGCTACTGACCGCACGGGCATAGGCGCAGGTGACATTGCGCATCACATGGCCGTTCTCCGGCATGTTGTCGCAGGACATCACGGTAAAGGCTGGCAGACCCGCGGCTTTACGCCGGGCCAGCGCTTCAACCACCACCCCAACGGCCGAGCCTGGCTGGTGAGGATTATTCAGATCGGTCACGATCAACGGGTGATCCAGCATCAGCTGACCGGTTGCCGGGGCGTGGCAGTAGCCTTTTTCGGTGATGGTCAACGAGACAATCGCAACCTGCGGCTCGCACATCGCCGACAGTACGGCTTCCAGACCATCGACCTGCGCGTGCAGGGCGTGTTTCACCACCCCGACGACCCGCGCAGTCCAGGCATCGGCGGACATTTCTGCCACGGTGTAAAGATTGTCCTGGGCCTTAAGATCCGCGATCTGCTGCTCACCGCCAATCAGGTTGACCTCGCATAAGCCCCAGTCGCTGCCGTGTTCGGCGGCAAGGATATCGGCATACACCGCCTGGTGCGCACGATGGAAGGCGCCAAAACCCAGATGCACCATTTTTGGCTTCAGGTTATCGCGGTTGTAGTGAGGCAGCGTTGCTTGCGCATGGAATAACGGATTTTTCATGATTGTACTCGTTAAATTGATTAAGCGATGATCCTGGCCGGTGGCCAGCCGTGCAGAGACGTCTCACGGCGGCACCGACCCACTAACCCAACTAGAATGGCAGCAGGCATAAAAAAACAATGCCGTTAACCATACTGATTGTTGATGTTGATATTTTGATTTACGTTAACTTTTTGCTATCTGGTGTGACATCAATTGAAAGTTGTGTGACAACATCCAGAAATAATCACAAGGCTGTATACCAATCATCCTGCTGTCACCACTTTCGTTGACGCCTCTTTCGCTGCAGGCGTGGGCTCTGTCCACAGGGTGTCGTAGTCATAGCCGGTCAAATCCTCGACGATACGCCGCACCTGCGGTTCCACCGCTGCTTTCGAGCCGTTGGCGCGCAGGCGTTCAACCTCCTTAACGAAGATCTGGTGAGTTTGCTTGTTTAACCGGAAAGTGAGCGCCTGCCAGAGCGCCAGAATCAGCAGCCCGGCGGTGCCGATAAACATCAGCATCGCAATCATATGGACCGCTTCCGGGGGTTGCGTCTGACTGCCCTTCACAAAACCGCCCGCCTGCAGCAAAAGCCCGACCACAAAGGTCGCAATCGCCACCGTGGTTTTGCGGGTAAAGGTCATCACCGCAGCAAACAGCCCTTCCCGACGCTGGCGACTGACCATTTCGTCAATGTCCGGAATAAACGGGAACACGTTCCACGGGGTGAATTCCAGCACGCAGCGACCGACCTGGTACAACCCGGCGAGGATAAACAGCGTAGCGACCGTATTCAGCGCCGGGATCTGGTACACCGCCAGGAACCCGGCCAGACACAGCATCATCACCGCATAGGCAAATACGTACAGCCGTGCCGGGCCGTATTTAATGATCCCGAGCCCGGCAATTAAGGTTACCGGCAGGCCGACAATACTCATCGACAGCAGGCTGCCCGCCAGCGAGGAAGAGACGTTCAGGCAGTAGACGCAGAAGAAGACAAACACGGTGTTGTAGACATCTTTGCCGGTAAACGACAGCAGATAGATCGCCAGATGTTTTCTGAAGGCTCTGATTTTTAGCGTCGAGGCGTAGGAGGCAAAGAGTGCCGCCACCGCCCGCAGTTTTTCGCTAAAGGTGGTGGGCTGGGCTGATTTTTCCAGCTCGGCCTGCATCTCAGGGGTGAGTTCGCGCTCCCAGGTCACTTTCCACGAGATAAAGACGCAAACCATAAACAGCACGGAGAAAATCACGCCGTTAATCAGATAAGCGCTGGCGCTGTGTTCGCCAAAATGGCTAATCAGCAGGCCGGGAATAAAGGTCGCGAGGAAGGTCCCGGAAGCCGACAAGAACATCCGACAGGTTGAGAGTTTGGTGCGGCCGTTAAACTCTTTCGTCATCTCTGACGGCAGGGTTTCCCATGGGATCAGCACCATCGCGGCGATAATCTCAAAGGCCAGATACACCGCCAGATAAAATCCGTAGCTCATGCCATCAAGCCACAGTAAGGCATACACCAGCATCAGCGGGGCACCGATCAGCAGGAAGAAACGCCGACGGCCAAATTTTTTGCCAAAATAATTCTTATAGAAATGGTCGGTTAAGCTGCCCATAAATAAGCTGACCACCGCGTCGACAATACGGGCGATGGCAACAATTGATGCTGCTTCAATCGGGGATAACCCCACAAAAGTGGTGTAGAAAAATAACAGCCAGGCACCAATAACGGTAAACGCACCGCCGCCCATAATATCCGTCAGACCGTAACCAATACTCACCGGAATGGTGATTTTTTTGTTTGCACGAGACATGTTGTGTCCTTACCGAAATATTCAGTTAATACCCGAAGCTTCCCTGAAGGTTGTTATTATTGTTGTTGTGTGTGTTTGCAAGGTTCTAAAAAATGACTCCCCTGCGGGTGCAGGAGAGTCATTGTGGGTCAGGAGAGTGCGCTATGGTTGCCGCGTGGATTGACGCCCGCTACGCGAGCCTTGTCTTCGGCGGCATCGTCCAGGATGCTCAGATCGCGGTCGCATACTTCTGGCATCAGGATGGCAGAGATCAGCCCGATAACCGAGTAAACCACCATCATTACCACAATTGGCCACCAGGATCCGGTCATGTTACAGAAGATCCCTGCCAGTAATGGGCCGAACCCCACTGCCACCAGACCACCGGCCTCTTTCGAGATTGCCATCCGGGTAAAGCGGTTACGTGAGCCAAACATTTCTGCCATGGTGATGTTTTCCAGGGCAAATAATCCCAGCACCGCAAAGTTGTGAATAATGATAATCGAGGTCATGATCACCCCCGGCGAATATGAATTATCCACAATAATCGACAGCATCGGGTACGCCAGAATAATGGCGGAGATATTCAGCAAAATATACGGCAAACGACGACCAATCTTATCGGACAGCCAGCCCAGCAGCGGAATGGAAATAAAGCCGAGGATTGAGCTTATCATTAACGCATCGGTCGGAATGCTTTTGTTAAACAGCAGCGTCTGGACCAGATAACCGGCAAGGAAGGTCTGGATCAGACCGGAGTTACCCGCCTGACCAAAGCGCAGGCCGGTCGCCAGCCAGAACGATTTGCTCTTGAACATCGCACCCAGCGTGCTTTCCGGATCCGCTGCCTGCGCAGAAGCCTCTTCGCCATTCACCTGCTCAAATACCGGACTCTCTTTCAGGTTCATTCGCAGCCAGATAGCAAAGATCATTACCACCACGCTTGCGAGGAACGGCACACGCCAGCCCCAGGCCACCAGCTCTTCACGGTCAAGGAAGAAGAACATCGCCGCCCAGATCGCCGTGGCGCTCAGGGTTCCACAGTTGGTGCCCATCGCCACCAGCGAGGAGATGATGCCGCGTTTCCCTTTTGGCGCATACTCCGCCAGCATGGTGCCTGCGCCCGAGATCTCGGCACCTGCGCCCAGCCCCTGGATAATACGCAGCGTCACCAGCAGCACCGGCGCAAAGATGCCAATCTGGGCGTAGGTCGGCAGGACGCCGATCAAGGTGGTGCAGATCCCCATCATGGTGATGGTGATAAACAGCACCTTTTTACGCCCAATCCGGTCGCCCATTTTGCCGAAGAAAAACGCGCCGACGATACGGGCGATATAGCCCGCGCCGTAGGTGCCCATCGCCAGAATCAGCGCCATCGCGGCTGACTGCTCCGGGAAGAAGATCTCGTGAAAGACTAATGCTGCGCCCAGCGAATAGAGCTGGAAGTCCATAAATTCTAACGCGGTGCCAAGCCACCCCGATACGGCGGCTTTGACCAGGTCAGATGTGCTTCTTTCATGTTGTACTTGAGTCATATTGGCTATCTCAACAGGGTAAGATGCGTACCGCTAAACCGCATTCATTGTTATTAAGAGAACGTCAGTAACACCTTGCAGCATTGCCGCTGGTCTTTTTCAAACAGTTCAATTGCGTCTTTAACTTCTTTATAATCAAAGGTATGGGTAATGAGTTTGTCCGGGTCGATCAGCCCTTTTTCCAGCCAGTCGATCACCACCGGGAATTTATTGGCATTCAGGCGTGACGAGAAAATCGACAGCTCTTTGCCGGTGATGCCCTGCTGCACGATCTGGCTCGGTTCGCTGGAGAAGCCCATCAGCACAATGCGTGCGCCCGGGGACGCCAGGGTAATCGCCTCCTGCAGAATGGACGGATGGCAGGCTGCATCGACGATCAGCGTCGGCTTAATGCCCTTCTCATCCAGCACCGCCTGCAGAGACTGGTTGCCATTGTTGATTACCCAGTCCGCGCCGCTGCGCTGGGCCATCGCCAGACGCTCTTCGATGCGGTCGACCACAATCACCTGCTTGACCTTATAAACGCCTTTCAGCGCCTGCACCGTCACCAGCCCCATCGGGCCCGCACCGTAAACGAGGGCGACGTCCTGCTCGGTCGGGTTAACGTGTCCGGTGACGTTGGCGGCAATGGTGAAGGGCTCAACCATCACCGCGTGTTTGTCGCTGATGGCATCCGGAATGACTTTCGCATTTTTAGCCGGGACCGCAGCGTATTCGCTGAAGCCGCCGTCACGGTGCACGCCCAGCACCACCAGCGAGGCGCAGACGTTCGGTTTACCCACCGAGCACTGATAGCAATGGCCGCAGCTGATCACCGGATCTACCGAGACGCGTTGGCCCAGACGGGCGCTATCCACGCCCTCGCCGACCGCATCGATCACGCCAAAGAACTCATGGCCGATCACCCGTGGGTATTTGGCAAACGGGTTGTGCCCGCGATAAATATGGCTGTCGGAGCCGCAAATCCCGGCCAGTTTGACTTTGACGCGTACCTCGCCCGCAGCGGGCGCTGGCAGCGGGCGATCTTCAATCACCAGCGTATTCGGTTGTTGAACAACGATACTTTTCATTTTCTGCTCCTTTACCAGTTCCACAGGGTGCCGTCTTCCAGACGGGCCACCGGCAGATACGCAGGGTCGTAGGGATATTTCGCGGCCAGTTTTTCATCAAACTCGATGCCCAGCCCTGGCTTATCGCCCGGGTGCATGTAGCCGTCTTCGAAGGTCCAGTTGGTATGGAAGACTTCCAGCATCTGCTCGGAGTAGCCCATGTACTCCTGCACGCCAAAGTTCGGTACCCACAGGTCGAAGTGCAGCGCTGCCGCGTGGCAAATCGGGGAGAGATCCGACGGACCGTGAGAGCCGGTACGCACCTGATACAGCGAGGCGAAGTCAGCAATCCGACGCATTCCGGTGATCCCACCCGCATGGGTGATGGTGGTGCGGATGTAGTCGATCAGCTGCTCTTCAATCAGCTGTTTGCAATCCCAGATGCTGTTGAACACTTCCCCTACCGCAATCGGCGTTACCGTGTGCTGACGGATCAGACGGAAGCACTCCTGGTTTTCTGCCGGGGTTGGGTCTTCCATCCAGAACATGCGGAACTGCTCGATGCTCTTGCCGAAGCGCGCGGCTTCAATCGGCGTCAGGCGGTGGTGCATGTCATGCAGGAGATGTTCATTAAAGCCATACTTGTTACGCACGGCGTCAAATAATTTCGGGGTAAAATCAAGGTACTTTTCGGTTGACCACAGCTGTTCATCCGGCCAGTTGCCTTTGGTCGCAGGTTCGTACGCCAGCCCTTTTCCTTTAGACATGCCGTAGGTGGTTTTCATTCCCGGCACGCCGCACTGAACGCGGATCGCCTTGAATCCCATCTCTTTATGACGGGCGTAATCTTCCAGCACGTCGTCGATGGTGTGGCCGGTGGTGTGGCAGTAAACCATCACCCCTTCACGGGATGCGCCACCCAGCAGCTGGTACAGCGGCATATTCGCGGCTTTGGCTTTGATATCCCACAGCGCCATGTCGATGGCGGAGATCGCCGACATAGTGACCGGGCCACGGCGCCAGTACGCGCCTTTATAGAAGAACTGCCAGATGTCTTCGATACGGTGGGCATCTCGGCCAATCAGCTGCGGGCAGAGATGATCTTTCAGATACGAGGCCACAGACAGTTCGCGGCCGTTTAAGGTGGCATCACCCAGGCCGACAATTCCCTCGTCGGTGGTGATTTTCAGTGTGACAAAGTTGCGCCCTGGACAGGTTACAAAAACTTCAGCCCCTACAATTTTCATTTTCCGGTTCCTTACATCTTTTGTTGTGATGCAGGAAACTTACGCAATTACCCTACTACCATACAAGTATGATGATCAAAAAATATATGCCGGATCACAGAATGAGGCGCTCACGCGCGCCCCCAACCTGCCACGATGATCAGCATCCCGCACAGCGCTATCGCCGCGCCGGCCCAGTCGTACAGGCTTAATTTGACGCCATCGACCACGCGCAACCACAGCAGCGCCGTGCAGACGTACACCCCGCCGTACGCGGCATAGACGCGGCCGCTCGCCGCCGGATGCAGGGTTAACAGCCAGACAAACAGGGCCAGCGCCACCCCGGCCGGTACCAGCAGCAGGACGGATGCCCCCTTCTTGAGCCACAGCCACGGCAGAAAGCAGCCCAAGATTTCGCACAGCGCGGTGGCAAAAAACAGCAGAGTCGTTTTAAGCATATTTAACATTGAGTGAGGATCGGTTCAGGTATGATACCCCAATCTGTTCGAAACATTTCCCTGGCGCGTCTGCGGATATGCCTGACAAACGGAATGGAGTAGAATCGGCGACAGGTCATTTATTTGTCCTCCACTCAAAAAGGAGATTGTTATGAGTACACTGCGCACACGCCTGTGCCTGGCGGCGATGCTGACGCTGGGAAGCATGGTCATTACCGCCCCGGTACTGGCGAATACCAGCAAACTGGTGATTGAGTCCGGCGACAGCGCCCAGAGCCGTCAGAGCGCGGCCATGGAAAAAGAGCAATGGAATGACACCCGCAGTCTGCGCAATAAGGTGAATACCCGCGTGGAGAAAGAGTGGGATAAAGACGATGTGGCGTTTGATGTCCGCGATAAGTGCCAGCAAAGCGCGAACGTCAATGCCTACTGGGAACCTAACACCCTGCGCTGTCTCGATCGCCGCACGGGCCGCACGGTTGCTCCCTGATCGTCGCTAACGCTGACCGCGCAGCACGCTGCGCGGTTGTTAGTAGTATTCGATACTGTTTTCGATGGTGTACTTCCGCTCCACCACGGGCTTCACGCTCTCATCCACGATCAGCAGCTCGCACTTCACCGGGTTGTCATGACTGTCGTAATCACAGGTCTGTTTCACACTGCCCAGCGGTTTTTCATTCAGCACGCTGACGGCGGTGTAATCCATGCGTTTGCGCTTATCGACCGACGGCGTGGCCGCAATCGACAGATGCTGATCGCCTAAGACGCTGGTTTTGCCCAGCGGGTAGCCGTCAACATCGTAGCGGTAGCTCACCTGCATATTTTTGCCGCGGGCGCTGACGATAAAACCGTTGTCATCGGTATCCCACGAAATGCCCGATGCGGCCAGCTCCGCCAGCTGGCATTTGCCCTGCAGGCGCAGCTTTTTCTGCCGGGTTTCGGCATCCAGATAGTAGTTGGCGTCCAGCACCAGGGCGATGCCGGAATTCGACTCCAGATCATGTAACTCAAGGCTATCGAAGCAGCCTTCGGTCGACAGGCTTCCGCTGACGCGCTTCGCCACGTCCCCTTTCTCGTTAAACAGGGTCTGGCTAAAGTCCTTCACCGGCCCGCGCAGGGGATCAAAATCAAACTCATTGGAAAAGCTCGCCATTTCTGGCGTAAACGACAGCGGCGCGGTGGTGTTGTCACACCCCGCCAGCAGACGTGCCAGGATAACAATGACGGCGTGTTTATTCACATGGCTTACCGAAAGAGGAAGATAATTCTCAATCATATTAGCAAATACAGTCCTTTATATTAACCCTGCTAAAATTATAGTCACACACAGTCGTAAGGAGGCAGAGATGAAACGGTTACCCTGGATTACTGCACTTTTGCTGGCGGGCATTGCCCCTGCCGCGCTGGCGGCACCGGATACCTGCGAGCGGATCAAAAGCGATATTCAGCAGCGGATCATCAACAACGGCGTGCCGGAATCCGGCTTTACGCTGAACATTGTGCCGAACGATCAGGCCGATCAACCCGACGCCCAGGTGGTAGGCCACTGCGCCAATGACACCTTTAAAATCCTCTATACCCGCACCAGCAGCGGCAACTATCCGGTCAGCGGTGCGGCCTCGCAGGGTAAGCCGCCAACCGAACCGCAGTGAATTTTATCCCCCGTCATCGCGGGGGAATGCCCTTTGCCTTGATATAAATTAATATTTTCTACTTCTTTATAGGTAAAACTCGCTCTCCATTAGCCTGCTTTTAATCACGGCTAAAACGTGTTCACCAACGATGAACGTAATGGAGTGAGTCATGTCAGAAAATGAACATAGCGGCGGGATCAGCCGCCGGGCCCTTGTTAAATCTACCGCCATCGGTTCGCTTGCGCTGGCCGCAGGCGGTTTGTCACTGCCCTTTGGATTACGTCCTGCCGCCGCTGCACTGCAAAAATCCCTGCAACCCGCCGCCGATAAAGTGGTCTGGGGGGCCTGCTCGGTCAACTGCGGCAGCCGCTGCGCCCTGCGTCTGCACGTGCGCGACGATGAAGTGTACTGGGTCGAGACAGACAATACCGGGGACGATATCTACGGTAATCATCAGGTTCGCGCCTGCCTGCGCGGGCGTTCCATTCGCCGCCGCATCAACCATCCCGACCGGCTGAACTACCCGATGAAACGGGTAGGTAAACGCGGCGAAGGCAAATTTGCCCGCATCAGCTGGGATGAAGCCTTAGATACCCTGGCCACCAGCCTGAAAGGCGTGGTCGAAAAATACGGTAACGAAGCGGTTTACATTAACTACTCCTCCGGCATCGTCGGCGGCAATATTACCCGCTCCTCGCCGTATGCCTCGCTGGTGGCGCGGCTGATGAACTGCTACGGCGGCTTCCTTAGCCATTACGGCACCTACAGCACCGCGCAAATCGCCTGCGCCATGCCCTACACCTACGGCAGCAACGACGGTAACAGCACCTCCGATATCGAAAACAGCAAGCTGGTGGTGATGTTCGGCAATAACCCGGCGGAAACGCGCATGAGCGGCGGGGGGATAACCTACTATCTGGAACAAGCCCGGGAGCGCTCGAACGCGCGGATGATCGTTATCGATCCGCGCTATACCGATACCGCCGCCGGACGTGAAGATGAGTGGATCCCCATCCGTCCTGGCACCGACGCCGCGCTGGTGGCGGGCATCGCGTGGGTGTTGATCGCGGAGAATCTGGTCGATCAGCCGTTCCTCGATAAATACTGCGTCGGCTATGACGAAACCACCCTGCCGGAAGGTGCCCCGGCCAACGGCCATTACAAGGCCTACATTCAGGGTCACGGCGACGACGCCACGGCCAAAACGCCGGAGTGGGCATCCCGCGTGACCGGCATCCCGGCCGATCGCATCATCAAGCTGGCGCGGGAAATCGGCACAGCCAAACCGGCCTATATCTGCCAGGGCTGGGGCCCACAGCGTCAGGCCAACGGCGAGCTGACCTCACGCGCCATCGCCATGTTGCCGATCCTTACCGGCAACGTCGGGATTAACGGCGGCAACAGCGGCGCACGCGAATCGACGTATACCATCACCATCGAACGCATGCCCCTGCCGGATAACCCGGTCAAAACGCAGATCTCCTGCTTTAGCTGGACCGACGCTATCGCTCGCGGGCCAGAGATGACCGCCACCCGCGACGGCGTGCGCGGCAAAGAGAAGCTCGACGTGCCGATCAAATTCATCTGGAACTATGCAGGCAACACCATCATTAATCAGCACTCGGACATCAACAAAACCCACGACATTCTGCAAGACGAGAGCCAGTGCGAAATGATCGTGGTGATCGACAACTTCATGACCTCGTCAGCGAAGTATGCCGATCTGCTGCTGCCCGATTTAATGACCGTCGAACAGGAAGACATCATTCCTAACGATTACGCGGGCAATATGGGTTACCTGATATTCCTCCAGCCGGTGACAGCGCCCAAGTTTGAACGCAAGCCTATCTACTGGATCATGAGCGAGCTGGCGAAACGCCTCGGACCGAACATTCACCAGCAGTTCACCGAAGGCCGCACTCAGGAACAGTGGCTGCAGTATCTGTACGCCAAAATGGTGGCCAAAGATCCGCTACTTCCTTCTTACGATGCGCTCAAAGAGATGGGCATTTATAAGCGCAAAGATCCAAACGGACATTTTGTTGCCTATAAAAAATTCCGCGATGACCCGCAGGCCCATCCGCTGAAAACCCCCTCCGGCAAAATCGAGATTTACTCGAGCCGCCTCGCAGATATTGCGGATAAATGGGAGCTGGAGAAGGATGAAACCATCAGCCCGCTGCCGGTGTATGCCTCTACCTTTGAAGGCTGGGACGCACCCGACCGCAGCCAGTTCCCGCTGCAGCTGTTCGGCTTTCACTACAAGGCCCGCACCCACTCCAGCTACGGCAACGTGGATGTGCTGCAGGCCGCCTGCCGTCAGGAAGTGTGGCTCAACCCGGTGGATGCCGCCTCGCGCGGGATCAAAAACGGCGACATGGTGCGGGTGTTCAACGCCCGCGGCGAGCTGCGCATTGCGGCGAAAGTGACCCCACGCATCATGCCGGGCGTCAGCGCCATGGGCCAGGGGGCGTGGCACACGGCGGACATGACCGGCGACCGCGTCGATCATGGTTCCTGTATCAATACCCTGACCACGCACCGTCCTTCCCCGCTGGCGAAGGGCAACCCACAGCACACCAATCTGGTGCAAATCGAGAAGGCATAAGGAGTAGCCGATGACCACTCAGTATGGATTTTTTATTGATTCCAGCCGCTGCACCGGGTGTAAAACCTGCGAGCTGGCGTGCAAGGATTACAAAGACCTGACCCCGGACGTCAGCTTCCGCCGCATCTACGAGTACG
>JBAPXW010000007.1:0-237846 GCA_049284415.1 Leclercia sp.
AAGAATCCATGTCACTTTGAGTGCCCACACAGATTGTCTGATAAATTGTTAAAGAGCAGTGCAACGCGGCGTTAAGCTCACCGTTGCGAGGTGGCGTATATTACGCTTTCCTCATTCAGAGTCAAGCGTTTATTTTCGCTTTTCTCTGTCGGCGTTCATCTCTGAAGCCTGCTGTCACGGCGGTTTGTAATCCGTTGTTCCGTGTCAGTGGAGGCGCAGTATAGGGAATTCTCTGACGGTGACAAGTGTAAATTTAAAAAAAATAACTAACCGCGTTATTTTTCACCAAAGCGCTTATCTTTACGCCACAAACGGTGCTAATTGCTGTTTTTGCAACCACATTGTCCGTGCAGGTGGCATACTTAAGGGTATTAAGAATTAAGGAATAGGCGTTATGTCCTTGAGCGCGCAACAGCTGGCGGCACAAAAGAACCTTTCATATGTGCTGGCAGAGAAACTGGCACAGCGGATCCTGACAGGTGAATACATGCCCGGAAGTATTTTGCCGGGTGAGATGGAGCTGGGCGAGCAGTTTGGTGTAAGCCGTACGGCCGTTCGAGAAGCGGTGAAGACATTAACAGCGAAAGGGATGGTGCTACCTCGTCCGCGCATCGGTACGCGGGTGATGCCCCAGGGCAACTGGAACTTCCTCGATCAGGAGCTGCTCTCCTGGTGGATGACAGAGGATAACTTTCAGCAGGTCATCGACCATTTCCTTATTATGCGCGTCAGCCTGGAGCCACAGGCGTGCTTACTGGCGGCTACGCTTGGCACAGCGGAACAGAAAGCGCGGTTAAATACGCTGATGGATGAGATGGTTCATCTGAAAAAGCACTTTAACCGGGAACGCTGGATTGAAGTGGATATGGCGTGGCACGAGCATGTGTATGAGATGAGCGGTAATCCGTTCCTGAACTCTTTCGCCTCTCTCTTTCATTCTATATACCAAACCTACTTCACCTCTATTACTCAGGATGAAGTGGTGAAGCTGGATTTACACCAGGCCATTGTCGACGCCATACTGGATAACGACGGCCCGCGTGCCATGGCCGCGAGCCAGGCGCTGCTTGCCGCGCCGGTACGGTAAAACGCTATACCGAGCCCCGCTCCATCAGCACAGGCGTCAGTTGCAGCCGCTGTTGCTGCAGTGCGGGTTGAGCGATACGGTGGATCAGCACATCAATAGCCAGTTCACCCAGTTCATCTTTAGGTTGATGAATGGTGGTGAGCGGCGGCGTCATATAGCGCGCCAGTTCGATATCGTCATATCCCACCACGGCGATATCGTCCGGGATACGTAATCCCGCCTGATACAATGCCTGATATGCCCCCACGGCCATTGCGTCGTTACCAATAAAGACCGCCTGCGGGCGCTCTTTCGACGCCAGCAGCGACTGCATCGCCTCAAAACCGCCGCTAAATTCAAAGTCACCGGTGATTTGAAAGCCGTCAGGCACCGGTAAACCAGCGCGAGCCATTGCCACCAGAAAACCTTCCAGACGCAGGCGGGCAGGGGTTTTATCCAGCGGGCCGGTAATGCAGGCGATGCGGGTGTGACCTTTATCAATCAGATGCTGCGTCGCCATGTCGCCGCCCAGCAGCGAGTTATCCTGGATCAGGTCGCTGGTTCCGTCGAACGGTGCCCAGTCCATCATCACCGTCGGAACCGAGGGGTAGCGCTGCATAATCTCTGGCGAGGGTTGATGCGTTTCGGTGCACAGCAGCAATAACCCGTCGACACGTTTTTGCATCAGCGTCTCAAGATTACGGTTCATGCGCTGTTCGTCACCTTCGGTATTGCATAACACCAGGCTGTAGCCGCGCTCAAAACAGCTGCGCTCAACGCCGCGCACCAGCTCGGAGTAAAAAGGGTTGGTACTGGCGGTGATGAGCATACCAATGGTGCGCGTCTGGTTAAGTTTCAGACTGCGCGCCAGGGCGGAAGGCGCATAGTTGAGGGATTTAACGGCGGCTTCGACCTTCTCCCGAATCGGCTCACTGACGAAGCGATCCTTATTAATGACATGGGAAACCGTTGAAGTAGAGACGCCCGCCATGCGGGCGACATCTTTCATTGTGGCCAAACGTTACCTCTGCTGACTTAAAAATTCGTCGATCTCATTGCGCCAGGGAACAGAAGGCTGCGCGCCGGTACGGGTTACGGCAATAGCCGCCGCCGCATGGGCAAAACGGATCGCCTTATCCAGCGGTTCGCCTTCCAGCAGCGCCGTCACCAGCGCGCCGTTAAAGGTATCGCCTGCCGCAATGGTATCGATCGCCTGCACTTTGAAGCCTGGCACACGACGTCCGTCGCCATTGACGCTGGCCCAGACGCCACGACTGCCAAGCGTAATGATGACCGTCCCGATGCCTTTATCATGCAAGGCTTTTGCCGCACGCGCCGCATCGTCGTCATTTTCAACGCGAATACCCGTCAGCTTTTCGGCTTCGGTTTCATTAGGCGTGATGATATCCACCCGCGCCAGAAGCTCGTCTGATAATACACGGGCAGGCGCGGGGTTCAGTACGACAGTGGTATGATTTTCATGAGCGATATTTGCCGCCGCCAGCACGCTTTCTACCGGTGACTCCAGCTGCATCAGCAGGGCTTCGGCACCCGCGATACTGTCGCGCTGCGCCTCGACGCGTTCAACCGTCAGCGCCGCGTTCGCGCCCGCATGAATACCGATAACATTCTCCCCTTCAGCGTTGACAAAAATCAGCGCCACGCCGGTGGATTCGCCCTGTACGACGCTTACCGGCGCGATATCAATATTGTCGCTCTCCAGCTGCTTGCGCACGCGTTCACCGGTATCGTCATCGCCCGTACAGGCAATAAAGGCGATGTCTGCTCCGCTGCGCCCGGCGGCGACCGCCTGGTTAGCACCCTTGCCGCCAAAGGCGACCTGGTAGCGATTGCCCGTCACCGTTTCGCCCGGCGTCGGGAACGATTCAAGGTTGAGAATGTGATCGGCATTAATACTGCCAAGGACGACGAGCTTACCTGCAGTTTTCATATTTGGCGTGTCCATCAGAGAGTGCCACCGGGCTCACACCCGGTGGCGTATGCCACTCTTTTCTTTATATGTTGTCCCTCAGGCAGCCATTGGCTGCCTGAATCGCATATTACTGCTTGATGACCAGTTTCAGGTCAACTGGATATTTAGCCTGAACTTTCTCGCCCTTCAGCACTTTGTCTGCCGTTTCAACGCCTTTTGCGCCAATCTGGTCAGGAAGCTGGGCAATGGTCGCTGCCAGTTTGCCATCGTTTACCGCTTTTTCACCATCTGGCGTACCGTCAAATCCGACAACCATCACATCGGTTTTACCGGCAGTTTGCAGAGCACGCAGCGCGCCCAGCGCCATTTCGTCGTTCTGAGCAAATACAGCCTTAACGTCCGGGTGTGCGGTCAGCAGGTTCTGCATGACGTTCAGACCTTTCGTGCGGTCAAAGTCAGCCGGCTGGCTGGCCAGCACGTTAAACTTGTGTGCAGCAACGGCCTGCTGGAAACCTTCGCCACGTTCGCGTGCAGCGGATGTCCCGGCGATACCCTGCAGTTCAATAACTTTCGCGCCTTCACCGGCTTTTTTAGCGATGTAGTCACCGGCAATTTTACCGCCCAGGACGTTATCAGAAGCAATGTGGCTGACCACTTCGCCTTTCGCTGCAACGCGGTCAAGGGTGATGACCGGGATGTTGGCCTGGTTCGCCATCTTCACAGCGTTACCCACTGCGTCGGAATCGGTTGGGTTGATCAGCAGAATTTTAGTGCCACGGACGGTCAGATCCTGAACATTCGCCAGCTCTTTCGCCGGGTTGTTCTGAGAATCCAGGATCACCAGGTTGTAGCCCAGTTTATCCGCTTCTTTCTGCGCACCATCCTTCAGGGAGACGAAGAACGGGTTGTTCAGGGTAGAAACCACCAGCGCGATGGTGTCTTTCGCCATGGCATTAGCACTCACGGTTGCGCTCAGCGCGACAGCAGAAACCAGGGTAGCCAGTTTTTTCATGTTCATATCAAAGATGTCCTGTAGTGTTGTCAGTTACTGTTTTTTGTTGTCTACCAGTACCGCCAGCAAAATCACTACCGCTTTGACGATCATCTGGTAATAGGAAGAAACACCTAACAAATTCAAACCATTGTTCAGGAAGCCGAGGATCAGTGCGCCAATCAGCGTACCAATAATCCGGCCTTTACCGCCTGCCAGACTGGTTCCGCCCAGCACCACCGCCGCGATGGCATCCAGCTCATAGCCTGTCCCTGCGGTCGGCTGCGCCGAGGAGAGACGCGCCACTTCGATAATCCCCGCCAGAGAAGCCAGCAGGCCGCACAGGGAATACACGATAATTTTGACTTTATTAACGCTGATCCCGGACAGACGCGTCGCCGATTCGTTACCGCCCAGCGCATAGATATAACGACCCAGGCGCGTGTGGTGCAGCATGTACCAGGCCGCCAGGAACACCAGGCCCATGATCCAGACCGGCGTCGGGATCCCCAGCGGGCGACCAATACCGAACCAGCCAAACAGATCGGCGTTGTCGGTAAAGCCGGTATTGACCGGGCTGCCGTTGGTGTAAACCATCGTCACCCCGCGCAGCAGCAGCATCATCACCAGGGTGGCGATAAATGCCTGCACACGTCCTTTCGCCACGATCATCCCGGTAACGGCACCAATCGCCGTGCCTGCCGCCAGTGCTGCTGCCACGGCCACCAGCGCGTTCACTTCAATCCCTACAATTGAAGCCGCAATCGCGCCGGTGAGCGCCAGCAGGGAACCGACGGACAGATCGATACCCGACGTCAGGATCACCAGCGTCATCCCGACCGCCATAATGGCGTTCACCGACGTTTGCTGGAGAATGTTGAACAGGTTATTCACTGTAAAAAAGTTCGGGCTCATGGTCGAAACCACCGCGATCAGCACCAGCAGGGCAATCAACGATTTTTGTTCCAGCAGCCATGCCTTAGTGAAATATCGGCGTCCAGAAATAGCCTGGGTAGTCATCTTCTTACTCCTGATTCACGCGATTAAGCTTGCCCACAGCGGCAGCCATCAGAACTTCCTGGGTGGCCTGCTCGCGAGTGAATTCACCGCCGAGATGCCCTTCATGCATGACGATAATGCGATCGCTCATGCCTAATACCTCTGGCATCTCGGAAGAGACCAGAATGATGCTCAGCCCGTCAGCCTTAAACTGGTTAATAAGCTGGTAAATCTCTTTCTTCGCGCCAACGTCCACGCCGCGGGTAGGCTCATCGAGGATCAGCACTTTCGGCCGGGTCATCAGGCCGCGGGCAATCGCCACCTTTTGCTGATTACCACCGGAAAGCAGACCGATAGCCTGTTCCATTGACGGGGTTTTGACGTTAAACAGGCGAATGAAATCACTTACCGCCTGCTGTTCATCTTTATGTTTCAGGCTCCCGCCGCTGCGGCTGAAGTAGCGCAGCGCGGTCAGCGACATGTTCTCTTTCACCGACATCCCCAGCACCAGACCATCGCGCTTGCGGTCTTCGGAGATATAGACGATGCCGTTCGCCAGCCCATCCTGCGGTGAACGGGTGACAACTTCATGACCGTCGAGGGTGACGTAGCCGCTGGTACGCGGCAGGGCGCCATACAGAACTTTCATCAGCTCAGTTCGTCCGGCCCCCATCAATCCTGCCACGCCGAGGATTTCGCCCTGACGCAGGGTAAAGGTGACGTCATGCACCCCAGGACCACACAGGTTATCGACCTTCAGGCGGATATCACCCGGTGCCTTCGCAATACGTGGGTACTGGTCTTCGAGCTTGCGCCCCACCATCATCTCAATCAGCGAGTCTTCGGTCAGCGTGGCCACTTCACGCTCGGCAATAAACTGCCCGTCGCGGAAAACCGTCACGTCATCGCAAATCTCGAAGATCTCTTTCATACGGTGGGAGATGTAAACAATGCCGCGCCCCTGGGCTTTCAGCTCGCGAATTACCCGGAACAGGGAGTCGGTTTCAGTGTCAGTCAGCGCGTCGGTCGGTTCATCCATGACGATGACCTTGGATTCGAAGCTCAGCACCTTGGCAATTTCGACCATCTGCTGATCGCCAATCGACAATTCGCCCACCAGCCGATCGCTCTTAAAGCGCAGATTCAGCTTTGCCAGCAGTTTGTCGGCTTCGGCATACATCTGTTTCCAGTCGATTTTGCCAAAGCGATTAACGAACTCACGTCCGAGGAAGATGTTCTCCGCAATCGACAGCTGCGGGATCAGGTTCAATTCCTGGTGAATGATGCCGATACCCGCTTCCTGAGAGGATTTGGGGCCGTTAAAGGTGGTTTCTTTACCCAGCCACAGCAGTGAACCGGCATCGCGCATATAAATGCCGGTCAGCACTTTCATCATGGTGGATTTGCCAGCGCCGTTTTCACCGACCAGCGCCATCACGCGACCAGCGTAAACATTCAGCGCTGCGCCGGAGAGGGCTTTAACACCCGGGAACGATTTATCGATCCCTTTCAGTTGCAGGAGTGCGTCCATGGTGACCTCAGAAGGTGACGCCAGCACAGAGAATAATATTCGCATACGGGGAACACTCCCCGCTGCGAATGACCGCCTGGCTGTCAGCGGTGTGTTGTTTGAACTGCTCGTGCGTTATGTAATTAATTTTTATGGTGGTGCCCTGGTGTTGTTGCAGCTGCTCGATATGACCAAGCAACGTTTCGTGGAGCTGCGGATTATGCTGTTTGATTTCCGCCGCCAGAATGGCTGACTCAACCTGCATCTCCGCCGTCACCACGCCCAGTACCTGCATAAACGTAGGAACACCCTGCGTTAACGCCATATCGATACGGGTTGTGCTGCGCGGAACCGGTAAGCCTGCATCGCAAACTACCAGCGTATCGGTATGCCCCAGACGGGAGATAACCGACGAGATTTCAGCGTTAAGTACCGTGCCTTTCTTCATTTTTCTGCTCCACCAGCGAAACGTTTCGCTGAGGTAAGTTTAATCTTACCGATGAACAGAAAACCACCATGGCGTTGCAGATTTGTGATCGTCGTCGAAACGTTTCGCTAAGTGAAATGAGAGGGAGGTAAATGCAAAACGGTAACCCTTGGGTTACCGTTTTTTAGGTTTGCGCCCTCTCCTTGTGGGAGAGGGGTGGGGTGAGGGCATCAGACTGCAGAGGATATTAAATCTCGACCTGCGTACCTAACTCAATCACGCGGTTAGGCGGGATCTCGAACTGGTCGGGCGCACGCAGAGCATTACGCTGGAGGATAAGATAGAGCCTGCCGCGCAGGCGCAGATACCAGGGGCGTTTGCCGATGATCAGCGACTCGTGCGACATAAAGAAGGACGTTTCCATCATCCGACAGCTTAAGCCCTCCAGCCCGCAGCGGTGGAACACTTCTTCCACATTCGGGGTCTCACGCCAGCCGTAGCTTGCCACTACTCGCCAGAAGGTCGGTGAGAGCTGCTCTATCTGCACGCGGCGGACGTTATGCACATACGGCGCATCTTCAGTTCGCAGCGTCAGTAAGATCACCCGCTCATGCAGCACTTTGTTGTGCTTAAGGTTGTGCATCAGCGCAAACGGAATAACGTTCAGTGCACGCGACATGTACACTGCCGTGCCCGGCACGCGTACCGGCGGCGATTTCTCCAGCGAGGCGATCATCGCCTCAAGAGAATTACCGTGTTCATGCATCCGACGCAGCAGGCGGAAGCGCTCGCTCTTCCAGGTGGTCATCACAATAAACATCACCAGACCCAGCGTCAGCGGCAGCCAGCCACCGGAGACAATCTTGTCGAGGTTCGCGGAGAACAGCGGCACGTCAATGCACAGGAAGCCCACCAGAATCATGCCCACAAGGAACTTGTTCCAGTGCCAGTTTCGGTACGCCACCGTGGTGGAGAGAATAGAGGTCAACACCATCGTACCGGTAACAGCAATACCGTATGCCGCCGCCAGGTTACTCGAATGTTCAAAGCTGACGATAACAATGACAACTGCGGTATAGAGCAGCCAGTTAATGAAAGGAATGTAGATCTGGCCTGACTCCATCTCCGACGTATGGATGATGCGCATTGGCGAGAGATAGCCCAGTCGCACCGCCTGACGCGTCAGGGAGAACACGCCGGAAATTACCGCCTGAGAGGCAATCACGGTGGCCAGCGTTGCGAGGATCAGCATCGGTACCAGCGCCCAGTCCGGTGCCAGCAGGAAGAACGGGTTTTTAATCGCTTCCGGATTTTTGAGCAGCAGCGCCCCCTGGCCAAAGTAGTTCAGCACCAGCGACGGCAGCACCACAGAAAACCATGCCACGCGAATAGGCAGTTTGCCGAAGTGGCCCATATCCGCATACAGCGCTTCAACGCCGGTAATAGAAAGCACCACCGCGCCCAGCGCCACAAACGACACCATCTTATATTCAAGGAAGAAGTTGACCGCCCAGAGGGGGTTCAGCGCGTGCAGCACGTCCGGGTTGGCAATAATGCTGCGTAAACCCAACGCCGCCAGCACCAGGAACCAGGTCAGCATAATTGGTGCGAAGAGTTTACCCACCAGCCCGGTGCCGTGTTTCTGGATCATAAACAGCAGCGTCAGAACGATAATGGCCAGCGGCACAACCCATGCATCAAGCTGCGGCGCGATAATCTCAAGCCCCTCTATCGCCGACAGCACCGAGATAGCCGGCGTGATCACCACTTCGCCAAAGAAGAAGCTGCCCCCGACCAGACCAATGATGACCAGGAAAGAGGTCATTCTGGCGGACGTATGGCGCCCGGCGAGTGACATCAGCGTCAGGATCCCGCCTTCGCCGGCGTTATCAGCGCGCATCACGAAAGAGAGGTATTTAACAGAAACTACCAGGATCAGCAGCCAGAAGATGAGTGACAGAAAACCAAATACAGCGTCACGTTCAACACCAAAACCAAACTGGCCGGACAGACATTCACGAAGCGTATAAAGCGGGCTGGTGCCGATATCACCATAGACGACCCCAATCGCCGCGAGCGTTATTGCGGGTAATGATTGCTTATTATCAGTGCTCATAGACTAGTCTTTTTCGTTTATATAACAAATGTGTGCTTAGTCCCTTGGCCCACAAAAGGCGCACAGTATGCACGATTAAACGCAGAATCGTATCCCTAAATGCAACCGCATTAACATAGCGCAAAGAAAATAGCACCGCAGTTCAGTCTATTACCAGCCCCGAACGAAACGTCTATACTCGCTTCAATTAGCCGACTCTACGGCGAAAGGATGCAAAACAATTATGGCTCACACTCATTTATTAGCAGAAAGAATTTCCCGCCTCAGCGGCGCGCTGGAAAAAGGGCTGTTTGAACGCAGCCACGCCATCCGCCTCTGTTTACTGGCGGCGCTGAGCGGTGAAAGCGTTTTTCTGCTGGGCCCGCCCGGGATTGCCAAAAGCCTGATAGCCCGCCGCCTGAAATTCGCTTTTCAACATGCCCGGGCATTTGAATACCTGATGACCCGTTTTTCCACCCCGGAAGAGGTCTTTGGTCCGCTTTCGATTCAGGCATTAAAAGATGAAGGGCGCTATGAACGTCTGACGGCGGGCTATCTCCCGGAAGCTGAAATCGTTTTTCTCGATGAAATCTGGAAAGCCGGCCCGGCGATACTGAATACCTTGCTGACCGCCATCAACGAACGTCGGTTCCGTAATGGTGCGCATGAAGGGAAAATCCCGATGCGCTTGCTGGTGGCCGCCTCCAACGAACTGCCCGAGGCCGACAGCAGCCTGGAAGCCCTGTATGACCGTATGCTGATCCGCCTGTGGCTCGACAAAGTGCAGGACAAAGCGAACTTCCGCTCGCTGCTAATCACCCAGCAGGATGAGAACGACAACCCGGTGCCCCCCGCGCTGCAGGTTACGGACGAGGAGTACCAGCAGTGGCAGCACGATATTGGCAAAATCACGCTGCCGGATGCGGTGTTCGATTTGGTCTTTATGCTGCGCCAGCAGCTGGATACCCTGCCGGGCGCTCCCTACGTGTCTGACCGCCGCTGGAAAAAAGCCATTCGCCTGCTGCAGGCCAGCGCCCTGTTCAGCGGCCGCGATGCGGTTGCTCCCATCGATCTCATTCTGCTGAAGGATTGCCTGTGGCATGACGCCAGCGGTATGAACCTGATGCAGCAGCAGCTGGAAGTATTGATGACCGGGCACGCCTGGGGGCAGCAAGAGATGCTCAACCAGCTCGGGGCTATTACCCAGCGCCGCATCCAGCTGCAACAGCAGCAAAGCGATAAAACGGCCCTGAGGGTCAGCCGTCAGAGCGGCATGTTCGCCCGGAAACCACATTACGAATTGCCGGACGAACTGACCGACACCACCCTGACGCTGCTGCTCCAGCAGCCGCTTAAACTCCACGAAATGCAGGTGATTCATATCACCCTTGAGCGCGAAGCTCTCTCCCTGTGGCTGAGCAAAGGCGGGGAGATCCGCGGCAAGCTCAACGGCATCGGCTTTGCCCAGCAGCTCAATATGGAAGTGGACGGTAGCCTGCATCTGGTGATCCGCGACGTCAGCCTGCAGGGATCGCGCCTTGCGCTGCCCGGCACTACATCGGAAAGCGTTCCGGAAGAGATCAAACAGCAGCTGGAAGCGCTGGATAACCAGTGGCACCTGCAGCACACCCGCTTTAGCGAACAGCAAAAATGCCTGTTTATTCACAGCGACTGGCTGGGGCGTATTGAATCCAGCCTGCAGGATGTGATCGCGCAGATTAAACAGGCGCGTCAATGCTGACGCTGGACACGCTTAACATCATGCTGGCCGTCGGCGAGGAGGGGCTGATCGAAGAGATCATCCTCGCCTTGCTGGCCTCGCCGCAGCTGGTGGTCTTTTTCGAAAAATTTCCCAGACTCAAAACCGCCATCACCGACGATCTCCCTCGCTGGCGGGATAATTTACGCAAGCGCCTGAAAGATACCCGCGTCCCGCCGGAGCTGACCGAAGAGGTGATGTGTTATCAGCAGAGCCAGCTGCTCTCCACGCCGCAGCTGATTGTGCAGCTGCCGCAGATTTTGACCCTGCTGGACAAGGTTCACTCCCCGTACGCCAGCCAGGCCCGACAGCTGGTTGCCGATAACGCCACCTTCACGCCCGCCCTGCATACGCTGTTTTTACAGCGCTGGCGGCTGAGTCTGGTGGTACAGGCCACCTCGCTTAATCAGCAGTTGCTGGAAGAAGAGCGCGAACAGCTGCTCAGCGAAGTACAGGAGCGCATGACGTTGACCGGCGCGCTGGAGCCGGTGCTGGTCGAGAACGAAAACGCCGCCGGACGGCTCTGGGATATGAGCACGGGCCAGATAAAACGCGGGGATTACCAGCTTATCGTCCGCTATGGTGACTTTCTGGCGCAGCAGCCGGAACTGATGCAGCTGGCAGAACAGCTGGGCCGTTCGCGGGAGGCGAAGTCGGTGCCAAAAAAGGATGCCCCGCTGGAAACCTTCCGCACCCTGGTGCGCGAACCGGCGACGGTACCGGAACAGGTGGACGGGTTACAGCAGAGCGACGATATCCTGCGCCTGCTGCCGCCGGAGCTGGCCACCCTCGGCATTACGGAGCTCGAATATGAATTTTACCGTCGACTGGTTGAAAAGCAGCTCCTGACCTACCGTCTGCACGGGGATGCCTGGCGGGAGAAAGTCAGCCAGCGCCCGGCAGTGCATCAGGATTTCGACGAGCAGCCGCGCGGGCCGTTTATCGTCTGCGTGGATACGTCCGGTTCAATGGGCGGCTTTAATGAGCAGTGCGCCAAAGCCTTTTGCCTGGCGCTGATGCGTGTGGCCCTCGCCGACAGACGGCGCTGCTATATCATGCTGTTTTCCAGCGAGGTGGTGGGCTATGAGCTCTCGGGTGAGCACGGTCTGGAACAGGCGATCCGTTTTTTGAGCCAGCGCTTTCGCGGTGGCACCGATCTTGCCAGCTGTTTTCGCGCCGTTATCGAGCGTATGCAGGGTGGGGAGTGGTATGACGCAGATGCGGTGGTGATTTCGGATTTTATTGCCCAGCGGCTGCCGGATGAGGTGGTGAGTAAAATAAAGGTGCTGCAGCGGGAGCATCAACATCGTTTTCATGCGGTGGCGATGTCTACTCATGGAAAACCCGGCATCATGCGCATCTTCGATCATATCTGGCGCTTTGATACCGGGTTACGGAGCCGTTTGTTACGGCGCTGGAAACGCTAGTTACAGCAGCGCATCCACGCTGTCGCGCACCTGCTGCGGCCAGACGCCACACTGAACCTGGCCGATGTGTGACAGCTGCAGCAGGAGCATGGTCAGGCGAGACTGGCCAATACCGCCACCGATGGTCTGCGGCATCTCGCCACGCAGCAGGGCCTGATGCCACTCCAGCTGTAAACGATCTTCATCGCCGGTGATCGCCAGCTGACGCTGTAGCGCTTCGGCATCAACGCGGATCCCCATAGAGGAGAGTTCAAACGCATCTTCCAGCACCGGGTTCCACACCAGAATATCGCCGTTCAGACCCGCGAAACCGCCGTCGCCTTCGCTGCTCCAGTCATCATAATCCGGAGCACGCACGTCGTGACGCTGACCATGTGACAGTTTGCCACCGATCCCTATCAGGAATACTGCACCCAGCTCTTTGGCGATCGCTCGCTCACGGCCTTTAGCATCCAGATCCGGGAAACGGCTCAGCAGATCCTGGCTGTGGACAAACTGGATCGTCTCCGGCAGGAACGGGGTTAAACCAAATTCTTTACTGACCGCGGCTTCAGTGGCTTTGATCCCGGCATAGATGGCTTCTACCGTTGATGTCAGCGTGCGGCTATGACGTTCGCCGTCACCCATTACGCGTTCCCAGTCCCACTGGTCGACGTAAACAGAGTGAATAGCAGTAAGGCGGTCTTCATCGGGGCGAAGGGCTTTCATGTGCGTGTAAAGCCCTTCGCCCGCGCTGAAGTCGTGTTGTCCCAGGGTTTGCCGCTTCCACTTCGCCAGTGAATGAACCACTTCGAACTGGGCGTCGGGCAGTGTTTTCACTTTCACCTGTACCGCTTTTTCGCAACCAGACAAGTTGTCCTGCGTCCCATCGCCCACGCGGCTTAAAATTGGAGCCTGAACTTCAATCAGGCCAAGCTTCTCTTCCAGCTGGCGGGAAAAATGGGATTTTACGAAACTGATCTGGCGTTGTTGTGCGATGTAAGCGGTTTTCATTTTTTATACTCCTGCGTCCTGTTGGCACTGATTAAGCAACAAAAAAGTGCCACTTTCAATAATCCAACAATAAAATGACGGTAACACTTTTGATTCACTAAAATTACCCGCTAATATAGAGTGATTCATTAATCTTCATAAGAAAAAACTATGGAAAATTATCAGATCGACAATCTGGACCGCGGCATCCTGGAAGCCCTGATGGCCAACGCCCGTACCGCCTATGCCGAACTGGCAAAACAGTTTGGCGTCAGCCCAGGCACCATTCACGTGCGCGTAGAGAAGATGAAACAGGCAGGGATCATTACCGGGGCGCATATTGACGTCAGCCCGAAGCATCTGGGGTACGACGTGTGCTGCTTTATCGGCATCATCCTCAAAAGCGCGAAAGACTATCCTTCGGCCCTGGCAAAGTTAAACGCGCTGGATGAAGTCACCGAGGCTTATTACACCACCGGACACTACAGCATCTTTATTAAGGTGATGTGCCGATCGATCGATGCCCTGCAGCAGGTACTTATCAACAAGATCCAAACAATTGATGAAATTCAGTCCACCGAGACGCTGATCTCCCTGCAGAACCCGATCATGCGTACCATCCGCCCGTAGCCGGGCAAAATAATTACCACATTTTCCACAGGTAGATCCCAGGGCATTCACAGCGTACAATACGCCACTCTGAACTCAGGAGTGGTCGATCATGGCGGATGTAACTCTCATTACCGGCAGCACCCTCGGCGGCGCTGAATATGTCGCGGAACACCTGGCCGAAAAGCTGGAAGATGCTGGCTTTTCGACACAAACGCTGCACGGACCGTTATTAGAAGATCTGCCGATCGACGGGATCTGGCTGTTGATCACCTCAACGCACGGTGCCGGGGATCTTCCGGATAACCTGCTGCCTTTATATGAAGAGTTAAAAGAGCAGCAGCCTGACCTCGCGAACGTCCGTTTTGGGGCGATTGGCCTTGGCAGCCGGGAATATGACACCTTCTGCGGTGCCGTTGAGAAAGTTGAGACGGAAATGAAGGCCTGCGGGGCCCAACAGATCGGCGAAACGCTGAAGATCAACATCCTCGATCACGATATTCCGGAAGATCCAGCCGAGATCTGGCTGGCAGAATGGAAAAAATTACTCTAAAACGATTAAAGATCGTGCGATCAGTTGTGGATAACTCTGGTTAAAAGCTTTGATCAACCGGTAGTTATCCCATGAACAACCGTTGGTGACTTTTTGGCCTGTGCATAACATGCCTTTTTGATCCCAGCTTATACGTCGCAGGATCACCGATCATTCACAGCAAACGATCCTTCCTAACCACATGATCTTATTCATGAGATCCGGCTTACCCACAGAAAACCGCAATCCTAATAAGAGATCACAATAAAACAGATCTCTAAATAAAAAGATCTTCTTTTTAATAGCCAGGATCCCAGTACTTTCTCCAACGACTAAAGTTGAGTAGAATCCACGGCCCGGGCTTCAATCCATTTTCAAACCGCTTCACGCAAGGCAGGAAAGCATGTTTTATCAGGATCCTTTTGACGTCATCATCATTGGCGGGGGTCATGCAGGCACTGAGGCCGCGATGGCCGCAGCGCGTATGGGTCAACAGACCCTGCTTCTGACACACAATATCGACACGCTGGGACAAATGTCCTGTAATCCGGCGATTGGCGGCATTGGGAAAGGACACCTGGTAAAAGAAGTCGATGCGCTTGGCGGCCTGATGGCGACCGCGATCGATCATGCTGGCATCCAGTTTAGGATACTAAACGCGAGCAAAGGCCCCGCCGTTCGTGCGACCCGTGCTCAGGCCGACCGCGTGCTGTACCGTCAGGCGGTTCGCACTGCGCTGGAGAATCAACCGAACCTGATGATCTTCCAGCAGGCGGTTGAAGATCTGATCGTCGAGAACGATCGTGTCGTTGGCGCCGTGACCCAGATGGGGCTTAAGTTCCGTGCCAAAGCCGTCGTGCTGACCGTCGGAACGTTCCTCGATGGCAAAATTCATATCGGTCTGGATAACTACAGCGGTGGCCGTGCTGGCGATCCGCCGTCCATTCCGCTGTCGCGTCGACTGCGCGAACTGCCGCTACGCGTCAGCCGCCTGAAAACCGGGACGCCACCACGTATTGACGCCCGCACGATCGATTTCAGCGTGCTCGCACAGCAGCACGGCGATAACCCAATGCCGGTCTTCTCGTTCATGGGCAATGTGGATCAACATCCGCGCCAGGTGCCGTGCTACGTCACCCACACTAACGAGAAAACCCATGACGTGATCCGCAATAACCTCGATCGCAGCCCGATGTATGCTGGCGTGATCGAGGGGATCGGGCCACGTTACTGTCCATCGATCGAAGACAAAGTGATGCGCTTTGCCGATCGTAACCAGCACCAGATCTTCCTCGAGCCGGAAGGACTGACCTCCAACGAGATCTACCCGAACGGGATCTCCACCAGCCTGCCGTTCGACGTTCAGATGCAAATCGTCCGCTCGATGCAGGGGATGGAAAACGCGAAAATTGTGCGTCCGGGTTATGCCATTGAGTACGATTTCTTCGATCCGCGTGACCTGAAGCCAACCCTGGAAAGCAAATTTATCGAGGGGCTGTTCTTCGCAGGCCAGATCAACGGCACCACCGGCTACGAAGAAGCAGCTGCTCAGGGTCTGCTGGCCGGTCTGAACGCCGCGCGTTTCTCTGCCGAGAAAGACGGTTGGGCGCCGGGACGTTCGCAGGCTTACCTGGGTGTGCTGGTGGATGACCTCTGCACCCTCGGTACCAAAGAACCGTACCGCATGTTTACCTCTCGCGCGGAATATCGCCTGATGCTGCGTGAAGACAACGCCGACCTCCGTCTGACCGAAATGGGTCGTGAGCTGGGTCTGGTGGACGACGCTCGCTGGGCACGTTTCAACGAGAAGCTGGAAAGCATCGAGCGTGAGCGTCAGCGTCTGAAATCCACCTGGGTCAACCCAACCACGGATTCTGTAGCCGAAGTGAATACTCACCTGTCGGCGCCGCTCTCCCGTGAAGCCAGCGGTGAAGATCTGCTCCGTCGTCCGGAGATGACTTATGAAAAGCTGATCCAGATGACACCGTTCGCCCCAGGGCTGGACGATGTACAGGCAGCAGAACAGGTTGAAATCCAGGTGAAGTACGAAGGCTATATTGCCCGTCAGCAGGACGAGATCGACAGACAGCAGCGTAACGAGAATACGATCCTGCCGGCAACGCTGGATTATCGCCAGGTGAACGGCCTCTCCAACGAGGTGATCGCCAAGCTGAATGACCATAAACCGTCGTCCATTGGCCAGGCAACGCGCATTTCAGGCATCACGCCTGCGGCGATTTCGATTCTGCTGGTCTGGCTGAAAAAACAGGGAATGTTACGCCGCAGCGCGTAATCCCGATCTCCGCTATGGTTATGGCGGGTGGCGCTAGCGCTTACCCGCCCTACAAATTCGTAGGCCCGGGAAGCGTCATTGCCACCGGGCAATTCTTTGCAAACAGGTATTCACCGTGCTCAACAAACTCACTCGTCTGCTGGATCAAGCCGGTATTTCGCTCACCGATCACCAGAAAAACCAGCTGGTGGGGTATGTCGATATGCTCAACAAATGGAACAAGGCCTATAATCTCACCTCGGTGCGCGATCCCAACGAGATGTTGATTCGCCACATCCTCGACAGCATCGTTGTGGCACCACACCTTCAGGGCGAGCGTTTTATCGATGTTGGCACGGGTCCCGGTCTTCCGGGAATTCCGCTCTCTATCGTGCGTCCTGAGTGCCAGTTCACGCTGCTGGACAGCCTGGGTAAGCGCGTGCGCTTCCTGCGGCAGGTTCAGCACGAGCTGAAGCTTGAAAATGTTCATCCTGTGCAGAGTAGGGTAGAGGAGTTCCCGGCAGAGCCGCCGTTTGATGGCGTTATCAGCCGTGCCTTCGCTTCGCTCAATGATATGATCAGCTGGTGCAAGCATTTGCCTGCGCAAAATGGACGCTTCTACGCCCTGAAAGGGGTGTTGCCGGAAGATGAAATGGCGAACATGCCTGTGGGATTCGCTGTCGAATCCGCGATTAAGCTGCGTGTCCCTCAGCTGGAAGGGGAGCGTCATTTGGTGGTAATTAAGCCAAACAATTTTTAAAAAACTAATAAAAAATGTGGAATTTGTGCTGTTCTTAGTATGTTAAAAAACACGCGAAAGGATAAGAAGTACACAGCGCATATTTAACCACTTTTTTACCGTGGGTTTTCTTTGGGTTAACCTGAGCAGGGCGTTAACCCAAAATATAATAAACCCTGAAAATATCAGCCTGCTAAAAGTAGGTACGCGTAACAAGAATGCAATGTTAAATTTTTATTATAAATGTCAATAAAAGGTTTTCATTGTATACCGGGCTGTTTTGGAAAAAGTTACTCAAATTAGTCTTTAATATCAGAAAGATGAAATACGGCGATTTACTGAATTGATTTGTCAGACCTTAACGTAAATGCCTGTTTTGTGATCGCGTGCACGCTTTATTGCCGATGTTTCTACGCGGTTTGCAGTTTTAATGAGTCATTCACGGTTTAACGAAAAGTTAAGAAATCGAGTCACAGAAAAATATTTAAACATTTATTCACCTTTTCGCTACTTATTGTTTGAAATCACGGGGCCGCACCGTATAATTTGACCGCTTTTTGCTGCTTGACTCTGAGCCTTAAAGAACGTTTTATACGACACGCGACATACCTCGAAGTGGGCAGGAGTAAAAACGTGATGTCAGTGTCGCTCTTGAGTCGAAACGTTGCTCGTAAGCTTCTGTTCATTCAGTTACTGGCGGTGATAGCAAGTGGATTGCTGTTCTGCCTCAAAGACCCCTTCTGGGGCATCTCTGCGGTGAGCGGAGGTTTGGCAGTTGTTGTGCCGAATATGTTGTTTATGATTTTTGCCTGGCGTCATCAGGCGCATACACCCGCCAAAGGCCGTATGGCCTGGTCCTTCGCGCTTGGCGAAGTGTGTAAGGTGTTGCTGACCTTTGCCCTCCTGGTGGTGGCGCTGGCGGTTTTTAAAGTGGTCTTTCTGCCGCTGATAGTGACGTGGGTTTTGGTGCTGGTGGTACAAGTTCTGGCGCCAGCTGTAATCAATAACAAAGGGTAAAGGCATCATGGCTTCAGAAAATATGACGCCGCAGGATTACATAGGACACCATCTGAATAACCTTCAGTTGGACCTGCGTACATTCTCGCTGGTGGATCCGCATAACCCCCCAGCCACCTTCTGGACGATCAATATCGACTCCATGTTCTTCTCGGTGGTACTGGGTCTGCTGTTCCTGGCCATTTTCCGCGGTGTTGCGAAACGCGCAACAACCGGCGTTCCAGGGAAATTCCAGACTTTCATCGAAATGATCATTGGCTTCGTCAATAGTAGCGTCAAAGACATGTATCACGGCAAGAGCAAGGTGATTGCACCGCTGGCGCTGACCGTCTTTGTCTGGGTCTTCCTGATGAACCTGATGGACCTGTTACCGATTGACCTGCTGCCGTTCATCGGCGAGCACATCTTCGGTCTGCCTGCCCTGCGTGTGGTGCCGTCTGCGGACGTGAACATTACACTGTCGATGGCGCTGGGCGTGTTTATCCTGATTCTTTTCTACAGCATCAAAATGAAAGGCGTAGGCGGCTTCGTGAAAGAGCTTACCTTGCAGCCGTTCAACCACTGGGCGTTTATTCCGGTCAACTTGATCCTGGAAGGCGTTAGCCTGCTGTCCAAACCGATTTCTCTCGGTCTGCGACTGTTCGGCAACATGTATGCGGGTGAGCTGATTTTCATTCTGATCGCGGGTCTTCTGCCGTGGTGGTCACAGTGGATTCTGAATGTGCCTTGGGCCATTTTCCACATCCTGATTATTACGCTGCAAGCCTTTATCTTCATGGTTCTGACGATCGTCTATCTGTCGATGGCGTCTGAAGAGCACTGATTCTTTACCAACACTACTACGTTTTAACTGAAACAAACTGGAGACTGTCATGGAAAACCTGAATATGGATCTGCTGTACATGGCTGCCGCTGTGATGATGGGTCTGGCGGCGATCGGTGCTGCGATCGGTATCGGCATCCTCGGGGGCAAATTCCTGGAAGGCGCAGCGCGTCAACCGGATCTGATTCCTCTGCTGCGTACTCAGTTCTTTATCGTTATGGGTCTGGTGGATGCTATCCCGATGATCGCTGTAGGTCTGGGTCTGTACGTGATGTTTGCTGTCGCGTAGTAAGTTGATTTAAACCCTAAGCCACAGTTGTAAATTTAAAGAGGTATTGTGCTGTGAACATGAACGCAACAATCCTCGGCCAGGCCATCGCGTTTGTTATCTTTGTCTGGTTCTGCATGAAGTACGTATGGCCGCCTTTAATGGCAGCCATCGAAAAACGTCAGAAAGAAATTTCTGACGGACTGGCTTCTGCAGAACGCGCTAAGAAAGATTTGGACCTTGCACAGGCCAACGCGACCGACCAGCTGAAAAAAGCGAAAGCGGAAGCCCAGGTAATCATCGAGCAGGCGAACAAACGTCGTTCTCAGATCCTGGACGAAGCGAAAGCTGAAGCAGAACAGGAACGTACTAAAATCGTGGCACAAGCGCAGGCAGAAATTGATGCCGAGCGTAAACGTGCTCGCGAAGAACTGCGTAAGCAGGTCGCGATTCTGGCTGTTGCTGGCGCCGAGAAGATCATCGAACGTTCCGTGGATGAAGCTGCTAACAGCGACATCGTGGACAAACTTGTCGCTGAACTGTAAGGAGGGAGGGGCTGATGTCTGAATTTATTACGGTAGCTCGCCCCTACGCCAAAGCAGCTTTTGACTTTGCTATCGAACACCAAAATGTCGATCGCTGGCAGAATATGCTGGCGTTTGCCGCTGAGGTAACGAAAAACGAACACATGGCTGAGATGCTTTCAGGTGCACTTGCGCCGGAAACCCTCGCCAGTTCGTTCATCGCCATTTGCGGTGAGCAACTGGACACCAACGGTCAGAACCTGATTCGGGTAATGGCAGAAAATGGTCGTCTTAAAGCGCTCCCGGATGTTCTAGAGCAGTTCGAGCACTTACGTGCCCTCAGTGAAGCGACCGTTGAAGTTCATGTAACTTCTTCAACTGAACTGAGTAAAGAACAGCTTTCGAAGATCACTATCGCGATGGAAAAACGTTTGTCACGCAAAGTGAAGCTGAATTGCAATATCGATAAGTCTGTAATGGCGGGCGTAATCATCCGAGCGGGTGATATGGTCATTGATGGCAGCGTACGCGGCCGTCTTGAGCGCCTTGCAGACGTCTTGCAGTCTTAAGGGGACTGGAGCATGCAACTGAATTCCACCGAAATCAGCGAACTGATCAAGCAGCGCATTGCTCAGTTCAGTGTTGTGAGTGAAGCTCACAACGAAGGTACTATTGTTTCTGTAAGCGACGGTGTTATCCGCATCCACGGCCTGGCCGATTGTATGCAGGGTGAGATGATTTCCCTGCCGGGTAACCGTTACGCTATCGCACTGAACCTGGAGCGCGACTCCGTAGGTGCAGTTGTGATGGGTCCGTATTCTGACCTCGCCGAAGGCATGAAGGTTAAGTGTACTGGCCGTATTCTTGAAGTTCCGGTTGGCCGTGGCCTGCTGGGTCGCGTGGTGAACACCCTGGGTGCACCAATCGACGGTAAAGGTCCGGTTGATAACGATGGCTTCTCGCCAATCGAAGTTATCGCACCAGGCGTTATCGAACGTCAGTCCGTAGACCAGCCTGTTCAGACCGGTTATAAATCCGTTGATGCCATGATTCCAATCGGCCGTGGCCAGCGTGAGCTGATCATCGGTGACCGTCAGACCGGTAAAACCGCGATGGCTGTCGATGCGATCATCAACCAGCGTGATTCCGGCATCAAATGTGTGTACGTGGCTATCGGCCAGAAAGCGTCCACCATTTCTAACGTGGTTCGTAAACTGGAAGAGCACGGCGCGCTGGCTAACACCATCGTTGTTGTGGCGACCGCTTCTGAATCCGCTGCACTGCAATATCTTTCTCCGTATGCCGGTTGCGCCATGGGCGAATACTTCCGTGACCGCGGTGAAGATGCACTGATCGTTTACGATGACCTGTCCAAACAGGCTGTTGCTTACCGTCAGGTTTCCCTGCTGCTGCGTCGTCCACCAGGACGTGAAGCATTCCCGGGCGACGTGTTCTATCTGCACTCCCGTCTGCTAGAGCGTGCATCCCGCGTTAACGCGGAATACGTTGAAGCTTTCACCAAAGGTGAAGTGAAAGGCCAGACCGGTTCTCTGACCGCACTGCCAATCATCGAAACCCAGGCGGGTGACGTTTCTGCGTTCGTTCCGACCAACGTAATCTCGATTACCGATGGTCAGATCTTCCTGGAAACCAACCTGTTTAACTCCGGTATTCGTCCGGCAGTTAACCCAGGTATCTCCGTATCCCGTGTGGGTGGTGCAGCGCAGACCAAGATCATCAAGAAACTGTCCGGTGGTATCCGTACCGCGCTGGCACAGTATCGTGAACTTGCAGCGTTCTCCCAGTTTGCATCTGACCTTGACGATGCAACCCGTAAACAGCTTGACCACGGTCAGAAAGTGACCGAACTGCTGAAACAGAAACAGTATGCCCCTATGTCAGTTGCACAGCAGGGCCTGGTACTGTTCGCAGCAGAACGTGGTTATCTGGGAGATGTAGAACTGGCGAAAATCGGTAGCTTCGAAGCCGCTCTGCTGGCTTACGCTGACCGTGACCATGCTCCACTGATGCAAGAGATTAACCAGTCCGGTGGCTATAACGACGAAATCGAAGGCAAGCTGAAGAGCCTGCTCGATTCCTTCAAAGCAACCCAGTCCTGGTAACGTCCGGCGGTCTGTCTTAGGGCAGACCGCAAGGCATTGAGGAGAAGCTCATGGCCGGCGCAAAAGAGATACGTAGTAAGATCGCAAGCGTCCAGAACACGCAAAAGATCACTAAAGCGATGGAGATGGTCGCCGCTTCCAAAATGCGTAAATCGCAGGAGCGTATGGCGGCCAGCCGTCCTTATGCAGATACCATGCGCAAAGTGATTGGTCACCTTGCGAGCGGTAATCTGGAATATAAGCATCCTTACCTGGAAGAACGCGACGTTAAGCGCGTGGGCTACCTGGTGGTGTCGACCGACCGTGGTTTGTGCGGTGGCTTGAACATTAACCTGTTCAAAAAGCTGCTGGCGGATATGAAAGTGTGGTCCGATAAAGGCGTTCAGAGCGAAATCGCGATGATCGGCTCTAAAGGCGTCTCTTTCTTCAATTCCGTAGGTGGCAATATTGTCGCCCAGGTGACCGGTATGGGTGATAACCCGTCCCTGTCCGAGCTGATTGGCCCGGTAAAAGTGATGTTGCAGGCCTTTGATGAAGGCCGTCTGGACCGGTTGTACATTGTTAACAACAAATTTATTAATACCATGTCTCAGGTTCCGACCCTCACGCAACTGCTGCCGTTACCGGCATCAGACGATGCTGAGTTGAAGCATAAGTCCTGGGATTACCTGTATGAACCCGATCCTAAACCGCTGCTGGATACCCTGCTGCGTCGTTATGTTGAATCTCAGGTTTATCAGGGTGTGGTAGAAAACCTGGCCAGCGAGCAGGCCGCACGTATGGTGGCGATGAAAGCCGCGACCGACAATGGCGGCAGCCTGATTAAAGAGCTGCAGTTGGTATACAACAAAGCTCGTCAGGCCAGCATTACTCAGGAACTCACCGAAATCGTCGGTGGTGCATCCGCGGTATAACCAGGTTAATTCGTAGAGGATTCAAGATGGCTACTGGAAAAATTGTCCAGGTAATCGGCGCCGTGGTTGACGTCGAATTCCCTCAGGATGCCGTACCGCGCGTGTACGATGCTCTTGAGGTTCAGAATGGTAACGAGAGCCTGGTGCTGGAAGTTCAGCAGCAGCTCGGCGGTGGTATCGTGCGTACCATCGCCATGGGTTCTTCCGACGGTCTGCGTCGTGGTCTGGATGTTAAAGACCTCGAGCACCCGATCGAAGTCCCGGTAGGTAAAGCAACTCTGGGTCGTATCATGAACGTCCTGGGTCAGCCGATCGACATGAAAGGCGACATCGGCGAAGAAGATCGTTGGGCTATCCACCGTCCGGCTCCTTCCTATGAAGAGCTGTCAAGCTCTCAGGAACTGCTGGAAACCGGCATCAAAGTAATCGACCTGATGTGTCCGTTCGCGAAGGGCGGTAAAGTGGGTCTGTTCGGCGGTGCGGGTGTGGGTAAAACCGTAAACATGATGGAGCTGATCCGTAACATCGCGATCGAGCACTCCGGTTACTCCGTGTTTGCAGGCGTGGGTGAGCGTACTCGTGAGGGTAACGACTTCTACCACGAAATGACCGACTCCAACGTTCTGGACAAAGTGTCCCTGGTTTATGGCCAGATGAACGAGCCACCAGGAAACCGTCTGCGCGTTGCGCTGACCGGTCTGACCATGGCTGAGAAGTTCCGTGACGAAGGTCGTGACGTACTGCTGTTCGTTGATAACATCTATCGTTATACCCTGGCCGGTACAGAAGTATCTGCACTGCTGGGTCGTATGCCATCAGCGGTAGGCTACCAGCCGACCCTGGCGGAAGAGATGGGTGTTCTGCAGGAACGTATCACCTCTACCAAAACCGGTTCTATCACCTCTGTTCAGGCGGTATACGTACCTGCGGATGACTTGACTGACCCCTCTCCAGCAACCACCTTTGCTCACTTAGATGCAACCGTGGTACTGAGCCGTCAGATCGCGTCTCTGGGTATCTACCCGGCCGTTGACCCGCTGGATTCCACCAGCCGTCAGCTGGATCCACTGGTAGTTGGTCAGGAACACTACGACACCGCGCGTGGCGTACAGTCCCTGCTGCAGCGTTATCAGGAACTGAAAGACATCATCGCCATCCTGGGTATGGATGAACTGTCTGAAGAAGACAAACTGGTGGTAGCACGCGCACGTAAGATCCAGCGCTTCCTGTCCCAGCCGTTCTTCGTAGCAGAAGTATTTACCGGTTCCCCGGGCAAATACGTTGCGCTGAAAGACACCATCCGTGGCTTTAAAGGCATCATGGAAGGCGAATACGATCACCTGCCGGAGCAGGCGTTCTATATGGTCGGTTCCATTGACGAAGCCGTGGAAAAAGCCAAAAAACTTTAACGCCTTAATCGGAGGGTGATATGGCAATGACATACCACCTGGATGTCGTCAGCGCAGAGCAACAAATGTTCTCTGGTCTGGTCGAAAAAATCCAGGTAACGGGTAGCGAAGGTGAACTGGGTATTTTCCCGGGCCACGCCCCGCTGCTCACCGCCATTAAGCCTGGTATGATCCGCATCGTTAAACAGTTCGGTCATGAAGAGTTTATCTATCTGTCAGGCGGCATTATTGAAGTGCAACCTGGTAGCGTGACCGTACTGGCTGATACCGCAATTCGTGGCCAGGATCTCGACGAAGCACGAGCTCTGGAAGCGAAGCGTAAAGCAGAAGAGCAGATTAAGAGCTCTCATGGTGACGTGGATTACGCTCAGGCGTCTGCTGAGCTGGCCAAAGCGATCGCGAAACTGCGCGTTATCGAGTTGACCAAAAAAGCGATGTAACACCGGCTTGAAAAGCATAAAAGCCAGTCTGGTTTCCAGGCTGGCTTTTTTTATGGCTGCGTTTCACTAAATTCAAAACTGAAAAGGTGTTTTATTTATTTTGTGATTTACATCACAAAAGCTTGATCGGCAAAACGTTCAGGAGTAGACTTCGTTTTGTGATGAATGTCACATAACTGAACTCCAATAACATCAGGATGCCATCATGAAAATTATCAACAAAATCATCGCCATTTTCAGCAACATGACCATCTCTTTCGGTACAATTAATCACTAAGTGCTGATATGCCGGGTGGCGCCACGCTTACCGTAGTGTGATAAGCGAAGCGCCTCTCTGGTTACTGTGTTTTCACCTGAGCTTTATCAACTTCTTTCCCTTCCGTATTGACGCTTTTGCCCCCGGCAATAAAGTAATTCGTGTTATCAATCATCCCCACGACCGCATCATCGTACTGCCCTGGCTGGTTACGGATCGACACGTTGCCGGTAAATGTTCCCTGCGTGGTCACATCACCGTACGGACTTGGGCGGAAGATATAGTTGAAACGCTGGTTATCCACCGCAAGGTTATTCTCCACCACCAGCTTGCCTGGGTTAAAGTTATCGGTGAAGCCATCCAGATGATTGCCCGTCGCTTTGCTGTTGCGGATCTGGTGCGCCACAGGCTGCCCTTCTCCACCAAGCTTAAAGCCGTTGCTGGTATTATTGCTGGCGACTGAGTTCTCAATCACCACCACGCCATTCGCACCGTCTTCAATCTTGTTGAACAGATCAAAGCCGTCATCAATATTGTCGTGCGCATAGCAGTTCTCCAGCCGGTTACCTTCCCCCACGCGCATCTTCACCGCAAAGCCATCGGCATTAATCTTGCCGGGATCCTGGTTGGCATACGATTCGGAATTGATCACCCGGTTATAGCTTGCCCACAGTGGGCGGCCAATTTTCTCCGGAGACGATATCTGGATCCCGGTATCGTCATTGCGATACGCGGTGACCTGTTCAATCAGGTTATGGCTGCCCTGGATACGCAGGCTTTTCTCCGTAACGTCGATTCCCTTGATATGCCAGTAGCTGGCGTCCAGCAGCAGGCCGTGGATCACCACTTTACCGTCTGCCTCCAGCGTTTTGAGCTTATCGGGGGTTCCGCTGGCGGTAAGCGGGATCTGGCCGCGCGGATAATCGCCGCTTTTCAGCACCAGCTTACCGCCGGGGGCCAGCAGGGTGATGGCGGTGGCAAAGTCCAGCGGCGCATCGGCTGTGCCTTGCGCATCGGGTTTCCCGTCCGGAGCGGCGTACAGGATATCGGTTTTGCGCTCAGCGACGCGCTCGACGCTGAACTGCTGCGTCACTGGCTCGCCCTGCGCAGGGGTAAAGGTGAGCGCAAAGTGGCTGGTCTGCTCAAGACGGGTCGGCAGAGAATACATCTCACCTGCTTTTACCGCTTTCCCATTCCCGATCACCACTTCATTTTGCCGAACGGTAAAGGTCCCGTCCTCGTTGGCGCGCGCCTGCAGCAGGTAATCAGCTGATGGGCTGGTGTTAGCGGATGCCAGCTGGACCAGCAGCGGCAATGGTTCTGCCTTCCACGGGGCGGACGCGACGGTGTTGGCGCTGGAGGTGGTCAGCGAGGCATCGGTCACCGTAATTTTGGCATTACGGGAGGCAAAGAAGCCGACGTAATAGCGATCCTGATTCTGCACGGAAATCAGATCGGCGCGCGGTACCGTCTTACTCACCCAGCTGTCGCTGCCAACCGGCGCCCACGCGGTGACAAACCCGTCGTTAGTGCGCTGCAGCTTCAGGCGGAATTCCGGGGTCTGGCTGAGATCCACCTCTTCCTTATAGCTCTGTTTTTTGATGGCGGCACCGGCATTCCCCCACGGACGGGTGATCCCCTCGCGAGTGATGGCCTGCATCTTCACCCGCTGATGATCTTTTTTGTCCTGGGTCATGATGGCGTTCATCACCAGATTCGAGGCGGCAGGAAACTCTTCGTACCCCGCCTTCAGCGGCTGCTGACGCGGCGTGCCGATAATGTCGCGCACCAGCAGCCCAGCGCCTTCCTGCGCAGCCGGTTTGGCGCCATTTTCCGGCCCAAACTGATCCACCTTAATATTGGCCTGTAACACAAAATTCTCCCCGGCCGGCAGTTCGGTATAGAAGAAGGTCAGGCCATCATGGGCGTTGGCAATTTTACCGCCTCGGCTTTCCAGCGTTATGGCTTTGGCCAGATCGACGCTCTCCTGCGGCTTCAGCGTTTTTCCGTCGACAGTGACATCGTTAACGCCAATTTTTTCGGGCAGCACGTTGGATGAGAAATTCACGTCCGTTGACTGACCAAACGCAATGGCCTTCCAGACACGCGGCTGCTCGGCAGCAGTGGCGGCAAAGGCGGAGCACATCATCAGGGCCAGAGGTATTGTAGACTTCATCTTATTCTCCTGAGTAATAATTGAGCGCTATTATCATCAGGTTGAAACATTGTTTCTTTTTCATTTGTCACATAATTAGATAAATAAAACGGCGTTTTGTTTTTGAGGGGCTTTATTCATGGGGCGAAAAAATGGCTAACACATTGTGCGGGCTGGAGACTTCGCTAAACGACGCTATATTCCTTAGGCAAAGTTATCTATTCTGCTGTAAAAAGTACCGGTAAATAGCCCATATCAAGCGATGTTGTACGTTTTAGCG
The DNA here is from genome assembly GCA_049284415.1 of Leclercia sp. GTDB lineage: Bacteria > Pseudomonadota > Gammaproteobacteria > Enterobacterales > Enterobacteriaceae > Enterobacter. The sequence goes on from JBAPXW010000007.1 coordinate 27,541, forward strand.
CCTCTCCATTTTAGGGCGAAAAATATGTAGAATTTTCAACACCGAAGGGTTCTACTTCTCACTCAAATTACAGTCAGGACGTGTATGTTGAACAATACGATGAGCGTGGTCATTCTTGCTGCTGGCAAAGGCACCCGCATGTATTCCGATCTTCCTAAAGTGCTGCATACCCTGGCAGGGAAAGCGATGGTGCAGCATGTCATTGATGCCGCGAATGAACTTGGTGCCAGCCAGGTCCACCTGGTGTACGGTCACGGTGGCGACCTGCTGAAGCAGACGCTGCGTGACGACAAACTCAACTGGGTCCTGCAGGCTGAACAGCTGGGTACCGGTCACGCCATGCAGCAGGCCTCGCCGTTCTTCTCCGACGATGAAGATGTTTTGATGCTTTACGGCGACGTGCCGCTGATCTCCGTTGAGACCCTGGCTCGCCTGCGGGCAGCAAAACCGCAGGGCGGCATCGGTCTGTTGACCGTCAAGCTGGACGATCCGACCGGCTACGGCCGAATCACCCGCGATAACGGTAATGTGACCGGGATTGTCGAGCATAAAGATGCCACTGATGCGCAGCGTGAAATCCAGGAAATTAACACCGGGATCCTGATCGCCAATGGCGCGGACATGAAGCGCTGGCTGGCAAACCTGAACAACAATAATGCCCAGGGTGAATTCTACATCACCGATATTATTGCGATGGCGTATCAGGAAGGCCATGAGATTGCTGCCGTGCATCCGGATCGCTTAAGCGAAGTCGAAGGCGTGAACAACCGTCTGCAGCTGTCCCGTCTGGAACGCGTTTACCAGTCCGAGCAGGCTGAAAAGCTGCTGCTGGCAGGCGTTATGCTGCGCGACCCGGCGCGTTTCGATCTGCGTGGCGTACTCAATCACGGGCGCGATATTGAAATCGATACTAACGTTATTCTTGAAGGTAACGTTACCCTCGGCCACCGCGTGAAGATCGGCACGGGCTGCGTTGTCAAAAACAGCGTGATTGGCGACGATTGCGAGATCAGCGCCTACAGCGTGGTTGAAGATGCGAATCTGGCTGCTGCCTGTACTATCGGGCCGTTTGCTCGCCTGCGTCCTGGCGCGGAGCTGCTGGAAGGCGCGCATGTCGGTAACTTCGTCGAAATGAAAAAAGCGCGTCTGGGTAAAGGCTCGAAAGCGGGTCATCTTACTTACCTGGGCGATGCGGAAATCGGCGACAACGTGAATATCGGTGCCGGTACCATCACCTGTAACTACGACGGCGCTAACAAGTTTAAAACGATTATCGGTAATGACGTGTTTGTTGGTTCCGACACCCAGCTGGTGGCCCCGGTCACCGTGGGCAATGGTGCCACGATTGCCGCAGGTACCACCGTCACGCGCGATGTGGCGGATAACGCGCTGGTCATCAGCCGCGTGCCGCAGGTGCAGAAGCCGGGCTGGAAACGTCCGGTGAAGAAGTAAGTGCGATTTTGTAGGCCGGATTAGCGTGAGCGACATCCGGCAAACAGGGTTGAGGGGATAACATAATCCCCCGCCCAAAGGCAGTATCTAATAAATATAACCCCACTCTCTACAAGGCTCGGGGCGCCCGATAAAACGGGCAAAACAGGTCAGCGACAACACAGGCGTAAAGCCTCTATCTGGAATATAAAACTATGTGTGGAATCGTTGGAGCAGTTGCGCAGCGTGATATTGCTGAAATCCTTCTCGAAGGGTTACGTCGTCTGGAATACCGTGGTTATGACTCTGCCGGTCTGGCAGTGGTCGATGCAGAAGGTCATCTGACCCGCCTGCGTCGCCTCGGTAAAGTGAATATGCTGGCGCAGGCGGCGGAAGACAATCCGCTGCATGGCGGCACAGGTATTGCTCATACCCGCTGGGCAACGCACGGTGAACCTTCAGAAGGCAACGCGCACCCGCATGTCTCTGAACACATTGTGGTGGTGCATAACGGCATCATCGAAAACCACGAACCCCTGCGCGCGGAACTGACGGCGCGCGGTTATACCTTCGTCTCTGAAACGGACACCGAAGTGATCGCCCATCTGGTTCACTGGGAACTGGAGCAGGGCGGTACGCTGCGTGAAGCCGTGATGCGTGCGATCCCGCACCTGCGCGGCGCCTACGGCACCGTGATCATGGACAGCCGAGACCCGTCCACCCTTCTGGCCGCGCGTTCTGGCAGCCCGATGGTGATTGGTCTGGGGATGGGCGAGAACTTTATCGCCTCCGATCAGCTGGCGCTGCTGCCGGTGACCCGTCGCTTTATCTTCATGGAAGAGGGCGATATCGCCGAAGTGACCCGTCGCGATGTGACCCTGTTTGATAAATCTGGCGAGCAGGTGAAGCGTCAGGATATCGAATCGAGCCTGCAGTACGACGCGGGTGATAAGGGCGCTTACCGTCACTACATGCAGAAAGAGATCTACGAGCAGCCGAACGCCATCAAAAATACCCTGACCGGGCGCATCAGCCACGGCGAGGTCGACCTGAGCGAGCTGGGTGCAAACGCCAACGAGATGCTGGCAAACGTAGAGCATATTCAGATTGTTGCCTGCGGCACCTCTTACAACTCCGGTATGGTCTCCCGCTACTGGTTTGAATCGCTGGCAGGCGTGCCGTGCGATGTGGAAATCGCCTCCGAATTCCGCTATCGCAAATCGGCCGTGCGCCGTAACAGCCTGATGATCACCCTGTCCCAGTCCGGTGAAACTGCCGATACCCTGGCGGCGCTGCGTCTGTCTAAAGAGCTGGGCTATCTCGGTTCGCTGGCGATCTGTAACGTGCCGGGTTCGTCTCTGGTGCGTGAATCTGATCTGTCGCTGATGACCAACGCCGGCACCGAAATTGGTGTGGCGTCGACCAAAGCGTTTACCACCCAGCTGACAGTATTGCTGATGCTGGTGGCGAAACTGGCGCGTCTGAAAGGCCAGGATGCATCCATCGAGCAGGACATTGTTCACGGTCTGCAGGCGCTGCCGAGCCGTATTGAGCAGATGCTGTCTCAGGACAAACGCATTGAAGCGCTGGCAGAAGATTTCTCTGACAAGCATCACGCCCTGTTCCTCGGTCGCGGCGATCAGTACCCGATCGCGCTGGAAGGCGCGTTGAAGCTCAAAGAGATCTCCTACATCCACGCAGAAGCCTATGCGGCAGGGGAGCTGAAACACGGCCCACTGGCGCTGATTGATGCGGATATGCCGGTTATCGTTGTGGCACCAAACAACGAACTGCTGGAAAAACTGAAATCGAACATCGAAGAAGTGCGCGCCCGTGGCGGCCAGCTGTATGTCTTCGCGGACAGCGATGCCGGTTTTACCAGCAACGACAACATGCACATCATTGAGATGCCGCATGTGGAAGAGGTGATTGCGCCAATCTTCTACACCGTTCCGTTGCAGCTGCTGGCGTATCACGTTGCGCTGATCAAGGGCACTGACGTTGACCAGCCGCGTAACCTTGCGAAGTCGGTTACTGTAGAATAATCTCTCCAGACTCCACCTTCGGGTGGAGTTTTTTTATCCCTCCTCTGTATGACAATCTGTCATTTTCAGCTATTTTTTCAGTGTCACACAAAGATAATTTAACTGAAAAAAATCAGTCATGTTTCATTCTAATTGAATGATTTTAAAGAGTTATTTTGCTGATTTTTTCCCGCAGATTTCCTTGTCATAAAACTGTCATAATTCGGACATTTATCTGTCACCTGTTTGTCCTATTTTGCTCATCGTAGCCACTTAAACAATGATTTACGAAATCCTTGCAGGAGACATTATGAAAGTTATGCGTACCACTGTCGCAACTGTTGTCGCCGCGACCTTATCGATGAGCGCTTTCTCTGTATTTGCTGAGGCAAGCCTGACGGGTGCTGGTGCAACCTTCCCTGCGCCGGTGTATGCCAAATGGGCTGATACTTACCAGAAAGAAACAGGTAACAAGGTTAACTACCAAGGTATCGGCTCCTCCGGTGGCGTTAAACAAATTACGGCGAACACCGTTGATTTCGGCGCATCTGACGCACCTCTGTCTGATGAAAAACTGACGCAGGAAGGCCTGTTCCAGTTCCCGACCGTAATCGGTGGTGTTGTGCTGGCCGTGAATATCCCTGGCCTGAAATCAGGCGAGCTGGTGTTGGACGGCAAAACCCTGGGTGACATCTACCTGGGCAAAATCAAAAAATGGGATGACGAAGCCATCACCAAACTGAACCCAGGCGTGAAGCTGCCTTCGCAGAACATCGCTGTGGTACGTCGTGCTGACGGCTCCGGTACCTCCTTCGTCTTCACCAGCTACCTGGCGAAAGTGAACGAAGAGTGGAAATCCAAAGTCGGCTCTGGCTCTACCGTAAACTGGCCGACCGGTCTGGGCGGTAAAGGTAACGACGGTATCGCCGCGTTCGTACAGCGTCTGCCTGGCTCAATCGGCTACGTAGAATACGCTTACGCCAAGCAGAACAACCTGGCCTACACCAAGCTGATCTCGGCCGATGGTAAGCCGGTAAGCCCGACGGAAGAGAACTTCGCTAACGCCGCTAAAGGCGCTGACTGGAGCAAATCTTTCGCCCAGGATCTGACTAACCAGAAGGGTGACGAGGCATGGCCAATCACCTCTACCACCTTCATCCTGGTGCACAAAGATCAGAAGAAACCTGAGCAGGGCACTGAAGTGCTGAAGTTCTTCGACTGGGCATACAAAAATGGCGGCAAACAGGCTAATGACCTGGACTACGCCAGCCTGCCGGACAGCGTGGTTGAGCAGATTCGTGCTGCATGGAAAACCAACGTGAAAGACAGCAGCGGTAAGGCATTGTATTAATTTAGCATTCTGACGAAAATAGCGGGTAGCGCCTGGCGCACCCGCTAACTTCGTAAACGCGATTAACAGAAGAGTAACTTATGGCTGCAACCAAGCCTGCATTTAACCCTCCGGGTAAAAAAGGTGACATGATTTTCAGCGCGCTGGTAAAACTGGCTGCGCTGATTGTGCTATTGCTGCTGGGCGGCATTATCGTGTCTCTGATTGTCTCCTCCTGGCCGAGCATCCAGAAATTTGGTTTCTCCTTCCTGTGGACCAAAGAGTGGGATGCCCCGAACGATATCTACGGTGCGCTGGTACCGATTTACGGCACGCTGGTGACCTCGTTTATTGCCCTGCTGATTGCGGTTCCGGTGAGCTTCGGTATTGCCCTGTTCCTGACTGAACTGGCACCGAACTGGCTTAAGCGTCCGCTGGGTATCGCCATCGAACTGCTGGCGGCGATCCCGAGTATCGTGTACGGCATGTGGGGCCTGTTTATCTTTGCGCCGCTGTTTGCGGCTTACTTCCAGGAGCCGGTAGGCAACGTCCTGTCGAATATTCCGTTTGTGGGCGCGCTCTTTTCCGGTCCGGCATTCGGTATCGGGATCCTGGCTGCAGGCGTAATCCTGGCCATCATGATTATTCCGTACATTGCGGCGGTAATGCGCGATGTCTTCGAACAAACCCCGGTGATGATGAAAGAGTCGGCCTACGGCATCGGCTGCACCACCTGGGAGGTTATCTGGCGCATTGTCCTGCCGTTTACCCGCAACGGGGTGATTGGCGGCGTGATGCTGGGTCTGGGCCGCGCGCTGGGTGAAACCATGGCGGTCACCTTTATCATCGGTAACACCTACCAGCTCGACAGCGCCTCTCTCTACATGCCGGGTAACAGCATTACCTCGGCGCTGGCTAACGAATTCGCCGAAGCGGAATCGGGCCTGCACGTTGCGGCGCTGATGGAACTGGGCTTAATTCTGTTTGTTATCACCTTCATCGTTCTGGCGATCTCTAAAGTGATGATCATGCGCCTGGCCAAAAATGAGGGGGCACGCTAATGGCTACGCTCGAAATGCAAAACACCGCCGAGCTGGCAGAATCTCGCCGCAAAATGCAGGCGAAGCGCCGCTTTAAAAACCGCCTTGCGTTGACCCTCTCGATGGCAACGATGGCTTTTGGTCTGTTCTGGCTTGTCTGGATCCTGTTCTCCACGGTGACCCGCGGCATCGACGGTATGTCGCTGGCGCTGTTCACCGAAATGACCCCACCGCCAAACACGGCGGGTGGCGGCCTGGCGAACGCCCTGGCGGGCAGCGGCCTGCTGATCCTGTGGGCGACCGTTTTCGGTACACCGCTGGGCATCATGGCGGGGATTTATCTGGCGGAATACGGCCGCAAGTCGTGGGTCGCAGAAGTGATCCGCTTCATTAACGACATTCTGCTTTCTGCTCCGTCTATCGTGGTTGGCCTGTTTGTTTACACCATCGTGGTGGCGCAGATGGAGCACTTCTCCGGTTGGGCTGGGGTGATTGCGCTGGCGCTGCTGCAGGTGCCTATCGTTATCCGTACCACCGAGAACATGCTGAAACTGGTGCCGGACAGCCTGCGTGAAGCGGCTTACGCGCTGGGCACGCCGAAGTGGAAAATGATTTCCGCCATCACCCTGAAGGCCTCGGTCTCCGGGATCCTGACCGGTGTGCTGCTGGCCATTGCCCGTATCGCGGGTGAAACGGCCCCGCTGCTCTTTACCGCGCTCTCCAATCAGTTCTGGAGCACGGACATGATGCAGCCGATCGCCAACCTGCCGGTGACCATCTTTAAATTTGCGATGAGCCCGTTTGCCGAATGGCAGTCACTGGCCTGGGCCGGGGTGCTGATTATTACCCTGTGCGTACTGTTACTGAACATTCTGGCGCGCGTTGTTTTCGCGAAGAAGAAACACGGTTAATTATTGACGGCGTGGCACTCTGCGGCGCCGGATGAGGAAATGAGTCAATGAGTATGGTTGATACTGCCCCAGGTATTCTTTCGGTTCGTGATTTGAACTTTTACTATGGCAAATTCCATGCCCTGAAAAACATCAACCTGGATATCGCCAAGAACCAGGTGACGGCGTTTATCGGTCCTTCAGGCTGTGGTAAATCCACCCTGCTGCGTACCTTTAACAAAATGTACTCGCTTTATCCTGAGCAGCGCGCCGAAGGCGAAATCCTGCTTGATGGCGATAACATTCTCACCAATACCCAGGATATCGCGCTGCTGCGCGCGAAAGTGGGGATGGTGTTCCAGAAGCCGACGCCGTTCCCGATGTCCATTTATGACAACATCGCCTTTGGTGTGCGCCTGTTCGAGAAGCTCTCCCGTACCGATATGGATGAGCGCGTGCAGTGGGCCTTGACCAAGGCCGCATTATGGAACGAAACCAAAGATAAACTTCACCAGAGCGGATACTCTCTCTCCGGTGGTCAACAGCAGCGTCTGTGCATTGCGCGTGGCATCGCCATTCGCCCGGAAGTGCTGCTGCTGGATGAGCCTTGTTCAGCCCTGGACCCGATCTCCACCGGGCGTATCGAAGAGCTGATCACGGAGCTGAAAGCGGATTACACCGTGGTGATCGTGACCCACAACATGCAGCAGGCTGCGCGTTGTTCCGACCACACTGCGTTTATGTACCTGGGCGAGTTGATTGAGTTCAGTAAAACGGACGATCTGTTCACCAAGCCCGCGAAGAAGCAAACAGAAGACTATATTACTGGCCGCTACGGTTGATTTGGAGTGAACCATGGACAACCTCAATCTTAATAAACACATTTCCGGCCAGTTCAACGCAGAGCTGGAAAGCATCCGCACCCAGGTGATGACCATGGGCGGTATGGTAGAGCAGCAGCTTTCTGATGCGATTACCGCGATGCATAACCAGGACAGCGAGCTGGCGAAGCGCGTGGTCGAGGGCGACAAACACGTCAACATGATGGAGGTCGCCATCGACGAAGCCTGCGTGCGTATCATCGCCAAGCGTCAGCCGACGGCGAGCGACCTGCGTCTGGTGATGGCAATCATCAAAACCATCGCCGAGCTGGAACGTATTGGCGACGTGGCGGACAAAATCTGCCGCACCGCGCTGGAGAAATTCTCTCAGCAGCACCAGCCGCTGCTGGTAAGCCTGGAATCGCTGGGCCGCCACACCGTGCAGATGCTGCACGACGTGCTGGATGCCTTTGCGCGGATGGATCTGGACGAAGCGGTGCGTATCTACCGTGAAGACAAGAAAGTCGACCAGGAGTATGAAGGCATTGTGCGTCAGCTGATGACCTACATGATGGAAGACACCCGTACCATTCCAAGCGTACTGACCGCCCTGTTCTGCGCCCGCTCTATCGAACGTATCGGTGACCGCTGCCAGAACATTTGCGAGTACATCTTCTACTTCGTGAAGGGACAGGATTTCCGTCACGTCGGCGGGGATGAGCTGGATAAAATGCTCGCGGGTAACGATCCTAAAGAGTAATGCCTTTCATAACGCCAGCGCTGCTGGCGTTATATCTTTCCTTTTCCCGCCTGTATTAATATAAGCTTTTAAATACTCCGTTAATATCCCCATCAATAAAATGGCTTTCGTCACATTTCACGCTGCCGTCGATTGTTTTTATCTCTTATCTGCAATAAAACATTCCCACGCTAACCGTAATAAATTAAACATTATTGAGTTGATGGCGTAAATATAATCATTGCCGGATTGCTACCGCACGTTTGCGGGCAAAACCTGAAAGAACCCATTTCATCACTGAAATGTGCTTTTTCAGGTTTTTTTATTTTTGCAATACTGTTAAAGGATGAACGAAATGGAATTAGCCAGGAAAATAGTGGCTGGGGTAGGCGGGAAAGAAAACATCGTGAGCCTGATGCATTGCGCGACGCGCTTACGCTTTAAATTAAAAGACAGCAGTAAAGCGCACGCGGAAGAATTAAAAAACACGCCCGGTATTATTATGGTGGTTGAACACGGCGGACAATTTCAGGTTGTTATTGGAAATCACGTCCATGATATTTATAACGCCGTAAATGCCATTGTCGGTGAAAGAGCGCCCGCTGCACCGGATGCGGTAAAAGGTTCTCTGCTCAATCGCTTTGTGTATGTCATCTCGAGCATTTTTACTCCGCTTATCGGCTTACTGGCCGCGACCGGTATCCTGAAAGGCGGCCTGGCCGTCGCCACGACGTTGAACGTGTTAAGCGAGCAAAGCGGAACTTATTTGATCCTGTTCAGCGCCAGCGATTCGCTGTTCTATTTTTTTCCGATAATCCTCGGCTATACCGCCGGAAAACAGTTTGGTGGCAATCCGTTTGTGACGATGGTCATCGGCGGCGCGCTGGTGCATCCGGTGGTGCTTAAGGCGCTGGGCGAGTCTGGCGGCACCGCGTTTGATTTTATGGCCATTCCGCTGACGTTCATCAACTACACCTCTTCGGTTATCCCGATTATTTTTTCCGCTTGGCTGTGCAGTTTGCTCGAGAAAAAGCTTAATGCATGGCTGCCGTCGGCGATCAAAAACTTTTTCTCGCCACTGCTGTGTCTGATGGTGATCACGCCGCTGACCTTTATGGTCGTAGGGCCGGTATCCACCTGGATAAGCGGGCTCATCGCGCAAGGTTATCTGTTCATCTACACCGCCGCGCCCGCGTTTGCAGGTGCATTGATGGGCGGTCTGTGGCAGGTGTTTGTGATGTTCGGCCTGCACTGGGGACTGGTGCCGCTGTGCATCAACAACTTCACGGTGCTGGGCTATGACTCAATGCTGCCCCTGCTGGTACCGGCGATTCTGGCGCAGGTGGGTGCCGCGCTGGCGATATGCCTGCGCGAACGCGATCGGCAAAAACGTGCGGTGGCGGGGTCAGCGGCATTAACCGGGCTGTTTGGGATCACCGAGCCCGCCGTCTACGGCGTCAATTTACCGCGTAAATACCCCTTTGTTATTGCCTGCATCAGCGGCGCATCGGGTGGTGCCGTCATTGGCTTTGCGCAAACCAAAGTCTATTCCTTTGGGATGCCGAGCATCTTCACCTTTATGCAAACTCTGCCTCCCACCGGCGTCGACTTTACCGTCTGGGCCTGTATTGCCGGGGCGCTTATTTCCATCGTCATGGCTTTTGTTATTACCGTTTTATTTAGTTTTATTTCAGCCAGAAAATCCTCTGCCGTTTTATAACAATCACTAACAGGGAATATTATTATGTTCAGGAGAAACATCATTACCTCTGCCATTTTAATGATGACACCCTTTTGCTATGCCGGGTCGGAATCATTAACCGTGGAGCAACGTCTCGAATTTCTCGAGCAGGCATTAAAAGCGACCCAGGGTGAGTTGCAACAATATAAAGATAAGGAGATCGCCAAAACGCAGGTCGCCAGCCCGGCGAAAAAACCGGATGCCGTACTGGTTAAAACCGATAACGCTAACGGGGATGTTTATTCCTCCATCACCATGAAAGACTTCAGTAAATTTGTGAAGGATGAAATCGGTTTTAGCTATAACGGTTATTATCGCTCCGGCTGGGGAACCGCCTCGCACGGCTCACCAAAATCCTGGGCGATCGGCTCACTGGGTCGACTGGGGAATGAATACTCCGGCTGGTTCGATTTGCAGCTTAAACAGCGCGTCTGGCAGGAGGGCAATAAGCGCGTCGACGCCATTGTGATGCTGGATGGCAACGTCGGCCAGCAGTACTCCACCGGCTGGTTTGGTGACAACGCGGGCGGCGAAAACTATATGCAGTTTTCCGATATGTACGTGACGACGCAGGGCTTCCTGCCGTTTGCGCCGGATGCGGACTTCTGGGTCGGCAAACACGGCGCGCCTAAAATCGAGATCCAGATGCTGGACTGGAAAACACAGCGCACCGACGCTGCGGCGGGCATCGGGCTGGAAAACTGGAAAGTGGGGCCGGGCAAGATCGATATCGCGCTGGTACGTGAGGATGTTGACAACTACGACCGCGCGCTGCAAAACAAACAGCAGATTAATACCAACACCATCGATCTGCGCTACAAAGAGCTGCCGCTGTGGGATAAAGCGACGCTGATGGTTAGCGGGCGCTACGTCGCCGCGAATCAGAGTTCAAGCGAGAAATATAACCAGCAGAACAACGATTATTACCAGTGGAAAGACACCTGGATGGTCGGCACCTCATTGACGCAGAAATTTGATACCGGTGGCTTCAACGAGTTCTCGGTGCTGTTGGCGAATAACTCCATAGCGAGCAGCTTCTCTCGCTATGCGGGCTCCAGCCCTTACACCACCTTTAACGGCAAATATTACGGCGATCACACCAACGGCACGGCGGTGCGGGTGACCTCGCAGGGCGAGATGTACCTCAGCGACCGGGTTATCGTCGCCAATGCGCTGGTCTACTCCTTCGGGAATGACGTATACAGCTATGAAACCGGGGCCCATTCTGACTTCGAGTCCATTCGTGCCGTCGTGCGTCCGGCGTATATCTGGGACAAATATAACCAGACCGGCGTCGAGCTGGGATATTTCAAACAGCAAAATACCGATCTTCGCGGCGAGAAATATTACGAGTCCGGCTACAAAACCACGCTGTTCCACACCTTCAAAGTCAACACCAGTATGTTGACGTCTCGCCCGGAAATCCGTTTCTACGCGACTTACATTAAAGCGGAAGACACCGAGCTGGATGACTTCACGTTTGAAGATCAGAAGAAGGACCAGTTTGCGGTAGGTGCGCAGGCTGAGATCTGGTGGTAACCCGATACATTTATTAAGGACGATACCGATGAAACGCATTAAAACGAGCTTATCGCTGATTACGCTGTGCTTATGCATCAGCCAGACCGCACTTGCGGTTGACCTGCCCGCCGCGCCGGATCCCTCCCGGCCGTTGAGCCAATATGTTACTCAGGTGAATGCCGATAAGACGGTGACTTATCGCTACTTCGCCCCGGCAGCGAAAAGCGTGTCGGTGGTGGTGGGGATCCCCTCAGCGGAGACTATTCATCCGATGACCAAAGACAGCGCGGGTCTCTGGAGCTGGCAGGGGCCGGTGATGCAGCCCAATCTCTACGAGTATTTCTTCAACGTTGACGGCGTGCGCAGCATCGATACCGGCACGGCGATGACCAAGCCTCAGCGTCAGGTGAATACCAGCATGGTGCTGGTGCCGGGAAGCATTCTGGATGTGAATCCGGTACCGCATGGGGATCTGATTACCCTGACCTATCACTCTGCCGCGCTCAGTTCGGAGCGCCAGCTGTTCGTCTGGACGCCGCCGGGCTACCGCGGACAGGGCAAACCGCTGCCGGTGCTTTATTTCTATCATGGCTTTGGCGACACCGGCCGCTCGGCGATCGATCAGGGGCGTATCGCGCAGATCATGGATAACCTGCTCGCCGAGGGGAAAATTGAGCCGATGCTGGTGGTGGTGCCAGACACCGAAACTGACGCGACAGGGATTGTCGCAGAGGCGTTTGTTCCCAACGAGCGGCGCAACGCCTTCTACCCGCTGAATGCCCAGGCCGCCGATCGCGAGCTGATGAACGACATCATCCCGCTGATCGGTCAGCGTTTTAACGTGCGGGACGATGCCGATGGCCGCGCGCTGGCGGGCCTGTCGCAGGGCGGCTACCAGGCGCTGGTCTCCGGGATGAATCACCTTGAGCGCTTCGGCTGGCTGGCCACCTTTAGCGGCGTCACCACTACCACGGTGCCGGATGCGGGCGTTAGCGCGCGTCTGAATGACCCGGAGTCGATCAACAAACAGCTGCGCAATTTCACGGTAGTCGTCGGTGAGAAAGATGTCGTCACCGGTAAAGATATCCTTGGGCTGAAGCAAGAGCTGGAGAAACAGAAGATCCGCTTTGATTACCAGGAATATCCGGGTCTGAATCATGAGATGGACGTCTGGCGTCCGGCCTACGCGGCCTTCGTGCAAAAATTGTTTAAATAATCGCGGGAGTAAAAGATGAAGTTAATCGTAACGGAAGACTATGAGCAGATGAGCCAGGTCGCGGCTCAGCATCTGGCAGAATACATGCTGAAACCGCGCCGGGTGAATCTGGCGATCACCGCAGGCAAAACGCCGAAGCGAATGTACGAGTTGCTCACCGCATCCGTAAAAGGCAAAGCCTGGCTGAAGAACGTGCATTTTTATAATTTCGACGAAATTCCTTTTCGCGGCAAAACCGGGGATGGTGTGACCATCACCAATTTACGCAATCTGTTCTTTACCCCGGCCAGCATCAGCGAAGCCAATATCCAGAAGCTGACGGTGGACAATTATCGCGATCACGATGCGAGCATCGCCCAACAGGGTGGACTGGACCTGGTGGTGATGGGGCTGGGTGCCGACGGGCACTTTTGCGGTAACTTGCCCAATACGACCCATTTCCACAATATGACCACCGAAGTGCCTATTGCGGGCGAAATGGTTGATATTGTGGCTCACGGCGAACTGGGGGGCGATTTTTCGCTGGTGCCGGACAGCTACGTGACTATGGGGCCGAAGAGCATCATGGCGGCAAAAAACCTGCTGCTGATTGTGAACGGTGAAGGGAAGGCGCAGGCGCTGAAGGGGATACTCGAAGGGCCGGTTACGGAACAGCTTCCGGCATCGGTACTGCAGCTGCATCCGGCATTAACCATTATTGCGGATAAGGCGGCGGTCTCTGCTCTGACGCAACCGCATTAAATTCGTCGTACAGCCGTAAAGCGCATTGCTTTACGGCTGGTCAGGGTTAGCGGGTGATATTCCAGCCGCGTGCTTTCCACAGTGCCGGTAGCTGAGCCAGATCGGTAAAGGTGGTCACCTTCGGATGGTCGATCGGCTTGTTATGCGGATCGGCGCAGAAGTAAAACACCTCCATCCCCGCATCAATACCCGACTGCGCGCCCGCGCTGGAGTCATCCACGAGGATGCAGTTTTCCGCATTAACGTTCATCGCTTTAGCCGCGTGGAACATCAGTGCCGGATCGGGCTTCCAGCGCTGAATATCGTATCCGCTGAACAGTTTTTCCGGGAAATGATGCAGCATCTGCAGCTTGCCCAGGGAGTGGTTCATTTTGCTGACCGGGCCGTTGGAGACCACGCACATTGGCACGGCCATCGCATCCAGCAGCTCGCTGGCACCGGCGATCACTTCCAGTTCTGAGTCGAAGAGGCGTGCGACCTCGGCGCGGTAAACAGGCTCCAGATCCGCTTTCGCGAGACTGACGCCACGTTCGGCGTTAATGATATCGATGATTTCGTAGAGCTTCACGCCTTTAAAGCGTTTGAACGTCTCTTCGAGATCGAGCGTAATACCAAATTCCTGGAACATGGTGACATACGCCCGGGAACAGATGACCTCACTGTCGACCAGCGTACCGTCGCAGTCGAAAAACACTGCTTCAATCTGAGACATGCCTTTCCCTTTCTTAACAAGTTTAACGTTTACGTACTGCCGAATGGTGGGACGCAATCGTTGCCGTATAAGCAAATTCAATGAAAAAAAATGCGCTCCAACCGCCCCTATTGTCGCATTTTGGTATAGGATAGCGACGAATTTTCCCTCCTTGTTCGGAAATAGATGATGAGTCAACAACACACTACCCAGTCTACTGGAACGGGTTTGCTTGAGCGCGTGTTTAAACTGCGCGAACACGGCACGACGGCACGCACCGAAGTGATCGCCGGTTTCACCACCTTCCTGACGATGGTTTATATCGTTTTCGTGAACCCGCAAATTCTGGGCGTTGCTGGCATGGATACCAGCGCCGTCTTCGTAACGACCTGTTTGATCGCCGCTTTCGGCAGCATCCTGATGGGGCTGTTCGCTAACCTGCCGGTGGCGCTGGCGCCTGCGATGGGTCTGAACGCTTTCTTCGCCTTTGTGGTGGTTCAGGCGATGGGCCTGCCGTGGCAGGTGGGGATGGGCGCAATCTTCTGGGGGGCGGTGGGTCTGCTGATCCTGACGATTTTCCGCGTCCGTTACTGGATGATTGCCAATATCCCGGTCAGCCTGCGCGTAGGTATTACCAGCGGTATCGGTCTGTTCATCGGCATGATGGGGCTGAAAAACGCCGGCGTGATCGTGGCGAACCCGGAAACGCTGGTTAGTATCGGCAACCTGACTTCGCACAGCGTGCTGCTGGGCGTGCTGGGATTCTTTATCATTGCGATCCTGGCCTCGCGTAACATCCACGCGGCGGTGCTGGTCTCTATCGTGGTCACCACCCTGCTGGGCTGGATGATGGGCGATGTGAAGTACGGCGGTATCATCTCTGCGCCACCGAGCGTCACTACCGTGATTGGTCATGTTGATCTGGCGGGCTCGCTGAACCTGGGTCTGGCGGGTGTGATCTTCTCCTTCATGCTGGTTAACCTGTTTGACTCCTCCGGGACGCTGATTGGCGTGACCGACAAAGCCGGTCTGGCGGATGAGAAAGGTAAATTCCCGCGCATGAAGCAGGCGCTGTATGTGGACAGCATCTCTTCTGTGGCGGGTTCCTTTATCGGTACCTCTTCCGTTACCGCCTACATCGAATCCTCTTCCGGGGTATCTGTCGGGGGCCGTACCGGTCTGACCGCAGTGGTTGTCGGTCTGCTGTTCCTGCTGGTGATCTTCCTCTCTCCGCTGGCCGGTATGGTGCCGCCATACGCGGCTGCAGGCGCGCTGATCTACGTGGGTGTGCTGATGACATCCAGCCTGTCGCGCGTGAAGTGGGACGATCTTACTGAAGCGGTTCCGGCGTTTATTACCGCGGTGATGATGCCGTTCAGCTTCTCCATCACCGAAGGGATTGCGCTGGGCTTTATCTCTTACTGCGTGATGAAGCTGGGCACCGGGCGCTGGCGTGAACTGAGCCCATGCGTGATCGTGGTGGCGCTGCTGTTCATTCTGAAGATTGCGTTTATCGACGCGCACTAAAAGCAAAACCCCCTTTCCAATGGAGAGGGGGTTTTAATTATGCTTTCACCCGCTGAATATACTTCCCAAACGCGGTCAGCTGACCGGTCAGATGATCCAGCGTACTCTGATCCACCACTTCACCCGTCTGCGGGTCGACCTTGTTCTGAATCACTCCGCCCATAAATTCCGGCTTGTTCATCACCATCGCATCGAGGAACACCAGGATCTGGCGCAGATGATACTGGCAGCGCGCACCGCCAATCGCCCCCATTGAGCTGGTCTGAATCAGCACCGGTTTACCCGCCAGCGGTTGTTCCGGCAAGCGAGAAAGCCAGTCGATTGCGTTCTTCAAACCACCCGGCACCGAGTAGTTATATTCCGGGGTGACAATCACCACGCCATCCGCCTGGCGAATGTGGTCGGCCAGCGCCACGACAGACGGCGGGAATCCCTCTTCCTGCTGCAGATCGGCGTCATACAGCGGAATATCCCCGATCGACGGCAGGGCGGCGATCGCCATTCCCGCGGGTGCCAGCTTCGGCAGCGTGCGGGCAACCATCCCGTTAAATGAATCTTTGCGCAGGCTTCCCAGTAACGTCACTACGTTCAGCGTATCAGACATGACTACTCCTTTTTCATCATGATGGCCCTGAAGGGTCAGTTGAGGATAATGGCTTTTTCAATCGGTAAACTGGTTAAGCGCATCAGGCGCGCTTCGGGTTCGTTCGCGCGTGCTGGCACGTCCGGCAGGCTGTGCCAGCCAAGGCGGCTATCAAACTGCCAGATTTTGAGTCGTTCAATGGCCGGGGTGACGGCAATCGACCAGATCAGCACGTCTTCGGCGTCGCTCAGGGCTTCAATCTCGGGGGCTCTGGCGGCGCGCAGGCGACCCGATCCGGGTAACAGCTGCAGCAGGCTGGCGCAATCACTGGCGTCGCCTGAAAGCTTACGGATGCTCTGACGCAGGGTGATCAGCTGGGCTTTAGCTTCGTTGGGATCGTTCTGGTTACGCACCCATAAGTTCTCATTGCTGGAGAGCGGGTAGTCGTCATGGGCGTGGGGACCGTGAAAGCTGCGTATCGCGCGCTGGAGTTCCATATCCAGCCCGCAGTCGCCCTCGGTCGTCAGCACCAGACCAACGATATTCCCGGCATAGGCAATAGAAAAACGCGGCAGATCGGGATCGGCAAATACAGGTCGGCCTTCCGGCTGGGGGATCACCTCTGGCAGTTCGCTGGTACCGTAAAGCATAAACAGCAGTTCAGCGAGCAGCGCCCGGGAGGCGAGGAATCGCGTGCGGCGATATTCGGGTAGCTTTCGAGCTTCGTTATGACAGGATGACGGGAGTCGGGATGAGACCAGCCGCCCCTCCGTCAGTGTCCCTCTTGCAAAATGCGTAGCCATTTTTCGCTCCATGATAATGGTCAGTGGTGATGTTAAACGCTTACATCATTATCGCTTAACTTTCCGTCTGTTTTAATGGCTAAATGAGGCGAAGAGAAGCCCTGAGGCCGAACTTTACATTTTATTAGTCAAAAACACGCTTGCTAACGCAGTGGCGAACCATACAGCGCCTTAATGGTTTCCCGTAGCCAGAGGATTTTCGGATTGTGGCTGTTACGCTTATGCCAGATCAGGGTGAAGGGCACGGTGAGCTTCTGGGCCTGCGCTTCATCGAATGGGATCGGCAGGGCAATCAACTTCCGCTGGTGGAGCTGGTTATAGTGATGGCAGTACTGCGGTGCGGTGGCAATGTAGTTATGGCCCGGCTGCGCGGCCATAAACATCGACTGCTCAAAACCCGGCAAACTCATGGCGATATTGCGCTCCCGCCCCATCTCCCTCAGCACTTCATCCAGTGCCCAGGTGTCGCTGCGCTCCCAGAAAATACTGATATGCGGATAGCGCAGGAACGTCTCCAGATTCCACTCGTCCTGCAGCGCAGGGTGATCCTCACGCAGATAGACGCAGGGACGGTCGCTGAACAGAATTTCGTAATCAATAAACCACGGCATTAGCTTGAGCAGCTCGCGGGAGCGCGGGTGCGTTTCCCGCCCGGTAAAGCCAAGATCGACCTCCCCGCGCGTGATGGCGTCCAGAGAATCGTAATCCCAGTGGCGCATTTTGACCGTGGCCTGCGGATAGCGCTGATTAATCTGTTCCAGCAGGGTGTTAAAGCGGATCAGCATCAGCGGGGTCTCCGCCGCCAGCTCGAACGTCAGGCCGCCGGGGGAGTCGTGATGGAATTTGTCGAGGATCTGATTGCCAATCTGCATCCAGTCGGCAAGATCCTGCTCCAGGCTCACCGTCAGCGGGGTCGGTAGCAGCCCCAGCGGCGTTTTAACGAACAGCGGATCGTCGAACCAGTCGCGCAGCTTGGCCAGCGATTTACTCACCGCTGACGGGGTGACGTTCATCCGTTTTGCAGCTTTGGTGACGCTGCGCTCCTGCAGCAAAAGCTGCAGGCATAACAAAAGATTAAGATCGAGACTGCTGAGGGGTTTCTTCATAGTGCGCTGCGGGCCGGATAACCAAAAGTAAGGTAATGCACAGCATGCTACAACCTATCAGCACCCCGATCAGCATATTCAGGGCATTGAGCCCGATTATTGCCGCCAGCCAAATCCACAGCGAAGAACCGCATACCTGGGCAATCCCCAACACCGAGCTTGCCACCCCCGCGCGCAGGGCAAATGGGCCCAGCGCCTGGCTCATGGCGACGCCAAAACCCACCGAGAACCCGGCGCAAATCAAGGTGATCCCCGCCAGCATCAGGGCATGAGAACTCGCGGTCACCAGAATCACCCCAGCCGCCAGGAACAACACCTGAGAGGTCAGCATCAGCGTGCGCTGACTGAAGATATTCAGAGCAAACGGCGTCGAGAATGACACAGCCATACTGACCATCGCGGTTAAGGCCATCACCGTGGAATATTCCCCGCGATCAAAACCCATCACCTCCATCAGCAACACCGGGGAAACGTTTACATAGGTGAGGATCACCGCCACGCTCAATGTGGTCACCAGTAGCCGACTGATGAAGAAGCGATTCAGAAGCTTTTCTTCCGCAGGGGGCGTGGCGCTATGGCCTGCATTCTGCGAACCTGGATGGGTCTCTTTCAGTACCGTGATCGACAGGATAAACACCAGCGCGCCCATCGCCGCCATCGTCCAGAACAGGCTCTGCCACGGCAGCTTAAGCATAATCAGATAACCCACTACCGGTGCCAGCACCGGGATAATGCAGGTGATGCCGTTCAGCATCGACAGCACTTTGGCGCGGCGCTGGGCGCTTAAGGTATCGCGTAAAATCGCAAAGGCCACCACATAGCAGCCACCTGCGCCAATACCCTGAATAAAGCGTCCGGTGAGGAATAGCGTGCTGTCCTGAGCCAGTGAACACAGCACGGAGGCGAGGGCAAAAATGACCGCCCCGGTGATGGCGACAGGCTGTCGGCCGGCTTTGTCGGCAATCTTCCCGGCAAACACCATCGACGACGCCATCCCGGCGAGGTAGGCCGAAAACGCAATATGCAGCTGCGCTTCGCTGGCGCCCAGATCGCGAGCGATGTGCGGAAGCCCCACCAGATACATATCAATCCCTGATGGATACAGCAGCACCAGCGCAAAACTACAAAACAGAAAACGAGCCATAAAACCCCCATAGATGCAGGCAAGCAGCATAGGGGGATAACGGGGAGGTGGCGAGTTGCCATTTGGACAAAGGTGATTTCCTGTCAGGAAATCACCTTGCGTTAAGGCGAATTACTTACCAATACAGAAGCTGGAGAAAATCCGCCCCAGCAGATCGTCCGAGGTAAATTCACCGGTGATCTCGCTTAACGCCTGCTGCGCCAGACGCAGCTCTTCCGCCAGCAGTTCACCGGCCCAGGCTCCCAGCAGTTGCGCCTTGCCCTGCTCCAGGTGGTCGGCAGCAGCGGACAGCGCCTGCAAATGACGACGGCGGGCAAGGAAACCACCCTCCATGCTGGTATCAAAGCCCATGCTCTGTTTCAGATGACTGCGCAGCGCGTCCACGCCTTCGCCGGTGCGTGCCGACAGACGGATCAGGGAGTGACCGTTCATCTCGCTGAGGCCCGGTGCTTCATCGGTGACGTCCGCTTTGTTACGCACCACGGTAATTGGCAGTTTCGCGGGCAGACGGGCGATAAAGTCCGGCCAGATTTCCGCCGGATCACGCGCCGCTGTGGTGGTGCCATCGACCATAAACAGCACCCGGTCGGCTTGCTCGATCTCCTGCCAGGCGCGCTCAATACCGATGCGCTCCACTTCGTCGCTGGCATCGCGCAAACCGGCGGTGTCGATGATATGCAGTGGCATACCGTCGATATGAATGTGCTCACGCAGCACGTCGCGGGTGGTACCGGCAATGTCGGTAACAATCGCCGCTTCACGGCCCGCGAGGGCATTCAGCAGACTCGATTTCCCGGCGTTCGGACGCCCGGCAATCACCACCTTCATCCCTTCACGCAGCAGGCTGCCCTGACGTGCCTCAGCACGTACCGCATCCAGATCCTTCATCACGTCGTTCAGCTGGGCTTCGATTTTGCCATCAGACAAGAAGTCGATCTCTTCATCCGGGAAATCAATCGCGGCTTCTACGTAGATTCGCAGGTGAGTGAGTGCTTCCACGAGATGGTTTACGCGAACGGAAAATGCCCCCTGCAGCGAATTGAGTGCCGAACGCGCGGCCTGCTCGGAGCTGGCGTCAATCAGATCGGCAATCGCTTCGGCCTGGGCCAGGTCCAGCTTATCGTTCAGGAAGGCGCGCTCGGAGAACTCGCCGGGCTTCGCGATGCGCAAGCCGGGCAGAGTCAGAATACGTTTTAACAGCAGATCGAGGATCACCGGCCCGCCGTGGCCTTGCAGTTCGAGCACGTCTTCACCGGTAAAGGAGTTTGGCCCCGGGAACCACAGCGCAATGCCCTGATCCAGCGCGGTACCGTCGTTATCCTTAAACGGCAGGTAGTCGGCGTAGCGGGGTTTTGGCAGCTTGCCCAGCACGGCTTCAGCCACCTCGCGCGCCTTCAGGCCGGAGATGCGCAGAATGCCCACACCACCGCGTCCCGGTGGGGTTGCCTGGGCGACGATCGTGTCGTTATGGCTCATGGTTTGTCTCATCAAATGGCAATAAAAAAGGCGGTCTGATGACCGCCTTTATTTTAGCTACAGCCTAACCGAATCAGGAATTTTTCTTTTCGCGGCTATGCAGGCCACGTTTTTCCAGACCACGGTAGATCAGCTGCTGCTGCAGGATGGTTACCAGGTTGCTGACGATATAGTACAGCACCAGACCTGACGGGAACCACAGGAAGAACACGGTGAAGATGACCGGCATAAAGGTCATGATCTTCTGCTGCATCGGGTCGGTCACGGTGGTAGGCGACATCTTCTGAATGAAGAACATCGTGATACCCATCAGGATCGGCAGGATGTAGTACGGGTCCTGTGCAGACAGGTCATGGATCCACAGGGCGAACGGCGCGTGGCGCAGCTCAACGGAACCCATCAGCATGTAGTACAGCGCAAGGAAGATTGGCATCTGAATCAGCAGCGGGAAGCAACCACCCAGTGGGTTCACTTTCTCTGCTTTATACAGGGCCATCATCTCCTGGCTCTGACGCTGCTTATCATCGCCCAGACGCTCACGCATCGCCGCAATCTTCGGCTGCAGCATACGCATCTTCGCCATGGAGGTGTACTGCGCTTTGGTCAGCGGGTACATGATGCCACGAACGATAAAGGTAATAACGATGATCGAGAAGCCCCAGTTACCCAGGAAGCTGTGGATCCACTTCAGCAGTTTGAACAGCGGCTGAGAGATGAACCACAACCAACCGTAATCTACGGTCAGATCCAGGTGCGGTGCGACTGCAGCCATTTTGTCCTGGATTTCCGGGCCCACCCACAGGGTGCTGCCAAGCGTACCGGTTTGACCCGGCTGAACCAGAACCGGCTCAGACTTATAGCCGATAGCGGCAATGCCGTTACCCAGGTTGGCGGTGTAGAAATTGTTGGAACCGGCGTTATTAGGCACCCATGCTGTCGCGAAATACTGTTGCAGCATCGCCACCCAACCGCCTTTAGAGCTGACGTTCAGGTTTTCGTTTTCGGCGATGGTGTCGAATTTGTATTTCTCGTACTTGGTATCTGGCGTGGAGTACGCAGCGCCACGGAAGGTATGCAACGCGAAGTTGTTGCTTCCGGTGTCACGGTGCGTCGGCAGATTGATGGTTTGCTTCAGCTGGCCAAAGGTGGAGACTTCCAGTGGTTTCGCACCGGTGTTCTGCACGTTATAGCCTACGCTCACCGCATATTCACCGCGTTTCAGGGTGAAGGTTTTGGTGAAGGTATTGCCAGCAGCATCAGTGTAAGTCATCGGGATCGCGAGTTCGTTCTGGCCATCAGCCAGCACAAACGCATCTTTATCGACGTTATACAGCGGACGCGCGCCATTAGCCGGGTTATCCGGGCCATCACGACCGGTCAGGCCACTCTGTGCCTGGTAGATAAACTGCGGCGTGGTTTCCAGTAACTGGAAAGGCTCAGTAGAGGCGAGCTCTTTCGGGTAAGTTACCAGCTGCGCCTGCTCAACATCACCACCACGGGTGTTGATAGTCAGTTCAAGCACATCGGTCTTAACCGTAATCAGTTTACCCTGGCCACTGGACGGTACGCCCTGGTCGGCGGCGCTACCCGCTGCGGTGGTCGTTGTCTGCGTGATCTGCTGCTGAGGTTGAGGATTTTTATCCTGCTCCCAAGCCTGGAAGATCATGAAAGACACGAACAGCAAAGCGATGATAAGAAGATTGCGTTGCGAATCCATCGTTAGTGTTCTCTGGTATCAAAAGGTCCTGGGGGGACGGGGTCGTCTCCACCGGGATGTAAAGGGTGGCATTTTAATACGCGTTTCACCGTCAACCAACTGCCTTTTATCACTCCAAACCTGCGCAATGCCTCAAT
Source organism: Leclercia sp. (assembly GCA_049284415.1). Classification (GTDB taxonomy): domain Bacteria; phylum Pseudomonadota; class Gammaproteobacteria; order Enterobacterales; family Enterobacteriaceae; genus Enterobacter. The sequence continues at coordinate 50,219 of JBAPXW010000007.1, forward strand.
TCCGTAGCTTGAGCAGGTTGGGGTGAAACGGCAGTGCGGCCCAAGCAGCGGACTGATCAGGCGTTGATAGACCCGGATAAGGGCTATCAGGAACCGTGAGCCAGGCGACAATGGCGACGCCATAGCTTTTCCAACGCTTCCGAGAGAGCACGGTTATCGAGGTCAGCAACCCCCTTCTTCGCCACCACCACGAAATCCATAGACGGAAGTTCATGTTGACGTAAACGGAAGCTTTCACGCGTCAGACGTTTAATCCGATTGCGTTCATGCGCGCGTTTAACGTTTTTCTTGGCGACTGTAAGACCGATGCGGGGATGCCCCAGCGAATTCTGGCGGCCGAGGATGGTGATTTGCGGCGTGCCAGCACGTTGTGGCTGCTGGAAGACGAAAGTGAAATGAGTGGGAGTTAACAAACGTAACTCCCTGGGAAATGCTAGCTTAACCACTCAGGGGTTAGCTTAATTACTTGGAAACGGTCAGACGTGAACGGCTTTTAGCACGACGACGTGCCAGAACCTGACGACCATTTTTAGTAGCCATACGAGCACGGAAGCCGTGAGAACGGTTGCGCTTCAGTACAGACGGTTGAAAAGTGCGTTTCATGGCGATTTCTACCTAAACTTGAATAAATTCAATGGCTTTTTGTGGAGTCCGAACGAATAACGAACGATGGACGCCGAAGCCATGGGTGATTAAAGAGGCCGGATTGTAATAATTGTACACTCCGGAGTCAATTCTCTTTCCTTATTTCCTGCGTCTTTCCGCACCTTTTCGCGCGTAAAATAAGCAGCGCCAGACACAGGAATTCGACTCCCGCGCGCCGGGTGGAGGATTATACGGGCTCCAGATCAAAGCGCAAGGATCGTCCCGGATCTTCGTGAGATCTTTTAAGTAAAAAAAGGCCGTTACTTATTAATTTTTCCAATATGCGGCCTGAATTGTGGGGCCTCTCCATCAGGATCGATTACACTTATCCGGTTTCGGATCCTCCTGTGGATAAATCGGGAAGAAACTGTGAGAAACACAAGATCTCTGGCTCAGTTTAGGCTATGATCCGCGGTCCCGATCGTTTCCCAGGATCCTGAACGGGTAAAAACCGCCGATAGCGGTTCGCACGTCACCCTTATACGCCGGGTCTTTTCGACGTGTGTCTACAATCATGACTATTCAATAGCTTTCTTTTTTTGTTCGAGTGGAGTCCGCCGTGTCACTTTCGCTTTGGCAGCAATGTCTTGCCCGATTGCAGGATGAGTTACCAGCCACAGAATTCAGTATGTGGATCCGCCCCTTGCAGGCGGAACTGAGCGATAACACGCTGGCTTTGTATGCGCCAAACCGTTTTGTGCTCGATTGGGTCAGGGACAAATACCTCAATAACATCAATGGACTGCTCAACGAATTTTGCGGTACCGATATCCCACAACTGCGTTTCGAAGTGGGCACCAAGCCGGCTCCCCAAACCCTGAAAGCGACCGTTAACGTTGCTGCTGCGCCTGCGCAGACCGCGCAGGTTTATATGCCGCGCGTTGCGCCTGCGCCGCGCTCTGGCTGGGACAACGTTCCGGCCCCTGCGGAGCCGACCTATCGCTCCAACGTTAACCTCAAACACACTTTCGATAACTTCGTCGAAGGTAAGTCGAACCAGCTGGCGCGTGCGGCGGCCCGTCAGGTGGCGGATAACCCGGGCGGCGCGTATAACCCGCTGTTCCTTTATGGCGGCACCGGTCTGGGTAAAACGCACCTGCTGCATGCGGTAGGCAACGGCATCATCGCGCGTAAGCCCAATGCGAAAGTGGTGTATATGCATTCCGAACGCTTTGTGCAGGACATGGTAAAAGCCCTGCAAAATAACGCGATCGAAGAGTTTAAACGCTACTACCGTTCCGTTGATGCGCTGCTGATCGATGACATCCAGTTCTTTGCTAATAAAGAACGATCCCAGGAAGAGTTTTTCCACACTTTTAATGCCCTGCTGGAAGGTAATCAGCAGATCATTTTGACCTCGGATCGCTATCCTAAAGAGATCAACGGGGTTGAGGATCGTCTGAAATCGCGCTTTGGTTGGGGCTTAACGGTGGCGATCGAGCCGCCTGAGCTGGAAACCCGCGTAGCGATCCTGATGAAAAAAGCCGACGAGAACGACATTCGTCTGCCGGGCGAAGTCGCATTCTTCATCGCCAAGCGTCTACGCTCTAACGTGCGTGAACTGGAAGGCGCACTGAACCGCGTGATTGCCAACGCCAACTTTACCGGTCGGGCGATCACCATCGATTTCGTGCGTGAAGCGCTGCGCGACTTGCTGGCGCTGCAGGAAAAGCTGGTCACCATCGACAATATTCAAAAGACGGTGGCGGAGTACTACAAAATTAAAGTGGCGGATTTGCTGTCCAAACGTCGTTCCCGCTCGGTTGCGAGACCGCGTCAGATGGCGATGGCGCTGGCAAAGGAATTAACCAACCACAGTCTGCCGGAAATCGGCGATGCGTTTGGTGGCCGTGACCACACTACCGTGCTGCACGCCTGTCGTAAGATCGAGCAGCTGCGCGAAGAAAGCCACGACATTAAAGAAGACTTCTCCAATTTAATCAGAACATTATCATCGTGATGCTATGAAATTTACCGTTGAACGTGAACACTTATTAAAACCGCTGCAACAGGTGAGTGGCCCATTAGGCGGCCGCCCTACGCTGCCTATTCTCGGTAACCTGCTGCTGCAGGTTACAGACGGTACGCTGTCGCTGACTGGCACCGATCTCGAGATGGAAATGGTCGCTCGCGTGACCCTGTCTCACCCGCATGAAGCGGGCGCGACGACGGTTCCGGCGCGTAAGCTATTTGATATCTGCCGTGGTCTGCCGGAAGGGGCAGAAATCGCCGTGCAGCTCGAAGGCGATCGTATGCTGGTGCGCTCTGGCCGCAGCCGCTTCTCGCTCTCTACGCTCCCGGCGATTGACTTCCCGAATCTGGACGACTGGCAGAGTGAAGTTGAATTCACCCTGCCGCAGGCGACCATGAAACGCCTGATCGAAGCCACCCAGTTTTCGATGGCGCATCAGGACGTTCGCTACTATTTAAACGGCATGCTGTTTGAAACCGAAGGTGAAGAGCTGCGTACCGTCGCCACCGACGGTCACCGTCTGGCGGTGTGCTCGATGCCGATTGGCGTCACGCTGCCGAACCATTCGGTGATCGTGCCGCGTAAAGGGGTGATTGAGCTGATGCGTATGCTCGACGGCGGAGAAAACCCGCTGCGCGTGCAGATTGGCAGCAACAACATTCGCGCCCATGTCGGTGATTTCATCTTTACCTCTAAGCTGGTTGATGGACGTTTCCCGGATTATCGCCGCGTGTTGCCGAAGAACCCGGACAAAACCCTGGAAGCGGGCTGTGATATCCTCAAGCAGGCGTTTGCCCGTGCGGCCATCCTCTCTAACGAGAAGTTCCGCGGCGTGCGTCTGTATGTCAGCGAAAACCAGATTAAAATCACCGCTAACAACCCGGAGCAGGAAGAGGCCGAAGAGATCCTCGACGTCACTTACGCTGCGGGCACCGAAATGGAAATCGGCTTTAACGTCAGCTACGTGCTGGACGTACTGAATGCGCTGAAGTGCGAGAACGTTCGCATTCTGCTCACAGACTCCGTTTCAAGCGTACAGATTGAAGATGCTGCCAGCCAAAGCGCGGCGTATGTTGTCATGCCAATGAGACTGTAATGTCGCTGACCCGCCTGTTGATCCGCGACTTTCGCAATATCGAAAGCGCGGATCTTGCATTATCCCCCGGCTTTAACTTCCTGGTTGGCGCCAACGGCAGCGGCAAAACCAGCGTGCTGGAAGCCATCTATACCCTCGGCCATGGCCGGGCATTTCGCAGTTTGCAGATTGGTCGCGTCATTCGCCACGAACAGGAAGCCTTTGTGCTTCATGGCCGTTTACAGGGTGAAGCGCGTGAAACCGCCATCGGCCTGACCAAAGACAAGCACGGCGACAGCAAAGTGCGCATCGACGGCACCGACGGACATAAGGTGGCCGAGCTGGCACTGCTGATGCCGATGCAGCTGATCACCCCCGAGGGGTTTACTTTACTCAACGGCGGCCCCAAATACAGAAGAGCGTTCCTCGACTGGGGATGCTTTCATAACGAAGCGGGTTTTTTTAACGCCTGGAGCAACCTCAAACGTCTGCTCAAACAGCGTAACGCCGCGTTACGCCAGATGACCCGCTATGCCCAGCTGCGGCCGTGGGATAAAGAACTTATCCCGCTGGCGGAGCAAATCAGCCGCTGGCGCGCCGAATACAGTGCAGGCATCGCCGAAGACATGGCCGACACCTGCAAACAGTTTTTACCGGAGTTTTCTCTTAGTTTCTCCTTCCAGCGTGGCTGGGAGAAAGAGACCGACTATGCCGAGGTGCTGGAGAGAAGCTTCGAGCGCGATCGCATGCTGACCTATACCGCGCACGGCCCGCACAAGGCGGATTTCCGCATTCGTGCTGACGGTGCGCCGGTTGAAGATACTTTATCGCGCGGGCAGCTCAAGCTCCTGATGTGTGCGCTGCGCCTGGCGCAGGGGGAGTTTTTAACCCGCGAAAGCGGACGACGCTGCCTGTATCTGATTGATGATTTTGCCTCGGAACTTGACGATGCGCGGCGCGGGCTGCTTGCCAGCCGCTTAAAAGCCACGCAGTCGCAGGTTTTCGTCAGCGCCATCAGCGCTGAGCACGTAATGGACATGTCGGACAAAAATTCGAAGATGTTCACCGTGGAAAAGGGTAAAATAACGGATTAACCCAAGAATAAATGAGCGAGAAACGTTGATGTCGAATTCTTATGACTCCTCCAGTATCAAAGTCCTGAAAGGGCTGGATGCGGTACGTAAGCGCCCGGGTATGTATATCGGCGATACGGATGACGGCACCGGTCTGCACCACATGGTATTCGAGGTTGTGGATAACGCTATCGACGAAGCACTCGCGGGTCACTGTAAAGATATCGTGGTGACGATCCACGCCGATAACTCCGTCTCCGTGACCGATGATGGTCGTGGGATCCCAACCGGTATTCACCCGGAAGAGGGCGTCTCTGCGGCGGAAGTGATCATGACCGTTCTGCACGCAGGCGGTAAGTTCGATGATAACTCGTATAAAGTTTCCGGCGGCCTGCACGGCGTAGGCGTATCTGTGGTTAACGCCCTGTCGCAGAAGCTGGAACTGCTGATCCGCCGCGAAGGCAAAGTGCATCAGCAAACCTACGTCCACGGCGTACCTCAGGCCCCCCTGGCGGTTACCGGTGATACCGACGCGACCGGGACGCAGGTCCGTTTCTGGCCAAGCCATGAAACGTTCAGCAACGTGGTGGAATTCGAATACGACATTCTGGCCAAGCGTCTGCGCGAGCTGTCATTCCTGAACTCCGGCGTCTCTATCCGCCTGCGCGACAAGCGCGACGGCAAAGAAGACCACTTCCATTACGAAGGCGGTATTAAGGCGTTCGTTGAGTACCTGAACAAGAACAAAACGCCAATCCACCCAAATATCTTCTATTTCTCTACCGAGAAAGACGGTATCGGTGTGGAAGTGGCGCTGCAGTGGAACGACGGTTTCCAGGAAAACATCTACTGCTTTACCAACAACATCCCGCAGCGTGATGGCGGTACCCACCTTGTTGGCTTCCGTACGGCGATGACCCGTACCCTGAACGCCTACATGGACAAAGAAGGCTACAGTAAAAAAGCCAAAGTCAGCGCCACCGGTGACGATGCCCGTGAAGGCCTGATTGCCGTGGTGTCCGTGAAGGTACCGGATCCGAAGTTCTCCTCTCAGACCAAAGATAAGCTGGTCTCTTCCGAGGTGAAGACGGCGGTTGAACAGCAGATGAACGAACTGCTGAGCGAATACCTGCTGGAAAACCCGTCCGACGCGAAAATCGTGGTCGGCAAGATTATCGATGCGGCGCGAGCGCGTGAAGCGGCACGTCGTGCGCGTGAAATGACCCGTCGTAAAGGCGCGCTGGACCTCGCAGGCCTGCCGGGCAAACTGGCTGACTGCCAGGAACGCGACCCGGCACACTCCGAACTGTACTTAGTGGAAGGGGACTCAGCGGGCGGCTCTGCAAAACAGGGGCGTAACCGTAAGAACCAGGCGATCCTGCCATTGAAAGGTAAAATCCTCAACGTTGAGAAAGCGCGCTTTGACAAAATGCTCGCGTCTCAGGAAGTGGCAACGCTGATTACTGCTCTGGGCTGCGGCATTGGCCGTGACGAATACAACCCGGACAAGCTGCGCTATCACAGCATCATCATCATGACCGATGCGGACGTCGACGGCTCGCACATCCGTACACTGCTGTTGACCTTCTTCTACCGTCAGATGCCAGAAATCGTTGAGCGCGGCCATGTCTACATTGCCCAGCCACCGCTGTATAAAGTGAAGAAAGGCAAACAGGAACAGTACATTAAAGACGATGAAGCGATGGATCAGTATCAGCTTTCTATCGCTCTGGATGGCGCGACCCTGCATGCCACTGAAGGGGCACCAGCCCTGGCGGGTGAAGGTTTAGAGAAACTGGTTTCTGAATACAACGCGACGCAGAAGATGATTGGCCGCATGGAGCGTCGCTTCCCGCGCACGCTGCTGAAAGCGCTGGTCTATCAGCCGACGCTGTCCGACGCCGATCTCAGCAACGAGCAGGCGGTTACCCGTTGGGTAAACACCCTGGTCAGCGATCTGAACGAGAACGAGCAGCACGGCAGCCAGTGGAAGTTCGACATCACTGAAAACACCGAACTGCAGTTGTTCGAGCCGGTGATCCGCGTCCGTACCCACGGCGTAGATACCGACTATCCGCTGGATCAGGAGTTCGTGACCGGTGCGGAATACCGCCGTATCTGTACGCTTGGTGAGAAGCTGCGCGGCCTGATCGAAGAAGATGCCTTCATCGAGCGTGGCGAACGCCGTCAGCCGGTTGCCAGCTTCGAGCAGGCGCTGGAGTGGCTGGTGAAAGAGTCCCGTCGTGGCCTCTATATTCAGCGTTATAAAGGTCTGGGCGAAATGAACCCAGAGCAGCTGTGGGAAACCACCATGGATCCGGAAAGTCGCCGCATGCTGCGCGTGACCGTTAAGGACGCCATCGCTGCTGACCAGCTGTTCACCACCCTGATGGGTGATGCCGTAGAACCGCGTCGCGCCTTTATCGAAGAGAACGCCCTGAAAGCGGCGAATATCGATATCTAATGTAACACTCCACGTTCCAGGCCCGGTCGCTAGCGCCACCGGGCCTTTTCTTTGTCTGAAAAAGAGGAATCCGGCTTCCCCTTTCTATCCCCGTTTTCTTTACTGTTTTTTGAGCGGAATCGCGTTAGCATGAGAAAAGACTCATTCCAACCGGGGATCCCATGGCTATCAAACTCATTGCAATCGATATGGACGGCACGCTGCTGCTGCCAGACCACACCATTTCTCCAGCCGTTAAAAACGCGATTGCTGCCGCGCGTGCGCAGGGCGTGAACGTGGTGCTGACTACCGGTCGCCCGTATGCTGGCGTGCACAGCTACCTGAAAGAGCTGCACATGAATGAGCCGGGTGATTACTGCATCACTTATAACGGTGCGCTGGTGCAGAAAGCGGCCGACGGCAGCACGGTGGCGTCAACCGCGCTGAGCTATGACGACTACCGGTATCTGGAACAACTCTCCCGCGACGTGGGCTCGCACTTCCACGCGCTCGATCGCAACACGCTGTACACCGCCAACCGTGACATCAGCTACTACACCGTTCATGAGTCCTTTGTGGCGACTATCCCGCTGGTGTTCTGCGAAGCGGAAAATATGGATCCGGCGACCCAGTTCCTGAAAGTGATGATGATTGACGAGCCTGCGATTCTGGATCAGGCCATCGCCCGCATTCCGGCGGAAGTGAAAGAGAAGTATACGGTGCTAAAAAGTGCGCCGTACTTCCTCGAAATTCTCGATAAACGCGTCAATAAAGGCACTGGCGTGAAGTCGCTGGCCGATGCGCTGGGGATCCAGCCGGAAGAGATCATGACCCTCGGCGATCAGGAAAACGACATTGCGATGCTGGAATATGCAGGCTTAGGCGTAGCAATGGAGAACGCGATCCCGTCGGTGAAAGAAGTGGCCAATTTCGTTACCAAATCTAACCTCGAAGACGGTGTGGCGTACGCGATTGAGAAGTTCGTGCTGCGTTAACAGACCGTAAATATATAGGCCCCGGTTATCAACCGGGGCTTTTTTTTGTCTTCAGTTTACTGAATTGTTCTTTTTGTGATCTTGATTGTAGTACAACACATATAAATTGTACTACATTGCGACCATAGCATTAACGAATGACTTCACGTTTGTACTGCAAAAGTGAGGTGAAATTCAGCGGTCGCGGTAAAGTAGGGATGGACACACAGAGCACAAGGACTCTCCATGACTCTCAATAAAACCGATCGCATCGTCATCACCCTGGGGACCCAGATTGTTGGCGGTAAATATGTTCCCGGCTCGCCGCTCCCTGCTGAGGCAGAGCTGTGCGAAGAGTTCGAAACGTCGCGCAACATCATTAGGGAAGTCTTCCGCTCGCTGATGGCGAAGCGGCTGATAGAAATGAAGCGTTATCGCGGTGCCTTTGTCGCCCCGCGTAACCAGTGGAACTACCTCGATACCGACGTGCTGCAGTGGGTGCTGGAAAACGACTATGACCCACGGCTGATCGGCGCCATGAGCGAGGTGCGAAATCTGGTCGAGCCAGCAATAGCCCGCTGGGCGGCAGAGCGCGCAACCTCTGGCGATCTGGCACAAATCGAGGCGGCGCTCAACGACATGATCGCCAATAACCAGGATCGCGATGCCTTTAACGAAGCGGATATCCGCTACCACGAGGCGGTGTTGCAGTCGGTACATAACCCGGTGCTGCAGCAGCTCAGCATCGCGATCAGCTCGCTACAGCGAGCAGTATTCGAACGAACCTGGATGGGTGATGAGGCCAACATGCCGAAGACGCTCCAGGAACATAAAGCGCTGTTCGATGCGATACGGCATCAGGACAGCGATGCGGCAGAGCAGGCGGCGTTGACCATGATCGCCAGCTCAACACGAAGGTTGAAGGAAATCACATGACATCTCGCTACATCGCTATTGACTGGGGATCGACCAATTTGCGCGCCTGGCTTTATCAGGGCGACAAATGCCTGGAGAGCAGGCAATCAGAAGCAGGCGTCACGCGTCTGAACGGTAAATCCCCAAAAGCGGTGTTAGCAGAAGTGACTCAGGGCTGGCACCAGGGTGCCACGCCGGTGGTGATGGCGGGAATGGTCGGCAGCAATGTCGGCTGGAAAGTGGCACCTTATCTGCCGGTTCCTGCCCATTTCTCTGCCATTGGCGAGCAGTTAACGTCCGTTGGCGACAATGTCTGGATTATTCCCGGTTTAAGCGTCTCTCGCGACGACAACCACAACGTGATGCGCGGCGAAGAGACGCAACTGCTCGGCGCACGCACCCTTTCTCCTTCTTCGGTATATGTGATGCCCGGAACGCACTGCAAATGGGTGCGGGCCGATGCTGACCAGATCCACGATTTTCGCACGGTAATGACCGGTGAGCTGCACCATCTGCTCCTGAATCACTCGCTGGTTGGTGCAGGGTTGCCAGAGCAGGAAAGCTCTGCAAAGGCCTTCTGTGCCGGGCTTGAGCGCGGTCTCGCCTCGCCTGATGTTCTGCCGAAACTGTTTGAAGTTCGCGCCTCGCACGTGCTGGGAAGCCTCCCACGTGAGCAGGTCAGCGAATTTTTATCGGGCCTGCTGATTGGCGCAGAAGTCGCCAGTATGCGCGACTTTGTCGCGGGTGAGCAGGCTATCACTATTGTTGCAGGCTCCTCGTTGACGTCGCGCTATCAGCAGGCGTTTCACGCCGCCGGGCGTGAGGTGGCGACGGTGGCCGGTGACACGGCATTTCAGGCTGGTATAAGGAGCATCGCTCATGCAGTGGCAAACTAAACTCCCGCTGATCGCAATTCTGCGCGGCATCACCCCCGACGAGGCGCTGGCCCATGTGGGCGCGGTGATCGACGCCGGATTCGACGCGGTCGAGATCCCGCTCAACTCCCCCCAGTGGGAGTTGAGCATTCCCGCGGTGGTGGATGCGTATGGCGACAAAGCGCTGATTGGCGCAGGCACGGTGCTGAAGCCGGAGCAGGTGGATCAGCTCGCCACGATGGGCTGCAAGCTCATTGTTACGCCCAACATTCAGCCCGAGGTGATCCGTCGCGCGGTGGCACACGGCATGACCGTCTGCCCAGGCTGCGCCACAGCCACCGAAGCCTTCACTGCTCTCGATGCAGGTTCGCAGGCGTTAAAAATATTCCCGTCTTCGGCCTTCGGCCCGGATTACATCAAAGCGCTGAAAGCCGTGCTACCGGCTGATGTACCGGTCTTTGCCGTCGGCGGCGTAACGCCAGAAAACCTGGCGCAATGGATTGAGGCAGGCTGTGTGGGTGCCGGACTGGGCAGCGATCTGTATCGCGCCGGGCAGTCGGTTGAACGTACCGCTCAGCAGGCTGCGGCATTTGTTAAGGCATATCGAGAGGCAGTGAAATGAAAATTACCAACATCACCACGTACCGTTTACCTCCGCGCTGGATGTTCCTGAAAATCGAAACCGACGAAGGCGTGGTTGGCTGGGGCGAACCGGTGATTGAAGGGCGCGCGCGCACCGTCGAAGCCGCAGTACATGAGCTGAGCGAATACCTGATTGGTCAGGATCCGGCCCGTATCAACGACCTGTGGCAGGTGATGTACCGCGCGGGCTTCTACCGTGGCGGCCCGATCCTGATGAGCGCTATCGCCGGTATCGACCAGGCGCTGTGGGATATCAAAGGCAAAGTGCTTAACGCCCCGGTCTGGCAGCTGATGGGCGGGCTGGTCCGCGACAAAATTAAGGCCTACAGCTGGGTTGGCGGCGACCGTCCGGCAGAGGTGATCGACGGTATCCAGAAGCTGCGTGAGATCGGTTTTGACACCTTCAAGCTGAACGGCTGTGAAGAGATGGGCGTGATCGACAATTCGCGCGCGATAGACCGGGCGGTGAATACCGTGGCGCAAATCCGCGAAGCCTTCGGCAGCGACATTGAGTTTGGTCTCGATTTCCACGGCCGCGTCAGCGCGCCGATGGCGAAAGTGCTGATCAAAGAGCTGGAACAATATCGTCCGCTGTTTATCGAAGAGCCGGTGCTGGCTGAACAGGCCGAGTACTACCCGAAACTGGCGGAGCAGACCCATATTCCTATTGCTGCGGGTGAACGTATGTTCTCGCGCTTCGAATTCAAACGCGTGCTGGAAGCGGGCGGTATCGCCATCCTGCAGCCGGATCTCTCCCACGCAGGCGGGATCACCGAATGCTACAAAATTGCCGGAATGGCAGAAGCTTACGACGTGGCGCTGGCTCCGCACTGCCCGCTGGGGCCGATCGCGCTGGCAGCCTGTCTGCACGTGGACTTTGTCTCACGCAATGCCGTGTTCCAGGAACAGAGCATGGGCATTCACTATAACAAGGGCGCGGAGCTGCTCGACTTTGTGAAAAACAAAGAAGATTTCAATATGGAAGGCGGTTTCTTTAAACCGTTAACGAAGCCGGGCCTTGGCGTGGATATCGACGAAGCCAAAGTCATCGAGCTGAGTAAAAATGCGCCGGACTGGCGTAACCCGCTGTGGCGTCATGAGGATGGCAGCGTAGCCGAATGGTAAATGCGCGTCATACTTCGCGCTGGTGATGCGTTGGCTGCGTTTTCTTACCCCGGTCACATACTTTTATATGCTCCCGGGGATGCGAAAACTTGCCGCCTTTCCCCAGCACGAATTATTTAGCGCATTCCGGTTAAGTTATTAATTAAAAAATCAAATACACCCTCTGTAAATTACAGGGCATGGTGAGTGGCCTCGCTATGCCCAAAATCTGGAGACAGATTGCGATGGATATTCCAGTTACTGCTGCAAAAACGGGGCGTCGCCGTTACCTGACGCTGGTTATGATCTTTATTACCGTGGTCATCTGCTACGTCGACCGCGCCAACCTGGCCGTGGCATCGGCCCATATTCAGGAAGAATTTGGTATCACTAAAGCGGAGATGGGCTACGTCTTCTCGGCCTTTGCCTGGCTTTATACCCTGTGTCAGATCCCCGGCGGTTGGTTCCTTGACCGCGTGGGTTCACGCCTGACCTATTTTATTGCCATCTTCGGCTGGTCTGTGGCGACCCTGTTCCAGGGCTTTGCTACCGGGCTGATGTCGCTGATTGGCCTGCGCGCCATCACCGGGATTTTCGAAGCCCCGGCGTTCCCGACCAACAACCGTATGGTGACCAGCTGGTTCCCGGAGCATGAGCGCGCCTCTGCCGTCGGGTTCTACACCTCCGGACAGTTTGTCGGCCTCGCGTTCCTGACGCCGCTGCTGATCTGGATCCAGGAACTGCTGAGCTGGCACTGGGTGTTTATCGTCACCGGCGGGATCGGCATTATCTGGTCGTTTATCTGGATTAAGGTCTATCAGCCGCCGCGTCTGACCAAAAACATCAGCAAAGCCGAGCTGGATTACATCCGCGACGGCGGTGGCCTGGTGGACGGCGATGCGCCGGTGAAAAAAGAGGCGCGTCAGCCGCTGACCAAAGCCGACTGGAAGCTGGTGTTCCACCGTAAACTGGTGGGCGTCTATCTGGGGCAGTTTGCGGTCACCTCGACGCTGTGGTTCTTCCTGACCTGGTTCCCGAACTACCTGACTCAGGAGAAGGGCATTACCGCGCTGAAAGCCGGCTTTATGACCACCGTGCCGTTCCTGGCCGCGTTCTTTGGCGTACTGCTCTCCGGCTGGCTGGCAGATAAGCTGGTGAAAAAAGGCTACTCTCTCGGCATCGCGCGTAAAACGCCGATTATCTGCGGGCTGCTGATCTCCACCTGCATCATGGGCGCGAACTACACCAACGATCCGGTGTGGATTATGACCCTGATGGCGATCGCCTTCTTCGGCAATGGCTTTGCGTCCATTACCTGGTCGCTGGTGTCATCGCTGGCGCCGATGCGTCTGATCGGCCTGACGGGCGGGGTGTTTAACTTCGTTGGCGGGCTGGGGGGGATCACCGTTCCGCTGGTGATTGGTTACCTGGCGCAGGACTACGGTTTCGGCCCGGCGCTGGTCTATATCTCCGCAGTGGCTCTGCTTGGCGCACTCTCCTACATCCTGCTGGTGGGCGATGTGAAACGGGTAGGCTAATCTCCTGCATTGCTATACCCTGATGCGACATCCGCGCATCAGGGTATCCTCATGAAACAAATCACTTTCGCTCCCCGCCATCACCAGCTTACCAACACCCGTACCTGGACCGCTGACAGCCGCTGGCTGGCGTTTGACGTGCGTCCGTCCGGGGCTTCGTTCACCGGCGAAACCATTGAGCGCGTCAATGTCGAGAGCGGTGAGGTCGAGGTGATTTATCGCGCCAGCAACGGTGCGCACGTTGGCGTGGTGACCGTTCATCCTGCCGACGACAGATACGTTTTTATTCACGGCCCGCAGTTCCCGGATGCGCACTGGCAATATGATTTTCACCACCGTCAGGGGGTGATTGCAGCCCAGGGACAGGTGAGCAATCTAGATGCGATGGATATCAGCGAACCCTTCACCCCAGGCGCGCTGCGCGGCGGCAGCCATGTCCATGTGTACAGTCCTGACGGGCAGTTTGTCAGCTTTACCTATAACGACCATGTGCTGCGCACCCTGGACCCTAAGCTGGATTTACGTAACGTAGGCGTCGCGGCCCCCTTTGGCCCGGTGACGCCTGCCGGCCATCATCCGCGTGAATATGCCGGAACGTACTGGAGCGTGCTGGTCAGCGGCACGACGCCGACACCGACGCCGGGCAGCGATGAGATCAACCGCGCCTACGAAGAGGGCTGGGTCGGCAACGATCGGCTGGCCTTTATCGGTGACACCCTTTCCGTAGAGAGTGAAAAAGTACCTGAGCTGTTTATTGTTGCTCTACCGCAAGATGAACAGGGCTGGAAGCGGGCGGGCAACGCGCCGCTCGAAGGCACAGCGGCGAGCCTGCCCGCACCGCCGGCAGGCGTTGAGCAGCGCCGGTTAACCTTTACCCACGATGCCCGCTTCCCCGGGCTGGTGAATGCGCCGCGCCACTGGGTGCGCAGTAATCCGCAGGCGAGCGCGATCGCGTTTTTGATGCGGGATGATAAAGGTGTCGTGCAGATTTGGCTGATTGCGCCGGACGGCGGCCAGCTTCGCCAGCTGACGCATAACGAGAGCGATATCCAGTCGGCCTTTAACTGGCATCCGGCGGGGCATTCGCTGGGGTTTGTGCTGGATAATCGCATTGCGCGCTGCGATGCCACGTCCGGGAAGATCACCTGGCTGACGTCCGAGCACGGCAATCCACCGTCCGGTGATGCGGTGGTCTGGTCCCCGGATGGACGCTATCTGGCCTGGATGGAAGAGGTCGACGGTTTCCGTCAGCTGTGGGTGACGGAAACCGGGCAGTAACTAGCGGACGGGCATCTCAGCGGGTGGGATCACGGCGTTGGTCGCCAGCGTCTCCTGCTCGCTTTGCTCCACGCGGGAGCGCACGGATTTATCGGTGCGGAACAGGTCCCACGGCAGCAGGAGCGTGTCGACAACGGCGGTAAACGGCATATCCAGTACCACCAGGGATTTGGTGCCCCAGTTTGTGTCGTCATCTGTCAGCATGTTCGCACTGGCGCGCGTTCCGGGATATGTTCCTTCCTTGCCGCCGGTGTGAGACATCACGCTCGAACACCCGCATAGCACAACTGCTGCGCTGAACATCGTCAGCTTTATCAGAACATTTTTTATCATTAGTCAGTCATCATCAATGGCTCGGGACCGGCCTGCTCCCCGGTTTATAACGGGCCATGCTCAAAATGAATAGTTGAAAAGTACCGCTCTGTGGCACCCATCGCATTTTAACCCTTTGTGCTGTAGACCCAGTCTATGCCAGTCCCTGCAAAGTGCAAAATTTCTCGTTAACCTGCTCTTGAAAAGATCGGAACCAGACCCATTTTAGAAGAGTATCCATGAACAAACGCGCCTGATGGGTGTTTGGGATACGCCAGCCTGTCCACGGTGGAAGGCGACAATTCTTGCTGATTTCAGGAGTATTAACTGTATGCGTAACTTCGATCTTTCTCCGCTTTATCGTTCAGCCATCGGCTTTGATCGTCTGTTTAATCATTTAGAAAATAACCAAAGCCAGAGCAATGGCTATCCGCCATACAACGTTGAACTGGTTGACGAAAACCACTATCGCATTGCGATTGCCGTAGCCGGTTTCGCGGAAAGCGAACTGGAGATCACTGCCCAGGATAATCTGCTGGTGGTGAAAGGCGCGCACGCGGGCGAGCAGAAAGAGCGCACCTATCTGTATCAGGGCATCGCGGAACGTAACTTTGAACGTAAGTTCCAGTTAGCCGAGAACATTCACGTTCACGGTGCGAACCTGGTTAACGGCCTGCTGTATGTGGATCTGGAACGTGTGATTCCGGAAGCGCAAAAACCGCGCCGTATCGAAATTAATTAATGATTCGGGTCGCTGCTGCGGCCCAGACTGAATGCTTGCCGAATCGGGAGCAGAGGTGGATCCATCAGGATTTGCCGGGACAACTGCGCACAAAAAACTGTGCCGAACTCGCTTCTCAGAAGGAGAATAACTATGCGTAATTACGACTTATCCCCGCTGCTGCGCCAGTGGATTGGTTTTGACAAACTGGCCACCGCGCTGCAAAGCACCCCTGAAAGCCAGGCGTTCCCGCCGTACAACATCGAAAAGAGCGACGATAACCACTATCGCATTACGCTCGCCGTGGCGGGATTCAGCCAGCAGAACCTGGATATACAGCTTGAAGGCACGCGCCTGACGGTTAAAGGTACGCCGGAAAAACCCGAGACCGAAACCAAATGGCTGCATCAGGGTCTGGTGACTCAGCCGTTCAGCCTGAGCTTTACGCTCGCAGAACATATGGAAGTCACCGGGGCTACCTTCACTAACGGGCTGCTGCATATCGACATCACCCGCAACGTGCCCGAAGAGATTGCGCCGAAGCGGATCGCCATTAGCGAACGTCCGGCATTGAACAGCTAACAATACGGCCCCGCCTCGGCGGGGCTTCTTTTTGTGCGCCATCGCCCATACAGCCGGTCAGACCTCTGCGAGAATCCCTGTTAACTCTACTGTTATTCACAGGGATGCCGTCATGAGTGAAATTGCGTTAACGGTCAGTGTGCTGGCGTTGGTTGCGGTGGTCGGGCTGTGGATAGGGAATGTCAAAATCCGCGGCGTCGGATTTGGCATTGGCGGCGTGCTGTTCGGTGGTATCTTCGTCGGCCATTTTGTCGACCAACTCGGTATCTCCCTGAGCGCGGAGATGCTGCACTTCATTCAGGAATTCGGCCTGATCCTCTTCGTTTACACCATCGGCATCCAGGTCGGGCCGGGCTTTTTCGCCTCGCTGCGCGTCTCGGGCCTGCGACTCAACCTTTTTGCGCTGGGGATTGTGGTGATGGGTGGGTTAGTTACTGCCCTGCTGCATAAAATTTTTGCCATTCCGCTGCCGGTGGTGCTGGGGATATTCTCCGGGGCCGTCACCAACACCCCTGCGCTGGGCGCGGGACAGCAAATTCTGCGCGATCTGGGTATCGAACCTGGGATTGTTGATCAGATGGGCATGAGCTATGCCATGGCCTACCCGTTCGGCATCTGCGGCATTTTGCTGACCATGTGGCTGGTACGGTTGCTGTTTCGCGTGGATGTCGAACACGAAGCCCGACAGCATGAGTCGACGCTCACCCACGGTCATGCGCTGATCAAAACCATCAACATCCGCGTGGAAAACCCCAACCTGAACAATATGGCGATTCAGGATGTGCCGATCCTCAACAGCGTCAACATTATCTGCTCCCGATTGAAGCGGGAGCAGATCCTGATGGTGCCGTCGCCCGGGACGGTGATCCAGACCGGGGACCTGCTGCACCTGGTCGGTCAGCCGGTGGATCTGCATAACGCCCAGCTGGTGATTGGTCAGGAGGTCGATACCTCACTCTCCACGCGTGGTACTGATATGCGCGTCGAGCGGGTGGTGGTGACCAACGAGCAGGTTTTGGGGAAGAAAATCCGCGAACTGCAGGTTAAAGAGCGCTATGACGTGGTGATCTCACGTCTGAATCGTGCCGGGGTGGAGCTGGTCGCCAGCCCGGATGCCAGCCTGCAGTTTGGCGACATTCTGAATCTGGTCGGGCGTCCGGCATCGATTGATGCCGTCGCTAACATGGTGGGCAACGCGCAGCAAAAACTGCAGCAGGTGCAGATGCTGCCGGTGTTTATCGGCATCGGCCTTGGGGTGCTGCTCGGCTCTGTTCCGCTGTACGTGCCGGGGTTCCCGGTGGCGCTCAAGCTGGGGCTGGCAGGCGGGCCGCTGATTATGGCCCTGATCCTCGGGCGCATCGGCTGTATCGGCAAGCTCTACTGGTTTATGCCGCCGAGCGCGAACCTTGCCCTGCGCGAGCTGGGGATCGTGCTGTTTCTGGCGGTGGTGGGGTTGAAGTCGGGCGGCGATTTTATCGAGACCCTGACCGCAGGCGACGGCATCAGCTGGATTGGCTACGGCATCGTGATTACCGCCGTGCCGCTGCTGACCGTCGGTATTCTGGCGCGCCTGTTCACGAAGATGAACTACCTGACCCTGTGCGGCATGCTGGCCGGTTCGATGACCGACCCGCCGGCGCTGGCCTTTGCCAACAATCTGCACGCCACCAGCGGGGCGGCGGCGCTCTCCTACGCCACGGTCTATCCGCTGGTGATGTTTATGCGCATTATCACACCGCAGCTGCTGGCGGTGCTGTTCTGGGGGATGGGCTAAACGGCTAACCCCAGCCGGGCAAACTGCTCTGCCGGGGCGTCGCTCTCATGCAGCAGACGCACCAGCAGGGCAATCATCCGCGCTTCCACGGCGCTATCCTGAATCGGATTGCACTGCTGTGGGTCGGTGTGTAAATCGAACAGCAGATGCCCGACGCGATTGACCCCTTTGTACTTCTCTCTGGCCGGAATACGCAGCGTTTTGACGCCTTTGGTAAAGCTGAACGGCGGTGCCAGCGCCAGCGACTCCAGTTCGTGCGGCTCAAACCGGGCATTCATTTTGATCGGCATCAGGGTGTAGTTGGCGATGTCATCCTCGCGTCCGGGCAGGGCGGCGCGCATATAGACGTAGCGCCCGTCCGTCACATTGACATGCCCGCTGAACACCCCAAACAGGGCGGCTTTGCGCACGGGAGTATCATCCTCCAGGGTTTGCGCCAGCGAATGCCCCTGCATATCGGCGGGGATCGGCTGGTTAAAGAACGTCAGCAGCGTGGGGGCCCAGTCGATCATCTGCACCAGCGACTCACGCTGCACGCCCTGCTGCGCGCTGCGCGGATCCCAGATAAACAGCGGGTTATTCGCCACCTCGTTGTAATAAGGCATCTGGTTTTTGGCCCACCAGCCGTGTTCCCCGAGCAAGAAGCCGTGATCGGTGCCGACAATCAACATCGTATCGCGCCACAAATCGTGACGGTCCATCAGGTCGAGAATGCGCCCCAGATTGTCATCGCACATCGACACCAGCGCACGATAGCGGCAGCGAATGTGCTCTATCGCCTCCGGGCTCTCCTCCACTTTGCCGCGCGGCCAGTCGTAATGCGGGCCTTCCCAGGCGTCCTGATACAGCGAAAGGTACGCCTCGGTGGTATAAAACGGCTCGTGAGGATCGAAGGTCTCGACCTGCAGCAGCCAGTTATCCTGCTGGTGATTGTGGTCGATAAATTCGCAGCCAGCGGCAAACACGCGGGATTGCGGGAAGTCGGCCTCCTGCTGAATGTACGCCCGGTTTACCCAGTCCTGGCGCCAGAGCCCCGAGACACCGCCGCCGGTCTGCTTCTGCGGCACG
Organism: Leclercia sp.; assembly: GCA_049284415.1. Lineage (GTDB taxonomy): Bacteria > Pseudomonadota > Gammaproteobacteria > Enterobacterales > Enterobacteriaceae > Enterobacter. The sequence continues at coordinate 69,210 of JBAPXW010000007.1, forward strand.
CGCAGCACCTCCGGAATCGCCGGATCGGCGACGCTGGCTTTCCAGTGATCCCCCTCCTGGCCGCGGACGATTTCCCATGAGCTGTAGCGGTTGTGGTAGTTGCCGCCGCCGTCCTCCCAGTAGTGCAGGTGGTCGCTAATCAGGTGCGTATAAACGCCCGCTTTCTTCAGCCGCTCCGGCATCGAATCATCAAACGGTTCCAACGGCCCCCACTCCCGATGCAGAAAGTTATACCGGCCGGTGTGCAGCTCCCGACGGGCGGGCATGCAGGGCATGCTGCCCACATAGCTGTTATTGAAGGTGGCGCTGCGGGCCGCCAGACGCTGGAAGTTGGGTGCCTGGGTGATCATGTCCCCGTAAGGCGGCAGATAGTGTTTATTCAGGCTATCGAACAGCAGAATAATCGCTTTCATCGACGCTCCTTATCGGGCAGATAACAGATGCGGGAAATTCGCTTCGATAATCGCGTAGATCTGCTTCCCGATGGCTTCCCCGTCCATAATATTTTCAATGGGGATCAGATATTGCCCCTGGCGTGGATCCAGGCTCACCACATCAATCAGCTTTTTCGAAATGGCGTAAATATCGGCCCAGTCGGTAAATCCGCCCACTTCGCCTGCGGCGGTATGTTCCATTTCGAACTCAAACTGAAAATCATATTTTGCTAAGGCTTTTTTGACGACGGTCTGTAACATGACGCTGCTGCCAACACCGTAGCCGCAAACAAACAGCACATTAATTTTGTTTTTCATCACGATATCCTTTTAAAGGTGGAGTTAATTAGCCCGCATAAGGCCCAAGATGGAATGTGGAGGCGATCAATTTCAGCAGTTCACAAATGGCAGGCCATAATGTTGCCCAGTCGAATATACCGGTCCAGCCAACGCCTTCTGCCGCCAGGCCGGTTAATGGGATCGCCCAGACGGTGCCGAAGGTTTGAATAATTCCCAGCAGGAAGGTACAAATAATCACCGCGCGATAGCCGCCTAATTTATTGGCTAATACGCCGATGGGCCCGCCGGAGAAAAACAGCGGCACAAAACCGGGCAACACCATAATAGGGCTATGAGTAAGAAGCAGGATCCCCATCGAGAATATGGTGCCGAAGGTACAGAAGATAAATCCGAGCGTGGCGGCATTCGGGGAGAAGGGCAGCAACGCGGCAACATCCACCGCCGGAATCGCATTCGGTATTAAGCGATCCTGCCAGCCTTTAAACGAGGCGTTAATTTCCCCCACCATCATCCGCACACCTTGCAGCAGGATCACCATATACATCGAAAACTGCAGGCCGAGATTAATCACATAAATATACCAGGGCTTGCCTTTCGCCATCAGCTGGACGTTATCAATCCCGGTCGAGAGCAGGAATCCGCCGACGAACAGGGTCATGACGATGGCGATGGAGGTGACGTTGTGGTTAAAAATCGCCAGCCAGCCGGGCAACTTCATGTTCTCGGCATCCTGCTTTTCAGCATCGCCGAACAGATGGGCAAACTTCGAGAAAAACCAGATCCCCAGCATCTGGTTATGGGCGATGGTAAAGCCCGCATTGTTGGTGATTTTTGCCACCGGTTTGGCGATCAGAGTGGTGGCAAAGGCCCAGAATATCCCGGTTAACACACCGGCAATAATAATCGATGGTACCCAGCCGAAGCCTAACCAGAATACGATCAGCCACAGCACGGCCTGAGAGTGGGAAACCCCGGTATTGCCGGTCAGGAAAATGCCTTTCACCCGTGTGTAGCGACCAAATAATACCAGCAGCAGATTGGTGAAAAAGGCCAGCACAAAGACATAGCCGACAAATCCAAAATTATCGCCGAGGGCAATTTGGGTCGCCGCTTTCATGGCATACGAATCCATTAAATAACCATGAATACCGTAAGACTGACTCACCGCATCGGCGACCGGCTTAAAGGTGGCGGAAAATTGAAAACCACCAAATAAAACCATCATCAGTCCGACCATGGCGCTCACCATCCCGGTAATGATTTTAATCGGCGGTTTTTTATCGAGGACGTAACCTACTCCGACCAGTAGCCCGATTAAAATAGCGGGCTCCGTTAAGAAAGATTGTATTACGGTAATAAATTCAGAAAACATAGCTCAGTTAACCTCCGTGATATTCGCTTCCAGATCAAATGTGTTGGTGCTTAGTCATAAACGGAACGGCTGTCTGTTAATAGGTGGGTTTTTCTGGAGACCGACAGCACTGTAATAATCAAATGTGCTCATTAGAAGATTGGTTGTGATTTTTTGTGATTTCATTTGCAAAAATAAGGGATCTATAAATCAAAATGATTTAACAGAATGTTTTGATAGTTATCTGGCATTTGAATTGTTTTTATTTATGAGTTCTGTGAATATTATTGGTGGGTGTTGTATTTAATATATGTATGTTTGTTGTGCTAATTATTAACATTGATTATTTTCAGCAACATTCTGAAAGGATAAATCAAGGTTGTCGCGTTTATTTGTGTATTTACCCGAAAAATTCATGCGATCTGCGGCGTAGAGTTATTTGGTGCTCGTCAGAACATTCTTGATGTTAATCAGATAAAGGGCCGAGAAATGAAAGCAACCTATACAGTAAAACTAAACCCGTATAACCAAAATAAGCTCAGTGCATTAATTACGCTTGAGAGTACGGAGGCAATAAAATTTCATTATACCGTCCGCGGCAGAACCGCAAACGCAGACTTTTATTACAGCAACGTGATTACAAGATTAATCCTGAGATAATCGTGGCGGAGCTGGACTCGCTGCCCACGATTCTGGCGATAGACTTAACGGCATTGACGGTGCAAAGGCTGGATCAGTTTCGTTTTCCGGGCCAGCGCAGCGAGCTGACGTCGTCGGTATTTGATACGGGCAATGACTATTACACGGTCTATTTTGGCGCGGAACAGTCCTGTTTTGTCTTTGATACCGCTAACAATGTTGGCCTCTCAATTTACAGCATTGATGCGGGATTAGGGTATCGTGGGCGTATCTTCACCTACGATGAATTACGTTCCTTGATTTAAGCCATCACGACGGCGGCAAGGTAAAGCATCGTGTTACGTGTCGCTTAAATACAGCCTGTCACCGGTTCAGCTAATACCTTCTTGATCTGTGCCCCACCGGGCGGGAATTTATCCCGCACCTGTCTGAGATACGCTATATTGCCGTTGTTTTGGGCGACAGGCAGACAGGAGTGGTCATGAAAATTTCCCGCCTCGGCGAAGCGCCGGATTATCGTTTCTCGCTGGCAAACGAACGAACCTTCCTGGCATGGATCCGCACCGCGCTGGGCTTTCTGGCTGCGGGTGTCGGGCTCGACCAGTTAGCCCCCGATTTTGCGACACCGGTTATTCGCCAGCTGCTGGCGCTGCTGCTGTGCCTGTTCTCCGGCGGGTTGGCGATCTACGGCTATCTGCGCTGGCTGCGAAATGAAAAAGCGATGCGCCTGAAAGAGGATCTGCCCTATACCCACAGCCTGCTGATTATCAGCCTGATCCTGATGGTGGTGGCGGTGGTGGTCATGGGGCTGGTGCTGTATGGCGGATAGCCGTAAAGCGCGTCGGCTGGCCGATCCGGGGCTACAACCGGAGCGCACCTCGCTGGCCTGGTTTCGCACCCTGCTGGGCTACGGCGCCTTAATGGTGCTGGCGATTAAGCATAACTGGCAGCAGGCGGGCGCGCTGTTTTGGGTCTCGCTGGGGGTACTGGCGATTGTGGCGCTGGTGCTCTGGTACTACACCCGCAGCCGTAATCTGATGGATGTGGCGCAGTATGACTTTTCAGCATCCCGCTCGGTGCGTATTAAATTTATGATCGCCCTCGCAGTGTTATCCCTCGCATTACTGTTTGCTGCTACTCATGTTAATCGTCTCATTACTTTTATCAGGGAACTCTCATGACAGGATGTCATATTAAGGCGAAGCCCGTGCCTTTCACGCTGCAAACGGTGGTGGATCGCCAGAACAGCCAGCAGCCGGCGCAGCTGTATCGCGCTCTGCGCGCGAAGGGCACACCGTCGCTGCAGTTTATCCCCCAGCAGGATCGCGATAACCCGGACGCGATTACCGACAGTCAGTGGGGAACATTTCTGTCGGCGGTGTTTGATGTCTGGGTGCGGGAGGATATAGGTCGCGTCGTTGTGCCGCTTTTTGATTTGACGCTGGCGGTGTGGCGCGACACGCCGTCAACCAGCACACAGCGGGAATACACTGCATTGCCCCCGGAGTGCCAGACCTGCATGGCGCGCCCGCTGTGCAACAGCGATGGCCGGACGCAGCGGACAGATGGTAAAAGCGTGCTGTGCGCGGGGTATCAGGCGTTTTTCCGCCATTCGGCCCCGCATATGCGGGTGATGCGCGATTTAATCCGCCATCACCGTTCGCCAGTTGAGCTGATGGCCCTGCTGCACCAGAGCCGCCAGGTTACTGCGCTTTCGCCAGATACTTCGCCATCTCGTCGTCCGGGACCATGCCGCCGCCGGTAGCCCACACCAGGTGGGTTGTGTTTTCCAGCGCATACCTGCCGGATGCGGCAATGCGCACCGGGCCGGCCATTCCCGCCAGCGCCGACGGTTCAAGGCGAATGTTCTCTTCCTGCGCCAGCCAGCCCAGCATGTTGTACATGCTCTGATCCGAGAGGGTGTAGAACCCGTCGAGCAGGCGCTCCATCGCGCGGCCGACAAAGCCAGAGGCACGGCCAACCGCCAGGCCATCGGCTGCGGTGAGGTTATCAATCCCTACATCCTGAACCGCAATCTGGTCATGCAGGCCGGTATAAACCCCCAGCAGCATGCACGGAGAGTGCGTCGGCTCGGCAAAGAAGCAGTGCACGTGATCGCCAAAGGCCAGCTTCAGCCCAAATGCCACCCCGCCAGGGCCGCCGCCTACGCCGCACGGCAGATAGACGAACAGAGGATGATCCGCATCGACCACGCGGCCCTGCTCGGCGAACTGCGCTTTCAGGCGCTCGCCCGCCACGGCATAGCCTAAGAACAGGGTGTGGGAGTTTTCATCGTCGATAAAGAAGCAGTTCGGATCGCTTTCGGCCGCTTTGCGCCCTTGCTCCACCGCCACGCCGTAATCCTGTTCGTACTCAACAACCGTCACCCCGTGGCTGCGCAGTTTGGCTTTTTTCCACTCCCGGGCGTCGGCGGACATATGCACCGTCACCTTAAAGCCGACGCGGGCGCTGGCGATGCCAATGGAAAGCCCCAGATTGCCGGTTGAACCAACCGCAATGCTGTGGCGGCCAAAGAACTCACGGTATTCCGGCTGAAGCAGCTTGCTGTAGTCATCCTCAAGGGATAACAACCCGGCTGCCAGCGCCAGCTTTTCGGCGTGGGCCAGCACTTCATAAATCCCGCCGCGGGCTTTAATCGAGCCCGAAATCGGCAGATGGCTGTCTTTTTTCAACAGCAGGGTGCCGGGGATCGTCATCCCGGTCTCTTTTTCCAGCCGCGACTGCATGGCCTGAAGGGCGACCAGCGGAGACTCGATGATGCCGTGATTAGCTGCCGTTTCCGGGAAGGCTTTCGCCAGCCAGGGGGCAAAGCGCGCCAGCCGGGCATGGGCATCGTCCACATCCGACTGGGTCAACCCCACCCACGGCAACCCTTCAGCAAGGGGGGTGGCTTTGGGGTTAAACCAGGTCGTCTCTTTCAGGGCGATCAGTGTAGTGAGCAGCGGATACTGCGCGATTAAATTCAGGTGTTGTGGCGTCATGTGTCCTCCCAGACGTTATCCCCTTAAGAAAACAGGAAACCGGCCTGGGGGCAAGTTCAGCTACACCGCCTGCTCGTGATGCGACACGCGGGAGGCCAGCGGCAGCCAGCACAGTAAAATCAACAGGCCCATTAACGTCATCAGCAAGCCCAGACTCGCCTGCCCATTTTGTGGCAGCATTGCGGAGAGCCAGGCCAGCGCGCCGGAGCCGATATTCTGCAGGCCACCCACCAGCGCTCCGGCGGTGCCCGCGAGGAACGGGAACGGCTCCATCGCGCCGCTGGTCGCCAGCGGGAACAGCATCCCCGCACCAAAGAAGAACAGCGCCGCCGGGATCAGCAGGGTCCAGACGGTCATCACCCCGAACAGGCCTGGGATCCACATCATTAGCCCCGCTAACAGACAGCTCAACACCGCCTGCCACATCAGGGTAGAAAAGCGTTTATTGGCGCGTCCGGCAAACCAGGCGCCGAAAAATGCCGCCGGGATCGGCAGAATAAACAGAATACTCACTACCATGCTACTGAGACCGAGCCCTGCTCCCAGCAGTACCCCGGAGCTGGCTTCGAATACGGCGATCCCCGCCAGGCCGCCGATCAGCATCAGCACGTAACAGGTAAAGGCACCGTTGCCGAACAGGATTTTGTAGCTGGTCAGCAGCCTGGTGCGCGGCGCATCCGTTGGTCGGGTTTCCGGCATCCAGCGCGCCATGCTGAAGGTGACAATCACGCACAGCACCAGCAGGAAACCGTAACAGGCGCGCCAGGACCACATCGTATCCAGCAGGCCACCAATCAGCGGAGCCAGCAGCGGGCTGACCAGAATGCCCATATTCAGCAGGCTGTTGGCATGCCGAAGCTGGCTGCCCTGATACATATCGCGCGGCAGGGTACGGGCCATCACGCCGCCCACGCCGGTGCCAACACCCTGCAATGCACTCGCAGCAATCAGCGTACTCAGGCTATGGGTGGTCATCGCAATCACGGTAGCGATCATAAAAATGGTCATGCCGACGAGGATCACCGGGCGGCGACCGACACGGTCCGAGAGCGGGCCGTAGAACAGCTGCGACACGCCATAGGTCAGCAGATAGGCGGCCATCACGCTCTGGACCGCCCCTTCGCGCACCTGCAATTCTTTCGCCATGTCGGCAATCGCCGGGATATAAATGGTCTGCGCCATCTGACCGACGGCGACCAGCAGGACCAACATTAAGAGTAAATTAACGTTCCGTTGTTTTTTCATGTCGCTGAATATGTTCTTAAATTATAGAGATAAAGAATAAGTGACTGCCTGTGGCGCAAAAGGCGGGGTGAATCTACCACAGTGAGATAACAAGTTAAGCATTTCGGTGATGAATGAAGAAAGGGGATAAGGCAGGGTTTATAAACATTATCGGCAACTAATGTTGCCAGTGATTGAAGCGGGGCGACTACCCACTGCAAAATCCGAAAAACCGCGCATAAAAATGATGTCTGTTGACTAATTGGCAATGAATGTTATCTTTGCCATAATGGCAACGGACGCGGCAGGCATGAAGCATGCACTTAATTTCAATGAAGGCTATTTTAGATGCGGTAAATCAGTTTCCGCAGCATAAGGAAGAACTTCTCCTTCTGGGAAGAATTATCGAAAAGGGAAATTGCCCGACGCCTGCTGCGCTTAAAAGGCTCTATCCAACACTGGACAACTTTAAGTATCTGGATAAGCACTATGTTATTGATATTGCCAATAACTCTCTCAGAGTAGTGGCTCTCATTTTCTTTGAAAGCCAGAAGTTTTATGTGCGCCATGTTTTTACTCATAAGGAATATGACCGTTTTACGGATAAACATCGCACTAAGGGGAAGAAATGATGATCGTCGCTGATGCAATGAAAGCTACGCACGCCCTTGTTGCGGCAGTTCCGTTACTGGGTGAACATCCGAATGAGAAAGATTATAAAGAAGCGCTTGAACTGGTTGAGTATTTGCTCATGCACGATCCAGACAGCCCTTTGCTGGATATCGTGTGCGCAAGGATCAGCCGCTACGAGGCGAATCAACCCGCCATAGTAGCGTTACGTCTGGAAATGGAATCTCTCCCTGTCGGAATTGCGGTTTTAAGAACCCTCATGGATCAGTACAAATTGACCCTGGCTGATTTTCAGGAAGAAATTGGCAGTAAATCAATGGTTTCAAGAGTGCTGAGTGGCCAGCGTCAGCTCACCCTGAACCACATTAAAAAGCTGGCGGCCCGATTTGGCGTAGCGCCTGCGCTTTTCATTGAATAACGTGATCTCTGACGCATTTTTATGCAGATGAAAATAATTCCATTGTCACGTCTGAAAACCTGTGTTTGTATAAATCCACTCAATGATTCCAGAGACAGGTCCTCATGAACGCTTCCATCCTGACTTCGACCCTACTAAAAACTGCGCACCCAGCCGCAGTGGTCGTCGTGCGTGTGGTGGTGGTCGTCGGCAGTGCGCCGTAGGGACTGAATCAACACACGATTCCAAACCCCGCCGGCGCAAACCGGCGGGGTTTTTGTTTAAACGCCCCCCGGAAAGTCGGCCCAGAATAAAAGGACTGGAGCATGGCAATTTTGGGCACAACATCCAACAAAACGCGTTTTACTGGCGCGCAGTTAATCGTTCATTTACTGGAACGTCAGGGTATTACCATCGTAGCGGGTATTCCTGGCGGGACTGTTCTTCCGCTGTACGACGCCTTAAGCCAGAGCACGCAGATCCGCCACGTGCTGGCGCGTCACGAGCAGGGCGCGGGCTTTATTGCCCAGGGCATGGCGCGTACCGAAGGCAAACCGGCGGTCTGTCTGGCCTGTAGCGGGCCGGGGGCCACCAACCTGGTGACCGCCATCGCCGATGCGCGCCTCGACTCAATCCCGTTAGTCTGCATTACCGGCCAGGTACCCGCCTCGATGATTGGCACCGATGCGTTCCAGGAAGTCGACACCTACGGCATCTCTATCCCCATCACCAAGCACAACTATTTAGTGCGCGATATCAGCGAATTACCGCAGGTTATCAGCGATGCGTTCCGCATTGCGCAGTCCGGCCGCCCAGGCCCGGTGTGGATAGACATTCCTAAGGATGTGCAGACCGCTGAGATTGAAATCGCGGTATTGCCCGAGCCGGGCACCCGCGCACCGTCGCCGGAATTCAGCGCCGACAGCGTGCGCGAAGCGGCCGCGATGATCAACGCCGCGCAGCGCCCGGTGCTGTATCTGGGCGGTGGGGTGATCGATGCGCCAGATGCGGTGCGCACTTTGGCCGAGAAAGCCAGTCTGCCAACCACCATGACCCTGATGGCGCTGGGCATGCTGCCTAAAGCGCACCCGCTGTCGCTGGGGATGCTGGGGATGCACGGCGCGCGCAGCACCAACTTTATCCTGCAGGAAGCCGACCTGCTGATTGTTCTCGGCGCGCGTTTTGATGACCGGGCGATTGGCAAAACCGAGCAGTTCTGCCCGAATGCCAAAATTATTCACGTGGATATCGACCGCGCGGAGCTGGGCAAAATCAAGCAGCCGCACGTCGCCATCCAGGGTGATGTGAACGAGGTGCTGGCCCAGCTGCTGCCGCAGATTGAGGCCACCCCGCGCAGCGCGTGGCATCAGCAGGTGAGCGGATTGCAGCAGGAGTTCCCTGGGGCGATCCCAACCGCTGGCGATCCGCTGAGCCACTACGGGCTGATTAACGCCGTCGCCGCCTGCGTGGACGACAGCGCCATCATCACCACCGACGTGGGTCAGCATCAGATGTGGACCGCGCAGGCCTATCCCCTGAACCGTCCGCGCCAGTGGCTCACCTCCGGCGGGCTGGGGACGATGGGCTTTGGCCTGCCTGCCGCCGTCGGCGCGGCGCTGGCGAACCCGGATCGCAAGGTCATCTGCTTCTCCGGCGACGGCAGCCTGATGATGAACATTCAGGAGATGGCGACCGCCGCGGAAAACCAGCTGGATGTGAAAATCATCCTGATGAACAACGAAGCGCTGGGGCTGGTGCATCAGCAGCAAAGCCTGTTCTACAAGCAGGGCGTATTTGCCGCGACCTATCCGGGGATGATCAACTTTATGCAGATTGCCGCCGGTTTTGGTCTGCACACCTGTGATTTAAATGCGGAAGAGGATGCGCATGCTGCGCTGCAGGCGGCGATTTCACGCCCGGGTCCGGCGCTGATCCACGTGCGTATCGATCCACAACAAAAAGTTTATCCGATGGTTCCGCCGGGTGCGGCCAATACTGAAATGGTGGGGGAATAAGCCATGCAGAAGCAACATGATAACGTCATTCTGGAACTCACCGTCCGCAACCACCCTGGCGTCATGACGCACGTCTGCGGGCTGTTTGCCCGCCGGGCGTTTAACGTAGAAGGCATTCTCTGTCTGCCGATTCAGGGCAGTGAGCACAGCCGCATCTGGCTGCTGGTGAACGACGATCAGCGACTGGAGCAGATGATGGCTCAGATCGACAAGCTGGAAGATGTGGTGAAAGTGGTGCGTAACCAGTCCGATCCGACCATGTTTAACAAAATTGCGGTGTTCTTCGAATAACCTACTCGCTGGCGGAATCCGGGGTGATGACTTTCACAAACCCGTTCCGGCAGTGCGCCGGGTAATCTGCCGGCAGTGGACGGTCGCTGATCAGCACATCAAAGGCGGACAGCGGCCCGATGCTGGCGGAGGCCACTTCATCAAACAGGGCATACCGCGCCAGCAGGATTTTACGCAGACCGTGCTGGATGGCCTTGCGTTTGGTGGCGAGGTCGTCCGGGTTAAACCAGGTCACGCCGTAGTGCTCATGCACGCCGCTGGCAGAGATAAACGCCTTGCGTGGGTTCAGGGAGTCCAGCACCGACGGGTTGCTGGTGTCATAGAAAGCATCGCTCTTTGCCCGGTAAGTGCCGCCGCACAGGATCGCCGTCGCATTCGGTTTTTCATTGAGCGCGATAAACACCCGGTGCGAGTAGCAGATGCCGGTAAAGGTAATATCATCCGGGATCATGCTGATGACCAGCGGCATTTCCGGACCATTGTCGAAAAACACCAGATCATTTTCCGCCACCATCCCGGCGGCCAGTATCGCCATCGGCAGATCGTCAGGGTGATGTGTCTGGCTGCGTACCGGCTGCGCAGTGGGTGTCGTTACCGGCTTGTTGACCATCACGATATACCCGCCCAGCAGCGTTAACGGTAGCACCGTCTCCTGATTGTCGGGACTCAGGTCACGACGAATCGTCATCACCGACACCTCCAGCATCCGGGCGGCCTCTTTCAGGTGAATGCGGTCGGTTTTCTTCAGCAGTTCAACCAGACGCCGGATGCGTTCTTTTTGTTTTGTTTCCATTCACCTTCTCCGCTACTGCACTGTTCGATGTTTCTATAATAACATTCGTGGTGCGTTCGAAACATTTTTCCCGCGGCATACTATACTGCCGGGCGTCACTAAAGAAAAGCCACATTGCGCACCGTGTTATCATTATAACTCGATGTATTTAATCATTTTATGTGATTATGTCACGCTTTGCCATCGCCGGGGCTCTCAGAAAAAATGCCGAACACTCAGATTTAGTGGTGAAACAATAAACAATCATGAGGATTGTCTAATCGCGATCGCAGTCACAAATGATACGGAAATAACATGATAATGTTACGATAATATCATTGTTATGTGATTGTTGCAGAGAGGAAGTAAAATGGATATCGCGGTTATCGGCTCCAACATGGTGGATCTCATCACTTATATCAACGAGATGCCGAAAGAGGGCGAAACGCTCGAAGCGCCAGCCTTTAAAATTGGCTGTGGCGGCAAAGGGGCCAATCAGGCGGTGGCGTCAGCCAAGCTCAATTCAAAGGTGATGATGCTCACCAAAGTCGGTGACGACATTTTTGCCGATAACACGATCCGTAATCTGGAGTCCTGGGGCATCAATACCACCTATGTCGAAAAAGTGCCCTGCACCAGCAGCGGCGTGGCGCCGATTTTTGTGAATGCCAGTTCCAGCAACAGTATTCTGATCGTCAAAGGGGCGAATAAATTCCTGTCGCCGGAAGATATCGATCGCGCGGCGGACGATCTTAAAAAATGTCAGCTCATTGTATTGCAGCTCGAAGTTCAGCTGGAAACCGTTTATCACGCCATCGAATTTGGTAAGAAACACGGTATTCAGGTGTTATTAAATCCGGCACCGGCATTGCGTGAATTAGACATGTCTTATGCCTGTAAATGTGATTTCTTTGTGCCCAATGAAACCGAACTCGAAATTCTGACCGGGATGCCGGTGAATACCTACGAGAATATTTGCCTCGCGGCGCGAACGCTTGTGGATAAAGGTCTGAATAATATTATTGTCACCATGGGTGAAAAAGGTGCGCTGTGGATGACGCGCGATAAAGAAGTATTCGTCCCAGCATTTAAAGTGAATGCGGTGGATACCAGCGGCGCAGGCGATGCCTTTATCGGCTGCTTCGCGCACTACTATGTCCAGAGCGGCGATGTTGAAGCCGCCATGAAAAAAGCCTCCTTCTTTGCCGCGTTCAGCGTCACCGGAAAAGGCACACAATCGTCTTACCCGAGCATTGAACAATTCAACGAATTTCTGTCGATGAACGAATAAAACCCTGCACACTAAAAGGTAGCACTATGAACGATAAAAATATCATTCAGATGCCTGACGGCTATCTGAATAAAACCCCTCTGTTCCAGTTTATTTTGTTATCCTGTTTATTCCCGTTATGGGGATGCGCTGCGGCATTAAATGATATATTAATTACGCAGTTTAAAAGTGTATTTGCACTCAGCAATTTTGCTTCGGCGCTGGTGCAAAGTGCTTTTTATGGCGGTTATTTCCTGATCGCTATTCCGGCATCGCTGGTTATTAAAAAGAGCAGCTATAAGATCGCGATTTTAATGGGGCTGACGCTCTATATCGTCGGCTGTACGCTCTTTTTCCCCGCCTCGCACATGGCAACCTACACCATGTTCCTGGCGGCGATTTTCGCCATTGCTATTGGCCTGAGTTTCCTGGAAACCGCCGCCAATACCTACAGCTCAATGCTGGGCCCGAAAGCCTACGCCACGCTGCGTCTTAACGTCAGCCAGACCTTCTACCCGATCGGCGCAGTGGCCGGGATTTTGCTGGGTAAATATCTGGTCTTTTCCGAAGGTGACAGCCTCGAGAAGCAGATGGCCGGGATGAACGCCGAGCAAATCCATCAGTTTAAAATCCTGATGCTGGATAACACCCTCGAACCCTACAAGTACATGATTATGGTGCTGGTTGTGGTGATGGTGCTGTTCCTGCTGACCCGCTTCCCGACCTGTAAAGTGGCAACAACCGCGCAGCACAAACGCCCGTCGGCGATGGAGACCCTGCGCTATCTGGCGGCGAACCCGCGCTTTCGTCGCGGCATTATGGCGCAGTTCCTGTACGTCGGTATGCAGGTGGCAGTCTGGTCATTCACCATCCGACTGGCGCTGGAGCTGGGCGATATCAACGAGCGCGATGCCTCCAACTTTATGGTGTACAGCTTCATCTGCTTCTTCATCGGCAAATTTATCGCCAACATTCTGATGACCCGCTTCAACCCGGAAAAAGTGCTGATCCTCTATTCGGTGATTGGTGCGCTGCTGCTGGTCTACGTGGCGCTGGCCCCGAGCTTCAGCGCGGTGTACGCGGCGGTGCTGGTGAGCATTCTGTTTGGACCATGCTGGGCGACCATCTATGCCGGCACGCTGGATACGGTGGATAACGAGCATACCGAGATGGCGGGCGCGGTGATCGTGATGGCGATTGTCGGCGCGGCGGTGGTGCCTGCGGTGCAGGGCTATATCGCGGACCTGTTCCATTCGTTACAGGCCTCTTTCCTGGTGTCGATGCTGTGCTTCGTCTATGTCGGCGTCTACTTCTGGCGTGAAAGCAAAGTACGCCGTGAACTGACCGAAGCCACGGCCTCCTGAGGAGATTCACAATGACGAAACTTCCCCTGTGGCGCACGCTGTTTAATGAACAGCCGCGTACCTTACTGGAAAATGACGACTTCACGGTCACGGCGTTTCGTTACGCCAGCGGCGTGGAAGGGCTGCGCGTGCAGAACGCCCGTGGGCATCTGGTGATCCTCCCGTGGCTGGGGCAGATGATCTGGGATGCGGAGTTCGACGGTCGCGATCTGACGATGAAGAACATGTTCAGCCAGCCGCTGCCGGCAAAAGAGGTGGTTGCCACTTACGGTTGCTTCGCGTTTCACTCCGGGCTGCTGGCAAACGGCTGCCCTGCGCCCGAGGATACGCACCCGCTGCACGGTGAAATGCCGTGCGCGCCAATGGACGAGGCCTGGCTCGAGCTGGAGGGCGACAGCCTGCGTATCGGCGGACGCTATGAGTATGTGATGGGATTCGGTCATCATTATCAGGCGCACCCGTCGGTCACCCTGCATAAAGACAGCGCCCTGTTCGACATCGCCATGACGGTGACCAATCTGGCGTCGGTGCCAATGCCGCTGCAGTACATGTGCCACATGAACTATGCCTACGTTGAAGGGGCCACGTTCAGTCAGAACCTCCCGGATGAGGCTATTCAACTGCGCGAATCGATCCCGGCGCATGTGAAGCCCACCGAACAGTGGCTGGCGTTTAATCAGCGTCTGCAGCAGGGCGAAGCCTCGCTGCAAACGCTGGATGCGCCGCAGTATTACGATCCGGAGATTGTCTTTTTTGCCGACGGGCTCGATCGCTACACCGATACCCCGGAGTTTCGGATGATCGCACCCGATGGCGTCACGTTCGTCACCCGCTTTACCAGCGCGGAGCTGAACTACGCCACCCGGTGGATCCTCTACAACGGCGATCAGCGTGTGGCGGCATTCGCCCTCCCGGCCACCTGTCGCCCGGAAGGCTTCCTGGCGGCGCAAAGCAGCGGCAGTCTGATCCACCTTGCCCCGGCCGAGACGCGCCACTTTACGGTGACCACCGGCATCCTCTGACGGCGAAAATCGTTCACAGCTTGAACAGCAGTGCGCTTATCGCTAAGGTAAGCGCGTTTTTCATCCCGCCAGGACCGCACCATGACCACCATTGCCCTTATCGACGATCACCTGATCGTCCGCTCCGGATTTGCCCAGCTTCTGAGCCTGGAGCCCGACTTTCAGGTGGTGGCCGAATTCGGCTCCGGTCGCGAGGCGCTCGCCGGGCTGCCGGGACGTGGGGTGCAGGTGTGTATATGCGATATCTCGATGCCGGACCAGTCCGGGCTGGAACTGCTCAGCCAGCTGCCGAAGGGAATGGCGACGATAATGCTGTCGGTCCACGACAGCCCGGCGCTGGTGGAACAGGCGCTGAACGCTGGGGCGCGCGGATTTCTCTCGAAACGCTGTAGCCCGGACGAGCTGATTGCCGCCGTCCGTACCGTGGCGACGGGGGGTTGCTACCTGACGCCGGACATCGCCATCAAGCTGGCGGCCGGGCGACAGGATCCGCTGACCCGGCGCGAACGCCAGGTGGCAGAAAAGCTGGCCCAGGGGATGGCGGTGAAAGAGATCGCCGTCGAGCTTGGCCTGTCGCCGAAAACCGTTCACGTTCACCGCGCCAACCTGATGGAAAAACTCGGCGTCAGCAACGACGTCGAACTGGCCCGCCGCATGTTTGACGGCTGGTAATGAGCCCTTTCTTCTCCCGGCTGGTGGCGGTGATCGCCAGCTTCTTTATCTTCTCTGCCGCGTGGTTTTGCCTGTGGAGTATCAGCCTGCACCTGGTCGAGCGCCCGGAGCTGGCGGTGCTGCTGTTCCCCTTCGGCCTGCGGCTGGGGCTGATGCTACAATGTCCGCGCGGCTACTGGCCGGTTCTGCTTGGGGCCGAATGGCTGATGTTGTTCTGGCTGGCGCAGGAAGTGGCGCTGGCACATCTCCCTATTTTGATGACCGGAAGCGTGCTGACGCTGATCCCGGTGGCGCTGATCTCCCGCTATCGTCACCAGCGCGACTGGCGCACCTTGCTGCGTCAGGGGGCGGCGCTGATCGCCGCCGCGCTGCTGCAATCGCTGGCGTGGATCAACCAACCCGAGGCATTTAATGCCCTGCTGCTGACCCTGACCGGCGGGCTGACGCTGGCCCCCACCTGTCTTGTTATCTGGCACTATCTCACCAGCACCGTCTGGCAGCCGCTGGGGCCGGGGCTGGTATCGCAGCCGGTGAACTGGCGCGCCCGGCACCTGATTGGCTACGTGCTGCTGTTTGTGGTCAGCCTGTGGCTGCAGCTTGGCCTGCCTGCGGAGCTGTCGCGCTTTACCCCGTTCTGCCTGGCGCTGCCGATCATCGCCCTCGCGTGGCATTACGGCTGGCAGGGCGCGCTGATTGCGACCCTGATGAACGCCATTGCGCTGATTGCCAGCCAGACCTGGCACGACCATCCGGTGGATTTGCTGCTGTCGCTGCTGGCGCAGAGCCTCACCGGGCTGCTGCTTGGGGCGGGGATCCAGCGTCTGCGCGAGCTGAACCAGTCCCTGCAAACCGAGCTGGCGCGCAACCGCCGCCTGGCCGAGCGGCTGCTGGAGACCGAGGAGCACGTCCGCCGGGAGGTGGCGCGCGAACTGCATGACGACATCGGCCAGACCATCACCGCGATTCGTACTCAGGCGGGTATCGTTCAGCGCCTCGCCCCGGACAACGTCGGCGTAAAGCAGGGCGGGGCGCATATCGAGCAGCTTTCTCTCGGGGTGTATGATTCGGTGCGCCGTCTGCTGGGGCGACTGCGTCCGCGCCAGCTGGACGATCTCTCTCTTGAGCAGGCGGTGCGTTCTCTGATGCGCGAGATGGAGCTGGAAAGCCGCGGCATCGTCAGCCATCTCGACTGGCATATCGACGAGACGACGCTGAGCGAAGGCCAGCGCGTGACCCTGTTCCGCGTCTGCCAGGAAGGGCTGAATAATATCGTCAAGCATGCCAACGCCAGCGCAGTGACGCTGCAGGGCTGGCAGCAGGATGAAGGGCTGATGCTGCTGCTTGAGGATGACGGCTGCGGACTGCCGCCCGGCTCCGGCCAGCAGGGCTTTGGTCTGGCGGGGATGCGCGAGCGCGTGACGGCGCTCGGCGGCACGCTGGCTATCTCCTGCACTCACGGCACCCGCGTCAGCGTCAGCCTGCCGCGACGTAACGCATAAGGACCCGCCATGCTGCACTTTCTGAAAACCCCCACTAACGCCGCGCCGCTTGGCGACAAAGCCGAGATCGACGCCCGCTATCGCTACTGGCGGCGGCATATTTTGCTCACCATCTGGCTTGGCTACGCGCTGTTCTATTTCACCCGCAAAAGCTTTAACGCCGCCGCGCCGGAGATCCTCGCCAGCGGAGTGATGACCCGGACCGATATCGGTCTGCTGGCAACGCTGTTTTACATCACCTACGGCCTGTCGAAGTTTCTGTCCGGGATCGTCAGCGACCGCTCCAACGCCCGCTACTTTATGGGGCTGGGGCTGATCGCCACCGGCGTGGTGAACATTCTGTTCGGTTTCTCCACCTCGCTGTGGGCCTTTGCCCTGCTGTGGGCGCTGAACGCCTTTTTCCAGGGCTGGGGGTCGCCGGTCTGCGCTCGCCTGCTGACCAGCTGGTATTCGCGTACCGAGCGCGGCGGCTGGTGGGCGATCTGGAATACCGCGCACAACGTCGGCGGGGCGCTGATCCCGATCGTCGTCGGCGCGGCGGCGCTGCACTACGGCTGGCGCGCGGGGATGATGATTGCCGGTAGCCTGGCGATCCTCGCCGGGCTGTTTTTATGCTGGCGACTGCGGGACAGGCCACAAACTGTCGGCCTGCCGCCGATTGGCGACTGGCGGCACGACGCGCTGGAGATTGCCCAGCAGCAGGAAGGCGAGGGGCTGACGCGGCGGGAAATTCTCACCAAATATGTGCTGCTGAACCCGTATATCTGGCTGCTGTCCCTGTGCTACGTGCTGGTGTACATCGTGCGGGCGGCGATCAACGACTGGGGCAATCTGTACATGTCCGAGACGCTGGGCGTCGATCTGGTCACCGCCAACTCGGCGGTGTCGATGTTTGAGCTGGGCGGCTTTATCGGTGCCTTGGTTGCCGGCTGGGGCTCGGACAAGTTGTTCAACGGCAACCGCGGGCCGATGAACCTGATTTTTGCCGCCGGGATTTTGCTGTCGGTCGGTTCCCTGTGGTTGATGCCCTTCGCCAGCTACGTGATGCAGGCGGCCTGCTTCTTCACCACCGGCTTTTTCGTCTTTGGCCCGCAGATGCTGATCGGCATGGCGGCGGCGGAGTGCTCGCACAAAGAGGCGGCGGGCGCGGCGACCGGGTTTGTCGGCCTGTTCGCCTACCTGGGTGCATCGCTCTCCGGCTGGCCGCTGGCGCGGGTAATCGACATCTGGCACTGGAGCGGATTCTTCGCGGTGATCGCCATCGCGGCGGGCATTTCCGCCCTGCTGCTGCTGCCGTTCCTCAACGCCCAGACGCCGCGCGAGGCCAGTGAAGCGTGATACACCTCACCCTTTTGCCCCGAGTGGGGCAAAACTAGGATATTTTCCCGGTTCCACCTGGACGCTGTCTCAGGCGACGCCCCCGGCTGATTTTTACAATGCCTGCCATTCGCAGGTATAAAAATCAGCTCAGGAGCAACCCAACATGCTGGCCTTCTTAAACCAGGTGCGTAAGCCGACCCTGGATCTGCCGCTCGATGTGCGGCGCAAAATGTGGTTCAAACCCTTCATGCAGTCGTATCTGGTGGTCTTTATCGGCTACCTGACCATGTATCTGATCCGCAAAAACTTTAACATCGCCCAGAACGACATGATCTCCACCTACGGGCTGAGCATGACCCAGCTGGGGATGATTGGCCTCGGCTTCTCCATCACCTACGGCGTGGGTAAAACCCTGGTGTCGTACTACGCGGACGGTAAAAACACCAAGCAGTTCCTGCCGTTTATGCTGATCCTCTCCGCGATTTGTATGCTCGGCTTCAGTGCCAGCATGGGCACCGGCTCGGTCAGCCTGTTTATGATGATCGCCTTCTACGCCTTAAGCGGTTTCTTCCAGAGCACCGGCGGGTCGTGCAGCTATTCGACCATCACCAAATGGACCCCGCGCCGCAAGCGCGGTTCCTATCTAGGGATGTGGAACATCTCCCACAACCTCGGCGGTGCGGGTGCGGCTGGTGTGGCGCTGTTCGGGGCCAATGTCCTGTTCGACGGCCATGTGATCGGCATGTTCATCTTCCCGTCGATTATCGCTCTGGTGGTCGGTTTTATCGGTCTGCGCTACGGCAGCGACTCCCCGGAATCGTACGGCCTCGGCAAAGCGGAAGAGCTGTTTGACGAAGAGATCAGCGAAGAGGACAAAGAGACCGAAGAGAACGACATGACCAAATGGCAGATCTTCGTCGAATACGTGCTGAAGAATAAGGTCATCTGGCTGCTGTGTTTCTCTAATATCTTCCTGTATGTGGTGCGCATCGGTATCGATCAGTGGTCTACCGTCTACGCCTTCCAGGAGCTGAAGCTCTCCAAAGAGGTGGCGATCCAGGGCTTTACCCTGTTTGAAGTGGGTGCCCTGGTCGGCACGTTGCTGTGGGGCTGGCTGTCGGATCTGGCCAACGGTCGCCGGGCGCTGGTGGCCTGCGTGGCGCTGGCATTGATTATCGCTACCCTCGGTGTTTACCAGCATGCCAGTAACCAGTACGTCTACCTGCTGTCGCTGTTCGCGCTCGGCTTCCTGGTGTTTGGCCCGCAGCTGCTGATTGGCGTGGCCGCCGTCGGCTTCGTGCCAAAAAAAGCGATCGGCGCTGCCGATGGGATTAAAGGCACCTTCGCTTATCTGATCGGCGACAGCTTCGCCAAGCTAGGACTGGGGATGATTGCCGACGGCACGCCAATCTTCGGCCTTACCGGCTGGGCAGGCACCTTTGCCGCGCTGGACGCCGCCGCCATCGCCTGTATCTGCCTGATGGCGATGGTCGCGGTGC
Source organism: Leclercia sp. (assembly GCA_049284415.1). Lineage (GTDB taxonomy): Bacteria > Pseudomonadota > Gammaproteobacteria > Enterobacterales > Enterobacteriaceae > Enterobacter. Next base: position 88,911 of record JBAPXW010000007.1, read on the forward strand.
TCGAAGAGCGCAAAATCCGTCGCGAAAAACGTCTGCGTCAGTTACACGCTGCCTGAGTGCACAGGTAACGTTTTGCCCGGCTTGATGCCGGGCTTTTTTATGCCCGCCGCTGCGCGCGTCCGACTATCTTTTTTCCTGGCGCTGTTCCACTGTTTATCCGTTCATTAATACGGCGTTGTCTGCTATTGATGCGTAGCGTTTCCCGATATCATGAGCCGCTATATTTAAGGAGAATTCATGGTCTGGATAATGCTGGCTACGCTTGCCGTGGTGTTTGTGGTGGGCTTTCGCGTCATGACGTCGGGGCCCCGGCGTGCCATTCGTCGTCTTAGCGAGCGTCTGGGGATCACCCCGGTTCCCGTGGAATCGATGATCGACCAGTTTGGCAAAAGCGCCGGCAACGAGTTTATCCGCTACCTTGAACGCCCGGATGAGTCCCATCTGCAAAACGCCGCCCAGGTGCTGCTGATCTGGCAGGTGTGCATTGTCGACAGCAGTGAAAATAACCTGCTGAGCTGGTATCGCCTGCTGCGCAAGGCGCGGCTGGCCGCGCCGATCACCGACGCCCAGATCCGCATGACGCTTGGCTTTATGCGCGACATGGAGCCGGATCCGTATGAGCTTAACGCCTTCCAGCTGCGCTATAACCAGCTGTTCCTACCGGAAGAGGGTGTGTTCTACCTGCACTGATCCTCGTCGGCGGGCGAAGTGAACAATAGTTGTCAAAACGTTAAATGGATCACACTTAAGATGTTAAACTGCGCGGCTTTCCGCTCATTTTCTCTTCAGGTGATTCATGACAGAACAGATCCACTCCGCCCCTTCGCCCCATACCAAAGCGGTATCGCGCCCTAACTGGTCGGCGGTTTTTTCCGTGGCGTTCTGCGTCGCCTGCCTGATTACCGTGGAGTTTTTGCCGGTTAGCCTGCTGACGCCGATGGCGCAGGATCTGGGTATTTCCGAAGGGTTAGCGGGCCAGTCGGTGACCGTCACCGCCTTTGTCGCCATGTTTGCCAGCCTGTTTATCACCCAGGTGATTGGCACCACCGATCGCCGTAAAGTGGTGATCTTCTTTTCCGTCTTGCTGACGATCTCCTGCCTGCTGGTCTCATTCGCCGATAGCTTTGCGCTGCTGCTGCTGGGTCGCGCCTGTCTGGGGCTGGGACTCGGCGGATTCTGGGCGATGTCGGCGTCACTTACCATGCGACTGGTACCGGCGCGCTCGGTGCCGAAAGCGCTGTCGGTGATTTTTGGTGCCGTCTCGATTGCGCTGGTGATCGCCGCGCCGCTGGGCAGCTTCCTCGGAGGGATCATTGGCTGGCGGAACGTCTTTAATGGCGCCGCAGTGATGGGCTTGCTGTGCATCCTGTGGGTGTGGAAGGCGCTGCCGTCGCTGCCGGGCGAAGCCGCGCATCACAAACAGAACATGTTCAGCCTGCTGAAACGCCCTGGCGTGCTGGCGGGCATGTCGGCCATCTTTTTGGCCTTTGCCGGGCAGTTTGCCTTCTTTACCTATATCCGTCCGGTGTTTACGACCCTGGCCGGGTTTGACGTCGATGGCCTGACCCTGGTGCTGTTAAGCTTTGGTATCGCCAGCTTTGTCGGCACCTCGCTGTCGGCGCAGTTCCTGAAACGCTCGCTGAAGTTTGTGCTGGCAGGTGCGCCGCTGGTGCTGGCCATTAGCGCTGCGGTGCTGATCCTGTGGGGGAGCGACAAGTGGGTGGCGACGGCGATCGCAATTATCTGGGGCTTTGCCTTTGCGCTGATCCCGGTGGGCTGGTCGACGTGGATCACCCGCTCGCTGGCCGATCAGGCGGAAAAAGCCGGTTCCATTCAGGTGGCGGTGATTCAGCTGGCGAACACCTGCGGGGCGGCGGTAGGCGGCATTGCGCTCGACCATCTGGGACTGACGTCACCGTTGGTGATTTCTGGCACGCTGATGCTGATTACCGGGTTGCTGGTGGCGGTTAAGGTAAAGGCGCAGTAACGCTGTCGCCCTCTCCGCCAGGAGAGGGCATCCGGCTACGCTGAAGCGGAACCTCTTCTTCTCGAATCCATCGAAATCAGCACCACCGACGACACAATCAACAGTGTGCCCAGCCAGTCCGGCAGGGTAAACGCCACCCCCAGTAACATCACCGACAACAGGGCGCTGCTCAGCGGCTCGGCGCAGCTCAGAATGCTCGCTTTTGGCCCACCAATCATCTGTGCGCCTTTCAGATACAGGCTGAAGGTCACCGACGTGCCGATCACCACCAGGTAGAAGAACGCCAGCAGCAGGCTGCCGTCGACAACGAAGGTGGTGTCGCGACCGGCATAAAACGGCGTCAGCATTAACCCGGCCAGCAGCATACTCCACCCAACAATCGGCAGCGTGCCATAGCGGGCAATCAGCGTGGACGGGTAGGTGGTATAAAACGCGGCGGCGAAGGCAGAGGCGATGCCCCAGCAGAGCGCAGCAGGGGAAATCGTCAGCGAGGTCGGATCCCCGTGGGTTACCAGTAAAAAGGTGCCAATCAGCGAGGTCATGATCGCCGCCAGCACAAAAATCCCCGGACGCTTTTTGCGCGCCAGCGTGAACCACGCCACGATAATGGTCGGCGACAGGAACTGCAGCACGGTGGCGGTGGCGGCGTTGGATTTTTCAATCGTCACCAGGAAGGTGAGCTGGACGATGAGCGCCCCGAACAGGGAGAAAATCAGCAGGCTGATGGCGTCTTTACGATTTTTGATGACCGAGAAAATCTTGTCGCCGTGCACAAACGACAGCGTCAGCAGGATCACCCCGGCAAACAGCAGACGAACCATGGTGAGATACGGCGAGGAAATATGACTCTTCTCCATGATGTACTGCGCGCAAACCCCTGAACTGCCCCATAAAATGGCGGCGACCAGGACATTTAGCATCCCTCTTTTTGTGGCACCCATGTTCTCCCCTGTGATGTGTTGGCCTATTTTTCGGCCAACAGCATAGCATGAGATCCTGCCGGGTGGCGCTGCGCTTACCCGGCCTACAAAAGCTTGTAGGCCCGTGCAAGCGCAGCGCCGCCGGGCGAAGCCGGGTTTAGAACCAGGCTTCCCACATCGCGCCGACGTTGAAGTCGTCCAGGGTTTCGTCCTTGGTGCCATTCACGCGGGCGGTGCGTTCGTTATCCACCTTGCCGCCGGTGACGTAGAAGCGCAGCATCGGACGGAATTCCGGGCCCATGGCGATAGACATGTTCTGCGACAGGGTCAGCTTCCAGCCTTTGTTATCGCCGCCGTTGTCGTAATCAACGTGCTGCCAGCCCGCTTCCAGCCAGGTGGAGTGAACGTCGTTCCACCAGTGCATTGGACGGACGATCGCATTGTAGTTTTTGCGGTTGTCGGTCTTGTCGCGGCTGTTGTCGAAGTCGTGGAAGGCCAGAATGTACTCCACCTGCGTTGCCTGAGTGAATTTATGCAGCCCTTCGAAGCTGGCATAGATTGTGGTCAGGTCTTCGGTTTTGTTGTACACGCTGTTGTCTGCGTTATCCGAGTAGCGGGCGATCACTTTGTTTACGCCGCTGTCATTGGTGTGGCTCAACACCGCGCCGCCCTGCCAGGCGTTCATCCGTGCGTCGGTGTCGATGGCTTTCGAGTCAAAGCCGTAGTTGGCGTAGATTTCCACATCCACCGGGCCGAGCTTCATGCCGTGAATTTTGGAGGTCGCCGCGTAGTTGCCTTTGTCGCCGGTGCCGGAGCCGCCGGTACAGGTGATGCGCGATGGGTTGGCTTCGTCGTCCATAACTTCCGGGCTACAGGATTCGACCGCGGCCACGGTGGCAACGTCAAACTGTACGCCGCCGATGTCGAAGTTCTTCACCCCGGCACCCTGGCCGTCGTGGTTCATCCAGAAGTAGTCGTTGATGCCCTGCTGCGGACGCTGGTGGAAGTCACGACCGGCCCACAGATAGGCGTTCGGATTGGATTCCAGCACGTTCGTCACGCCGGCGTAGGCTTTTTTCAGGTTAACTTCGTCGCCCCAGTGGTCGATCATCACGTTGACGTCCCAGATGGCGCCGTTTTCGCTCTTGAACGCTTTGGAGAGCTGGAACTCACCGCCGTTGCCTTCGTTACCGAGACGACCAATGGCGGAGGCACCGTTATAGGAACCGTCCACGGCCACGTATTTCTGATCGGCAGCCTGGAAGTGCGCACCGTAACGGGCGTAACCGGTAAATTTAATCCCGAACGGGATCGCCATATCCGGGGATTGTGCAGCGCTTTGCGGTTCGGTGATGACGTCGGCTTTTTTCGCGACCGCGGCATCCATTTTCGCCTGACGCTCGGTCAGGGCTTTGTCCACCGCTTTGGCCACAATGGCGTCGATTTGCTCTTGAGTAAACTCCTGTGCGAGCACAGAAATTGGGCAAAGCGCGGCGAGAACCGCCATTGTTAGTGGAAGTTTTTTTAACATTGTCATGGTTATCTCAATATAGTTTAATTTTATTCAGACAATAACCATCCCATTCTGGGCTGACTTAATAAGTCGCTATCACCAAAATAAGGGGGTTGATATTTTTTAGGGTCCAGAGGCTTTACACTATTATCGTAACGATTTCTCCATCGCTGAGTGTTAATTTATTAGCGCTGATACAGGTGAATAATCTCTTCAGATAATTCACGGGCCAGCAGCGAGTTCATTAAATGATCCTGAGCATGCACCATAATTAATGTCATCGGCTGGCGAGCTTCGCCCGCGTCCTGCTCGATGAGCTTGGTCTGCATATGGTGTGCCTGGCGCGAGTAACCATCGGCTTCGCGCAGCAGGCTTTTCGCTTCGTCAAAGTTGCCCTGCCGCGCAGCATGCAGTGCTTCAAAGCACAGGCTGCGCGACTGACCAGCATTGACGATGATTTCCATTACGGCTTCTTCTAAGGCAATCATCATCTTTTACTCTATATATCGAAACTATTATTCAGAGACGTGGCGGCAAACCATTCTCCACTCTTTTTAATGGTGCGCTGCTGCGTGGTAATATCCAGCTGGACAAAACCGTAGCGGTTTTTATACGCATTACACCACGACCAGTTATCGATAAATGTCCACATATGGTAGCCAAGACAATTGCAGCCTTCGCTAATACCTTTGTGCAGCCATTTAAGGTGTTCGGAAATAAACGCGATCCGGTATTGATCGTTAATTTGACCGTCTTCAATAAAACGCTGTTCGTTTTCGACGCCCATGCCGTTTTCAGAAATAAAGCAGCGTGGGTTGCCGTAATTATCGCGCAGGTTAACGAGAATATCGTAAATACCCGGCTCGTAAATTTCCCAGCCACGATACGGGTTCATTTTACGGCCCGGCATTTCGTAGCTGTCGAAGAACCACTCCGGCATAAACGGTGCCAGCGGGTTGACGGCAGATTCGCGTGCCTTCACCCGACGCGGCTGATAGTAGTTCACCCCCAGCAGGTCGATTTTGCCGTCGGCAATCAGCGCGCTGTCTTCAGGCCGACAGGCAGGCAGCTGATCGTGCGCTTTCAGCAACGCCACCAGATCCGCCGGATATTCACCGCTCAGCACCGGGTCGAGGAAGCTGCGGTTAAACAGCAGGTCGGCATGGTGCGCCGCTTTCACATCCGCCGGATTCTGCGAACGTGGATACGACGGGGTCAGGTTCAGCACGATGCCAATCTCACCGGCATAATGCCCGGCGCGGAAGGCGCGAACCGCCTGCGAATGTGCCAGCACGGTGTGATACGCCACGGTAGCCGCGCGACGGAAATCAACCACGTTCGGGTAGTGGAAGTCGTACAGATATCCACCCTCTACCGGCACAATCGGCTCGTTGAAGGTAAACCAGTGCATTACCCGATCGCCAAACAGCTCAAAACAGGTTTCGGCGTAGCGGGCATAGGCTGCGACCACGTCCCGGTTTTCCCAGCCGCCAATCTCCTGCATCGCCATCGGCATGTCGAAGTGGAACAGGGTCATAAACGGCGTCACGCCCTGGGCCAGCAGTTCGTCGATCACCTGATTGTAAAATGCGACCGCTTCCGGATTCACTTCACCAATGCCTTCAGGGATCAGACGCGACCAGCTTATCGAGGTGCGAAAGCTATTGTGGTTCAGCTGCTTTAACAGCTGAATGTCCGCTTTCCAGTTCTGATAAAACGTGGACGTATTCTGCGGTCCCACCCCATTGTGAAAGCGATTAGGTTGCTGGGCGAACCAGTGGTCCCAGGTGGTTAATCCTTTGCCATTGCCCTGGCTTTCCCCTTCGGTTTGCAATGCGGAAGCCGCGCTACCCCACCAGAAGTTCTCGGGAAATGCATATTTCATAAAACGTCCTCTTTGACTTAGTTACCGACGGTTTCAGCGGCACCTACGGTTGCCTGCGCTTTTTGCTCTTCGTTTTTCATCAAAGAACGCTCATAAGCACGCAGGAACGGTAAATACATCAGCGCCGACATCGCCATACAAATGAAGCACATCACTACCGGACTCAGGGCCCAGTTTGCCGCCCAGGAGGCGCCAATTGGTGCCGGGGTGGTCCACGGCGTCAGTGACACAACCTGTGCCAGCCAGCCGAGTTTGGTCGCGCCATACGCCAGGCAGGCGTTGATCATCGGGACGAACACGAACGGGATAAACAGCATCGGGTTCATGATGATCGGTGCGCCGAACAGAATCGGTTCGTTGATGTTAAAGAAGCTTGGCACAACGCCCATTTTGCCGATGGTGCGCAGGTGCGTTACGCGGCTGCGCAGCAGCAGGAAGGCCAGCGGCAGCGTTGAGCCCACACCGCCAATCAGCAGGTAGTGATCCCAGAAGCCTTGCAGGTAGACGTGCGGCAGGGCAGCACCGGCAGCCAGCGCAGCCTGGTTAGCGGACAGGTTCGCCATCCAGAACGGGTTCATGATGCCGGTGACGATAAGCGCCCCGTGGATCCCGGCGAACCAGAAAATCTGGCACAGCAGGACAGAGAGCAGAATCGCCGGCAGGGAGTCAGACGCCGACACCAGCGGCTCCAGCAGGTGCATGATCGCCTGCGGGATGATCATCCCGGTCTGCGCTTCGATAAACAGGTTCAGCGGGTGCAGGGTACCGATCACCACAACCACCGGGATCAGGATTTCAAACGAACGCGCCACGCCGGTTGGGACTTCTTTCGGCAGACGGATGGTGACTTTCTTCTCTTTCAGCCAGGCATACACGCGGGTGGCATAGATAGAGGTGATCAGCGCGGTGAAGATCCCCTGGCCCGACAGATACTGGGTGGAGATTTTGCCGTCGGCATAAGGTGCTGCCACCAGCAGGAACGCCATAAAGGCCAGCAGGCCAGACATCACCGGGTCGAGATTAAACTGACGACCCAGGCTGGCGCCAATCCCTACCGAGATAAAGAAGGTCATCACCCCCATGCTGAGGTTGAACGGCAGCATCAGCTGTTCGCGATAGGTCTCGGAGAAATCGAGCCAGCCGCGGGCAAAGCTGTTGGTGGTATCCGCAGAGAACGGCGGGAAGATAAACACCAGCATAAACGAGCCGATGATCATAAACGGCAGCGCGGCGGTAAAGCCGTCGCGGATAGCAATCACGTACTTTTGCTGGCCCAGCTTGCCCGCCAGTGGCGCAATGGACTGCTCAATGACGGCAACCATAGATTGATATAACGAACTCATGAGAACACCTTTTAGTGTGCCGCTTCAATGAGCGACAGAGCATAGTCCAGCACTTTATCACCACGTTGCATACCGTAATCCATCATATCAATGGCTTGTACCGGCACACCTTGCGTAGCAGCCTTGTCTGAGAGCGTTTTTAACATGTATTTGACTTGCGGTCCGAGAAGCACGACCTGGTATTGCGGAAACTGCGTATCAAATTCGGACACGCCATAGGCATCAATTTTGACCGGTAAACCGCGTTCTTCTGCGACTTCGACCATTTTCCGCACCAGCAAACTGGTGGACATCCCGGCAGAGCAGCACAGCATAATCTTGAACATCGACATCCCATCCTCAAAATGTAAATAGTTATTGCGGAGATGATTGGATAACATATGGAAACCGGTTTCCATTGATATAAGACAGAAGTGTGACACCCATCAAGATCCATTGCTTATGGGGGTTGGATATCGGATTTCGGTCACGATTTTTGGCACCTTTTGCATCAAATGGACGGAAACGGAAAATCGGTTTCCATGGAAAACGTAAACAGATATACTCCTGACTGGCTATAATATGGCCGATGCGGGATTAGGAATTACAGGTGCCTGGAGCGACCTGTCAGGGGAAAAAGATGTCAACAATCAACGATGTATCACGTCTGGCCGGGGTGTCCAAAGCCACGGTATCACGGGTGTTGAGCGGGTCGCGCGGCGTAAAGGAAGCCAGTCGCCTGGCCGTACTGAAAGCAGTCGATGAGTTAAACTATCGGCCAAATGTCATTGCCCAGTCGCTGCTGAGCCAGTCCACCGGCTGTATCGGTGTGATTTGCGCCCAGGATAACGTTAACCAGACCACCGGTTATCTGTATGCGCTGGAAAAACACCTCAGCCAGCACCAGAAGCACCTGCTGCTTCGCTTCGCCAACACCAAAGCAGAAGTCATGAACGCGCTGGATGAACTCTCCTGCGGGTTGTGCGATGACATTCTGATTATTGGCGCGCGCTTTCCACTGCAGATCGAGCAGGAGAACGTCATCCTGGTGGATTGCATGGAGTCGGATAACGTCAACAGCATCCAGTTCGACCATGCGTTTGCTGCAGAAACGGCCTGCACTTTTTTAGCCAGCCAGGGGCGACGTCAGATTGCCCTCATCCAGCCTCAGGGCAGCGGATTCGCTGACCAGGTGCTGCTGGGTTACAAACATGCGCTGGAAAAAAACTTTCTGCCGTTTAATCGCAACCTGGTCTTTATGGAAGCCACCTCATCGTCAGTGGCCTTACAGGAACTGCTGCATAACGCCAGCACGCTGAATTTTAATGCACTGCTGGTAGCCGACGAGCAGGAAGCGCAGCGGGTGATCCCGCAGCTGCAGGCCTTCAATAAATCGGTGCCGGGGGACATCATGGTGTTCAGCCTTGCCGGTTCTCTGCATCTGCCGGGGATCCCGACCATTCCGGCGATTGAATACTCCATGGATGCGATGGCCGCGCGGATCGTCAGCTGGCTGAATGAAAAAACGCAGATGCTGGGTTCGTATGTACTGCGCGGGGATTTAATTATTCCGGACATGCGTCGATAAAAAATTAAGGGGGCGTGATGGCCCCTTAATGCGTAATCAGTAATCCTCCATGCAGTCCACCCGACTGACGGCATCCCAGTATCCGTCCAGGTTGTTGCGCTTCATCGCCACCACCGCATTCTTGACCAGCATCTGATTTGCCTCGGAAGACATAATCATTTTTTCCCATTCCTGGTCGCTCTGCTTGCGCTGCGGCGCGCAGGCTTTCTTCACATCCTTCAACACCAGCTGCTTCATCTGCTCAAGTTTTACCGGGTCATCCACTTCCTGTGCATCCTCCGCATGGACGAAGGCGGCAAAAAGCAGACAGACGACGAGGCAAAACAGATGGGCTGACTTCATGATGACCTCCGGAAAAAACCACACACGTTCCTGTGAAATATATAGTTACATCCGCATTTGCGACCCAAGCCGAAAGTATTAATTTTGCCAATAGTTGCGCAGGGGTAGGAATAAGCGTAGCTGCAGTTTTTGGCGGACAGGCAAGCCTGAAAGACATTTTTGTGATGGCCGTGACAAGGCGAACAGCAAAGGGTGACGCGGCCCGCAAAGGCGTTTTTAAGCCGATTTAAGTGTGAGATAGTCCATGTACAGCGTAACGGGAGAATGATATGCAGCTGATAATAACCGACACCATTACCGAACAGGATCAGGAAGAGCTATTGCAAGGATTGCGCGCTTATAACGGGCAGTTTCTCGATTTTGCCACCGTGGGAGGCGACATTGCCGTGTATGCCCGCGACGACAGCGGCAAGATGCGCGGCGGGCTGATCGGCAGGCGCGTGGGGGAATGGCTGGACATCAAGTATCTGTGGGTCTGCAGCGAGACGCGCACCAGCGGATTGGGAACGCAGCTGATACAGATGGCCGAAGCGGAAGCAAAGCGCCAGGGATGTCGGCATTCGCTGGTGGATACCCTCAGCTTCCAGGCGCGGCCATTTTATGAAAAGCAGGGCTATCAGCTGAAAATGACGCTGGACGATTTCCCGTATCAGGGCATGCAGCTGTACTACCTGTCGAAGGCGCTTTAGGCGCCAATCCCACTGCCAATGACCGCCAGCGCATGACGCACGATACTCTCCGGCGAGAGGGCGTTTAACCTCTCGTCATTACGCATCCGTGAAAAGGGCACCAGCACCAGGCTTAACAAGGTGGTAAACAGCAGCGCGGGCTCCAGATTGCGGTTTATCTTGCCCTCCTGCTGCCAGCGGGCGAGGGTATCCAGCGTGGTCTGATATTTCTCATCGCCAAACCGGGCCTGCAGGTGCGATCGCAGCACCGGCATTTCCCCTATTACCTCCTGCATCCACAGCGGCGCGAACCAGTCGTGCTCGACGGCCAGGGCGGCGAGCTGTTTTACCATCAGGGTCAGGGCGGCCACCGGATCGTCAGGATGGGTGCTGAACGTCGCCCCGATCGCGCTGCGCAACGGCAGAAAACGCTCTTCGATCATCGCATCCAGCAGTTGCTCCCGGGAGTTAAAATAGTAGTGCAGCATCGCTGGCGTCACGCCTGCCTCTTTGGCAATGGCGTTAAGCGAGGTGCGGGCAATCCCCTGACGCGCAAACAGATTCAGGGCGATATCCAGCAGCTGTTCCCGGCTGGTGGCGGTGGGTTTGCTCCCCCGAGGTCGCCCAGGGCGACGCGCCGCTGGCTTGGGGTCGGAATTATCTTTATGTGCTGACATGTGCGGGGGATCCCTTGACCGAATTCATAACTTCATTGAATATTAATTATCTCATTAATTAATTTCAAGCGGTGTTTTATGACGTCTGATTCCTCGACTCAAACCAAAAACGCGCCCTCTGTGCGGCTGTTATTCAGCGCGCTACTGCTGGTGATGCTGCTCTCGGCCCTCGATCAGACCATCGTCTCCACGGCGCTGCCCACCATCGTGGGGGAGCTGGGCGGTCTGGATAAGCTTTCCTGGGTGGTCACGGCCTATATTTTGAGTTCCACGATTGTGGTGCCGTTGTACGGCAAATTTGGCGATCTTTTTGGCCGCAAAATCGTCCTGCAAATCGCGATTGTCCTGTTTTTGCTGGGCTCCGCCCTGTGCGGGCTGGCGCAAAACATGACCCAGCTGGTGCTGATGCGCGCCCTGCAGGGGCTGGGCGGCGGCGGGCTGATGGTGATCAGCATGGCGGCAGTGGCCGACGTGATCCCGCCTGCGGATCGCGGCCGCTATCAGGGCCTGTTCGGCGGGGTCTTTGGTCTGGCGACGGTGATTGGCCCGCTGATCGGCGGCTTTATCGTGCAGCACGCCTCCTGGCGCTGGATTTTTTACATCAACCTGCCGCTGGGGCTGTTTGCCCTGCTGGTGATCGGGGCGGTGTTCCGCGGCAGTGCGAAGCGCAACACGCATGAAATCGACTATTTAGGGGCGATTTATCTCAGCATGGCGCTGCTGTGCATCATCCTGTTTACCAGCGAAGGGGGCACGGTTCGCGAGTGGAGTGATCCGCAGCTGTGGTGCATTCTGGCCTTTGGCCTGACGGGCATTGCCGGGTTTATCCATGAGGAGCGTCTGGCGTGGGAGCCGATTATTCCGCTGTCGCTGTTCCGGGATCGCAGCTTCCTGCTTTGCAGTCTGATTGGCTTCATTATCGGCATGTCGCTGTTTGGCTCGGTGACCTTCCTGCCGCTCTATCTGCAGATTGTCAAAGAGGCCACCCCGACCGAGGCCGGTTTACAGCTGATCCCGCTGATGGGCGGCTTATTGCTGACCTCGATAATCAGCGGCCGCATTATCAGCCGCACCGGGAAATACCGCCTGTTCCCGATCCTCGGTACCTTGCTGGGTGTGATTGGCATGACGTTGCTGACGCGGATCACCGTTGATTCGCCAATCTGGCAGCTGTATCTGTTTACCGCCGTGCTGGGGATGGGGCTGGGTATGGTCATGCAGGTGCTGGTGCTGGCGGTACAGAACAGCGTCTCATCCAGCCAGTACGGGGTGGCAACCTCGGGCGTGACCCTTTTCCGCTCCATTGGCGGGGCAATTGGCGTGGCGCTGTTTGGCGCGGTATTCACCAACGTACTGCAGTCGGGCCTGATGGCACGAATACCCGAGGGCACGGAACTGCCGCGGGATTTGAATCCGACGGCGATACATCACCTGCCTGACGCCCTGCGGCTGGACTATCTCGATGCCTTTGGTTCCGCGATCCATGCGGTATTTATACTGGCCGCTGGCGTGATGGTGCTGGCGTTTGTGCTGTCGTGGTTTTTGCGCGAGACGCCGCTGCGCAAGGGGCAGGCGTAAAATTAGCCGTTCATCTATTTTTTGCGAGTCGCTTTCTGAATTTGAATGACCAGTCTTGTCTTCCCTAACGCTGCTGGCGCATGCTTTGAGCGGGTTAATAAACCAGCAGAGGTGGCAATGGAACGCAAAGCGAAGCTGTTCAAAAAAGGACGAAATCAGGCGGTTATGCTGCCTGCTGAGTTCGCGTTTGATACAGAAAATGTCTACATCCGGCGGGATGAAGAGGGGAATGTGGTTTTAAGGGCAATGTCAGAGAAAGAACGGCACAGGGAGAATTTTTTGCGTTTACTGAAGCAGACGCATGTACCTGATTCATTCCTCAGCAAAGAGGAGCGCAATCAGAGCTATACAACAAGAGATCCTCTTGAAGGGTTATAAAAAATGCTGCATATGCTGGACACTAACATAGTAAGCCATCTCGTGAGGCAACATCCCAGCGTGGTAAATCACTATTCTCGAATCGCGCCAGAAGAGATGTGCATTTCAAGCATAACAGAGGCTGAACTGCTTTATGGCGTTGCTAAAAAACAGAGCCATACATTGCATGAAACCATATCGGAATTTCTTAAAACCATCACCATTTGTGACTGGAACAGTGATGCTGCAGCCACTTACGGCAAACTCCGCGCTGAAATGGAAAAGCGAGGGAAAGTCATGGGCGATCTCGATCAGTTGATCGCAGCCCATGCCATCAGTCGAGGCACGACCATTGTGACTAACGATCGTGCATTCGGGATGGTTCAGGAACTGACGGTTGAGGACTGGACTTCCGCAGCCTGACTCCGACGCCCGGTGGCGCTACGCTTACCGGGCCAACAACTTCAGTCGGGTTTGACGCCCTGCGGCTGGATTATCTCGATGCGTTTGGCTCGACTATCCACGCCGTATTTATGCTGGCGGCTGCCATTATGATACTGGCGTTAGGGCTGTCGTGGTTTTAACGGGAAGCGACGCTGTTTAGTAATAAAAGTAAGAGGAGGCGAAGGATTCGTTAAATATCTAGCGTGTTGAGATGATAGAGGCAGAGACTTTAAGGACACGACATAAAATGATTGAAAAGCGAACACTGGATAGGAGCGATCTTTTTCAAGCTATCAGAGAGATCGCTTTACCACCTAACTTATGATTCACCTCTGGCTTCGATCCGTACTTCACCTATGTCGAATATGATTTCCGCTGGGGATATTTTCATGGTTTTGTCATCTGCGATAGCTCTTGCTTTTCTTACTGCTATGTCACCGCCAATAATTGGAATGCCTTCACACCATGTCAATCTAAGCTGGCCTCTTTTAGGATTGTTTGACGGGGTTGTGATGCTATAACCCTGTTCACCGTTTGAAACGACTTTTAATCGCCATGTTGATCCATCGTCGGTGAACCCGATATCGATACGGTCACCTTTTTTGAATCTTGCCAGGGACATGATATTTTCAGGAATTCTTATTGTCATAAACCTAACTAACTGATTGTTATTACTACGACAAATCTGGGTGATGCTTAGGTTGTTTGTGACAGGAAGTCGACCAGCTTTACCTCCTCTGTTTTTAATTACTTCACTTACCGATATAAAATCAGTCGGTTTAGGGTCTTTCATATCATTGTCCTTAAGCCAGTTTAACTGTTTCATAGATGAATACCTAACAAGTGTCTCGTGGCAAAAGGTTAGTGCTATAAGATTTTAAATTATTGAGTTATATCAAATGGGTTTCTGTGCGTTGATGTTTTTATTTGTGCGCTGTAATGATTAATAACCTACTCCAATATGTATATTGGGCGATATTAATGTTTTTTATTGCTCATTATGCCAAGGCTTCGCGTCTTCTGATGTTCATTGGTCCTGGTTGTGGTTTTGACTTTGCACATATCGTTTATAACTAATCATTATTACTGATTCCTTTTCGTTTTTTCGCCTGCCGCTGGGTTGTCGATATAGTCGATACAACATTAATCAAAAGGAACTGTCTGGTGAAACTTCGATTGGGTGCTGTTCTTCTCGCGGGTCTGATACTGGCGGGCTGTGACCAAAGCGGCGGCGATGCTAAACACATTAAAGTTGGCGTGATTAACGGTGCCGAGCAGGACGTGGCAGAAGTGGCCAAAAAAGTGGCGAAGGAGAAGTTCGGCCTCGACGTGGAGCTGGTAGGGTTCAGCGGCTCGCTGCTGCCAAACGATGCGACAAGCCACGGCGAACTGGATGCCAACGTCTTCCAGCACCGTCCGTTCCTGGCCGAAGATAACAAGGCCCACGGCTACAAGCTGGTGGCCGTCGGCAATACTTTTGTGTTCCCGATGGCGGGTTATTCCCGCAAGATCAAATCGGTGACCGAGCTGAAAGACGGCGCGACCATCGCCATCCCGAATGACCCCACCAACCTGGGCCGCGCGCTGCTGCTGCTGCAAAACGAAAAACTGATCACCCTGAAGCCGGATACCGGCCTGCTGCCGACCGCGCTGGATATCACCGCGAACCCGCGTAACCTGAAAATTATGGAGCTGGAAGGGGCGCAACTGCCGCGCGTGCTGGACGATCCAAAAGTGGATGTGGCGATTATCAGCACCACCTATCTCCAGCAAACCGGGCTTTCACCGGTGCATGACAGCGTGTTTATCGAAGACAAAAACTCGCCGTATGTGAACATCATCGTCACGCGCGACGAGAACAAAGAGGCGCAGAACGTGAAGGAGTTTATCCAGTCGTATCAGTCACCAGAAGTGGCGAAGGCGGCGGAGACCATCTTTAACGGCGGGGCGGTGCCAGGCTGGTAACAGAGTGCGTGTGGGGCGCTAGCGATCCTCCCGGCGATGCCAGAGGTCGACAATATAAATCGCAGTGCCCCGTATTTCATAATGCACTTCATATTCATCGAAGATCATTTTCCTGACTTCCCGCGGTTTATAGCGGGCTTGGGAAACGCCCATTGCAGGGCAATTCCCGAGACTTGTCGTACCTTCGATAAGCCTGTCGAGTACGTCGTTAGCATGCTGTCGGCTGTACTGCATGGCAAATTGAAAAATCCGTTCAAGATCGTCCTGAGCTTTCCGTGTCCAGAATATTTCCATGAATTACTCTTTTTTCAGGCGTGCCGCAAAATCCACTATCTCTGAATGACTCACTACCCGTCCGGCATCGACGTCCGCAAGCCCTGACAGGATATCGTTGTGTCGACGTTCCCGCTCTGCCAGCATGAACGTTAGCGCTTCTTTGATTATCCAGCTTTTTGAACGGTCCAGCTCCTGGGCCAATTTTTCGATAGCCAGCGCCAGTTCTACAGGAATTTGTGCGCTGATGGTTTGTTTAGCATGCGATCGCATTGCTGGCCTCGCTTAATAACAGTTAATAACTTTTATTAATCTAGCATAGCTGTGCCGGAAACTGCATCCGGGATCATCCTCTGTAACCTTGCCATTACCCCAGCCGCTCCAGCCTCGTCTCTCCCTGCACCATCGACAGCTGATACAGTGAAAACGAACGGTGTTTTTCAATCAACGTTGCCAGCTCTGGCGAGTGGCTGGTGAGCCAAATCTGCGTGTAGTGGCTGGCTTCGGCGATTAAGCTCGCCAGCGCAGGCAGCATCTGCGGATGCAGGCTGTTTTCCGGTTCGTTGAGCGCGATAAACGCTGGCGGGCGCGGGCTGAGCAGCGCCACCGCCAGACAGAGAAAACGCAGCGTGCCATCGGAGAATTCTGCGGGCTCCAGCGGTCTGCTTAACCCCTCGCGCTGCATCATCATGCGAAAGCGACCCTCCGGGTTGTCGCTGTAAAATACACAGCCGGGGAAAGCCTGATCGAGGATGCGCATCAGCAACAGCTCGTCGCCGATTTCGACAATGGTCTGAAACGCCGCCGCCAGATTCGCTCCGTCGCTGGCCAGCACCGGCGAGCGAAAGCCGGGCTGCGGCGCACGGATCGCCGAGCCAGACGAAACGGAAAACTCATGATAAAACCGCCAGTTACGCAGGGACTCGCGCATCTGCGACACTTCCGGGTAGAGATGCGGTTCTCCCAGTTGCCCGAACACCGATTCGTTCTCGTACAGGGTGCCGCTGTGGGTCACTTTTTCATGATGCACATTGTTCAGAAAAACGGCCTGATTTTTACGCTTCATCAGCTGTGATGAGGGCCGACGATGCTGGCCGCTCAGCCAAAGCGATTCTTCTTTGATAACCGGATCGCGCTGAAACTGAGAGGGATAAGGCAGCTTCTCGACAAAGCCGACCTGCAGTTCATATTCCCAGGTCTCTGTTTCTACCGCCAGACTCATGCGCCGCAGCTGGTCGCTGCGCGTTTTGCCCGCCCAGAATGCCTTCAGGATCCCGCCTTCATTCGCCAGCGCCTGGGAAAACTGCCCCTGCGCGGCGCTGTGCATCAGATGGATGGCCTTATAGATATTCGATTTTCCGGTACCGTTTGGGCCAATGATGATGTTGAGCTGGGCCAGATCCAGAGACAGGTCGCGAATGGAGCGGTAGTTTTGAATGTGCAGCGTTTTAATCATCGGCGTATCCAGGGTTACGGTTTTAGCCTGTACAGAATTACAGTGTTTTAAGCAAAGTGCAAAAAAAAGACGACAGTGAGGGTGTCGTCTAAAAGGGGTACTGGTTGGGGCCTCTTTAGGTCAATGGGGCCTTCGCATTTTTACGGTCAGGCTACCGCCAGCCGCAATCCCAGCGCGTCGGGATAGGGGGTGAAGTAGTTTTGCGTCTGCAGATATTTATCCGGGTACTCCGCCAGATAGTGTTTCAGCAGCGTGATGGGGGCGAGGAGCGGTAGCAGCCCGTTGCGGTAGCTGAGGATCACCTCGCTTAACTCCGTGCGCCGGCGGGTGTTGAGCTGCGCGCGGAAATAGCCCTGGATGTGCATCAGCACGTTGGTGTGGTTCTTGCGCGAGGCAGGCTGTTTGAGGATCGCCATCAGCTTTGCCCGGTAGGCGACAAAAAATTCCTCAAGGCTGTCCCACTCGTGCATGCGGGCGACAAACGGGCCGATCTCACGATAGCCTGGCTGATCGTGGGCCAGCAGCTGCAGCTTGTAGCGGCTGTGATAGTCCAGCAGCGCGCGGCGGGTTAAGCCATTTGCCCGCAGAGTGTTGAGCTCATAGAGAGCAAAAATGCGCTCGATAAAGCTCTCGCGTAACGCCGGGTCGTGCAGGCGACCGTCTTCTTCTACCGGCAGCCAGGGGTACATCTCCAGCAGGGCGGCGGTGAACAAACCGACGCCCTCTTTTGCCCCGCGATCCCCGTTTTCATTGTATAGCCGCACCCGCTCCATCCCACAGCTGGGCGATTTGGCACAGACGATAAACCCGGCAAGATCGCCGATTTTAGGCAGGTAATCTGCCGTGAAATCCGCCATTTTTTGCGTGACGTCATCAAAAGGAGGATGGCAAAAACGCATGCTGATTTCGCCGGGGGCGATCTTCGTGAGGTGGAGCGCCGGGCGCGGGGTCGGCAGCCCGATCGCCATTTCCGGACAAACCGGCCGGAAGGTGACCCACTGGGACAGTTCATCCATGACAAAGCCCATACGCTTATGCCCGCCGTCAAAGCGAACGGCGGACCCGGTCAAACATCCGCTAATACCCAGTACAGGTTTTGTTGTCATGGTGTGCACCTCCAGAGGTCATACTTAAAACTTACACAACATGACTGTTTTGTCCAGGTATTGCCGAAGCTACTTTTTATTATTAATATTTATCAATGACTTTTAACTTCCCTTGTAGGTCGAGTAACCGTACTGGCTGAGCAGAAGAGGGATGTGCAGCTTTTCGTTGGTGCGGGTGACGGTAAACAGCACCGGGATTTCCGGGAAGAATGATTCCAGCTTGTTCGCATGGAAGTAATCCGCCGTTTTGAACGTCACTTTGTACACGCCGGGCTGCATATCCCGATCGGCAGGATAGAGCGATTTAATCCGGCCATCCTGGTCCGTTTTGCCGCTGGCAAGCGGGGTCCATTTATCCTGCTGCTGCTTTTCCAGGGTGACGGTGACGCCCGGTGGCGGCGTGCCGGTTTGCTGGTCAAGAATATGCACGCTCAGGGTGCCAGCGGGGGCGCTAAAGGCGGCAGGCGTAAAGGCCATCGAGGCGAGGACCAGCAGTGGGAGCGTTTTGTTCATGATGTTTTCCTGTGGAGTCGTAAGTGACAGGAAAACGTTAGCACTCCCGGCGCAGGAAAATATTCAACTTTCTGTGACAACTCCCGCAGGAGAAAATAATCAGAGGATAATCACCTCAAGGGAAAGCTGCTGCTGCCACTGTTCAACCTGCTTTTTGCGCGCGGCAGTGAGTTTACCGCGGGTGACCAACAGCCATTTCCGATCCGGGAAAATCTCGGGTGCCAGAGTGGCAGGGGGAATGGGCAGGATATCGATACGGTGGCCCTGACCGGTGCGGGTTAAGGCTTCGAGCCAGATTTCGCACGGGTCGTTCAGGTGCCAGCCGCTGAGCAGGATGTTGTCGCCTGCCGCTTTTTTATCGCCCTCAAGGCAAAACGAGGTGTAGGCGATGATGATGCCATCGAGGATCTCGCGCAGGGTCATGGCGGCGGGTACGTTGGCCGAGACCTGGCTGCGCAGCGGGCGTAAGACGTTTGCGACCAGCTCTGGCCGCGGATACTCCCGGCCAGCATCGTAAATCAGCTGGCGCAGGGAATCGATTTTCCCCGCCTGCAGGCGTTGCAGCATGTTCTGTTGCAGCGTTTGCCAGTTGTTGGTGCGACCCGGTGCCGGGCGTCCCAGCAGCGGCTTCACCTGGCCGATCGGCACGCCTTTTTTCACCCAGTCGAGGATTTTCAGCGCCTGCTGAACGTCCTCTTCGCTGTACAGGCGATGGCCGCCCTCGGTGCGCTGCGGCTTGAGTAAACCGTAGCGACGCTGCCACGCCCGCAAGGTAGTGGCGGTGATCCCGCTGAGTCTGGCGAATTCGCCGATGGAGTAAGCCATGCCTGCACCCGAAGAGGAGGAATAATCTTAATATACTACGAATATTTCCCGGCGGGATGAAGCGCCACCGCGCTGCACTACACTTTAATTCCAACTGCGCAAATGAAAGGAATTCTGATGAAACTATGGCCTGTTGTGACCGGTGTCGCCATTGCGTTGACCCTGGTTGCCTGTAAATCCCCTACGCCGCCCAAAGGCGTGCAGCCCATTACGGGCTTTGATGCCAGTCGCTATCTGGGCAAGTGGTACGAAGTTGCCCGTCTGGAAAACCGCTTTGAGCGTGGTCTGGAGCAGGTGACCGCCACCTACGGTAAGCGCAGCGACGGCGGGATCAGCGTGCTCAACCGGGGATACGATCCGGTGAAGCGCAAATGGAATGAGAGCGAGGGTAAAGCCTCGTTCACCGGCGCTTCTACCACCGCGGCGCTGAAGGTCTCGTTCTTCGGTCCGTTCTACGGCGGGTATAACGTGATCAAGCTGGACGATGACTACAAATACGCGCTGGTCAGTGGCCCGAACCGCGACTATCTGTGGATCCTGTCGCGCACGCCAACCATCCCGGATGCGGTGAAACAAGATTACCTCAACACCGCGCGTAGCCTGGGCTTCAAGGTTGATGAGCTGGTCTGGGTGAAGCAGTAAAGATCGTGCTTTCTTCCTGGGGTGCTTTACGGGGGAGTGACTAGACTTCCCTGAGGGCACACGGGAGATGAACATATGCACTGGCAACCCTTTCGCGGCACTGCGCCGAGCACCATGACCATTCTCAGCGCGTCATTTCCTGACGTCAGCGACAGTTGGCCGATGAAAGATGAAGTGACCCGCGAGCTAAATGCCGTCGATAAGGCCTTAAAAGCTGATCCGCAGCTGATGCCGCCGATCGTGAAAAAAAACGCCAGCGGCGAAGTGACCATCACCTGCCAGAACAGCTGGTCTGAACAGGCTTTTGCTACGCGTCCGGCGGTCGTGGCCTGGCGTACCCGGCTGGTGCCGACGGCGCTGGCGCTTTACGCCATCCAGAACCCACTGGATGAACATCTCCCCGACGGCACCCGGATGGACAGCAACAGCCGTCAGTGGTTTATCCACGCCAACGATGCCATTGGCATTCGCTCCCGCGCGCGGGTGCTGGCGGTGCTGGCCGAAAACTACCTGCGTAATAAGATCGACAACGTCTGGGTTAGCCTCGCCAGCGGGGCGGCGATCCCGGTGCTGGAAGCGCTGCGTAACGCGCATCTGGACGGGCAAAAAGTGCATCTGACGCTGGTGGATTATGATCCTGTCTCCCTGAAGTGGGCGAAGAAAATGGCCGCCGCCGAAGGGTTGAAGATCGGGGAGCAGGTGACGATACTGGAGCGCAATCTGATCCACGCCCTGATCCGCAGCGACGATCTGGTGCAGGAGCTGGGCGAAGGCAACGTCGAGCTGGTGGATGCGCTGGGAATTTTCGAGTATTTCAACGACACCGATGCGGTGACGTTCCTGAAACACGTTCTGCGTTTGATTAAGCCCGGCGGGGCGATTGTGGTTTCCAACATGCTGACCAGCAGCCCGCAGATCGATTTTGCCCTGCGCTGCATTGGCTGGACGCCGATCTTCCCGCGCACGCTGCAGCAGCTGCAGGATATCCATCTCGCGGCGGGTATCCCGGTAGAGAACGTGACGGTGATCGTGCCGAAAGATGGGGTCTATGCGGTGATGGAGATTCGGGTGGGATGAGGGTGAATATCCTTTTCTCACCCTCACCAACGGTGTTCTAAATTTGAAACGCAACGCGTTTTCCTGTCGGGAGCTCAACATCCAGGCTCAGTTTCCCGCCCATCGCCTCTATATAGCGTTTAAGCGTCGCGATTTTAAGCTCATTACCACGCTGTTCAAGTTGAGTGATGGCGGGCTGGCTGATCCCCATTACCTCAGCAACCTGTTTCTGCGACAGTTTGAGTTCTTCGCGCATCATTTGCAGGCCCGTTTCCAGAATCATTTCGTCGGCCAGCTCTTTAATGCGCTGTTGGCTTTCCGGTGAGCGGGAAGCAATCACGTCATTCAGGGTTTTCAATTTATGGCCTCCATAGATGCCAGATGACTCGAAAATTCATCATCTGCGATACGAATCAGTCGTTCTACTCTTATCACCTGCGCACAGCACAATGGCCTGACGCACGGGATCGAAAGCAAAGAATGCACGAATCGGGCGTCCACATAAGTTCATTCTTGATAAGCTGTGGCTTATATCATGAAGTATATAAGCTACAGCTTATTATTCAACACAGCTCCTGGATAGATGCTGGGTACATGCCAATTAATTCCGTACCGCCTGCCCTTCGCAGCACGCTTTTACCGCTTCATAAAGCAGCCTGACCCCCGCAGAGAGCTGTTTACGGTGCGGACAGATCATATTCAGCGGCACTTTCTCGCCCTCATACTCCGTCATTAATACCTGCAGCCGACCGGCGCGGACATCTTCTGCGACATCCAGCCAGGATTTGTACGCCACGCCCGCGCCGGAGACCGCCAGGCGGCGGATCACCTCGGCATCATCGCTCATCATCGTGCCGCTGACGTTCACGTTTAAGACCTCATCGTGACGGAAAAATGTCCAGCGATCGTGGACGCGTCCGCGCAGGACAAACGTCAGGGCGTTGAGATGGCTCAACTGTTCAGGGTGCTGGACGTCACCGTGGCGGGCGACCCACTCGGGAGAGGCGACCAGCACCCGGCGGTTAGTGGGCGCAATGGGCAGGGAGATGTACGACGCATCCTCTGGCGTGCCGTAGCGAAAGGCGATATCGACCGGGTCTTTAAAGACATCGGCCACCTGGTCGGAGAAAAACAGCCGCAGGCGCAAAGCCGGGTAGCGCTCGCCAAAGGTCTGGAACACGGGCAGCAGCAGGTTGCGGCCTAAATCCGACGGCACGGCGATTTGCAGCGTGCCCGAGATCTCTTCATCCGGGGTCTGGATTTTTTGCATCCCGGCGTGCATCGCATCGAGCATCTGTCGTGCGTAGGGCAGCCAGGCCTCGCCCTCGGGCGTCAAGCGCAGGCTGCGCGTCGAGCGGGCAAAAAGCCGGATTGCCAGGCTCGACTCCAGCCGTTTGATCGCCGCACTGACCTGCGCGGGCTGCACGCCCGCCTCTCTTGCCGCATCGCTAAAGCTGCTCAGGGCAGATACCCGAACAAACAGCACCAGATCCTCAAGCCGAAACATTTTAATCTCCCGAGTATAAGTCTTATCGCCGCGAGGCTATTTTTCCTGCGACGGCCGCCGTTTACCATCAAATTATTGCGCTACCTACAACGAATTAACGCCGGAGAGAATATGAAAGCCATTGCCATTACCCGTTCAGCCCCGCAAAACATCGACTTCCTGCAGGATATTGAATTACCGCAGCCCGTGGCGACAGGTCACGATCTGCTGATCGACGTGAAAGCGATTTCCGTTAACCCGGTGGACACCAAAGTCCGGGCCGGTTTTCAGGGTGAGACGCCGCGCATTCTGGGCTGGGACGCGGTCGGTGTTGTCGCGGCGGTGGGCGAGGCGGTAACGCTGTTCGCGCCGGGGGATGAAGTCTGGTACGCCGGGGCATTAGGCCGCCCGGGCAGCAACAGTGAGTTCCAGCTGGTGGATGAGCGCATTGTGGCGCTGAAACCCAAAACGCTGGATAACGCCTCTGCGGCGGCGATGCCGTTAACGGCAATCACTGCATGGGAAATGCTGTTCGACCGTCTGGGCGTTCAGGAGCAGGGTAACGAAGGCGACACCCTGTTGATCGTCGGTGCTGCGGGCGGTGTCGGTTCGATTCTGGTGCAGCTGGCGCGTAAGCTGACGAAAATGACCGTGGTGGGCACGGCGTCGCGTCCTGAAAGCCAGCAGTGGGTTCGGGAAGCGGGCGCACATCATGTCATCGACCACAGCAAGCCGCTATCGGAAGAACTGGCCGCCATCGGCATTAACGAGGTGACCCACGTCGCCAGCCTCAACAGCACTGACAGCCATTACGCCGAGATCATCAAGGCGCTGGCACCGCAGGGTAAACTGGCGCTGATTGACGATCCGCAGACGCTGGATGCCCGCCCTCTCAAGGCGAAAAGCATCTCGCTGCACTGGGAATTTATGTTCACCCGCTCGATGTTTGAAACCCGGGATATGATCGCCCAGCACCAGCTGCTGACGCGTGTGGCAGGGCTGATTGATGACAAAATCATCACCACCACGCTGGGTGAGCATTACGGCGCGATCACCGCGGCTAACCTGCAGAAAGCCCACACCCAGCTCGAAACCGGGCGTGCGGTCGGCAAGATTGTGCTGGAAGGATTCTGAGATGGACGTCACTGAAATCATCTCCATTATTGCGGTGCTGAAAGCCAAACCCGGGAAGACGCACGCGCTGAAAACAGCCCTGCAGGCGCTGTTGCTCCCGACCCGTCAGGAGCCCGGCAACGTGGAGTATCAGCTATTTCAGCTGCGAGACACGCCGGACTGTTTTTATGTCCGGGAGTCGTGGCGCGGCCAGCAGGGGCTGGAGGCACACATTGCGCTGCCGCATTTCCAGGACTTTATCCTGCAAATGGATGACCTGTTGGCGGAGCCGCTGCGTCTGGATTACCTGACGCCTGTTGAGGCTTGATGGCGTGAAGTCGTAATGAATCAAGAATGGCAGGGAGACCTGCCATTTTCACACAGCGTTATCCCTCGTCTTTTTCTTCGCGGCTTTTCTCATCACCACCTTCCAGTGTACTGCATTACCCTCCGATACCTGACCTGCTAAATTTTTGACTTAAGTTTCCAGTGCTTATGCCGTTAATGCTTATTAAATTTATGGGTTAAAACCGAATGCAAAGCAGGTTTTTAAGCCTGCTTCTGATGGTGAATGCATTCTGCACTGAGGGATCCAGGACACGATGAAAGAAAGCGCTGCTAGCAAGCATTCCCTTCTTATCGAAAGACTCTGTGAAACGTTTGGCGCCCTCTACCAGGGAAATGTTATCGATAAAAACTGGCTCTGCGAACGGTTCGACATTACCGAGCGTACGGCTTATCGCGATTTAGCCCGGCTTTCCCATCTGCTGGAAGAGGTCTCTACAGGGCGGTACAAGCTTAGCCAGCATCTGATGCCTAATTTGCATGTCGGACACCTTGCCGAGTTTGCCAGCTTTACCGGCGTGTCCCATCTGTTTCCGTATAGCGATGGGAAATCGTTACGTAAACGGATGAAAAGCGCCGATAACCTGACGATTCGCGGTGCCAGCAGTCGGGAAAACCGTCTTCTTAGCGATCTGATGGATAATCTCGATCGCGCCATTAGCGCGCTGAAGACCGTCACTTTCGCCTATCGCGGTAAATCGCGCGTTGTGCAGCCGTATCGTCTGATAAACCATTATGGCTTGTGGTATCTGGCCGGAGTTGAGGCGGGGCGGTTGAAGGCATTTGAGCTGGCACGCATCACGAGTTTTAACCTGTCCGGCAGCCACTTCGTTGCGGACGACACTGTTCTTGAAGAGCTGGACACCACGACGGGGATCCACTTTGGCGCACATATCGACGCCACACTTTGGGTATCTGCCCAT
Organism: Leclercia sp.; assembly: GCA_049284415.1. Classification (GTDB taxonomy): domain Bacteria; phylum Pseudomonadota; class Gammaproteobacteria; order Enterobacterales; family Enterobacteriaceae; genus Enterobacter. The sequence goes on from JBAPXW010000007.1 coordinate 113,895, forward strand.
GCTGCACAATATGTCACTCGCCGTGCGCTTTTCCCCGGCCAGCGCATTGTGCAAACGCACCCGGATGGCAGCCTGACGCTCGCCACCACCCATAACGATAAAAACACGCTCTTTCGCTGGCTACGCTACTGGCTCCCCGATATTCGCATTCTCGAACCTGCTTCGCTGAAGGAGAGTTTTGCCAACGATTTTGTTTCACGCACTGAGAAGGCTAATGAGAGGGATCTTGAGGAGATTTTATCGGAGGGGTGATTTGAACCTTCAGCCCCCCTATTCCTCAGGGATAAGGGGGATACGATAACGGCAATGCCTTAAATAAACTAACTGCTCGTAATCTGCCCGATAATTACCCCTCGCACCCGATCGCCATCGAGGTAATAAGTCACGGTATTGCTCTGTGTAAAACCATTATCAACAGGTGTCTCCTGATAATAGAGAAATGCATCCTTTTTAATTGACGCTATATTGCCGAACGTATGTATTAGATCCTGACGTGTGGCCTCAAGCAAGCTGAGCCCGGTGATTGATACCCGAATGGGTTCTGCTGTAGTTATACACTCTTTATGGTTGCCGTCTTTAGCGATTGCAATAGCCGTAAGCAACCCCTTTCCCATTTCATTATCAGATATAAACCAATAGTTTATATCCTCTGTCGAACGCAGGCAGAGCCAGGTAGCGGAGCTATCTTTATGGAAGGGGGCTTCCGCGATTTCTGCCAGCGTAGACGTTTCCATCAGGATGCTTTTACTGCCTAGGGTAATGTTGGGTAAGAGGGAATGGGTTGACGCAACCTCCTGTAAAGCGCGTTCGTCCTGATAATAGCTACGTGCAAACCCCGTCATTTGCGCCGCGAAAGTGTGCTCGCTGGTCGTTATTAGCAACAGGACCAAAATAGATAAATATTTCATTTTACTATTAGCTCCGTATCATTACTTTTCCAGATGCTCCTTCGGGCTGTTAAGGGAGCAATTATACATCCTTCTGATGAGTCTTCCGGATGCTGGCTACTTTTGCCATGAATTTTAAATGCATCTCTTCCGCACATATCATTCGTCGACCAGGGTGTCAGGCTTAAGGTGTACTTTCCAGTATGTGTGGAGTTATAGGGGGCGCCGATGGTATACGTGCCCCGAGGTAGGGGGCCGCTGTTCTTGATGCATTCTTGAGTGGGATCGTTCTTGTAGCCACTTGCGCCAGCATAATCAGCATCGAACTGATAAACGCCATCCAAATAAAACTTATGTTCTTTTACATCATATTCCCACGACATGTATCCTCCTTAGCCTCTTTCTTTCCATGTATCAGAGTGAATGATGTTTCCATCAAGATAATGCCACGTTATTTTCTCATAGGTTAGATCGACATATTCATGATGGGTGTTAAGTTCGTTTTCAGGTGCCTTGATGTCAAAAAGGAGAGGTTCAATTTGCTCCACTTTGACATTTTCTAACGTTGTTTTAAAGTAAGCCTCTTCCAGTCCATTGTAATTAATTCTGTAGAATATGAACTCTGCTTTATTAAGCGTTTGCCCAGTGCTAAGTGCTCTATAAAGGTACGAGGATGAAGCGTCTATTTCCTTCATGAATGCGTAAGAGCTATATATTCGCTTGGCTGTTATTCGCCCCGTGAGTTTGTCGACAGGTTGTTTAACTGAATGCATCAGTTCAATGACTTCTATCGAACCTTCTCGATTTTTTATATTAACAGATCCTTTAATTGCACGACCGCATTGGTCCTCGAGCCATAAATAAACAGGTATAGCCATTTTTATCTCCTTGTTCAGTCAGGAGAAAAATACACTTATTCAACATAATAAAATGTGATTCGCCTTTAAAAAGCATGTGAGTGTTATACGTTACGTATTGATGGGAAGTTATAATATAATTATGGGAAGTATTGCTTAGTGAATTTATCAATCTTCCTTATAGAATAGATGGTCGAGGTGAGTATTCTGCTGCCATTCCCCATAGCGCCTATGTTTAATCCGCCTCACATAAATCCCCTCAGCCGCTCAATCGCAGTCTCCCCCAGCGGCAAGGCACCAAATAATAAGTACGGGCGTAGCTTGCTGTAGCGGGTGTTGGCTTTATCAATCACGTAGCCGATGCCGATGTTGAACAGCGCATCCAGCACGCGGGCAATCACGAAGATCAGGCTCGCCTGCACGGCGCTGATGCCATAGATATTGGTGTAGAAGAACAGCAGGGACAGAGAGACAAAACCAAACGATAGGTTGGAGGCCAGATCGCCAAACCCGTAGCCGATCTTTTCCCGCACGCTGGCTTTGACGTAGCTGTCAGAAGCGATGTCTGTGGTTTTCATTTTGTAGGGTACGCATTCTGATGGGCGGCTTGCCAGCCTTTGTTTGTGGAGTTCCGATTTTTTGCACGGGGTGGGGTTTGAGGTGGAGTTGTGAGGGGGGTCACAGGGGGATAGATCTCCACAGAGTGTTGGCACGGTCGGCTCCCTCTCCATTAGGGAGAGGGTTGGGGTGAGGGGGAGCATGCGGATCCGGTGGTGGTTCCGTTCACTTTATTTGCAGTGCTTCTCTGTCAGGCGCGTCACTACCTTCTTGAGATGTCACTTATTTTAGAATCTGGTGTAGGGGGTAAAGTCATCACCTAATAATTCTATGCTGTGTTATTACTCTCATTACCGTACTGTTCGAAGATGCAGGCATAAATTTAAGAATTTATAATTGTGGTTGTAGCGGTTGATGTAATGGATTAAGCAATTATTGCTTTGAATAAGACATTTTTGTGCATATCATGATTATTATCACAAAAATAGAATTTGGATTTTGATGAAATAATAATAAAACCACAAGCTAAGAATATAATTGAATCGAGTGAATGAGTAACTTAACCATATGTCCTTGAAGGCCTATAACTCAGGGGGAGTATGCACGTTAATCATTTTTTTAATAAAACAGATTCAGAGCTCGTTGATTCGATAGTAAGGATGCTAAAAAATGAAAAAAGCGCTCATGCAATGGCTAAAAAAGCAGATCTCTTTCGCCTTTTGGGCTTATATCCCCTTTTGGATAATGGTGAATTTTGCTGTTTTAGCCGCTCACTATCTGCCGCGCGATTTGGCCTTAAAATCAATCGCAGCGTTTGTGGTATTAACAATGGCTTATGTGTTTTTTAGGAAGTGATATCGTCTGTTGTCATGACTATCGGGAGTTTGAAAAGAGTGGGTAACGTGCTCGAAATAACGGAGATGATGTCTGTCAGGAGTGTAGGGGAAAACTACCGAATGATTAAATATCTCCCGAACCTGTAAGTAGAACTTACAGGTTCGGGGAACTGCCTGGTTAAATGAGGGAGAGTGCCCCTTCAATTCCTTTCAGCTTTTGCTGCGCCTGCTTTAACTCGGTGAGCAACATTTTCTCATGTGGGTTGTGCGCCATCACCACGATGCAACCGTCCATCACTTTTATCGTGACTTTATCCCCGGTATCAAACCCTGCCGCACGCAGCCACTTGCCGGAAAGGATCAGGTTTGGCGTACTGCGGTCGAGACCATGCGGGCGATATCCCACAATTAATGTACGCTCTGTTCCGCTTGCGGTGGTGTCCAGGGTAGAATGCGAATCAGCCATAATCAACTCCTTGATAGTTGGTGAGGTTAGACGCCCTTTAGTGCTCGAACACTATTGGGCGTTGCACGAAATCTGAATCCATATGGTAGGTACCATGTGGTGATAAACTAACCTAATCGGTACCTACCATGCAAGATAAAAAAAAGCCAAATTTTGACCGCACTAAGAGCACGATGAAGAACATTCGGTTCGAGGATGAGCTTTTGGAACAGATTGAGAAAGTTGCGGGGAAAGGTAATTTTAGTAAGTGGGTGAAAGAGGCGTGCATTGCCAGACTAAAATCATCTAACTAACTGTTTATAATATTTTTTTATTACCACAAATAAAATACTGTTTTTTTATACAGTATTTTGTTGAAGTCTGTTTTCTTATCAGATATTGTCTTGCTTAAGGGAGTTGGAGCTCTTGTAAGACTGATATCGTAAATTGATGAAAGCTAGTTAACAGATAAATTATCTATCAATCAACGAGGCAAGTCATGGATTCGAATGTTTTTATTAGAATAGATTACAAAAAGGATAGGCCTAATCCGAGCCAGCTTTTTGAAGCTATGAGTTTGTATATTGCTGCTTATGAGCAATTTGGGCAAATACTAGCTAAATCTATCGATATTAAGCAAGACTTTAAATTTAACCTCGAAGAAGTCCAACTTTCCTCTATTAAAGCGAAGTTATCTCAAGCGCCAGGGTTTATAAACAACTTCTTTATGAATAGAGTGGCATCTGCTGGTTCGAAATTATTTGAACAATTAGTTGAAGTCAATGAAATAGAAAGTGAAGATCAGATTGATCAATTGGCTGCGAATATAGAAGAGGAATTAATCCATGATCAATTAGGAAGTGATATTGATTCTCACATAGATCGTAAAGCTTTAACTCATATGTTGGGAACGGTATCAAAAGCTAATAATCTTATTCTTAAAGGTGAAACTGTAGAGTTTGGTTATTGTGATTACTCGCAAAATGTTAATACAAATTGGAGGTTTACTGGCGATCTTTCAACAATGTTTTTAGGCGTGAAAGAAACAATTACTGCTAGGGATTATTTATATGTAAAAATTGCTATAAATGAAGGTAAGCAACTGTGGACATTTAAAAGCGCAACAATGAATAAAACGTTTACAGCTAGGATTCTCGTTAAGGATTGGGTAGAAAATTATCAATCGGGCTTAATTCCACCGATTGGACCAAAAGATACTTTATTGGCAGAGTTTAATTATGATCTTTATAAGCCTTATGATAAGCGAAAAATTTCAGAAATAAGGAACGTTAAGATTACAAAGATTGATAATATTTTTAGAGGCGGAAGTGATGAGCAACTTGAAATACCAGCTTAGTACAGCAGATAAAATAAGTTTTATCTCAGATTTAAAAGCTGAGTATTTGTATATATGCGTTCCTTTTGTTATTTTGATATTAGTTAAAATCTATTTTGGTCCTTTATGTGATATTATATATTCTTCTGATTGGAGCCTCGCTGCATCAATAATACTTGGACAAAATGCTGCAAAAATCTCACGATCCATTTCAAAGATGAAGCAGAGAGTTAATGACAGCAGCTTTAGCTGGTATAGCTCTAAAAGATTCCTTTTAGTAATAGTAGCTTTGTTTTTTTACTTTGGGATGATTTTCAAACCAAATATTTATATTGCCTGTTCGCAAATTTTAATGTTCTTGTTCGCTAGTTGGCTGCATTTTTCAGACGGATTTACAATAAAAATGCTTGAGAGAGGATGTAAAAAATGAAGATACAAAGGAAGTTAATTTTGGCGGAAGATCACAGGAGTCGAACCTGCCCAGGACCGCTGGCGGCCCCAACTGGATTTGAAGTCCAGCCACCTCACCGGAGATGACGATCTTCCGCGCCTCGATTGCTACATGGAGGCGGGGCGCATTATATCTACTTTCAATCATTTACCCCAATCTTTCGCTCACTTATTTCACCCCTTTTTTGACCTGCACTACCCCTTATAAGGTAAATCCTAACAAAATCCGCGTCTTACACTTTTTCTGTCACCAGTTTTAACGCGATCACAAAAAACAAGAATCATAAAAAGGTAACCAGAAAACGGAATACCTGCCTGGATCGGGATCGTTTACAAAACATGTAACCGGTCTCAGAGCCCATTTCGGGCGCAGGAACAGCAATGAAAAGTGAAGTCTTGTCCGTCAAAGAGAAAATTGGTTACGGCATGGGTGACGCAGCAAGTCACATCATTTTCGATAACGTAATGTTGTACATGATGTTTTTCTACACCGATATCTTCGGCATTCCCGCCGGGTTTGTCGGCACCATGTTCCTGCTGGCGCGTGCGCTGGATGCGATCTCCGACCCGTGCATGGGCCTGCTGGCCGACCGTACCCGCAGCCGCTGGGGTAAGTTCCGGCCGTGGATTTTGTTCGGTGCGATCCCGTTTGGCCTGGTCTGCGTGCTGGCCTACACCACGCCGGACCTTAGCCTGAATGGCAAAATGATCTACGCCGCCGTCACCTATACGCTGCTGACCCTGCTGTATACCGTGGTCAATATCCCGTACTGCGCGCTGGGCGGGGTGATCACCAACGACCCGACGCAGCGCATCTCCCTGCAATCCTGGCGCTTTGTGCTGGCGACGGCGGGCGGCATGCTCTCCACGGTACTGATGATGCCGCTGGTGAATCTGATTGGCGGCGACGATAAAGCGTTTGGCTTCCAGGGGGGCATCGCGGTGCTGTCGGTGGTGGCGTTCCTGATGCTGGCGTTCTGCTTCTTCACCACCAAAGAGCGCATCCAGGTTCCGCCGAGCACGGCGGGCATGCGCGAAGATCTGCGCGATATCTGGCAAAACGACCAGTGGCGCATCGTCGGGATGCTCACCATCCTCAATATCCTCGCGGTCTGCGTGCGTGGCGGGGCGATGATGTATTACGTCACCTGGATCCTCGGCTCGCCGGAGCTATTCGTCGCCTTCCTCACCACCTACTGCGTCGCCAACCTGATTGGCTCGGCGCTGGCCAAACCGCTCACCGACTGGAAGTGCAAAGTCAGCGTCTTCTGGTGGACCAACGCCCTGTTGGCAGTGGCGAGCGTGGCGATGTTCTTCGTGCCGATGCAGGCCAGCATCACCATGTTTGGCTTTATCTTCGTGATTGGCGTGCTGCACCAGCTGGTGACGCCGATCCAGTGGGTGATGATGTCCGATACCGTCGATTACGGCGAATGGACCAACGGCAAACGCCTGACCGGCATCAGCTTCGCGGGCACGCTGTTCGTGCTCAAGCTGGGCCTGGCGATCGGTGGGGCACTGATTGGCTGGATGCTGGCAGGTGGCGGGTACGATGCCGCAGCCAAAACCCAGAACAGCGCCACCATCAGCATCATTATTGCCCTGTTTACGCTGGTTCCGGCCGCGTGCTACCTGCTGAGCGCGATTATTGCTAAACGCTACTACAGCCTGAAAACGCCGTTCCTGCTCAAAATCATGGGCGACCTGGCGCAGGGCGCGCGCCGTAATCAGCAGGACTTCAACACGCTGCCGGTCAGCAAAGAATTACAGAACTAAGAGGACGAAAGCATGAAAATCAGTGATGGAAACTGGCTTATTCAACCGGGTATGAATGTGATTTCGCCGGTTCAGGTATTCGAGGTGGAACAGCAGGGTAACGACCTGGTGGTGTATGTGGCGCCACGCGACGTGCGCGAGCGCGCCTGGCAGCTGGACACCTTAATGTTCACGGTGCGTCTGTTTGCACCGCAGGAAGGAATTGTCGGGGTGCGCATCGAACACTTCCAGGGCGCGGTGGATAACGGCCCACACTATCCGCTGAATGTTCTGAAAGACGTGAAGGTGCAGATTGAAAACAACGCTGAATTTGCCGAGCTGAAAAGCGGCAACGTCAGCGTGCGTGTCACCAAAGGCGAGTTCTGGGCGCTGGATTTCCTGCGGAACGGTCAGCGCATCACCGGCAGCCAGCTGAAAAACAACGGCTATGTGCAGGACGGTAACAGCGATCGCAACTATATGTTCGAGCGGCTGGATCTGGGCGTCGGCGAAACAGTCTATGGCCTGGGCGAACGCTTTACCGCCCTCGTGCGCAACGGTCAGACGGTCGATACCTGGAATCGCGACGGCGGCACCAGCACCGAGCAATCGTACAAAAACATCCCGTTCTACCTGACTAACCGCGGCTATGGCGTGCTGGTCAACCACCCGGAAAACGTCTCGTTCGAAATCGGATCCGAGAAAGTCTCCAAGGTGCAGTTCAGCGTCGAAGGCGAGTATCTGGAATATTTCGTGATCGACGGCCCGACGCCGAAAGAGGTGCTCAACCGCTATACGCAGTTTACCGGGCGTCCGGCGCTGCCACCGGCGTGGTCATTCGGCCTGTGGCTCACCACCTCATTTACCACCAACTACGACGAAGCGACGGTCAACAGCTTTATCGACGGCATGGCCGAGCGCGACCTGCCGCTGCACGTCTTCCACTTCGACTGCTTCTGGATGAAGGCCTTCCAGTGGTGCGATTTTGAGTGGGACCCGGTGACCTTCCCGGATCCGGAAGGGATGATTCGCCGTCTTAAATCGAAAGGGCTGAAGGTCTGCGTGTGGATCAACCCGTACATCGGACAAAAATCCCCGGTATTTAAGGAGCTGAAAGAGAAGGGCTATCTGCTGAAACGCCCGGATGGCTCGCTGTGGCAGTGGGATAAATGGCAGCCGGGGCTGGCAATTTACGACTTCACCAACCCGGAAGCCTGTGCATGGTATGCCGACAAGCTGAAAGGCCTGGTGGATATCGGCGTCGATTGCTTCAAAACCGATTTCGGCGAGCGCATCCCGACTGACGTGGTGTGGCACGACGGCAGCGATCCGCAGAAAATGCACAACCATTACGCCTACATCTATAACGAGCTGGTGTGGAACGTGCTGAAAGAGACCGTCGGCGAGGAAGAGGCGGTGCTGTTTGCCCGTTCGGCCTCGGTAGGGGCGCAACAGTTCCCTGTGCACTGGGGCGGCGACTGCTACGCCAACTACGAGTCGATGGCCGAAAGCCTGCGCGGCGGGCTGTCGATTGGGCTGTCCGGGTTTGGTTTCTGGAGCCACGATATCGGCGGGTTCGAAAATACCGCTCCGGCAGATGTCTATAAACGCTGGTGCGCGTTTGGTTTGCTCTCCAGCCATAGCCGCCTGCACGGGAGCAAATCCTACCGGGTGCCGTGGGCGTACGACGACGAGTCCTGCGACGTGGTGCGCCACTTCACGCAGCTTAAGTGCCGGATGATGCCATACCTGTATCGCCAGGCGGCGCTGGCCCGGGAGCATGGCACCCCGATGCTGCGGGCAATGATGCTCGAGTTCCCGGATGACCCGGCGTGCGATTATCTCGACCGCCAGTACATGCTTGGTGATTCTGTGCTGGTTGCGCCGGTGTTCAGCGAGGCGGGTGACGTGCAGTTTTATCTGCCGGAAGGACGCTGGACGCACCTGTGGCATAACGACCAGGTCCCGGGCAGCCGCTGGCATAAACAGCAGCACGACTTCCAGAGCCTGCCGGTGTACGTGCGCGACAACACCCTGCTGGCGCTCGGTAATAACAGCCAGAAGCCGGACTACGCCTGGAACGAGGGAACGGCCTTCCAGCTGTTTAACCTCGACGATGGCGCGACGGCGGTCAGTGAAGTGCCTGCGGCCAACGGTGTCGTGGCGTTTACCCTGACTGCAACGCGCAGTGGCAACACCGTGACGCTGAAGGGGAACGGCGAGGCGCGAGGCTGGTCGGTCTGCTTGCGTAATGTGCAGCAGATTAGCGGCGTCAAAGGCGCGTCACATGCGGGAAGCGAGTGGGGCGTGGTGGTGAAAGCCGAAGGGAATGAGGTGGTGATTCACCTCTGACGAGTGTCAAACGCCCGGTGGCGCTAATGCTTACCGGGCGTATGTGTTAGATGTTGTAGGCCGGGCAAGGCGCAGCCGCCGCCCGGCAATGCCCAAAGCCACTAAGGTGCGGTTGGCGCTGGCGGTTGTTCAACCGTACTGACCTGCCCGCCCGCCATCGTCTGCGTCACCTGCTGTTTATCCATATTCACTGCATTCAGCCTGCCATTGACCGTCGGTTTCAGCGGCGCATTTGCCTGCACGTTGCCGCTGGCGGTGAGCTGAATATTGCCATCGCCCGTCACCGGCAGTGCCGGCCAGCCCCACTGCTGCATGATGTTTAACGGTACGCCGCGCCCGGTCAGGTTGATGGTCGCCTGACGCGCAGGCTGCTGCGACACGCTGGCCTTGGCTTCCAGAATGCCTTTTTCGGTAAAGGCGCTCAGGTCAGTGATTGCGACCGACGAGGTATTTGCGGTCAGTGCTAACGACGGACGGCGCACGTCCACGCGGTTAAAGGTGGCGGCCGCCCCGTTCAGGGTGGCGGTGCCGGCCCATACGCCCCACTGATGATCTTTCGCCAGCTGCAGGTTGGTGCCGTAACCGTCGAGGGAGGTGATCTGCCACGGGAAGACAGGATCCACGTCGATCACCAGATTGCGGCTCAGGCCGATCTTGCGCAGCGTGACGCTGTTCAGCCACGTCGGCAGGGTCTCCATCCACTGTGCTTTCCAGTTCTGCGGCAGGGTGTATTCCAGCCCGGCGATGGCGACATCATCCAGCACCAGCGCCTTGCCGCTGCGCAACCAGCTGCCGGAGGTGCGCACCATCCCGCCTTCCCAGCGCGAGGTAAACTGGCGCAACGCCAGAGCCTGCGGGGAGAATTCCGCATTCAGGATCGGGTCGAACAGATGTACGGAACCGTAGATAAATTCGCTGGCGTTCATCGACAGGCGACCGTCCTCGCTCTGCCAGTCGCCCTTGCTCAGGGTCAGGTTGCGCAGGCTTAAATCGAGATCGGTGACGGCCCAGTCCGGCCCCTGCAGGCGGGCGTCGGTCACGTCGAGGCGGCCAATCTGCAGCGACGGCAGGGTGGTGATGGGGGCAAAAAAGTCGGCCAGCGATTTATCGCTCTGCAGGCGGATCTCGTTCAGGCGCATATTGTCTACCTTCCAGCCGCCGCTGGCGTCGCGCCGCGCGGTGCCGGTCAGGGATCCCAGCGCCATGTCCGCGCCAATGGTACTCAGCACCACCTCTTTGCCGTTAAGTTCGCCCTGGATCAGCACGTTGCTGGCGGGTACGCCGTTTAACGTCAGCGACCCGGCGCTCATCTGGATGTTGGCTTTTTTCCCCAGCACATTGCCCGCTTCGGGTTGCCACGGGCTGACGCCGCCGGTGACCTTCTGCGCGCTCAGATCCCACTCTGTATTGGGGCTGTTAAACGCCATGTTGTTCAGCAGCAGGCGATCGGCCTGCAAGGGGAGCGGGGCAGTCTGCGGCGACAGGTTCAGCGTGCCGTCAAACAGGGTGATGGTATCCATGTGCAGCGGGTCGGTCAGCTGGCGGCTGCTCACGCCAATATCCACCATTTTTGCGACCAGCGTCGCCGGTTTGCCGTCGCGACCAAAGGTGACGTTTTTCAGCACCAGGTGGCTGGGGGAGGAGAAACGGTGATCCATCTGGTCAAAACTGAGCTCGTAATCGGTGTTTTCCGTGATCCAACTGCTGACCTGGGTCGAGCCCCAGCGGGTCTGGACAAGGAGATAGAGCGCGAGGATCGCAACCAGCAGAACAACCAGAATACCGATGAGTAGCTTTCCAATAAATTTCATGGTCTTCCATCACGTAAAACGCACATAAAGGAGTTATGCACGATTTATACGCAATGCTCAAGGCGGGAATAGTGTAATTCCGTGTACGGCAGCAGCGATCTGCTGCCGTACAGGTAGGGTTAGTTCTTTTCTGGCGGGAAGATCAGGTTCAGGACGATCGCGGTAATACCGCCTGCTGCGATGCCGGAAGAGAGCAGGTTTTTCACCCAGTCCGGGGCAAACTGCAGGATCAGCGGCTGCTGCGACACACCCAGACCGACGGCCAGCGACAGGGCGATAATCATGATCGCGCGGCGGTTCAGCGGCTCGCGGGAGACGATACGCACGCCGGATGCCGCGATAGTACCAAACATCACCAATGTTGCGCCGCCGAGTACCGGCTCAGGAATGTGCTGCACAAAGCCGCTCACCGCCGGGAACAGGCCCAGCACAATCAGCATCAGCGCCACCACAAAGCCCACGTAGCGGCTGGCAACGCCGGTCAGCTGGATCACGCCGTTGTTCTGGCCGAAGCAGGAGTTCGGGAAGGTGTTGAACACGCCCGAGACGAACGAATTCAGGCCGTTTGCCAGCACGCCGCCCTTCAGACGCTTCATATACAGCGGGCCAGAAACCGGCTGCTCAGAGACGTCGGAGGTGGCGGTGATGTCGCCGATGGTTTCCAGAGAGGTGATCATAAATACCAGCATCAGCGGCAGGAGCAGATTCCAGTCAATGCCGAGGCCGTAATACAGCGGCGTCGGGACCATAATCAGCGGGCTGTCGGTCGGGGCGCTGGACTGCGGCAGCATATCCATTGCCCAGGCGGCCAGGTAGCCAGCGGCCATGGCGATCACCAGCGAGGCGACGCGCAGGTACGGGTTACGCTGACGGTTAAGCAGAATAATAATTGCCAGCACCACGCCCGCCAGCAGCAGGTTTTTCGGGGCACCGAAGGTGTGGTCGGCCATGGCAGCGTAACCGCCGCCGATAGAGGTCAGCCCTACCTGAATCAGCGACAGGCCGATAATCATCACCACCACGCCGGAGACCAGCGGAGTAATAATGCGGCGCGCCAGGTGCAGGACGCGGGAGATGACCATCTCGGTGCAGCTCGCCAGCATCAGGGTACCGAACAGCGCGGCCATCATTGTCGGCACGTCTGCGCCGCCGGTTTTCAGCGCGGTGCCGCCCATGATCAGCGGGGCGACAAAGTTAAAGCTGGTGCCCTGAATCGACAGCAGACCCGATCCGACCGGACCCCAGGCTTTAATCTGAATAACAGAGGCCACGCCCGACGCGAACAGCGACATGCTGATGATGTGCTGGGTGTCCTGCGCCGGTAAGCCGAGCGCCTGGCAGATCAGCAGGGCGGGGGTGATCACCGCCACGAACATCGCCAGCAGATGCTGACAGGCGGCAAACAAGGTCTGCGCCAGCGGCGGACGATCTTCAAGACGGTAAATCAGTTCACTGTTATGCGGCTGCGCAATCGGTTGCGCATCTTGCTGTTCTAAGGCGTTAACGGACATCTGCGGCGATCCCCACGAGGAAAAGCGGGCATTTTAGCCGAGTGGATGAGAAAAGCAAACGATTGCCAGCGTAATTCGCAGATAAATCCACCTGTTTAGTGCGGCTTTTTATACAACGCAGCGGCAAAGTTCATTACACTCCTGCTCCCGGTTGCACTTAAGTCACGCAGCCGACCCAGGATCACGCCGCGTGCGCACACGCACGCGCCTAAAAAGGAGCCCACTATGATTCATCTCGATACGTTGTCGACTCTCGTTGCGGCAACGCTGGTTTTACTGCTTGGCCGAAAGCTCGTTCACAGTGTCCCTTTCCTCAAAAAATACACCATCCCGGAGCCCGTTGCGGGCGGACTGCTGGCGGCCATTGCGCTGCTGGTGCTGAAAAAAAGCATGGGCTGGGAAATCAACTTTGATATGTCGCTGAAAGACCCACTGATGCTGGCCTTTTTCGCCACCATCGGCCTGAACGCCAACCTCGCCAGCCTGCGGGCGGGCGGCAAAGTGCTGGGGGTATTTTTAATTGTGGTGGTCGGCCTGCTGGTGATGCAGAACGCCATCGGGATCGGTATGGCCACCCTGCTGGGGCTGGATCCGCTGATGGGTCTGCTCGCCGGGTCGATTACACTTTCCGGCGGACACGGCACCGGGGCGGCATGGAGTAAGCTGTTTGTCGAACGTTACGGTTTCCAGAACGCGACAGAAGTGGCGATGGCCTGCGCCACCTTCGGACTGGTGCTGGGCGGCCTGATCGGCGGGCCGGTGGCGCGCTATCTGGTGAAGCGCTCCACGACGCCGCACGGCAGACCGGACGACGAGATGGTGCCGTCGGCGTTCGAAAAGCCGGACGTCGGGCGGATGATTACCTCGCTGGTGCTGATCGAAACCATCGCCCTGATCGCCATCTGCCTGACGGTGGGTAAGGTCATTGCGCAACTGCTGGTGGGCTCTGCCCTGGAGCTGCCGACCTTTGTCTGCGTGCTGTTTGTCGGGGTGATCCTCAGCAACGGCCTGGCGCTGGTGGGGTTTTATCGCGTCTTCGAGCGGGCGGTGTCGGTGCTGGGCAACGTCTGCCTGTCACTGTTCCTGGCGATGGCGCTAATGAGCCTGAAGCTATGGGAACTGGCCTCGCTGGCGCTGCCGATGCTGGCCATTCTGGCGATGCAGACCCTGTTTATGGCGCTGTACGCCGTCTTTGTGACCTGGCGGATGATGGGTAAAAACTACGATGCAGCGGTGCTGGCGGCCGGTCACTGTGGTTTTGGTCTGGGCGCAACGCCGACGGCCATCGCCAATATGCAGGCGATTACCGAACGCTTTGGTCCGTCGCACATGGCGTTTCTGGTGGTGCCGATGGTGGGGGCGTTCTTTATTGATATCGTCAACGCGCTGGTGATTAAGCTGTATCTGATGCTGCCGATGTTTGGCTGATCAGGCGTTAGAGTAACGCTCGGTCTCTGGCATCCAGCGCTCTATCAACGCTGCCGCCTGTTCGGGGTAGCGTTCGTGGATATGGCGTGCCAGACGCTGAACTTCAGGGATCATCGCCTGATCGCGCAGTAAATCGGCCACTTTAAACTCTGCATTGCCGGTCTGACGGGTACCCAGTAATTCGCCGGGCCCGCGGATCTCCAGATCCTGCTGCGCAATCACAAAGCCGTCGTTGCTGTCGCGTAACACCTGCAGACGCTTCTGCGCGGTTTTCGACAGCGGTGCCTTATAGAGCAATACGCAGTGTGAGGCCACCGCGCCACGTCCGACGCGGCCACGCAGCTGGTGGAGCTGCGCCAGACCCAGACGCTCCGGGTTTTCAACGATCATCAGGCTGGCGTTGGGGACGTCTACGCCCACTTCAATCACCGTGGTGGCAATCAGCAGATGCAGCTCGCCCTGCTTGAAAGCCTGCATCACCGCCTGTTTCTCAGCAGGCTTCATGCGGCCATGCACCAGCCCGACGTTCAGCTCCGGCAGAGCCAGTTTTAACTCTTCCCAGGTGGCTTCTGCTGCCTGCGCTTCCAGCAGATCGGACTCTTCAATCAAGGTACACACCCAGTAAGCCTGACGGCCTTCCTGAGTACAGGCGTTGCGCACGCGGTCGATAATGTCGTTGCGGCGCGTATCCGGGATGGCGACGGTGGTCACCGGCGTGCGGCCTGGCGGTAGCTCGTCGATGGTCGAGGTATCGAGATCGGCATAGGCGGTCATCGCCAGCGTGCGGGGGATGGGGGTCGCAGTCATGATCAGCTGATGCGGATGGAACCCCTGCTGAAGTCCCTTTTCCCATAGCGCCAGTCGTTGATGCACGCCAAAGCGGTGCTGTTCATCAATGATCACCAGCGCCAGGCCATTAAACTTAACCTGTTCCTGGAAGATGGCGTGGGTGCCGACAATCATCTGCACCTGACCGCTGGCAATCGCGTCCTGTTGGGCCAGTCGCGCTTTACCTTTTTGCTTCCCGGCCAGCCAGCCCACTTCAATGCCCAGCGGGGCAAACCAGTTGCGGAAGTTAACCGCGTGTTGCTCAGCCAGCAGCTCAGTCGGCGCCATCAGCGCGACCTGCTTGCCGTGGGCGATGGCGCGTAACGCAGCCAGCGCGGCGACCAGCGTTTTACCGGAGCCCACGTCGCCCTGCACCAGGCGCATCATCGGTACATCCAGCGCCATATCGCGCTCGATCTCGGCGGTCACGCGGGCCTGTGCGCCGGTCGGTTTGAACGGCAGCGAGGCCAGCAGCTTATTTTTTAATTCATCGTGGGGTGCAAGCGGCAGGGCGTGAAAACGCTGGGCACCGGCGCGTAGCGCCAGCATGCTCAGGTTATGTGCCAGCAGCTCTTCCAGAATTAACCGTCGCTGGGCCGGGTGTTGTCCGCTCTCCAGATCACTTAACTGCAGCGTCGGTGGCGGGCGATGCAGGGTGCGCACCGCTTCCGGCAGGCTCATCATTCCCTGCGCCAGCTCGGGCGGCAGCAGTTCGGTGATGGCGCAGGTATCGAGCAGCTCCAGCGCCTGATCGGTCAGTTTGCGCAGTGTCGCCTGCTTGATGCCTTCGGTAGTCGGGTAGACCGGGGTCAGGGTTTCCTGCAACTCCGGGGTGCTGAGATCGCCCTGCACGCGGTATTCCGGGTGGATCATCTCCGCGCCGTACTTCCCCCGTTTGGCTTCGCCGTAGGCCAGCACGCGTCGTCCGGTGGCGAGGCTGTTTTTCATCGCTGCGCTGAAGTTAAAAAAGCGCATCGTCAGAATGCCGGTGCCATCGCTGATCTGACAGGTCATCATCCGGCGGCCGCCGAAGGTGATATTGCTGTTCAGGACTTCGCCTTCTACCGTGACGTAAATTCCGGGCAGCAGCTCGCCAATCTGATAAAGATGGGTGCGGTCTTCATAGCGCAGGGGGAGGTGCAGGAGGAGATCCTGCACGGTATGCAGGCCAATTTTTGCCAGTTTGCTGCTCTGCGCTGCACCCACGCCGGTCAGCGAATTCAGCGGTACAGCATCCAGCAGGCGGCCTTGCATGATCTACTTCGCCGACTGCATGGTGGCCCACCACGTGGCATCGGCTTCAATTTCGCCCTGCATATTCACGTGGGGGTAGGGTAAGTTTTTCTGCTTTGCCACGCGGGCCAGCACCGGGTAACCACCTTCAAACAGCAGACGCTGCTGTTCGGCTTGCGGCAGCATGCTGTTCTCACGCTTGTACATCCCGGCATTTTGCCGCTGACGCTGGGCTTCGTACAGAATGAGCGCCGACGCGACGGAGACGTTCAGCGACTGCACCATGCCGGTCATCGGAATAATGATGTCCTGATCCGCCAGATCTAACGCTTCCTGCGTGATCCCGGTTTTCTCCTGACCCATCAGAATGCAGGTCGGGCGGGTGTAATCAACCTCACGGAAGTCGACGGCTTTATCGGAAAGGTGGGTCGCCAGCACCTGCATCCCGCGCCCTTTCAGGTGCGAGACGGCGTCGCTGATGGTGGAGTGAGTGTGGACCTGCACCCAGCTGTTACTGCCTGCGGCAGATGAGGCCATGGTGCGGATCCGACCTTCCGGCCAGACGGCGTGGACTTCATGCACGCCGATGGCATCTGCAGTACGGACGATGGCAGAAACGTTATGCGGTTTATGGACCTGCTCCATGCAGACTGTCAGGTCAGGCTGACGCCTGGCGAGCATCTCACAGATACGTGCATAACGTTTTGAGTTCATAAAACTAGTTTCGGTTACGGGTGACTTTAATAACGTCAGCCATCACGCGGATTTTGCGCATGATATTCGCCAGATGCACACGGTCGCGCGCGCTCAGACGAATAAAGGCGCTGTACACGCGGCCATCTTTCTCTTCAGTATTCAGGCTGTGAATATTGGAAGAGGCGGTGTTGATTGCCGCAGTCAGGTTCGCCAGTGCGCCCTGGTGGTTGAACATATCGACCTTAATCTCGGTGATAAATTCTTGCTCGGTCTCTTTATCCCACTCGACCGCCATAAACTTCTCAGGCTCTTTCTGGTAGCCACGGATGTTACGACAGGATTCGTGATGGATAACCAGCCCTTTACCGGGACTGACGTGAGCGATAATCGGGTCGCCAGGAATCGGTCGGCAGCACTTGGCAAAGGTGATCAACACCCCGTCGGCGCCCTTGATCGGCAGATGACCGCTGCCAGACGACGGTTGCGGTACCGATGTTTCACCCTGTTGCAGGTTCTTCGCCACCACCACGCTCATCGCATTGCCAAGACCGATTTCTGCCAGCAGATCGTCAAGTGAGGCGAGCTTCATGCGCTCGATTTCACGCTGAACGTTCTCTTTCGGGATCTCAGCCAGCTTGCGGCTACCGCCCAGCGCGTGATTAAGCAGACGACGGCCCAGGCTCACGGAATCATCGCGTTTGAGATTTTTCAGCAACTGGCGGATCTTGGCGCGGGCTTTTGAGCTCACGACAAAGTTGAGCCACGCCGCGTTCGGGCGGGCACCAGGAGCGGTAATGATTTCGACCGTCTGGCCGCTGGTCAGCGGCTGTGACAGCGGATACGGCTGGCGGTCGACGCGTGCGCCGACGCAGGCATGGCCGATATCGGTATGCACGGCGTAAGCAAAGTCGACCGGCGTGGCACCCGCAGGCAGCTCGACAATGCGCCCTTCCGGTGTGAAAACGTAAATCTCATCCGGGAAGAGATCGGATTTAACGCTCTCGATAAATTCAAACGAGCTGCCGGCGCTTTGTTGCAGCTCCAGCAGGCTTTGCATCCAGCGCTGGGCGCGGATTTGCGCGGTAGTGCTACTTTCGCCACCATGCTCTTTATAAGCCCAGTGCGCAGCAACACCCATTTCCGCCATCTGGTCCATGTCTTCAGTACGGATCTGTACCTCAACCGGCACGCCATGTGGACCGATCATCGAAGTGTGCAGAGACTGATATCCGTTCGCTTTTGGAATGGCAATATAATCTTTGACCCGTCCAGGCCGCGGTTTATACAGGCTGTGCATCTGACCGAGCACGCGATAGCAGGTGTCGGAATCATGGACGATGACGCGAAACGCGTAGATATCCATGATCGAGTGAAAACGCTGCTCTTTGAGCACCATTTTGCAGTAGATAGAGTACAAATGCTTTTCGCGACCGCTGACGCGACAGGGGATACCGGCTTCCTGCAAACGTCCTTCGATTTCAGAGAGGATCTTCTGAATCATCTCTTTACGGTTGCCACGCGCGGCTTTCACCACCTCTTTAATCACCCGGAAGCGGTTTGGATACAGCGCTTCAAAACCCAGCTCTTCCAGCTCGGTTTTAATGTGATGAATACCTAAACGGTGCGCCAGCGGGCTGTAGATTTCGAGGGTTTCACGGGCAATGCGACGACGTTTGTCCGGGCGCAGTGAGCCCAGCGTGCGCATATTGTGGGTGCGGTCGGCGAGTTTGATCAGAATGACGCGGATATCCTGCACCATCGCCATGATCATCTTGCGAAAGTTTTCGGCCTGCGCCTCTTTCTTATCGCGGAATTTCAGCTTATCAAGCTTAGACACCCCTTCCACCAGCTCGGCAACGCTTTTGCCAAACAGCTGTTCCATATCCTGGTAGGTGGCGGGGGTATCTTCAATCACGTCATGCAGCAGGGCGGCCATCAGCGTTTCATAGTCGAGTTTCATCTCGGCCAGAATACAGGCCACCGCTACCGGGTGCGTGATATAGGGTTCACCGCTTGAACGTGTCTGGCCCTCGTGAGCGTCACGTGCAACGAGATACGCCTGCTGGAGACGCTTAATCTGGTCTACCGGCAGGTAGGTTTGAATCAGTTGATTCAGGCTTTCAAACAGATACAAGGGCGACCCGCAGGTTTAATTAACGACGACCTTCAGCAATGGCGGTAACGGCCTGCAGTTCTGCGGCTTCCTGCTCTTGCTGCTCCTGGCGTTCACGTACGTCGAGGATCTGGTTGTTGATCAGACCTTCTTCGATTTCGCGCAACGCGATAACGGTGGTTTTATCGTTTTCTTCCGGTACCAGTGGATCTTTGCCGCCGGACTGCAACTGACGAGCGCGACGCGCGGCGACCAGCACCAGGTCAAAACGGTTACCAATTTTCTCTACAGCGTCCTGAACAGTTACGCGTGCCATACTTGAAATGCTCCACAGATGAAGAAATGACTGGGCATGATACTGAATGTGGGTTCAGTCTGCCAACAGTTTGGTGATTAATGCGTCATGTCGCTGCTTCTGGCGGCTCATGCGCAGACGTTCGGCGCGAATAACAGTTTTCAAATCGCCCAGGGCGGTATCGAAATCATCATTCACAATCAGATAATCATATTCGGCGTAATGGCTCATTTCCGCAACAGCCTGGGCCATACGTTTTGCGATAACTTCTTCGCTGTCCTGACCGCGACCACGCAAACGACGGTCCAGCTCATCTTTCGACGGCGGTAAGATAAAGATGCTGCGAGCCTGCGGCATTTTCTTGCGAATTTGCTGCGCGCCCTGCCAGTCGATATCCAGAAACACGTTTACGCCCGTCGCCAGGACCTGCTCAATGGTTTCACGCGAGGTTCCGTAGTAGTTACCGAAAACTTCTGCGTGTTCAAGAAACGCATCCCGGCCAATCATCGTTTTAAATTCAGCGTGATCGACAAAGAAATAATGCTCACCGTGTACTTCACCCGGACGCGGTGCCCGCGTGGTGTGAGAAACAGAAACCTGCGTATCGTACAACGGTTGGGTTTTTAACAGCGCCTGAATCAGGCTGGATTTACCCGCGCCACTTGGGGCAGAAACAATATAAAGCGTGCCTTGAGCCATGAGAGTCTTTGTATGTTGATAGCGTTGAAGTCCTACATACGGGCTTATTATACACGTCGCCGCTTCGTGACGTAGCCTTTGTCACACTTTTTCCTCTTCATCGTTGATTTTTGCTCGTCTTTTTCCACTTTTTTCCGCCAGTTGCTGCAACAGAAACAATGTCCTGACGCCGGCTCGTAAAGCCTGCATTTCTGTGTCGCCAGCCGTTCCATGCCGCGATATACCCTTCAAAAACAGGGAGGGCAGACAATGTGGCGATGGTTGATCGTAGTAATAATGGTCTGGAGCGGTTACGGGCTGGCGGTATGCCCGGTGTGGTCTCCGGCAAAAGCAGAGCAGGAGATCGCCCGCCTCAGTGCGCAAATAACCCGCTGGGATACGGCGTACTGGAAAGAGGGCGTGAGCGAGGTCAACGACGAGGTATACGACCAGCTGGCCGCCCGGCTTAAACAGTGGCAGCGCTGCTTTGGCGACGAGCAGTCCGTTGAATCGCTGGCACCCGCAACGGGGTCGGTCAGGCACCCGGTCAGCCATACCGGGGTGCCAAAGGTGGCGGATAAAGCCGGGCTCCGGCAGTGGATGCACGCGCGCCGAGACCTGTGGGTGCAGCCGAAGGTGGACGGCGTGGCGGTGACGCTGGTTTACCGCGAGGGGCAACTGGTACAGGCGACCAGTCGGGGCAACGGTCTGAAAGGTGAAGACTGGACCGCGAAGGTGAAGCGCATACCGTCCGTACCCGTGCAACTGACGGGAGAGCTTGCCAACAGCGTGCTGCAGGGCGAGCTGTTTCTACGTCGCGATAACCACATCCAGAAGGTGATGGGGGGGATGAATGCCCGGGCAAAAGTGGCCGGGGGGATGATGCGGCAGGGCGATAGCCCGGGCCTGGACAATATCGGCATCTTTATCTGGGCGTGGCCGAATGGTCCCGCGCTGATGCGTGAACGTCTGCAGGCGTTGACCCGTGCGGGTTTCCTCCTGACCGAGCCCTGGACGCATAAAATTAACTCGGTGGAGGAGGTCGAAAAACTGCGCGAACGCTGGTTGACATCGCCCCTGCCCTTTGTCACCGATGGCATCGTGATCCGTTCGGCGCAGGAGCCCACGGGTGAACGCTGGCTGCCCGGCGAGGGCAGCTGGGTCGTGGCGTGGAAGTATGCCCCCGTCGCACAGGTTGCCGAGGTCCGGGCCATCACTTTTGCCGTGGGACGTACCGGCAGGATCGCCGTGGTTGCCGCACTCGAACCTGTTCAGCTGGATGATAAGCGAGTGCAGCGCGTGAATCTCGGGTCGGTAGGGCGCTGGCAGGCGCTGGATATCGCTCCGGGCGATCAGGTCCTGGTCAGCCTGGCCGGACAGGGGATCCCGCGCGTGGATAAGGTTGTCTGGCGGGGGAGCGAACGGCATAAGCCCCAGCCGCCAGCATCACGGTTTACACCGCTCACCTGTTTCTATGCGACCCCGGAATGCCGCGAGCAGTTTATGGCCCGGCTGGTCTGGCTGAGTTCGTCTGCAGTGTTAAATATTAACGGACTGGGAGAGGCAGGCTGGCAGGCGCTGCATCAGGCGCATCATTTTGAGCACCTCTTTTCGTGGCTTGGGCTGACGCAATCGCAGCTGCAGCAGACCCCGGGATTAACAGCGCAGCGGGGTCAGCAGCTATGGCATCAATTTAACCTGGTGCGCCGTCAGCCCTTTCCCCGCTGGTTGGATGCGCTCGGGATCCCGCTCCCGCGCACGGCAATGCGAGCCCTGAGCGATCGGCGCTGGCAGCAGTTACAGAGCAGAGACGCGCAACGCTGGCAGCAGGTGCCGGGCATTGGTGCAGAAAGGGCGCGCAGGCTGGTGACGTTTACGCATCACTCCACGGTTAATGCCCTGACGATATGGCTGGGGGAGCAGGACGTTCCGGGGTTTTAAGGCATTAATGGCTGTCGTGGCGGTAATGGAAAACCGGTAGCCCCAGCTTTAAACGTAGCGCCAGCATGCGGGCGGTAAAGCCAAACATGAGTGTAGAGATGATGACCACATCGTGATTGCTTACGTAGTGTTGCAGGGCGACATACAGTACGGCGGAAGCGAAAGACACACCCGCGTAAAGCTCTTTCTGAAAGACCAGCGGGATGCGTTTGCAGAACATATCCCGCAGTACGCCGCCGAATACGCCGGTGATCACCGCCGCGATGGTGGCGATGACCGGGCCTTCGCCCATATCCAGCGCAACCTGGGCGCCAATAATCGAAAAGACGATCAGGCCGAGGGCATCCAGCACCAGGAACAGACGTCGCAGATGGGGCATAACCGGTGCGACAATGGTGGTCAGTACGGCGGCGACGGCCACAATAATCACATATTCAGGATGCTTGACCCAGCCGAGCGGGTAGTGGCCCAGCAGGATGTCGCGTACTGAGCCGCCGCCCAGTGCGGTTGCCGTGGCGATAATGATCACGCCAAAGGTGTCCATCCGACGTCGCCCGGCCGCCAGGGCACCCGTCATCGCTTCAGCGGTGATCCCGACCAGATACAAAATGTGCAGCAGCATGTTATCCCCCAAAGTTGAGGGTGCAAGGGTAGCGTTTTGTGGACTTGCTCACGATTTAGATTTTCTTGTGTGAGCGTTGATGCCTTAGATTAACTAATGGAGGGTTGGCTTTATAACTCGGTTTATGGGGTTTTGGACGAAATTTCACATTAGATTTTTTTGCGGTGCCAAAACAGAAATGGCCCCTTAATGGAGCCATCATCAACAAAACTGAGCGTCAGTGCTTATTCGATGTTCTGAATCTGCTCGCGCATTTGCTCAATCAGCACTTTCAACTCGATGGCTGATTTGGTCACGTCGGCATTAATTGACTTTGACGCCAGGGTGTTCGATTCGCGGTTGAACTCCTGCATCATAAAGTCGAGACGGCGGCCAACAGCTTCTTTTTTCTTAAGAATGTTGTAGGTCTCTTTGACGTGTGCCTCCAGACGATCCAGCTCTTCGGAAACGTCAATACGCTGGGCCATCAGCACCAGCTCCTGCTCCAGGCGGTTATTTTCCAGCTGAACTTCAGCATCTTCCAGTTTGGCGACCAGACGTTCACGCTGCCATTGCAGAATTTCTGGCATATGGGAACGGACCTTAACCACTTCGCCGCTCACGCCTTCCAGACGCTGCTCGATCAGCACTTTTAACGCCTGACCTTCGGTCTCGCGGGCGGCGATGAAATCATCCAACGCACCATCAAGCGCACCGAGGATTTCTGCGGTAATCGCATCCAGATCCTGCTCTCCTGCTGCCATCACGCCAGGCCAACGCAGAATATCAACCGGGTTGATTTCGCCTTCATCGCTCTGCATTTTGACCCAGTTAGCGGCGTTCACCAGCTGCTTAGCCAGTTTTTCATTGAGGATCAGCTCCCCTTGTGCGCTCGCGTCAGGTTCAAAACGCAGATTACATTCGACCTTTCCGCGCGTCAGACGGGCACGGATGCGCTCACGGACGACAGGCTCAAGACTGCGAAACTGCTCCGGCATACGGAAATAGGTTTCAAGATAACGCTGGTTTACCGAGCGCAATTCCCAGGTAGCGCTACCCCAGCTACCCTTGATTTCACGCCGGGCGTAGGCGGTCATACTGCGGATCATAGATATTCCCGATTTTAAAGGAGAGATGGGGGGATTATAGCTTTTGGGGCTTTCTCAGGATAGGAATAAGCACGTTTAATCCGTATAATGCGCAGCCACATTCGTTTCAAGCCCGGAGATATCATCATGCGTCCATCAGGTCGTAGCGCCAACCAGGTGCGCCCCGTCACCCTGACCCGTAACTATACAAAACACGCTGAAGGCTCCGTGCTGGTTGAATTTGGTGATACCAAAGTGCTGTGCACCGCCTCCATCGAAGAAGGCGTACCGCGCTTTCTGAAAGGCCAGGGCCAGGGCTGGATCACCGCCGAATACGGCATGCTGCCACGTTCCACCCATACCCGTAATGCCCGCGAAGCGGCGAAGGGCAAGCAAGGTGGCCGTACCATGGAAATTCAGCGTCTGATCGCCCGTGCGCTGCGTGCCGCTGTAGATTTGAAGGTGCTGGGTGAATTCACCATTACGCTGGACTGCGATGTTATTCAGGCTGATGGCGGTACCCGCACGGCTTCTATCACCGGTGCCTGCGTGGCGCTGGCCGATGCCCTGAACAAACTGATTGCTGCCGGTAAGCTGAAAGCGAACCCGCTGAAAGGCATGGTAGCTGCAGTGTCCGTAGGGATCGTTAACGGCGAAGCGCTGTGCGATCTGGAATACGTTGAAGACTCCGCAGCCGAAACCGACATGAACGTGGTGATGACCGAAGACGGTCGCATCATTGAAGTCCAGGGCACCGCTGAAGGCGAGCCGTTTACCCACGAAGAACTCCTTACCTTGCTGGCGTTAGCCCGAGGGGGAATCGAGTCCATTGTGACGACGCAGAAAGCGGCGTTAGAAAATTGATTTAAAGGCGACTGATGAGTCGCCTTTTTTTTGTCTGTAGAAAAGTAAGGAGCGAATCCATGAAACCGTATCAGCGCCAGTTTATTGAGTTTGCGCTTAGCAAGCAGGTACTTAAATTTGGCGAGTTTACGCTGAAATCCGGGCGCAAGAGCCCCTATTTCTTTAACGCCGGGCTGTTTAATACCGGGCGCGATCTGGCCCTGTTAGGCCGGTTCTATGCCGAAGCGCTGGTGGATTCCGGGATAGATTTCGATTTGCTGTTTGGCCCAGCCTATAAGGGCATCCCGATTGCCACTACCACCGCTGTAGCGCTGGCAGAGCATCACGATCGTGATGTGCCGTACTGCTTTAACCGTAAAGAAGCCAAAACCCACGGTGAGGGCGGCAGCCTGGTCGGCAGCGCGCTGCAGGGTCGTGTGATGCTGGTAGACGACGTGATTACCGCCGGTACAGCAATCCGTGAATCCATGGAGATCATTCAGGCCAACGATGCGACGCTTGCGGGCGTGCTGATTTCTCTTGATCGTCAGGAACGGGGCCGCGGCGAAATCTCTGCCATCCAGGAAGTAGAGCGTGATTATGGCTGCACGGTGACGTCAATTATCACCCTGAAAGACCTGATAGCGTATCTGGAAGAGAAGCCGGAAATGGCCGAAAGCCTGACGGCGGTGCGCGCTTATCGGGAAGCGTTTGGCGTCTGAGTAAAAGCCCGGTGGCGCTGCGCTTACCGGGCCTGTCGGCCGGATGAGGCGCAGCTGCCATCCGGCAGGCGGTTATCGCAGCTGTGTCGCGACTAACGGCCAGCGGGCTTCAAAATCTTCCGTTGGACGATATTTGAATTCGCTGCGCACAAAGCGGGAGAGCATCCCTTCGCAGAAGGCCAGAACCTGCCCGGCAAGCAGCGTTTCATCTGTACTGTAGCCTTCGCCTTCACGCATTTTCTTTTCGCGCAATACCTGGCGTAGCTGCGCTTCAATGCGTTCAAATAGCTGGTTAATCCGCCCCTGCAGTCGATCCTGTTCAAACATCAGCGCGTGGCCGGTCAGGATACGGGTCAGGCCCGGATTGCGTTCACCGAAACCGAGGATCAGCAGCACAATCAGGCGCAAACGCGCGGTGGTGTCCTTCTCATCTTTCAGAATCAGGTTAATACGCGTAATCAGGCTGTCTTCGATAAATTCGATCAGGCTGTCAAACATACGCGTTTTACTAGGGAAATGACGGTACAGCGCCGCTTCCGACACGCCAACAGAGGCAGCCAGCTTAGCGGTAGTAATGCGTTGACTACCATCGCTGGATTCAAGCATCAGAGCCAGAGACTGAAGTATTTCTTCGCGACGATTCCTTTTCGCAGTTTGTTTTTCTGCCATGTTACAAAATACCCCTGAAAATAAGCACTTGTCAGGCTGACATCCACACAGCGACCGCAAACTGACGTTTGCGGTTTGTTATTGCGTTATTGCGCTGTGGAATGCGTTTAGCCGGGTTTATTTACGCCCGGAATGGCCGAAGCCGCCTTCACCGCGATCGGTCGCGTCAAAGTCTTCTACCAGATTGAATTCAGCTTGTACCACCGGCACAAACACCATCTGGGCAACACGTTCGCCGGGTTGGATCGTGAAGCTGTCCTGGCCACGGTTCCAGACCGACACCATCAACTGACCTTGGTAGTCAGAGTCAATGAGCCCCACCAGGTTGCCCAGCACGATGCCATGCTTATGGCCCAGGCCAGAGCGCGGCAGGATCACCGCCGCCAGAGAGGCGTCGGCAATGTGGATAGCCAGGCCCGTCGGCAGCAGCGTGGTTGCGCCTGGAGCCAGTTCTACGGCGTCGTCGAGACAGGCACGCAGGTCAAGACCGGCAGAGCCGGAGGTGGCATAGGTCGGCAGCGGAAATTGCTGACCAACGCGCGGGTCCAGAATCTTAACGTCGATTTTTTTCATCATAACGGGTAACGATCTCGTCCAGTAATTGTTGGCCCAGGAGTTCCTTACGCTCAAGCGGTAGGACTTTATCTCCATCCTGCCAGAATAGGTGCAGTGCGTTGCTGTCGCTGTTAAATCCTTGTGTAGCCAGCGATACGTCGTTCGCGCAAATTAAATCGAGGTTTTTGCGGGTACGTTTTTGCCGGGCGTATTCTTCCACATTATTCGTTTCGGCGGCAAATCCAACGACGTAAGGCCGCGCGTTTTTTAATGCGGCGACGCCGGCGACGATATCCGGGTTCTTCACCATTGTTATCGTGATTTCATCGCCTTGCTTCTTAATTTTTTCATCCGCTATGGCCGCGGCACGGTAGTCGGCCACGGCGGCGCAGCCGATAAAAATCTGCTGCTGTTGCGCATGTGCTTGTACAGCGGCTTCCATTTCCAGGGCGGTGGTGACATCAATGCGCTGCACCCGCGGCGGTGTCGGCAGCGAAACGGGGCCGCTGACCAGCGTGACGTGGGCTCCGCGCTGTGCTGCTGCTGCGGCAATCGCAAAGCCCATCTTGCCGGAGCTTTGATTGGTGATGTAGCGCACCGGATCCAACGGCTCACGCGTCGGACCCGCGGTAATCATGATGCTGAGATGTTGCAGATCGTTGACAGGCGAAAAATGGCTGGCGGCCAAATCGACAATCGCGAGCGGATCCAGCATGCGGCCAGGGCCAACATCGCCGCAGGCCTGGCTGCCGCTGTCCGGCCCCCAAATCAGCAACCCGCGGGAGGCCAGCGTCGCAAGATTGTGCTGCGTTGCCGCGTTGCGATACATCTGCTGGTTCATTGCCGGGACCACGGCGACGGGGGCCGGTGTCGCCAGGCAGATGGTGGACACCAGATCGTTAGCCATACCGGCTGCGACGCGGGCGATCAAATCGGCGGTGGCCGGAGCGAGGATGACTAAATCGGCCCACTTACCCAGCTCGATATGGCCCATTGCCGCCTCGGCTGCCGGGTCGAGCAGGCTGTCTGAAACCGGGTAGCCAGAGACGGCCTGCAGGCTCATCGGCGTAATGAAGGCTTTACCCCCCTCGGTTATCGCTACCCGCACTTCAGCCCCGCGCTCGCGTAAACGACGCACCAGATCCGGCGCTTTATAGGCTGCAATGCCGCCGCTGACGCCGAGAACGATTTTTTTACCGGCCAGGCTCATCATGATTCTTTCCTGTTGGGTTCACCTGAGAGGCGGGCATTTTATCACAATCCGAAAAGCATCGTGATTTTGTCCGTCCATCACTTTGCGAGGCGTTACGCAATACGCGCAATCCCTCATCGTGAGGCGCAGTTCTCTGTGGCAGCATGGTGTGTCTATGGAGGAGGGTTGGGTATGGAGACACTATCACCGCTGTTACCGCGGGAAAAAATGCTACGCGATGGCGTGACGTCGCTGACGGATGAAGAGCTGCTGGCGCTGTTTTTGCGCACCGGGACGCGGGGTAAAGACGTTTTTACGCTTTCAAAGGATTTACTGCAGCACTTTGGTTCCCTGTATGGCTTGCTGACTGCCGAACTGGAGGCGTTCACGCAGGTCGAAGGGATCGGTATTGCGACGTTTGCCCAGCTCAGAGGCATTGCGGAGCTTGCCCGTCGTTACTACTGCTCGGGGGTGCAGGAAGTCAACCCGCTGGAAAATCCGGATATCGCCCGGGAATTTGTCCACAGCCAGCTGGCGGAAGAAGAGCGTGAAATTTTTATGGTTATTTTCCTGGATAATCAAAACCGGGTGTTGAAACATTCGCGGCTATTTTCTGGTACCCTGAGCCACGTTGAGGTACATCCGCGCGAAATTGTACGCGAAGCGATAAAAGTGAATGCTGCCGGCGTGATCCTCGCGCATAATCATCCCTCGGGGCGCGCTGAACCGAGCAAAGCCGACAGAGACGTGACCGAACGTATCGTGAAATGCTGTAAATTCATGGATATTCGCGTGATTGACCATCTGGTCATCGGCCGTGGAGAGTACGTTTCCTTTGCCGAACGTGGATGGATTTAAGCCGTTTCTCGCGATCCATTGGGATCTTTGTCTGTTCGGGACTTGAGCACATCCTCGAGTCAGCGTATACTACGCCACCTTTGAGAATCTCGGGTTTGGCAATTGGGCCTGGCAATCGATGGTTCACTTAGAACTGCGATGACCGGGCTGTAAAGCCTGACGAGGCGCCGATACCCCATACGAAGCTCGAGCTAATTTGATTTTTGGAGAATAGACATGTCCCGAGTCTGCCAAGTTACTGGCAAGCGTCCGGTGACCGGTAACAACCGTTCCCACGCACTGAACGCGACTAAACGCCGTTTCCTGCCGAACCTGCACTCTCACCGTTTCTGGGTTGAGAGCGAGAAGCGTTTTGTCACCCTGCGTGTATCTGCTAAAGGTATGCGTGTTATTGATAAGAAAGGCATCGATACAGTTCTCTCTGAACTGCGTGCCCGTGGCGAAAAGTACTAAGTACTTAAAGAGGAAATAGATCATGGCTAAAGGTATTCGTGAGAAAATCAAGCTGGTTTCTTCTGCTGGTACAGGTCACTTCTACACCACCACGAAGAACAAACGTACTAAGCCGGAAAAACTGGAACTGAAAAAGTTCGATCCAGTTGTACGCCAGCACGTACTGTACAAAGAAGCTAAAATTAAATAATTTTAGATTCCTTGTATTGAAAAACCCCGCATCTGCGGGGTTTTTTGCATTCTGTGAATCTCAATGGAGGAAACATGCCTGAATTACCTGAGGTAGAGACCAGCCGCCGGGGTATTGAGCCGCATCTGGTGGGTGAGACCATTCTGCATGCAATCGTGCGCAACGGTCGTCTGCGCTGGCCCGTATCCACTGAGATCCACACCCTGAGCGATAAGCCGGTTCTCAGCGTGCAGCGCCGCGCTAAATACCTGCTGCTGGAGTTGCCGGATGGCTGGATCATTATCCATCTGGGGATGTCCGGCAGCCTGCGTATTCTGACGGAAGAACTTCCGGCGCAGAAGCATGACCACGTCGACCTGGTGATGAGCAACGGCAAAGTCCTGCGTTACACCGATCCACGGCGCTTTGGCGCCTGGTTGTGGACCAAAGAGCTCGAAGGACACAACGTGCTGGCACATCTGGGGCCAGAGCCGTTGAGCGAGGCATTTAACGCCGCTTACCTGCAGGCGAAGTGCGCGAAGAAGAAGACCCCAATTAAACCCTGGCTGATGGATAACAAGCTGGTGGTCGGCGTCGGTAATATCTACGCCAGCGAATCCCTGTTTGCCGCCGGGATCCATCCCGATCGGCTGGCTTCATCGCTCTCTGTCGATGAGTGCGCGGTGTTAGTTAAGGTCATTAAAGCGGTACTGCAACGTTCGATTGAGCAGGGCGGCACCACCCTGAAGGATTTCCTGCAAAGTGACGGTAAGCCGGGCTATTTTGCACAGGAGCTGCAGGTTTATGGCCGCAAAGGGGAGCCGTGCCGGGTATGTGGTTCGCCGATTGTGGCTTCTAAGCATGCGCAGCGGGCAACGTTTTACTGCCGTCAGTGTCAGAAGTGATCGATTTGTCGGCCGGATACGTGAGCGCGCTATCCGGCAAGAAGGCAGGAAACTACTTTAGCTTATCCATCAACGCCTGATGCACGTTTGCGGGCAGAAAATGGGTCACATCACCCGCATGGCGTGCGACCTCTTTCACCAGTGAAGAGGAGATAAACGACCACTCTTTTGATGGCATCAGGAATACGCTTTCCAGCTCGGGCATCAGATGGCGATTCATGTGCGCCAGCTGCATTTCATACTCAAAATCAGCCACAGCACGCAGACCGCGGATCAAAATATTCGCCTGCTGTGCGCGGGCAAAATGTGCCATCAGATCGCTAAAACCGACCACTTCAACGTTGGACAGATGAGCCGTGGCGGCTTGCGCCAGCGCGACGCGCTCTTCCAGGTCAAACATCGGTTTTTTGCTGGGACTTGAGGCTATCGCCAGCACCACCGTATCAAACATGCAGGCTGCGCGCGTGACGATATCGAGATGACCATTGGTTATAGGATCGAAAGTACCCGGATAGATCGCGCGTTTTGACATCACAGTCCTCAATGCGTTTTCGGTGGCAGATAGGGTTCCAGCAGTTGGAGCAGGCGCTGTAGCGCACCCTGATTTTGATATAACACTTCAACGGCGTGACGGCCGTAGAAATTACGATAGTCCGCATCAGTCAGTAATGAGGAGACCTCTTTGGTCAGGGTCGCGGCATCGGTGACCGTAATCAACCCGCTCGCCTGCTCAAGACGGGCGCAAATATCTTTGAAATTCAAAGTATGTGGCCCCATCAACACCGGAATAGCGTGTGCTGCCGCCTCCAGAGGATTATGCCCACCGCGTTCGACCAGAGAACCGCCCACAAAGGCGAGATCGGCAATTCCGTACAGCAGCATTAATTCGCCCATGGTGTCGCCAATCACAACCTGCGTACTGGTGGATGGCACGTCTCCTGATGAGCGCGTGCTATAGCTTAGCCCAGCCTGACGCACGAGGTTAGTCGCATCCGGGAAACGTTCCGGATGACGCGGCACCAGAATCAGCAGCAAATTAGGGAACTGCTGCAGCAGCGACTGATGCGCGGCGATGAGAATACTCTCTTCACCATCATGCGTACTGGTGGCAATCCAGACCGGGCGATGTGGTGCCCACTGGCGACGCAAGGTGACGGCTTTTGCCGCCAGCTGAGGCGTTACTGAAATATCGAACTTGAGACTGCCGGTGACGGTAACTTGATTGTTCTTCGCCCCCAGTTTTAAAAAGCGCTGTCCATCTTCTTCGTTTTGCGCCGCTATCAGCGTAATGCGGCGCAGCAGCCTGCGCACAAATTTACCCAGCTTTTCGTAACCCGCGGCCGAACGCGCAGAAAGGCGTGCGTTCGCAATCACTAAGGGAATTTTGCGTTTATGCAGGGCGGCAATCAGGTTCGGCCAGAGCTCCGTTTCCATAATTAACACCAGTTTGGGGTCAACTTTATTCAGAAAACGCGAGAGGGCATCGGGTAAATCATAAGGCAGATAGACGTGCTGAACATCGCTACCAAAGGCAGACTGGACGCGCTCTGAACCGGTTGGTGTCATCGTCGTGACCGTGATCGGGAGATCCGGATAGCGATGACGCAGGGCGCGAACTAAAGGGATCGCTGCTAATGTTTCACCCACAGAGACCGAATGCAGCATGATGCCGCCCGGTTTGAGAGGACGACGATAAAAACCGTAGCGTTCAGCCCAGCGTTTACGGTAGGCCGGGGCCTTACGTCCGCGCACCCACAAACGTATCCAAATCAGTGGCTGGATAAGGTAGAGAAGGGCGGTGTAAAGCAATTCGAGCATAGTAAATCGCTGACTTAGGGATGTGCTGGGAATTCTATGTATTTAGCTGGGGCTTTACCATTACTTTTCCCGATTTTGCTCTATTTAAGCCACGTTTAGACGATGTTGCATTGGAACTTGATTTTTTTGCATTTTCATGAACTTCGCTGATTCTCACCTTTTGAGACTGCCATTCGGTTGAATATAGCGTATCTCGAGGTGAGGTTTATTTTTTTCTATCTGATTGTTTTTAATGTATAAAATGAAATATTAGATTAAAATTTATTCGAGTCGGATCGTGATGAAAGAAGTGATACACTAACGCAAAAAATTGAGCACAATATCAGTATTCAGGTAGCTGTTGAGCCTGGGGCGGTAGCGTGCTTTTTCGCTTATGATTATCAGGTAATGACAAAAAAAGAGTCGCTTGTGGAAAAGCCATTTCGAAAAATTCTGCTCATAAAAATGCGTTTTCACGGAGATATGTTATTAACTACTCCAGTCATTAGTACGTTAAAGCAGAATTATCCTGAAGCAAAAATCGATATGCTTCTGTATAAGAACACGATACCTATATTGTCTGAAAATCCAGAAATAGATATGCTTTATGGTATTAGCGATAAAGGAGAAAGTACATTAGATAAAGTGAAAAATGTACTTTCTTTGATTCGCGTACTGCGTAGAAATAAATATGATTTAGTAATTAACCTTACTGATCAATGGATCATTTCTTTTATTGTCCGTTTTCTCAATGCTAAGATAAAAATATCTCAGGATTTTGCCAATCGTCAATCTCCGATCTGGAAAAATAGCTTTACCCATTTGGTACCTTATTCCGGAAACCATATTGTTGAGCGTACCTTATCTACTCTCAAGCCATTGGATCTAACGCATTATGTAACAGAAACTACGATGAGTTATCGCTCTGAGCATTGGGAAAAAATACGTCTGCAACTTAAAAATTCAGGTGTTACACGTCAGTATGTGGTGATCCAGCCAACTGCAAGGCAGCTTTTCAAGTGTTGGGATAATGATAAGTTTTCTCGCACTATCGATGCTCTGGAAAATCGCGGTTATCAGGTAATACTCACATCAGGACCATCGGCCGATGATTTAGCTTGTGTTCAGGAGATTGCTCAGGGCTGTAAACAGAAACCTGTTACGGATTTTGCTGGCAAAACTAGCTTTCCGGAGTTAGGTGCTTTGATTGATCACGCAGAACTCTTTATCGGCGTTGATTCTGCACCCGGGCATATTGCAGCTGCAGTTAAAACGCCTGTTATCTGCCTATTTGGCGCAACTGACCATATCTTCTGGCGCCCATGGACCCATGATATCATTCAATTTTGGGCCGGGGATTATCAACCTATGCCGAAGCGGCATGAACTTGACCGTAAAAAGAAATATCTATCTGTTATCCCGGCAGAGGACGTTATTGCGGCAACGGAAAAAATGCTGCCGGAAGATGCTACTACAGTAGATATGGATGGATTGTTATGATCATTGCAATTTGCTTATATAAATATTTTCCTTTTGGCGGATTGCAGCGTGATTTTATGCGCATCGCAAAGACCTTAGCTTCGCGCGGTCATCATGTTCGTGTTTATACTCAGTCGTGGGAAGGCGAGTGTCCGGATGCTTTCGAGTTAATACACGTGCCGGTTAAATCCCATACGAACCATGGACGTAATGCTGAATATTATGCTTGGGTGCAGGCGCATTTATGTCAGCATCCAGTGGATCGTATTGTCGGTTTTAATAAGATGCCTGGCCTCGATGTCTATTACGCTGCTGATGTTTGCTATGCTGAAAAAGTGGCAAATGAAAAAGGCTTCTTATATCGTCTCACATCACGTTATCGGCACTATGCGGCCTTTGAGCGCGCGACGTTCGAAAATGGGAAGCCAACGCAATTATTAATGTTAACTGATAAGCAGATCGCTGATTTTCAAAAACATTATCAGACCGAAGTAGAGCGTTTCCATATACTTCCTCCTGGCATTTATCCAGACAGAAAATACAGCCAGCAGATTGTGAACAGCCGACAAATTTACCGTCAGAAAAACGGTATTAGCGAACATCAACATTTACTGTTGCAAGTTGGTTCGGACTTCACGCGCAAAGGGGTTAACCGTTCTATCGAAGCGCTAGCCTCGTTACCACTGACTTTGCGCCAAAATACGCTTCTGTTTGTGGTTGGACAGGATAAACCCGGTAAGTTTGAGGCTCTGGCCGAAAAACGTGGCGTCCGGAGTAATGTTCATTTCTTCTCTGGTCGTGACGACATTGCTGAGCTCATGGCGGCGGCAGATGTACTGTTGCATCCTGCGTATCAGGAAGCGGCGGGTATCGTACTGCTTGAGGCAATCACTTCAGGATTACCGGTGCTAACAACCTCAGTATGTGGCTATGCACACTATATTGTTGATGCAAACTGTGGCATCGCTATTGAAGAGCCTTTTCATCAGGAAACGCTAAATGAAGTATTACATAAACTCCTGATGCAGCCAGATTTGCGGACTGCATGGGCAGAAAATGCGCGACATTATGCGGATACCAAGGATTTATACAGCCTGCCCGAGAAAGCGGCGGATATCATTACAGGTGATTTGAATGGTTGAGCTGAAAGAGCCGCTAGCTACGTTATGGCGTGGTAAAGATGCTTTCGACGAAGTCAAAAATCTTCAGGGAGAAGTTTTCAGAGAACTTGAAACCCGTCGAACATTGCGCTTTGAACTGGCAGGTGAAAGCTATTTTCTGAAATGGCATCGTGGAACCTCTCTTAAAGAGATCGTTAAAAATTTGCTTTCGTTGCGTCTACCAGTATTAGGTGCCGATAGAGAGTGGAATGCCATTCATCGGTTGAGCAGCTTAGGTGTAGACACTATGCGCGGAGTGGGATTTGGCGAAAAAGGGTGGAATCCGCTCAAGCGAGAATCATTCATAATTACGGACGATCTTACTCCGACAGTGAGCCTTGAAGACTACTGTGCTGATTGGGCGTCCAATCCTCCCGACATCAAAGTGAAACGTATGTTCATCGAACGCGTCGCAACGATGGTACGCAAAATGCACACTGGAGGCATTAATCATCGTGACTGCTATATATGCCACTTCTTGTTGCATTTACCGTACCACGGTGAGGGTAATGAGCTGAAAATCTCTATGATAGATCTACATCGGGCTCAAATTCGGAAGAACGTACCACGTCGCTGGCGCGATAAAGATCTCATTGGACTCTATTTTTCTTCATTAAACATAGGACTAACGGAACGGGACATTCTGCGATTTATGAAAACTTATTTTCAATTGCCGTTGCGCCGTGTTCTAAAAGAGGAAGCAAAGTTACTTGCTCATAGTGAAGAGAAAGCACGCCGAATTAAAGAAAGAACGCAGCGAAAAAACCTTTAAAGTATGTAATGACACATTCATTATAATTATCATAGACTTTAAATTTATATTCATATGTATGTTCTATTCATTAATAAAAACACTATGTCTGTTGTTCCACCAGGAAGTTTAACATGACAGTTAAATCGGCTTCGACCTCTTTCAAAATAGCTTTTATTGGTGAATCTGTTTCTGGATTTGGTGGTATGGAAACAGTAATTAAACAAGTTATTGAAAATTTCCATGGCAATCATCCGGTCATTGATTGTACTATGTTTTTCTTTTGCCGTAACGATAATATGGATAAGGAATGGCTAAGTAATATTGACCATCATTGCTCATTCTCTAAATCGCCCATTAAATTATTGCGCCGTGCGAAGCATATCTCTGCATTTAGTAAGTGGATTCTCGAAAATAAACCCGATGTTGTAATTTGTTTTGATATGATTTCCTGCTTATATGCAGAGAAAACAAGGAAGAAGGTGGGTCAATATTACACTATTTTCTCATGGCCACATTTTTCTCTTGATCATAAAAAACATGCTAATGCTATTGTTTGGGCTGACTTTCATCTTGCGATAAGCAATGGGATTACAGAACAAATGATAAAGATGGGGATTGATAAGAAAAAAATCCATACCATATATAATCCAGTTTCAACAAAGGCTGTAATTATTCCTTCACCTCAAACTGCGCCTGCAGTATTTGTATATATAGGTCGCATGAAGTTTGAGGGACAAAAAAGAATCAAAGATCTGTTGGATGGGTTGTCTTTTGTTAAAGGTAATTGGATATTGCATGTTATCGGCGATGGATCTGATTCAGAGCTATGCAAAGCCTATGCTCGCGATTTGGGCATTGCAGAACATATAAAGTGGTATGGGTGGCAAACGAAACCATGGGATGTCGTTATTAATGATATTAGGACTGTTACAGCTTTATTGCTTACTTCTTCATTCGAAGGATTCCCTATGACATTGTTAGAAGCGATGTCATATGGCATACCATGCATTAGTTCTGATTGTATGTCGGGTCCGAAGGACATTATCAAACCTGGGATAAATGGAGAACTTTATCCAACCGGTGACATAAAGCAATTCTCTGATATAGTTAGTGATTTGATTTCGGGCGCTAAAACATACAATAATACTATTATACAAGACAGTATTGGCGATTTCTATGAAGATGTCTATTTCGGTAGTGTTAGACATGCTATCTTTTCAAAAATTAATAAGTGACTAATATGGATCTGAAATACTTTGATGATAAAGTTATTAAATCAACTTTAGATTATAACTATTCAAATGATTCTCACAATGAAAAACTTGATATATCATACGGAATAGACAAGAATTTTTTATTTGGATGTGGAGTTTCAATAGCTTCCATTCTAATAGCTAATCCAACATTAAATTTTATTTTTCATGTTTTCACAGATTTCTTTAGTGATGATGATAAACAAAGATTTGAAGCGTTATCAGAACAATATTCTACTAGAGTCATAATATATATTGTTGACTGTGAACAATTAAAATCATTGCCAAGTACAAAAAACTGGTCCTATGCAACTTATTTTAGGTTCATTATCGCTGATTATTTATCTGATAAACTTGATAAGTTACTTTATTTAGACGCAGACATAGCGTGCAAAGGGAGTGTTCAAGAATTAATTGATTATAAATTCAGTGAACATGAAATTGCCGCTGTTGTAATGGAAGGTAATGATGATTGGTGGGTGAAACGGGCAGAAAGTCTACAAACACCTGGATTATCAAGTGGTTATTTTAATGCTGGTTTTCTCCTTATTAATATAACGCTCTGGTCGAAAAATAACATTTCAAGTAAAGCTATTGAGATGTTAAGAGACAAAGAAGTTGTTCAACGCATCACACATTTAGATCAGGATGTGCTAAATATTTTATTGGTTGAAAATAGGCGTTTTATTGATAAAAAATTCAATACTCAGTTTAGTATTAATTATGAATTAAAAACCGAAACCGTATGTCCAGTTAATAACAACACTGTATTTATTCATTACATTGGGCCGACAAAACCTTGGCATACATGGGGGATTTATCCGGTTGCAAAAAGTTTTTTAGATGCGAAATCCAATTCACCCTGGAAAGATGTTGAATTGCTCAAACCAAAGAACAGTCATCAACTCCGCTACGCAGCAAAGCATATGATTAACCAAAAAAAATATATTTCTGGCATGGTCAGTTATTTTCAGTATTTTAAGTTGAAGATTTTTAATTAAATAATAGGTGATGTTGTGGAATCATTTCCTGAAATAGAAATGCAAAAATTAAAAACGTTTACCGGACATGATGATGGTGATCGTGACACACTACACATCTCTTATGGTATTGATGAGAATTATCTCGATGGGGTTGGAGTTTCGATTACCTCCTTAATTTTGCATAACGATATAAAACTTGCGTTTCACATTATTTGCGATAAATATTCTGAAGATTTTATATCAAAAGTTGAAATATTGGCTGAAACATTCAACGTGAGTATCTCATTATATTTAATTAGTGTAAGGAATTTTGAGTCTCTTCCACAAACCAGTGTTTGGTCAAGGGCTATGTATTTTAGACTTTTTGCCTTTGACTATTTCAGCAAAAATATAAGTAAGTTACTTTATCTTGACGCAGATGTAATTTGTAAAGGCTCTTTAAGACAGCTTTTGGATGTTAATTTTGAAGGTAATGTCGCTGCCGTCGTAAAAGATGTCGAATCAATACAAGATAAAGTTAATGACAGGATAAAAGAATTTGACTTGAAAGGACGTTATTTTAACTCTGGTGTTGTCTTGGTTAATTTACCAGAGTGGGCTAAAGATAACTTAACCTCAAGAGCAGTGTCACTTTTATCGGGTAATAATAAATATAAATATCCTGATCAGGATGTCTTGAATATATTATTAGTTGATCGCGTTATTTTTCTTCCTCGCTTTTATAATACTATTTATACAATCAAGAGTGAGTTAAAAGATAAAACACACAATAAATATTCAGAGGTCATTACTGCAGATACAAAGTTAATACATTATACGGGGGCTACGAAACCCTGGCATGCTTGGGCACGCTATCCTTCCGTAGTGTATTATAAAAATGCTTTGGATAAATCACCTTGGAAAAATGACGATGCAAGAGATGCAAAAACCATGGTCGAATATCAAAAGAGATATAAGCATCTTTTAGTACAAAAATCATACTTCAAAGGAATTGTAGCGGGTGTTGTTTATTTGTATAGAAAAACACTCAGCAAGGCAATAAATCATTTTCGCTGATGTATATGGTTAGTTTTGTGATGAATTAATTGATTTTAATTATAGTATGTTTTACGAATTTTGTTATATTCAGTTTGTTATTTTTTGTGAATAAGTTCAGCAATCATTAATATATTTCTACCTGACCGAACATTCCCCCCCTAGGTATTTATGTTACTTAAGATGTGTGTCAGTTTATATGTTGGTGATCAATAATTATAATCGATAAGCAGTGAGTATGGGGCCAATCCATTGCAATTGCTTAACTTTGGTGTGAAAATAGTTCCGTATGATTTTTAGTCATCTCAAGCATTGTGCGTGTAAGTATGCTGACTAATAATAATATGATCAGATTCTACCATAACGTTAAGTTGCTAAAATATACATATAGGTTTCAAATGCGTAAAACCACATTTATAACTCGTGATGATGTTCAGCAACTTATTGCAAACAGAACAACCGACAACACGATAATTTTTCTTTCGGGCCCTACTTCCAGTAAGACCCCCCTTTCATTGCTGCGTAGCAACGATGTCATTACGGTGAATGGTGCAGCCGCTTACCTGTTGAGCAATGGTATTGCCCCATTCATTTACGTCTTAACTGATGCTAGATTTTTACTTCAGAGGCGTCAGGACTTTTATAATTTCTGTAGCAATAGTAAATATACTATTGTCAATACTGATGTTTACGAGGCCGCTACTGAAGAAGATAAGGTGTATATTCGTAAACATTGTTTAATCATTCGGGCTTTTTACAAAAGAGAGAAGGGTGGGGTATATAAAAAAATCAAACTCCATTTACTCTCAAAGTTAAATGAAAGTTTGCTCATCAATGTACCTTTTTCAAAAAAAGGTAGGCTTGTTGGATTTAGTAAAGACATTAGTCTGGGTTATTGCTCCTGTCACACTGTTGCCTATACTGCAATACAAATTGCGTATTCTTTGAGTTATTCAAATATAATTTGCTCTGGACTAGATATTACCGGGAGTTGTGCGCGCTTTTATAGTGAAAATAATAACCCAATGCCATCTGAATTAAGCAAGGATTTAATTAAAATTGTTCCTTTCTTACGATTTATGCGCGACAGAGTCGAAGATTTGAGTATTTACAATTTGTCAGATGATACAGCTATTGATTATAATATTATACCGTACATTAGTTCCAAGGATATAGCAAAGTTAGCAAGGGCAAAGTCAGTATCGAAAGAACTAGTTGTATTTCAAGAATCAATAGATAATTGCCTGGGCTAAAGAATATATTACACTAACAAAGTATGGTAATTAGAATGCGATTTGGAACATTTCATAAGAAAAAAAGACATATAATCAATAAAATAAAGATAAATTTTTTATCACTCTTCAAGATAAAGATGAAAAAGAGTGATGAGTGTTTTTCTAGTGTAAAAACCTGCTTGCTTATTCATGATAACAATAAACTAGGTGACTTAATTGTACTTAGTTCTCTATATAGAGAACTTGAGGTTCGTGGTATAAAGCTTTCAATTCTTACGTCTGAAGCGGGTAAAGAGTTTCTTACAGGAAACCCAAAGATACATCGATTTTTTATCAAAAAATCTAATAGATTCAACGATATCATGGCATTAGCATCTGAGCTTCGTGCCTGCCATTTTGATATGGTGCTTGACCCATTTGAAACCATGCCCTCATTCCACCACAGCCTTGTTCTTTTTACCATTAATACAAAATTCATATTAGGTTTTGATAAGTGGTATAAACGTTATTACACTTATTATCATCCGCATGATGAGAATTTAGAATCACACATGTGCACAAGAGCTTATGAAATTCTCTCGTTCATGTTTGGCAAAATGGAAAAAGACTTTAACATCAACTACGATTTACCGTTGCCTACGAAAATTGAAAATGACATTCTTGAATTTATTGGTAATTCAAATGTTATTATCATTAATGCATTAGGTGCGAAAAAAATATGTCGCCTGACGCGTGAGCAAATCGAACTTATTTATTATCATGTCCGTGAGGTTCTTCCTGAATACAGAGTGATATTTACAGGGTTGCCCTCAGATCTTAAAACTATTACAGTACCTGACATCGAAAAATTACCCTTTAATAGTTTTATGCATACTGTTGCTTTAACAAAGTTTAGTCGTTATGTTATCACCGTAGATACCGCACTGGTCCATATTGCATCAGCTTATAAAATCGCCACGCTAGCATTATATCCTCACGCCCAGCACCCTTCTTATCCCTCTCATCTCATCTGGTCACCTAATAATACGAACGCTCTACAAGTTGTTTCCTCTACCTCATCAGTTAAAGATATCGAATCCAGTGTAATAATCAATTCATTAAATATATTATTTAATCAAAAGTGGGCATGAGCCCACTTTTTCAATAGTATTGTTCTAGGTTGCTTTGTGCTTCTTTATGAATAGTAGTAACGTTATCGTAGTGACTATTATAATAGGAATGCTGCGAGACCATATTAGTACGTCACTTAATCCTGTCCCTATTATGGCTAACGTTAGGGCAAATAACCCTAGCGATCGATGATGGTAAACGGTATAAACCAGAGCAATATAAAACAATAACGTTGATAAAATACCAGCTATTCCTTTCAGCGAGGCAGATTCAATAATTTCGTTATGCAAATGAACGTTAGTAAATTCTAAGGATCCACTCAAGTAGTTTTTTTGTTTGACTATATCGTTCATCATATATGCCCGCTCATCTGCGGATCTAAGCTTAAATGGGGCTTGTGAAAATATGTCAAAGCCAATTTCAAACATAGCGAGGCGAGCTCCTACAGAGTTCACACTATTGTTATTGCTGTATTGATTTAAGTCTGAAATACTCTCGTGATATCGTTCATACACAGGTTTACTAAATACTACTAAAAGTGTTATTAGTAATGTCAGGAAACCAATGACTGAATAAAAAAGCTTTTTAGGCGATTTTAAGTAACATGTAACCAAAGTCAGAATGCTTATGACAGGGAATATTAGCATCGATGAACGGGTTTGGGTTAATGCAAGTGCATAAAAAACAGCAATTACGTTAAAGATAAACAGGATGGGATGGTTTTTTTTAGAGTAAAGAATTGATACTGCGCTTACAATGCCAACAAGCA
Organism: Leclercia sp.; assembly: GCA_049284415.1. GTDB lineage: Bacteria > Pseudomonadota > Gammaproteobacteria > Enterobacterales > Enterobacteriaceae > Enterobacter. Next base: position 155,535 of record JBAPXW010000007.1, read on the forward strand.
TTATTGAATAAGCGGCACCAGTTGCTGTTCCAATGCCAAAGTCAATTCGTGTTAAACCCATAGTGGCTTTAATGTAATGAGCATAGGCTGCGATAATAAATGATAAGCTGTAAAGTATGTATAAAAGTATTTCACTTTTCGGCTTTAACTTTGAGTTCAGTGCTAATAAAACCAGAGGGGCACCAAGAATCATAATTTTAGCGGTGTTAAGATAATTATGATACGTTGAGCGAAATGGTGAGTGACTTTCTTTAAAGAGCGAATACCAGATGAGATTTATAATGCCAATAAATAGTAATGAAAGAGGAAGCGCCCAATGCTTAATGTGATAATTTTCTGGTTTTCCTCTTAGTACAAGTGAAAAAAAACCGAGCCCTGCGGTTATGCTGAAAAGTTTCATGCTCACATTATCATTTATGGGCGCAGTAATGAGTGTCGCAAAGCATAAAATATAAGCTGCTATTTCAAGAGTTATTGAACCTCGTTGAGTGTACAATTTAGATGGGTCAATATGACGTAAGGCTGGCATTAATTTACCTTTACAATAATGATAATAAAACGTCCCACACTGATCTCGCATTGAGCAATGCTAAGTTATTTTCTGGAGAACGACACTCTTCCTGGTTCTTCCCGTAACCACCAATTAAGCCCGGATCCGTTGGCCCATATAATGTAATGTTTGGCCGATCCAGTGCCGCAGTCAGATGACTCAAACCGGTATCAACGGATACGACAACTTTAGCACCCGCCAACACGTGAGCCACGTCTTCCAGACTCATTCGTGGTAAGACATCAACGTAATCAAATCCTTCTGCCAGCCTTTTTGCTCTGGCTTCTTCATGAGCCGCCCCCCAGGGCAGCTTAATGCGTACTCCTGCCTCGCCCAGTAACCCAATTAACTCTCGCCAGTGGGCTTCAGGCCAATGCTTATCGTCCCGGGTCGTGGCGTGTAAAAATACCACATACGGGTTCATATCCGTATTCAGATGATTCAGGAAATGCCGGGCGATGGCGTAATCGCCCTGGTTTTCGGGTTTGGCGTAACCCAGACTTTTAGCGAACAGTTCACGGGTGCGTTCTACGGCGTGCTGCTGCCTGGCAATATGATGGCGATGACGATAGAACAGGCTTGCCAGCGGTTCGCGGGCGGTTTGCCAGTCCATACCATGCTTTTCGCCCTGTGCAAGACGAGTGACCAGCGCGGCACTTTTGACGAGTCCCTGCGCGTCGATAATCGCATCGTAGTGTCGGGCGCGGACAGCCTCACGAAAGTCCTGACGCTCGGTTTTAACCGGCGCAGAGAACCACGCTTTGCGCCAGCGGCGAATCGCCACCGGGATCACGCGGTCTACTGCGGCGTGCCAGGTCGGGATCTGTGCGAAGCCTTCTTCGACTACCCAGTCAAAACGAATACCGGGAATGGCCAGCATCGCGTCAGTCAACGCGGGCAGAGTGTGCAGCACATCGCCCATTGAGGACGTTTTAACGATCAGCACACGCATTTTTTACCCTTCTTCACTCAATAACAGTTCATTCAGCTCGTCGAGCACGCGCTGTGGGGTGATGTCGATCAGACTCTGGTGATAACCCTCTGCGGCATCGCCTTTACGCACTTTGTGATAACCGGTGATCAGGCGAATGACGCGGGCTTTATGCGACAGCGGTGGAGTAAAGTCCGGGCTGCTCGGGCCATACAGCGCCACCAGAGGGCGGTTCAGCGCTGCGGCAACGTGCATCAGGCCGGAGTCATTGGAGACCACCGCCTTACAGGCGGCCAGCAGGATAACGGCCTGTTCCAGCTGAGTTTCTCCCGCCAGATTACGACACCATGCCTGCTGCTCCATGTTTAGCGTGGCGAGGATTTCATTGCCCGCCTCGTGATCTTTCGCCGAGCCAAACAGCACAATCTGATAGCCTTCGTCGATCAGCTGTTTTGCCAGCTCCGCATAGTGATAGTGCGGCCAGCGCTTGGCCGGGCCAAACTCCGCGCCAGGGCAGAAGCCAATCAACGGACGATCGCTTAGCAGGCCAAAGGCATTACAAATCTGCGATTTCTCGCCTTCATGCACCTGCAGCTGTGGCCATAGCAGCGGCTGCGGCAGATCTTTCGCCGTAAGCATCACGCCCTTGTCATAGGCCAGCGCGACGTAGCGCTCCACCATCAGCGGCCAGGCGTCTTTATCCAGTACACGCGCGTCATTCAGCAGACCGTAGCGCATTTCGCCGCGCCAGCCGGTACGGTGCGGCACGCCAGCAAAGAAGGGAACCAGCGCGGATTTAAAGGAGTTGGGCAACACGTAAGCGCGGTCATAGCGTTTTTCACGCAGGTTATGACCCAGCTTGCGACGTTGAGCAAGCTCCAGCGCCCCGTGGCCGAGCGGCATCGGGATCGCCTCGTTGACTTCCGGCATGCGCGATAGCAGCGGACGGCACCACGCGGGTGCCATCACGTCAATTATCGCCTGGGGATAGCGCGCCTTGAGCGTGCGATAGAGACTTTGCGACATCATCATGTCGCCCACCCATGACGGGCCAATCACCAGTATCTTCATGCTTATGCGTCGCGATTCAACCAGGTCATATATTCCGTCACGCCTTCGGCAACGGTCCTGAACGGCTTGTCATAGCCTGCGGCGCGCAGGTTAGTCAGATCCGCTTGAGTAAATGCCTGATAGCGGCCTTTCAGTTTTTCCGGGAACGGGATGTACTCAAGGCTGCCTTTCTGGTGGTACGCCAGCGCCGCATCGGCTACTGCCTGGAACGACTCTGCGCGGCCAGTGCCGAGGTTATAGATACCGGAAACCTCGTTCTCCCAGAACCACAGGTTCACTGCCGCCACATCGCCCACATAGACGAAGTCACGCTTGAAGCCGTCGCTGCCTTCGAACAGTTTCGGGCTTTCGCCGTTGTTCAGCTGGGTGTTCAGGTGGAAGGCCACGCTCGCCATGCTGCCTTTATGGCCTTCACGCGGTCCGTAGACGTTAAAGTAGCGGAAGCCAACAATCTGCGAGTTAGCTTCTGGCAAAATCTGGCGCACATATTCATCAAACAGGAACTTAGAGTAACCGTACACGTTCAGCGGCTGCTCGTATTCGCGGGATTCAATAAAGTCTGACGTGCGGCCGCCGTAGGTGGCTGCAGAAGAGGCGTACAGGAACGGGATTTCGCGCTCCAGACAGTAGTGCAACAACTCTTTTGAGTACTGATAGTTGTTGTCCATCATGTACTTGCCATCCCACTCGGTGGTGGATGAGCACGCGCCCTCATGGAAGATGGCCTCGATATCGCCGAACTCTTCGCCCGCCATAATCTGGATCAGAAAGTCTTCTTTATCCATGTAATCGGCAATGTTCAGATCCACCAGGTTAACAAACTTGGTGCCGTCTTTCAGGTTGTCCACCACCAGAATGTCAGTGATGCCTTTGTCATTGAGGGCCTTAATAATGTTGCTGCCGATAAAGCCCGCGCCGCCGGTAACGATGATCATAGCTGTAACCTTTGAAGTGTGGAGCCTGGGGACAATCCCAGGCACTAATACTCATATCATATCATTAGTATGACGACCCTTCAGCCATTCACCGACATCGCGCAGGGGTACACGTGATTTATGCTGCAAAAATGGTAACAGTTAATGTGTCATCTCGTATCGAGGTATAGGTTTGGGTAATATGTTCCGAAATTTGCCGAGTCTGGAGAATTGCAATGCGTGGTGATTTTTACAAACAGTTAAACAATGACCTGGAAACCGCGCGTGCGGAAGGGTTGTTCAAAGAAGAGCGGATTATCACTTCTGCTCAGCAGGCGGATATCACCGTTGCCGACGGCAGCCATGTGATCAACTTTTGCGCCAACAACTATTTAGGCCTGGCGAATCACCCGGCACTTATCGCTGCGGCGAAAGCGGGCATGGACTCCCACGGTTTTGGGATGGCTTCGGTGCGTTTCATCTGCGGTACCCAGGACAGCCATAAGGCGCTGGAAAGCAAGCTGGCCGCGTTCCTCGGTATGGAAGATGCCATTCTCTATTCTTCCTGCTTCGACGCTAACGGCGGTCTCTTTGAAACCCTGCTCGGCGCGGAAGACGCCATTATTTCCGATGCCCTGAACCATGCGTCAATCATTGACGGCGTGCGCCTGTGTAAAGCGAAGCGTTTCCGCTACGCCAACAACGACATGCAGGAGCTGGAAGCGCGTCTGAAAGAGGCGCGCGAAGCCGGAGCTCGTCACGTTCTGATTGCCACCGACGGCGTGTTCTCGATGGATGGCGTGATTGCCAACCTGAAAGGCGTCTGCGACCTGGCGGATAAATACGATGCGCTGGTGATGGTCGATGACTCTCACGCAGTCGGCTTTGTCGGCGAAAACGGCCGCGGCTCGCATGAATACTGCGAGGTGATGGGCCGGGTGGACATCATTACCGGTACGCTGGGCAAAGCACTCGGCGGCGCGTCCGGCGGTTATACCGCGGCGCGAAAAGAGGTGGTGGAGTGGCTGCGCCAGCGCTCCCGTCCGTATCTGTTCTCCAACTCGCTGGCCCCGGCGATTGTCTCGGCCTCTATTAAAGTGCTGGAGATGGTGGAAGAGGGTAGCGAGCTGCGCGACCGTCTGTGGTCCAACGCGCGTCTGTTCCGCGAAAAAATGAGTGCAGCGGGCTTCACGCTGGCCGGTGCCGATCACGCCATTATCCCGGTGATGCTGGGTGACGCGGTGGTAGCGCAGAACTTCGCGCGCGAGCTGCAGAAAGAGGGCATTTACGTCACTGGTTTCTTCTTCCCGGTGGTGCCAAAAGGTCAGGCGCGTATCCGCACCCAGATGTCTGCGGCGCATTCCCCTGAGCAAATTGAGCGTGCGGTCGAAGCCTTTACCCGCATCGGCAAACAACTGGGCGTGATTGCCTGAGGACGAGTGATGAAAGCGTTATCCAAACTGAAAGCGGAAGAAGGCATCTGGATGACCGACGTTCCGGAGCCGGAAGTTGGTCATAACGATCTGCTGATCAAAATTCGTAAAACCGCCATTTGCGGCACTGACGTGCATATCTACAACTGGGATCAGTGGTCGCAGAAAACCATTCCGGTTCCGATGGTCGTTGGCCACGAATATGTCGGCGAAGTGGTCGGCATCGGTCAGGAAGTGAAAGGCTTTAAAATTGGCGATCGTGTCTCTGGCGAAGGCCACATCACCTGCGGCCACTGTCGTAACTGCCGCGGCGGACGCACGCATCTGTGCCGCAACACCGTCGGCGTGGGCGTTAACCGTCCAGGCTGCTTTGCCGAATACCTGGTGATCCCGGCATTCAACGCCTTTAAGATTCCGGATAACATTTCTGACGATCTGGCCTCCATCTTTGACCCGTTCGGCAACGCCGTGCACACGGCGCTGTCGTTTGATCTGGTGGGTGAAGACGTGCTGGTTTCTGGCGCAGGCCCGATCGGGATTATGGCCGCAGCCGTGGCGAAGCACGTCGGCGCACGCAACGTTGTCATCACTGACGTGAATGAATACCGTCTGTCGCTGGCGCGTAAGATGGGCGTGACCCGCGCGGTCGATGTCTCCAAAGAGAACCTCAACGACGTGATGGCCGAGCTGGGAATGACCGAAGGCTTTGATGTGGGTCTGGAGATGTCCGGCGCGCCGCCGGCGTTCCGCACCATGCTCGATACCATGAACCACGGCGGGCGTATTGCAATGCTGGGTATTCCGCCGTCGGACATGTCGATCGACTGGAACAAAGTCATCTTTAAAGGCCTGTTTATAAAAGGTATTTATGGCCGCGAGATGTTCGAAACCTGGTACAAGATGGCCGCGCTGATCCAGTCGGGTCTGGATCTGACCCCGATGATTACCCATCATTTCTCCATCGATGATTTCCAGCAGGGCTTTGACGCGATGCGTTCTGGCCAGTCAGGTAAAGTGATCCTGAGCTGGGATTAATCGCAAAAACAGGCCGGATTATCCGGCCTGTTCCTCAGGAAAATCGGAAAATATGTAAAGTAATGTTATGGTCAAAAATAGAAAGATTATTGTGTTGTGGCAATGAACGTTTCATTTATCCGATCCCTCCCGCATTTATCTCGCCTGGTTCGTAAAAATAGTATTTGTAAGCCATAATCATTTGTTCATACAATGGCGGGGTATCCTCAAAGGCATTCGGTAAATGTATGAAGAATAATGCAAATAAACTTAGCGTTATTATTCCATTGTATAACGCAGGGCATGATTTCAAGGCCTGCATGGAATCCTTAATCGCGCAAACATGGAATGACCTGGAAATCATCATTGTTAATGATGGTTCAACGGATGGATCTGTTGAAATAGCTCAATACTATGTCGATGCTTATCCCCATGTTCGGTTGCTGCATCAGGTCAATGCCGGTGCCTCTGTCGCGCGTAACCGGGGTTTGGCCGCCGCGACCGGGGAGTATATTGCCTTTGTTGATGCGGATGACCTGGTCTATCCAGAAATGTACGAAACGCTGATGAAGATGATGCTGGAAGACAATCTGGACGTGGCGCAGTGCAACTGCGACTGGAGCTACCGTGAAACCGGCAACACCTGGCAGTCAATTCCTCTCGATCGGGTTCGCTCGACCGGTGTATTAACCGGGCCAGAGTGGTTAAGGATGGCGCTTAAGTCACGCCGCTGGACGCACGTGGTGTGGATGGGCATTTATCGCCGCGAGGTTATTGTTAAAAATAACATTACCTTTATTCCAGGATTGCACCATCAGGATATTGTGTGGACGACTGAGTTTATGTTTAATGCTAAGCGCGCCCGCTATACTGAACAATCCTTATATAAATATTTCCTGCATGATAATTCCGTGAGTCGTTTAAAACGACAAGGGGATAAGAATCTTAATTATCAGCGGCACTATATTAAAATTACCCGCTTATTAGATAAGCTTAATCGTGAATATGCTGGCAGTATTCCGATTTATCCGGAATTTCATGATCAGGTTATTTACGAAGCACTGCGCGTATGTCACTGCGTACGTAAAGAGCCTGATGTCGCGACGCGAAAACGCATGATCGCCGAGATTTATACCTCTGGTATGTATCAACGGATGGTGAGTAACGTGCGCAGCGTGAAGCTGGCGTACCAGGTGCTGTTGTGGTCATTCCGGCTCTGGCAGTGGCGCGACAAGACGCAGTCCCAGCGTCGTGTCGCGCGTAAGGCGCTTAATCTACCTTAACAGGGGCACTGTTGGGGGATTGACCCCAGCCTTGCCACTGGTGCTGCATGTACTTAATCAACATGCTCTGCGCAATACTTTCACTCAACACGCTGAAGAAACGACGGGCGTCGACAGGTTCTAACGCTCCTTTCGGCTGGCACACTTTTACGCCAGAGAAAGGATTACGCGGTGCGACGGGTGCGGCGTTTTTCGGCGGCGCGACCTGAGGCGTAGAAGTATCCACCTGCGGCTCATTCAGCAGGCTGCTGGCATGGACCAGGGTAATATCCGCCGGCAGGGTTGGCAGCATCTGCTTTAACACGCGAACGGTCGATGGATGTGGATGGCCAATAGCGATTGCCGAGCCCGTCCGGCGTGCCAGCTGTACGGCGCGATTAAACTGGAACCGGATATCGGCTTCGTTTTGCGTGTCATCGAGGAACACTTTGCGCTTAATCACCTTCACGCCAGTGCCCTGCGCTGCGCGCATCGCCTGGCTGTTGCCGATGGTCATGCTGTCGAGGAAGTAAAGATTGTAGCGCGCCAGCGACTGCATCACCTTCTGCATGCCGAACAGGCTGGAGGTCATGGCGCTGCCCATATGGTTATTCAGCCCCACGGCATAAGGAACCTTGCCGTACGCCTCGCGGATAATGCGTTCGATCTCGCTGCTGCTCATCTCAGGGCGCAGCGTGTCTTTTTCCAGCGGCTGCTTACTGAGCGGCGCCATCGGCAGATGAATCAGCACTTCATGCCCGCTGTTGTGAGCCTTGGTGGCCATTTCGCGGGCGTGAGGCGCGTTGGGTAACACGGCGACGGAGAGGGCGGCTGGCATCGCCAGAATCTGATTTTCCGTCTGAGGGCGATAACCGAAGTCATCGATGACAATAGCAAGTTTACCTGCGTAAACCGGCGCCGCCAGCATCAGTGCGCTAACGACGGAGAGAACCGTACGACGAAATTGAAGCAAAACTTATCTTCCCAACCACGGCTGTGGATTGACCGCCTGACCCTGGCGACGAATTTCGAAATAGAGTGACGGGCGGCCCTGACCGCCACTGCTGCCCACCAGGGCGATAGCCTGACCGGCGCGCACCTGAGTGCCGACGCTGACCAGTGCGCTCTGGTTGTAGCCGTAAAGACTCATGTCGCCTTTACCGTGTTCAACCACCACCACCAGCCCGTAGCCCTGAAGCCAGTCGGCAAGGATCACGCGACCATCGGCAACAGCTTTGACTTCGCTACCTTCCGATGCGCCGATCACAATCCCCTTCCAACGTAGCTCACCCTGCAGCTGTTCGCCATAGCGATGCAGAATTGAACCGCGAACCGGCCAGTAGGCCTGACCGCGTGGCGAGCCCAGGCCGCCGGTACGCGACATCAGCGAGCGCTCGTTTTCGGTCGGTTTGTAGGTGGTGCCTTTGCGGGATGCTTCCTGCTGGCGATCGCGCACGGCCTGCGCTTCACGGGCCTCACGCTCGGCGCGTGCTTTTGCCGCCGCTTCTGCGCGGGCGAGGCTGCTACGTAAGCGGGATTCGTTGGCGCGCATTTCACCCAGCTGCGCCTGGCTCTCCTGAATGGAGGACTCCAGTCCGGAGAGGGTTTTCTTACGTTCGTTGCGCGCTTGTTCCAGTTTGGCCTGCTGGGCCTGCTGATCGTAGAGCAGGGTTTGCTGCTGGCTCTGCTTCTCTTCCAGCTCCGCTTTTTGCGTGGTGACCTCTTCGCGAGTCTGTTTAAGCTGCGCGATGGTCTCCTGGCGGGACTGGTTGAGATAGCCGAAGTAGGCCTGCAGACGCTGCCCGCGCTGGCTCTCTTCGCCGCTGAGGATCAGCTGGACGCCGGTGTGTTCACCCTGGCGAAAGGCCGCGTCGAGCTGGGCGGCAAGGTTTTTCTCCTGAGCCGCCCGCTGGCGCTCAAGTTTCGCAATCGACGCGTTCATCTCATCGATCTGCTTATTTAACTGGGTGAGGGTGTTCTGGGTTTCGCGCAGCTGGCGGGCAGCGGCGGAAATGGCTTCTTCCTGCTTTTTGAGCTGGGCAAGCAGAGACGCGCGCTGCTGCTGCTGCTGGCGTACCGCGCGCTCTTTGACGGCGATATCGGCCTGAATAGATTTGAGCTGGTCACGATCGTCCGCCTGGGCGGATGCCGCGCACAGCAATACGCCAGCGCTGAGTGCGCTGGCGTAGAGCAGGGGCCTGACTGATAACCGAAACGGTTTCACGACCCATGTGATTGAAACAATCGCCTTTCCCCTCATGGGGACGGATTATTCCACGATGAACAGCTGCTTGCCAGTCATCTCTTGCGGGATTTCCATGCCCATCAAGGTCAGCATGGTCGGCGCGATGTCTGAAAGCTTGCCGCCATCAACGGCTTTAACCGCTTTATCACCGATGTAAATCAGCGGTACTGGCAGGTTGGTATGGGCAGTGTGCGCCTGACCGGTGGCCGGATCGCGCATCTGCTCGGCGTTGCCGTGGTCTGCGGTGATCAGCATCTGGCCGCCAACGGCTTCGATGACTTCCGTTACCTGATCGATGCATGCATCCAGAGCTTCGATTGCTTTGATCGCGGCTTCCATGACGCCAGTGTGGCCGACCATATCACCGTTCGGGTAGTTACAGATGATGGTGTCGTATTTACCACTTTCGATGGCGGCAATCAGCTTCTCGGTCAGCTCGGCGGAGCTCATCTCTGGCTGCAGATCGTAGGTCGCCACTTTCGGGGAGTTGATCAGGATGCGATCTTCGCCTTTGAATGACTCTTCAACGCCACCGTTAAAGAAGAAGGTGACGTGGGCATATTTCTCGGTTTCAGAGATGCGCAGCTGGGTTTTATCGTGCTTCGCCACCCACTCACCGAAGGTGTTCGCCAGCGATGAAGGTGGGTACGCGCACGGCACTTTGATGTCGGCGGCGTATTCGGTCAGCATGATGAAATCGAGCTTCACTTCTTTCTTACGGGCGAAGCCGTCAAAATCGGCATTGACGAAAGCGCGGGTGATTTCACGGGCACGGTCAGCGCGGAAGTTCATGAAAATCAGCGCATCGCCATCTTCCATGGCAGCATCAGCCTGACCTTCAGAGCGGATCACGGTCGCTTTCACGAATTCGTCGTTTTCATCGCGAGCGTAAGCGGCTTGCAGCGCGGCAACGGCGGTGTCTGCCTGGAACTCGCCTTTGGCTTCAACCAGCAGATTGTAGGCCTGCTCAACGCGATCCCAACGGTTGTCGCGGTCCATGGCGTAGTAACGACCAATCACGGAGGCCACGCGGCCTTTGCCCAGCGCGGCAAATTTGTCTTCGAACGCTTTCAGGGAGGATTCAGCACTGCGCGGCGGGGTGTCGCGACCATCGAGGAAGGCGTGCAGATAGATTTTGTCGGCACCCTGTTTCGCGGCCAGCTCAACCATCGCCATGATGTGGTCTTCGTGGCTGTGTACGCCACCGGCAGAGAGCAGACCCATAATGTGCACTGCTTTGCCTGCGGCAACGGCTTTATCGACTGCGCCTGTGAGAACCGGGTTGGTAAAGAAGGTACGTTCTTTGATTTCAACGTCCAGACGGGTCAGGTCCTGATACACAATGCGGCCTGCGCCGATGTTGACGTGTCCGACTTCAGAGTTGCCCATCTGGCGATCCGGCAGACCGACTTCCAGGCCGGAAGCATCGATCAGCGTGTGAGGACGTGTGGCCCACAGTGCATCCATAACCGGGGTTTTAGCACTGAAAATGGCGTTATCCTGGTGATCTTCACGGTAGCCATAGCCATCCAGAATCATCAGTACCACAGGTTTTTTAGAAACCGACATTGCGACAACCTCTTTGCTCAAAAGACGAAAAATTTGCGTAATTTTACTACAGCTGAATCGATAAAATAGCCGCAGAAGATCAAGAAAATCGCAGGGGCAAGCGTAAGGATAGGTCATTTTGGGTCTTTTTTTTCGTGGCAGGCCGCAGAAAATGGATTAGCTTATTGTCGCTGGCTGTATTTGCCACAGCGCACAGGTATACTCCTGTCCTGGTTTTTTATTCACTCAGTCGGGAGTTGTTACCCCCCATGCAAGAAATTATGCAATTTGTTAGCCGCCACCCCATACTTTGTGTCGCGTGGATTGGTTTACTGGCAGCAGTGCTGTTCACCACTTTCAAAGGCATCACCTCTAAAGTGAAAGTGATCACCCGTGGCGAAGCAACGCGTCTCATCAATAAAGAAGAGGCGGTGGTTGTAGACCTGCGTCAGCGTGACGATTTCCGTAAAGGCCATATTGCAGGCGCGATTAACCTGCTGCCAACTGAAATCAAAGCCAATAACTTTGGCGAGCTGGACAAGCATAAAGACAAACCCATTATTGTCGTTGACGGTGGCGGTATGCAGGCTCAGGAGCCGGCAAATACGCTGGTCAAAGCCGGCTTTGAGAAAGTGACTGTCCTTAAAGACGGTATTTCTGGCTGGAGCGGTGAGAATCTGCCTCTGGTTCGCGGTAAGTAAACAGGAGTCAAGTCATGGCCAATATCGAAATCTACACCAAAGCGACCTGCCCGTTCTGCCATCGTGCAAAAGCGCTGCTGGACAGCAAAGGCGTTACCGTTCAGGAACTGCCGATTGATGGCGACGCTGCAAAGCGCGAAGAGATGATTAAACGTAGTGGCCGTACGACGGTTCCGCAGATCTTTATTGATGCGCAGCACATTGGCGGCTGTGATGACTTGTATGCGCTTGATGCGCGTGGTGGACTTGATCCCCTGCTGCGCTAAGGCGTTTTAGGACAATTAAAAAGGGTTTTTCCATGTCAGAACAAAACAACACCGAAATGACGTTCCAGATCCAGCGCATTTATACTAAAGATGTCTCCTACGAAGCACCAAATGCGCCGCATGTTTTCCAGAAAGATTGGCAGCCAGAAGTTAAACTTGATCTGGATACCGCTTCCACCCAGCTGGCGGAAGGTGTGTATGAAGTCGTACTGCGTGTTACCGTGACCGCCTCTCTGGGCGAAGAGACTGCATTCCTGTGTGAAGTACAGCAGGGCGGCATCTTCTCCATCGAAGGTATCGACGGTAATCAGATGGCGCATTGCCTGGGTGCATACTGCCCGAACATTCTGTTCCCGTATGCTCGCGAATGCATCACCAGCCTGGTTTCCCGTGGTACGTTCCCGCAACTGAACCTTGCGCCAGTGAACTTCGATGCGCTGTTCATGAACTATCTGCAGCAGCAAGCTGGCGAAGGTACTGAACAACATCAGGATGCCTGATGAGTACTGTCAATGCGTCAATGACTGTGATCGGTGCCGGTTCATACGGCACCGCTCTTGCTATTACTCTGGCAAGAAATGGTCACGAAGTGGTTCTTTGGGGCCACGATCCTAAACATATCGCTACGCTGCAAGCGGACCGCTGCAACGTGGCGTTTCTTCCTGATGTCACCTTCCCGGACTCCCTGCACCTCGAGAGCTCCCTTGCGACGGCGCTGGCCGCCAGCCGCAATATCCTGATTGTTGTCCCGAGCCATGTCTTTGGCGACGTACTGCGGCAGATCAAACCGTTGATGCGGGCTGATGCGCGTGTGGTATGGGCGACAAAAGGGCTGGAAGCCGAGACCGGACGCCTGCTGCAGGATGTCGCCCGCGAAGCGCTGGGTGATGACATCCCGCTGGCGGTGATCTCGGGCCCGACGTTTGCGAAAGAGCTGGCGGCAGGGCTGCCAACGGCGATCTCGCTGGCTTCCACCGATGATATCTTTGCTGATGACCTGCAACAGCTGCTGCACTGCGGTAAAAGCTTCCGCGTGTACAGCAACCCCGATTTTATCGGCGTACAGCTGGGCGGCGCGGTGAAGAACGTTATCGCCATTGGTGCAGGCATGTCCGACGGTATCGGCTTTGGCGCGAATGCGCGTACGGCGCTGATCACCCGTGGCTTAACTGAGATGAGCCGTCTGGGCGCGGCGCTGGGTGCCGATTCGGCTACCTTTATGGGGATGGCAGGGTTAGGCGATCTGGTGCTCACCTGTACTGACAACCAATCCCGTAACCGCCGCTTTGGCATGATGCTCGGTCAGGGCATGGATGTTATCGGCGCGCAGGAGAAGATTGGCCAGGTGGTCGAAGGTTATCGCAATACCAAAGAAGTTCGCGAGTTGGCACACCGTTTTGGGGTGGAAATGCCAATAACCGAGGAAATTTATCAGGTATTGTATTGCGGAAAAAATGCGCGCGAGGCAGCATTGACCTTATTAGGTCGTGCACGCAAGGACGAGCGTAGCAGTAATTAACCGCAGGGAACCGTTATCACCTGAATGACCCGGCTAGCGAAGAACTGGCCGGTCATTATCATTTCGTCTGGAGCAAGCAATGCCGTGTGAAGAACTGGATATCGTCTGGAACAATATTAAAGCCGAAGCCCGGGCTCTGGCTGACTGCGAACCTATGCTGGCCAGCTTCTACCACGCGACGCTACTCAAGCACGAAAATCTCGGCAGCGCCCTGAGCTATATGCTGGCTAACAAGCTGGCGTCACCGATCATGCCCGCTATCGCCATTCGTGAAATAGTTGAAGAGGCCTATGCCGCAGACCCGGAGATGATCGCCTCTGCGGCCTGCGATATTCAGGCGGTGCGCAACCGCGACCCGGCGGTGGACAAATACTCCACGCCACTGCTGTATCTGAAAGGCTTCCACGCGCTGCAGTCCTACCGTATTGGCCACTGGCTGTGGAATGAAGGCCGCCGCGCGCTGGCTATCTTTCTGCAAAACCAGGTTTCTGTGACCTTCCAGGTGGATATCCACCCGGCAGCGAAAATTGGCCACGGCATTATGCTCGACCACGCCACCGGCATTGTGGTGGGTGAAACGGCGGTGATTGAAAATGATGTCTCGATCCTGCAGTCCGTTACCCTTGGCGGTACCGGCAAAACCAGCGGCGATCGTCATCCAAAAATTCGTGAAGGGGTAATGATTGGCGCAGGGGCGAAAATCCTCGGCAATATCGAAGTCGGGCGCGGTGCGAAGATCGGCGCGGGTTCCGTGGTTCTGCAGCCTGTTCCCCCGCACACCACCGCCGCAGGCGTTCCGGCACGTATTGTCGGCAAGCCGGACAGCGATAAGCCGTCAATGGACATGGATCAGTTTTTCAACGGCCACCATACCTTTGAGTATGGCGACGGAATTTAACTTCTGAGAACCGCGCCGGCATATCCCAGCTGGCGCCAGGCTTCATACACCACCACCGACACCGCATTTGACAGGTTCATGCTGCGGCTGTCCGGCATCATCGGAATACGAATTTTTTGCTCAGCGGGCAGGGCGTCGAGGATGGTCGCGGGCAGTCCGCGCGTCTCCGGGCCAAACATCAGATAATCGCCTTCCTGATAACTCACCGCGCTATGCGCGGGCGTACCTTTCGTCGTCAGGGCGAACATACGCTGTGGGTTTTCCGCTTCCACAAAGGCAGCGTAATGAGGGTGGCGAACCACGGCGGTAAATTCGTGGTAATCCAGCCCGGCGCGACGCAGGCGTTTGTCGTCCCACGTAAAGCCCATCGGCTCAATGATATGCAGACGAAAACCGGTGTTGGCGCACAGGCGGATAATATTGCCAGTGTTTGGTGGAATTTCTGGTTCGAACAGAACGATGTTAAGCATGCTGCCCCATCTCATTTGGCTCAATAGTTGCGGCGGGCAGAATACCATTCCCTCTCCCCTTTGGGGAGAGGGTTAGGGTGAGGGGTTAGGCCGCATTCCCCTGCGCCAGCGGGGCCAGCCCGGCCGGGAGGTTGCTCAGCTCCTGGACCAGCATGTCTTTACTGATCTCGCGGATGGTCTTCGCCCCGGTCAGGGTCATCGCCACTTTCATCTCTTTCTCGATCAGATTGAGCAGATTGGTGACGCCCGCCTGGCCGTGGGTCGCCAGCGCGTAAAGATAGGCGCGCCCCAGCAGCACCGTGTCGGCGCCAAGAGCAATCATGCGCACCACGTCCAGCCCGTTGCGGATGCCCGAGTCAGCAAGAATGGCGATATCGCCTTTCACCGCATCGGCTATCGCTGGCAGGGCGCGGGCGGAAGAGAGCACCCCGTCCAGCTGGCGTCCGCCGTGGTTTGACACCACAATCCCGTCTGCACCAAAGCGCACCGCATCGCGCGCATCTTCTGGATCGAGGATCCCCTTGATCACCATCGGACCATCCCAGAACTCGCGGATCCACTCCAGGTCCTTCCACGAGATCGACGGATCGAAGTTATTCGCCAGCCAGCCGATGTAATCTTCCAGCCCGGTGGGTTTACCGAGATAGGTCGAGATATTCCCCAGATCGTGCGGGCGACCGTTGACTCCCACATCCCACGCCCACTGCGGATGAGTTACCGCCTGCCAGTAACGACGCAGCGCCGCATTTGCACCGCTCATCCCGGAGTGGGCATCGCGATAGCGTGCGCCCGGTGTCGGCATGTCGACGGTAAAGACCAGCGTCGAGCATCCTGCGGCTTTGGCGCGCTCCAGCGCATTGCGCATAAACCCGCGGTCGCGCAGGACGTACAGCTGGAACCACATCGGGCGCTTGATGGTTGGAGCCACTTCTTCAATCGGGCAGACCGAGACGGTCGAGAGCGTAAAGGGGATCCCTTTCGCATCGGCGGCAGCGGCGGCCTGCACTTCGCCGCGACGGGCATACATGCCGCACAGTCCGACCGGGGCGAGGGCCACCGGCATCGACAGTTTTTCGTTGAAGAGCGTCGTTTCGAGGCTCAGGTCAGACATATTTTTCAGCACGCGCTGGCGCAGGGCGACTTGCGATAAGTCTTCCACATTGCGGCGCAGGGTGTATTCAGAGTAAGCCCCGCCGTCAATGTAGTGGAACAGGAACGGCGGCAGGATGCGCTGCGCCGCGGCGCGGTAGTCACTGGCTGCGGAAATAATCATGCGTTGTTCTCCCTGGGATCGGTGGATTCGCCGGGCAGGCGGGTGATGCGCGCCTGACGAGCCTGATCTTCATCGAATTGTTTAATGGTGGTGTGGACGAAACCCAGATGCGCCATCATCGCAGCGCGCGCGGCTTCGGCATCGCCGACAAGAATGGCGTTAAGTACCGCCTCGTGCTGTTCGGTAAGCTTTGCAAAAACGGGTGGGACCAGATACATGCGCTGACGGCTCTGCTTCACGGAGGATTGCAGCAGGTCGAAGAAGCCGCGCATGGTCTGCAGTAGCACGACGTTATGCGAGGCTTCGGCAATCGCCAGATGAAAACGCACATCCGCCTGCGAGGCAATATCCGGATCGCTGCTGTGGGTTGCCTCAAAGCAGGCCTTCAGCTTCTCTTTATCGGCCGGCGTGGCGCGCATTGCGGCGTGCCAGGCGGTGCTGGTTTCGATGGCGTGACGGGCTTCGAGAATATCGAAGCTGTAGTCCGGGTCGTTCTCCATTAACGTTTTTAACGGCTGAACGATGTTCTGCCCGGACCAGTCCTCATGCTGCCAGCGCACAAAGGTTCCGCCGCCGCGACGGCTCAGCAGTACCCCTTCGCTGACCAGCGTCGCCAGTGCTTCGCGCAGCGAGTTGCGCGACACACCAAGCAGGCTGGCAAGCTGGCGCTCGGCGGGCAACTTCATGCCCGCCTCCAGCTGCTGTTCTTCAATCAGCGCCCGCACGCGAGAGGCAATCTCGTCGGACAGGCGTCTGGGCATCACTATCATGGGATCATCCAGGTTAAGACATAGGCCTGCAGGGTGGTGATCACCCCCACCATGCAGGTGAATATCAGGCTGTGCTTTACGGTAAAGCGGAACAGGTCCGACTCTTTACCCACCAGGCCTACCGCCGCACAGGCGATGGCGATGGACTGCGGAGAGATCATCTTCCCGGTGACGCCGCCGGTAGTGTTTGCCGCAACCAGCAGCACGTCCGAGACGCCGATCTGCTGGGCAGCTGTCGCCTGCAGGGCAGCAAACAGCGCGTTAGATGAGGTATCCGATCCGGTCAGGAACACCCCCAGCCAGCCGAGGAACGGCGAGAAGAAGGTGAACGCAGAGCCGGTATGCGCCAGCGCCAGTGCCAGCGTCGACGACAGTCCCGAGTAGTTAGAGATAAACGCAAAGGCCAGCACCATCCCGATGGAGTAAATCGGCAGCGCCAGCTCCTTCAGTGTACTGGCGAAGGTCTGCAGCGCCGCCGCAGGCTTCATCCGCAGCCACACGATAGAAAGGATAGCGGCAAACAGGATCGCCGTGCCGGTTGCGGAGAACCAGTCGAACTTGTAGATCGCGGCATACGGCGTGGCGTCATGAACGACCGGCGGCATGCGGGCCACCATTTTGTCGAGGAACGGCACCGAGATGTTCACCACCATGTCGTACAGCGCGCCGTTCGGGGCAAACAGGGCTTTAAACGGCGGTATGCTCCACAGCGTCACCGTGGCGGTCAGGAACAGGAACGGCGACCAGGCGCGGACAATCTGGCCCGGCGTGTAGCGGGTGCGCGCCAGGGTCATATCGACCTGCGACGCGCCCATATCGCCAAAGCGGAAGACACGCACCGGCTGCCAGCGTTTCAGGAACAGGGTCAGACAGACCAGCGATACCAGTGAGGAGATAATGTCCGGCAGTTCCGGGCCGAGGAAGTTTGAACTCAGGTACTGGGCGATAGCGAAAGAGCCGCCCGCCACCATTACCGCAGGCCAGGTCTCTTTCACGCCGCGCCAGCCGTCCATAATTCCCATGATCCAGAACAGCACGATGATGGTCAGGAACGGCAGCTGACGGCCCACCATCTGGCCGATTTCGAAGCTGTCCAGCCCGGTGACCTGTCCGGCAACCAGAATCGGAATGCCCATCGCGCCAAAGGCCACCGGCGCGGTATTGACGATCAGACACAGCCCGGCGGCATACAGCGGGTTAAAGCCCAGTCCCACCAGCAGCGCGGCGGTTATCGCCACCGGTGCGCCAAAGCCTGCGGCGCCTTCGAGGAATGCGCCGAAACAGAAGCCGACGATTAGCATTTGCAGGCGCTGGTCCGGGGTAATGGAGAGGATCGACGAGCGAATAATGTCGAACTGCCCGGTTTTCACCGAGATTTTGTAGACAAAGACCGCCGCGATGATGATCCACGCAATCGGCCACAGCCCGTAGAAGAAGCCATACACCACGGACGCCAGCGCGCGGTCGACCGGCATTTTGTAGAAGAACAGCGCCACCATCAGCGCGATCGCCACGGTATAGGTTGCGGCGAGGTACCCCTTCAGCTTGAGTTTAATCAGCGCGAAGAAGAAGAACAGAATAGGTAGCGAGGCTATCAGGCTCGACAGCCAGATATTTCCTGCCGGATCGTAGTTTTGTTGCCAGAGGCTCATTGCAGATCTCCCGAGGACCACACAGTCTGCTTCGCGGTGAGTCTGTGCTCATCTCGGCGTCACATTCTGTGTAAAAGTGGCCCTGCCAATAGTGTGATGTAGGGTTAATGACAACAAATGGTTAACCAAATGTTATTAATCAGCAATGGGGTTGTGAGCAAAGATTATGGAATTGTGAACCAAAGAGGGGTTGGTATAAGAATTGGTTGGACCAATTTTGGGGGAGGAGAAAAGCAGGCCGGGTAAGCGTAGCGCGCCACCCGGCTAAATATCAGAACGCAGTCTTGCTGAAACCCGTCATCTCTTTCAGGCCCATTTCACGGCCCAGTTCGGTCATCGGGTGAACAACCACCAGCCCGCGCACGCTTTTCTTCAGCTTGCCCATGTCGGCCTGTTCTTTCTTGGTGATCGCACGACGGAACGGCAGGTTTGCCAGCTTCTGCGCTTCTTTGCTCAGCTTCTGGCCTTTCACGCCACGCAGGCGTTCAATTTCGGTTTCCAGCGTCGCGATCTCTTTTTCCAGCTCGGTATTCTTCTCAGCATCATCAACCAGAGACAGGTCTGCCTGCTGGTGGCGGATCAGATCCAGGCGGTCGCTCAGGCGTTTAATTTCGTTCTTTTCGACTTCTTTCATCACATATAGCTCTAAATACGGGGGAGATTACAGGGAAGGATACACCAATGTGGTGCGCAGGCTTACTTCTGAAACGCTTTTTTTAAGCTGATTCGGGAAATCAGCTCAGTCAGGGAAAGGACCATCGTCGAGCGAACGACCTGCTGATAGCGCTGCTTTTGCATGGCATACAGCTCCGCATCGCTGGTATCAAAGTGCGGCGTGGGCGGAAGGGCGGTGACGCAGTGCAGCTCGCCAAGCGGACCGAGGATCTCATCATCGGTAAAAGCGTAGTCATTGCCGTCGTGATTAAGCTCTTCACGCAGCGCCATCAGCAGCTCGGCATCTTCATACTCGAGGCGGCTAATGACACCCAGTCCATAGATCAGCTTCAGACGAACGGATAAATCGCCCAGCGGTCCGTCACCGTCGAGCAACGGTTCAACCGCGTATTTCACCGCGTAGTCGTCTTTGCGAAACACCTGAAGCACCAGAATATTCACCGCTTCGGTTAACAACTCGACGGCGGATATCAGGAAACTTCGAACGGTTTTGCCAGCATTCAGACGCTCCAGCACACGGTTTTCAAAGGCCTGGGTTTGTTCCATTGTTGCCTGCATATCTGACAATCTATCATCCGGGCGCAGGATGACCGGCGCCCGGTCCTGCATTATTTGGTTGCGTTATAAAGGTTAACGGCCTCCACCACCACTTCGCTGTTAGCATCCAAGGTGGATACCTGCGCCAGCGCAGCCTGTGGGCCATTCTCGTCAATTAATTGTGCCAGCTCCTGCGCCTGCGGATCTTCCTCGCTGCGATAGTGCATGGCGGCAGCGATACCGGTGACCAGGTTAGCGTGCGGCAGGCCATACTCCAGCGTGCCGAGCAGCGGCTTGATCAGACGATCGCCCGCGCTCAGCTTACGCAGCGGCTGACGGCCAACGCGCTCAACGTCATCTTTCAGATACGGGTTTTCAAAACGACCGAGGATTTTCTGAATGTAAGCCGCATGTTTATCGGCATCAAAACCGTAGCGTTTAATCAGAACCGCGCCGCTCTCATCCATTGCACCTTTTACCACCGCGCGAATTTTCTCATCGAGGATCGCGTCGCGAATGGTCTGATGACCGGCTAATTTTCCGAGGTAGGCGGTTATAGCATGCCCGGTGTTCAGCGTGAAGAGCTTACGCTCGACAAATGCCATCAGGTTGTCAGTTAATTCCATACCCGGGATCTCAGGCAGCGCGCCTTTGAACTGGGTTTTGTCGACGATCCACTCGCTGAAGGTTTCAACGGTGACTTCCAGCGGATCGTGCGTTGCGGAGGCCGATGGTGGAACGATACGGTCAACGGCGGAATCCACAAAGCCGACGTGCGCTTCAACCCAGGCTTTGTCTTCGTCTGCGACGGCGGCCAGCACGTGGCCTTTCAGCTGAGTCGTACCGCGCACCATGTTCTCACAGGCGATGATGTTCAGCGGGGCCTCATTGCCCTGGGCTTTACGCTTTGCCAGCCCTTTCGCCACGGCCGGGGCGATGCGCTCCAGCACGACCGGCCCCACGGCGGTGGTCACCAGGTCCACTTCGGCAATCAGATCGATAACCTCGTCACCGATGCTGCTCACCGCGTTGACGCCGGTTACGGTATCGATCTGCTCGTTTTCACCGACCACATGCACCTGATAGCTATGACGTGCATTCAGGGCGTCGAGCACCACCTGATTCACATCGGCGAACGTCAGCGTAATGCCCGCGTCGGCTAGCAGCTTGCCGATAAAACCACGGCCAATGTTACCCGCGCCAAAATGTAATGCTTTCATCGTATTCACCTTCATCAATGTTTTTACCCGAGAGGGCTGGGGTGAGGCTTTTCCCTCACCCTAACCCTCTCCCAATGGGAGAGGGGATAGTAGGGAACTTACTTGTTCAGCAGCGCCAGCACTTCTTCAACGCTGGTGGTCTGAGACAGACGTTCAATAACGGATTCATCGTCCAGGGCGTTGGTCAGGCTGGTAATCACCTGAATGTGCTCGTTGTTGCGAGCGGCGATACCAATCACCAGACGGGCGATGTCATCTTCTTCTTCACCGAAGCGCACACCTGCTGGGTACTGACAGAATACGACGCCGGTTTTCAGGACGCGATCTTTCGCTTCAACCGTACCGTGTGGCACCGCGATGGATTCACCCAGATAGGTTGGGGTCAGTTTTTCACGTTCCAGCATCGCGTCAACGTATTCTGGCTCAACGTAGCCGCCTTTCACCAGCTGCTCACCGGCAAAGCGAATCGCTTCTTCTTTATGGCTCGCGGTGCGGCCAAGGAAGATGTTCTCCGCACCCAGTTTAAACAGGTGGCTGTTGCTCTCGTCGAAGCTGTCCTGCAGGCTGCTGCGAACTTTCACTTCATTATCGGTGTGACGCTGTGCCGCCACCAGACGCTCGGTCAGGCTGGTGTACAGGCCGCTGTCGAGGAAGTTGGTCAGCGAAATGTGCTGGGCCTGTGGCACCTGGCGCATTGCACGTTCGGTCAGGTCGCGGTGAGTGATCACCAGGTCAACGTCCGGCGGCAGGCTGTTAATCGCGCTATTGGTCACAGAGATATTGCTCAGACCCGCATCCGCAACTTTCTTACGCAGCACGCCTGCACCCATAGCGCTGGAACCCATACCGGCGTCGCAGGCAACGATGATTTTGCGCACGTGGCTCAGGTCGTTAGAGACGCTACCCGCCGCCAGCGGCGTTGCAGCAGCACCTTTAGACTCGGATTTCATATCCTGCATGCGACGGGTCGCGGCTTCGATATCGTCTTCTTCTTTCACTTTGCTGGTTTTCAGCAGGATAGCGGAGACCACGAAAGAGACGGCCATTGCTGCACAGATTGCCGCGATGTTGGCGAAGTAGGCACCTTTCGGGGTCATCGCCAGTACCGCCAGGATAGAACCTGGAGATGCCGGAGAAACCAGACCGCCGCCCAGCACGCTCAGGGTGAACACGCCGGTCATACCGCCGAGGATTACGGCGAGGATCAGACGCGGGTTCATCAGCACGTACGGGAAGTAAATTTCGTGGATACCACCGAGGAAGTGGATGATTGCCGCACCGCCAGCAGACTGCTTGGCACTGCCGCGACCAAAGAACATGTACGCCAGCAGCACGCCCATACCTGGACCCGGGTTCGCTTCAATCAGGAAGAAGATAGACTTGCCGAGGTCGTGGGACTGCTGAATACCCAGCGGTGAGAAGATACCGTGGTTGATGGCGTTGTTGAGGAACAGGATTTTCGCCGGTTCAACAAAGATGGACGCCAGCGGCAGCATGTCGTGGGCAACCATGAAGTTAACGCCCGCCGCCAGAATTTTGGAGAGCACTTCAACTGCCGGACCAATGCCGAGGAACGCCAGAATCGCCAGGATCATCCCGATGATGCCAGCGGAGAAGTTGTTTACCAGCATTTCGAAGCCGGATTTGATTTTGCCATCAACCCAGACGTCGAATTTCTTAATCGCCCAGCCACCCAGCGGACCGGCAATCATTGCGCCGAGGAACATCGGCATATCCGCACCGACGATCACGCCCATGGTGGTGATCGCACCGACCACGCCGCCGCGGTCACCGCCAACCAGACGACCACCGGTATAACCGATGAGCAGCGGCAGCAGATAGGTAATCATTGGGCCAACGAGTTTTGCCAGCGTTTCGTTCGGCAACCACCCTGTCGGAATGAACAAAGCAGTGATGATACCCCACGCGATAAACGCGCCGATATTTGGCATCACCATGTTGCTGAGGAAACGACCAAAGCTTTGTACTTTGATCTTGAAATCGGATGACATAAAACACCCCTTCTTCTGTTTACGCTTAGGCTTGAGCCCGAGGTTTATTGTTAATGCGCGGCGGCAGAGGTAGCCGAGCCCTGTTCTGATAACGTGAAATCTGGCACTTAATTATCTAACTGTCCAGACAGCGGAATTTTGTGTGATCTCAATCACGTAAATGTAATGTGTATGGGGTATGTCCGGGTGATCTGAGTCACAAAACGGCGGTCTGTAAAAATATTACGTCTACAAAATAAGCGGATTAAGCGCGTTTATGTGATGTTAATCACACTATTCTTGCCTGTGTTTGTTTCTGAAATGTGATCAATTTCACAAAGTATTTTTAGTCGGATTTCTCCGGATGCGATCGTCGTCAAACTCTGCTGTGGCGCCAGACGCCAGGATGTCAGCATGCAACACGGAAAGCTAAAAATGCGCACCTGGAATGTGGTATGGCGAAAAGTTCTAAGGTAGATTAAGCTCTTACTGTAAACTTAACTCTATTATTATTCAGGATATATTTTGTCACGCTTCTAAACTTGCATGGAGATAGAATAAAAAACCATACTCCCCAGCCAATTTGTAATAAGAATTTCATTCTGTTTACTTAACAGTGAATTAATGTGGTTGCTTACCATTTAATTGTTTTAATGAGTTTACGATTTATTCAGTGAGGCAAATATGTTTCTCAACTATTTTGCGCTGGGAGTGTTGGTGTTTGTATTCCTGGTTCTTTTTTATGGAATCATCGCCATTCATGACATTCCTTATAACATGGCTAAAAAACGCAACCATCCGCATGCCGATGCTATCCATACTGCCGGATGGATTAGCCTGTTTACGCTCCACGCCATTTGGCCATTTCTGTGGATTTGGGCAACGCTCTATCAGCCAGAGCGCGGCTGGGGGATGCAAAACCATATGCAACAGCCAGAACGTAATCCCGACGTTGATGCGCTGGCAAAGCGCGTAGCTGAGCTGGAAAAAAAACTGGCCGCGGTGCAACCCGCAGTCGTTAAGAACACGTCGGAGCAATAATCATGGATCTGTTGATTATATTGACCTATGTCGCCTTTGCGTGGGCCATATTTAAAATATTTCGCATTCCGGTAAACCAGTGGACGCTGGCGACAGCATCACTGGGGGGCATTTTCATTGTTGCCGGCCTTATTTTATTAATGAACTATAACCATCCTTATACTTTTACAGCGCAGAAGGCGGTGGTTTCTATTCCTATTACGCCGCAGGTGACGGGGGTGGTTAGTGAAGTCACGGATAAAAATAATCAGCTCATTAAAAAAGGCGAAGTGTTATTTAAACTCGACCCGGGCAGGTACCAGGCACGCGTGGATCGCCTGAAGGCCGATCTGGTGACGGCCACGCACAATATTGATGTGCTGAAAGCCCAGCTGACAGAAGCCCAGGCCAACACCACGCGGGTGTCCGCCGAGCGCGACCGACTGTTCAAAGACTATCAGCGTTATATAAAGGGTAGTCAGGCGAGGGTGAATCCGTTCTCTGAAAGCGATATCGATAACGCCCGGCAAAACTATCTCGCGCAGGACGCGATGGTAAAAGGGTCGATTGCTGAACAGACCCAGATCCAGAGCCAGTTAGACAGCATGTCCAACGGGGAGCAGTCGCAGATTGCCTCGCTGCGCGCCCAGCTGGCGGAAGCGACCTACAACCTCGATCAGACCGTGGTCCGTGCGCCAAGCAACGGTTACGTGACCCAGGTGCTGATTCGCCCGGGAACCTATGCCGCCGCGCTGCCGCTGCGTCCGGTGATGGTGTTTATTCCTGAGCAGAAACGCCAGATTGTGGCGCAGTTCCGTCAGAACTCGCTGCTGCGTCTGAAACCCGGCGATGAAGCAGAAGTGGTGTTTAACGCCCTGCCGGGCCAGGTATTCTCCGGTAAGCTCACCGGTATTTTACCGGTTGTGCCGGGCGGTTCTTACCAGGCGCAGGGTGCGTTGCAGTCATTGTCCGTGATCCCCGGAACCGATGGGGTGATTGGCACCATCGAGCTTGATCCGAATGCGGATGTGGACGCACTGCCAGACGGGATCTACGCCCAGGTGGCGGTGTACTCGGACCACTTCTCGCACGTGTCGGTGATGCGTAAAGTGCTGCTGCGCATGACCAGCTGGATGCACTACCTCTATCTCGATCATTAATCCTCACTCAGGCAGGCATGCGCGACGCATGACCTGCCTTTTTTTATTGCCTGGACCATACTTACCTTTTTGTTGGCGTAAAGGAGCAGGCAATGAAACTTATCGGCAGTTATACCAGTCCCTTCGTGCGTAAAATCTCCGTTCTCCTGCTGGAGAAAGGCATCACCTTTGAATTTGTTAACGAGCAGCCCTATCAGGCTGAAAACGGCGTTGCACAGTACAACCCGCTGGGCAAAGTTCCGGCGCTGGTCACCGATGACGGCGAATGCTGGTTCGACTCCCCGATCATTGCCAGCTATATCGAGCTGCTGGACATTGCCCCGGCGATGGTGCCGCGTGACGGCAAAGCGGCGTTGATTGTTCGCCAGACGGAAGCGCTGGCAGACGGGATCATGGATGCCGCCCTCGCCTCGGTACGCGAACAGGCCCGCCCGGCGGCACAGCAGTCAGAAACTGAACTGCTGCGCCAGCGCGAGAAAATCAGCCGCAGCCTGGACCGGTGCGAGCAGTTGATCCGCGAGGGCACACTCGCCACCGATAGCGTTAACCTGGCGACCATCGCCATTGCCTGCGCCATCGGCTACCTTAACTTCCGCCGCGTGTCGCCAGGCTGGTGCGTCGATCGTCCTTTACTGGTCAAGCTGGCCGAAACCCTGTTCCAGCGCGAAAGTTTTGCCCGTACCGAACCGCCAAAGGCTTGATGTCGTCGATAACACTTCCCTGCCGGACGCGGTACAATTGCGCCTGACATTGACTCCCAACCGTCAGGCGCTTTCATGACTACTCAGAACACGCTCTACAGCCAACTTCCCGCGACCGATCGTCTGCTTCGCCACGCCCGTATCATCCCGATTGTTGAACAGTTTGGTCATACCCGCACCGTCGATACCTTACGCCTGCTGCAGGATGAGGCGCGCGCCCATATCCGCACGCAAAACGGCCTGCCGGCATGGTGCGATGACTGGGCGCAGGAAGCGGAAAAACGTCTGACGGCAGGGGCACCGCAGGGCCTGCGGCCGGTGATCAATCTGACGGGCACGGTGCTGCACACCAATCTGGGGCGGGCGCTGCTGGCAGAAGAGGCGGTTGAGGCTGTCACCCAGGCGATGCGTGCGCCGGTGACGCTGGAATACGATCTCGACGGCGCCGGGCGCGGCCACCGCGATCGCGCCCTGGCGGCGATGCTGTGTCAGCTTACCGGCGCGGAAGATGCCTGCATTGTGAATAACAACGCGGCGGCGGTGCTGCTGATGCTGGCCGCCACGGCGAACGGGAAGGAAGTGGTGGTCTCCCGCGGCGAACTGGTGGAGATTGGCGGCGCGTTTCGCATCCCGGATGTGATGACCCAGGCCGGGTGCAGGTTGCATGAAGTGGGCACCACCAACCGCACCCACGCCAGGGATTATCAGGCGGCCATCAATGAAAACACCGCCCTGCTGATGAAAGTGCATACCAGCAATTATCAGATTGAAGGGTTCACCCATGCGGTCGACGAGGCCGAACTGGCGCAGATTGGCCAGGCGATGAACGTGCCGGTGATTGCCGATCTGGGCAGCGGTTCGCTGGTGGATCTCAGCCAGTACGGCTTACCGAAAGAGCCGATGCCGCAGGCGCTGATTGCCGCCGGGGTCAGTCTGGTGAGCTTCTCGGGCGATAAATTACTCGGCGGGCCACAGGCCGGGATTATCGTCGGCAAACGCGAGCTGATCGCCAGATTGCAGCAGCACCCGCTGAAACGCGCCCTGCGCGCGGATAAAATGACCCTTGCGGCGCTAGACGCCACCTTGCGGCTCTACCTCCATCCACAGACGTTAGCCGAAAAGTTACCGACCCTGCGTCTGCTAAGCCGCGAGGCCAGTGCCATCCAGCTTCAGGGCGAACGGCTGCTGGAGCAGGTGGCGCCGCACTACCCGGACTTCGAGGTGCGGGTTGAAGCCTGTCTGTCGCAGCCGGGGAGCGGCTCGCTGCCGGTGGATCGTCTGCCCGGCGCGGCGTTGACCTTCACCCCGCGCGACGGGCGCGGCAGTCAGCTGGAGGCGCTGGCCCTGCGCTGGCGGACGCTGCCCGTGCCGGTACTCGGACGGATAAAAGACGGGCGTCTATGGCTGGACTTACGCTGTCTGGAAGATGAAGCACAGTTTCTGGAGATGTTGCTGAAATGATTATTGCCACTGCCGGGCACGTTGACCACGGCAAAACGACGTTGCTGCAGGCGATCACCGGCGTGAATGCCGATCGTCTGCCGGAAGAGAAAAAACGCGGCATGACCATCGATCTCGGTTATGCCTACTGGCCCCAGCCGGATGGCCGGGTGCTGGGGTTTATCGATGTCCCCGGACACGAAAAATTTCTGTCCAACATGCTGGCGGGCGTCGGCGGTATCGATCACGCCCTGCTGGTGGTGGCCTGTGATGACGGCGTGATGGCGCAGACGCGTGAACATCTGCAGATCCTCCAGCTGACCGGCAATCCACAGCTGACGGTAGCGTTAACCAAGGCCGACCGCGTCGATGAAGCGCAGGTCGAGACGGTGCGCGAGCAGGTGCAAGCCACCCTGCGGGAATACGGCTTTGCCGATGCCGACCTGTTTGTCACCGTCGCCACCGAAGGGCGCGGAATAGACGCGTTACGTGACCATCTGCAGCAGCTGCCTGCCCGCGCCCACGCCGATCACCAACGCTTTCGTCTGGCGATCGACCGGGCGTTTACGGTTAAAGGGGCCGGGCTGGTGGTCACCGGCACGGCGCTGTCCGGCGAAGTGCGCATTGGCGATAGCCTGTGGCTGACCGGGGTGAACAAACCGGTGCGAATTCGCGGGCTGCACGCCCAGAATCAACCCGTCGACCAGGCGCAGGCCGGGCAGCGTATTGCCCTGAATCTGGTGGGCGATACCGAAAAAGCACAGCTGAACCGCGGCGACTGGCTGCTGTCCGACGCCCCCCCGGAACCGGCCACGCGCCTGATTGTCGCTCTGCAGGGCGATGTGCCGCTGACCCAGTGGCAACCGCTGCATATTCACCATGCGGCCAGCCATGTCACCGGCCGCGTCTCGCTGCTGGAGGGCGCGCTGGCGGAGCTGGTCTTTGACGCCCCGCTGTGGCTGGCCGATAACGACCGGCTGGTGCTGCGCGATATCTCCGCGCGGGTCACCCTGGCCGGGGCGCGGGTGGTGACGCTCAATCCGCCGCGTCGCGGCAAGCGGAAACCGGAATATCTACACTGGCTGGCCACCCTGGCACGGGCGGGCGATGACCGGGAGGCGCTGCTGGCGCACCTGGATCGCGGGGCGGTGGATCTGGAAGCATTCGCCTGGGCACGCCAGCTGAACGGGGAAGGGCTGCAGGCCCTGACGCAGCAGCCGTCGTTTATCCAGGCCGGATCGAGCCTGCTGAATATGGAGGTTGCCGCCCGCTGGCAGCGTAAAATTCTCGACACCCTGGCGACCTACCATCTGCAGCATCAGGATGAGCCAGGCCCGGGGCGCGAGCGTCTGCGGCGCATGGCGCTGCCGATGGAAGATGAAGCCCTGGTGCTGCGGCTGATCGAGCGGATGCGGGAGAGCGGCGACCTGCGCAGCTATCACGGCTGGCTGCACCTGCCAGATCACAAGGCGGGCTTTACCCCGGAGCAGCAGGCCATCTGGCAACAGGCCGAGCCGCTGTTTGGCGACGAACCGTGGTGGGTGCGGGATTTAGCGCGCGAAACCGCGACCGACGAAGGCACAATGCGCCAGGTGCTGCGCCATGCGGCGCAGCAGGGCCTGATTACCGCGATCGTCAAGGATCGTTATTACCGTAACGATCGGATCGTGATTTTTGCCAACCTGATCCGCGCGCTGGATCAGGAGCGCGGCTCGACCTGTGCGGCTGACTTTCGCGACCGGCTTAACGTCGGCCGGAAACTGGCGATCCAGATCCTCGAGTATTTCAACCGCATTGGCTTTACCCGTCGCCGGGGTAACGATCACCTGCTGCGCGACGCGCTGCTGTTTGCCGGGGACTAGGTTTCGTCCCGGGCAAGTTTTTGCTTCGCCAGCCAGACTGCGCCCAGCCTGCCCGCCTGGTTACCCAGCTGACAGGGCAGGATGGGCACCTTTAGTGCGCCCCACTCTTCGAAGGTTTGCAGGTGCTTGTCGAGCAGGCGATAGATTTTCTCCTGCTCGCTGATGCCGCCGCCAATCAACACCACCTGCGGGTCGAACATCGAGATCACGCTGTAGACGCCGCGGGCAAGAAACAGCGCCCACTGTTCGACGGCTTCGCGCAGATGCAGATCGTTCTCCATGCGCACAAACAACTCTTCGCCTTTCGGCATCTCCTCTTCTGAGACCGCCAGCGCCCGACGGCAGGCTTCCATCAGCCCTTTGGCCGAGGCGACGACGTGCATCCCTTCGCCCTGGTTACCGACCGGGATGACCCCGAACTCACCGGCGCGGTGGTGCGCGCCGCGCCAGAGATCGCCCTCGACCACGATGCCGCCGCCGATCCCGGTACCGACCGTGATACAGACAAAATTCTCGTACTCGCGTCCGGCACCGCACCAGCGTTCGCCCAGCGCGGCGCAGCTGGCGTCATTATCGACAACAGTGGGCAGGTCGGTCAGCTCAGAGAACAGCGTGTACAGATTGACGTTATCAAGGTACTCCAGCGCCCCGGCCTTGGCCGCATCGCCAGTATGGGTATTAATGTGGCCCGGGATGCTCACCCCGATCGCCGCAATCTCATGCTCCTGCTGATACGCCTCCACCACCTCGCGCCATTGCTGTTTGAAAGTATCTTCATCGTCCGGCGTATCAAATTGATCGGTAGCCAGCTCGTTGCCGTCCTCGTCGATCACGCCGTGTTTAATGTGGGTTCCGCCCACGTCAAAGCCGATAAAAAGCCGCATTTATCCTTACCTCCCCGGTTTGTGCGCTTTAAGTATGGCTCAGGGCGGAAAACGAAACGTAAAGTAAGGTAATGCGTGAAGAGGCTCGCAAAGCCGGTGACGACTGGCTGAATTTTCACCGCCCCGGTCTACCCTTGTAGGACACACACGCAAGGAGACAGTCATGACGAATAACCCTCCATCAGCACGTATCCTGCCCGGCGAATATGGTTTTCCTCTCAAGCTTAAAGCCCGTTATGACAACTTTATCGGCGGCGACTGGGTAGCCCCTGTCGACGGCGACTATTACCAGAATTTAACCCCGGTGACCGGCCTGCCGCTGTGCGAGATCGCCAGCTCCGGCACCCGCGATATCGACCTGGCGCTGGATGCCGCCCACAAGATCAAAGAGAAATGGGCACACACCTCGGTGCAGGATCGCGCGGCGGTGCTGTTTAAAATCGCCGATCGGATGGAGCAGAACCTGGAGCTGCTGGCCACGGCAGAGACCTGGGACAACGGGAAGCCGATCCGCGAGACGATGGCGGCGGACGTGCCGCTGGCGATTGACCATTTCCGCTATTTCGCCTCGTGCATTCGCGCCCAGGAAGGCGGCATCAGTGAAGTGGATAACGACACCGTGGCGTATCACTTCCAGGAGCCGCTGGGCGTGGTCGGGCAGATTATTCCGTGGAACTTCCCGCTGCTGATGGCCGCCTGGAAAATGGCGCCCGCGCTGGCCGCCGGAAACTGCGTGGTGCTCAAACCGGCGCGCTTAACTCCGCTGTCGGTGCTGCTGTTGATGGAAGTGGTCGGCGATCTGCTCCCGCCGGGGGTGGTGAACGTGGTGAACGGTGCCGGGGGGGAAATCGGCGAATATCTGGCGACCTCAAAACGGATCGCCAAAGTGGCGTTTACCGGCTCCACCGAAGTGGGCCAGCAGATCATGCAGTACGCCACCCAGAACATCATTCCGGTCACGCTGGAGCTGGGCGGCAAATCGCCGAACATCTTCTTTGCCGATGTGATGGATGAAGAGGACGCCTTCTTCGATAAAGCGCTGGAAGGGTTTGCCCTCTTTGCCTTTAACCAGGGCGAAGTCTGTACCTGTCCAAGCCGCGCGCTGGTGCAGGAGTCGATCTACGAACGCTTTATGGAGCGTGCAATTCGCCGGGTGGAGTCCATTCGCAGCGGCAACCCGCTGGACAGCGTCACCCAGATGGGGGCCCAGGTATCGCACGGCCAGCTGGAGACCATCCTCAACTATATCGATATCGGTAAGAAAGAGGGGGCAGAAATCTTAACCGGCGGGCGGCGTAAGCGGCTGGACGGGGAGCTGAAAGAGGGGTACTACCTCGAGCCGACCATCCTGTCGGGTAAAAACAACATGCGCGTCTTCCAGGAGGAGATCTTCGGCCCGGTGCTGGCGGTGACCACTTTCAAAACCATGGAAGAGGCGCTGGAGCTGGCGAACGATACGCAGTATGGGCTGGGGGCGGGCGTCTGGAGCCGCAACGGCAATCTGGCGTACAAGATGGGACGCGGGATCCAGGCGGGACGCGTGTGGACCAACTGCTATCATGCTTATCCGGCGCATGCTGCGTTTGGTGGCTACAAACAGTCGGGCATCGGGCGTGAAACCCACAAGATGATGCTCAACCACTACCAGCAGACCAAATGCCTGCTGGTGAGCTACTCCGACAAGCCGCTCGGCCTGTTCTAATCGTCCAGAGCAGGTCGCCCGAGGGTGGCCTGCTCAATTTGACTGCGCAGGTGATTCAGCACCCCATCAAGGACAAACTGCACGCGCCACGGCTGATACTCCCGTTTGCGGAAAATCGCCACCAGATCCAGCCACCACTCTTCCTGATGGGAAAAACAGGGGACCAGCGCGCCCTGGTTAATCTCTTTTTGCAGGCTCTCTTTCGGGGCAAAGACGATCCCCAGATGATTACGGGCCAGCTCCAGTGCCGTCTGGGTGTTATCGCAGATATAATTCCCCGAGACTTTATAATCCAGAACCTGCTCGCCATTATGCGAACGAAAACGCCAGATATTGGCATCATCGATGATCATCGAGTCGATAAGAATACAGGAGTGGTTTATTAAATCATCCGGGTGACTAATCGGATGCTGATTAATATATTCCGGGGAGGCAAACGCCGTGACAGAATATTTGGTTAAGGTGCTGGCGACCAGACTTTCATCTTTTGGCTGTGCATAAGTAATTAAAATATCGCAATCGTCGGGGAATGCGACGCCTTCGAAAAATTCATTGGCACTCAGATTATAGGTTTTCAAACTAATACTGATATCACCGATGTCGTCTATTTTATGGACCACCTGGCGGGCCAGATAGGTGATGATCCCCGTAGGGCCATAAATCGTCACTTTTCCGCGCTTTTCATGCTTGTAATCGCCAATGAAATTAATCAGTTGGCTATTTTTCTCCAGCGAGGCGTTGATATAAGGTAGCAACGCTTCGCCAAACTGCGTCAAGGCCAGATGGCGGGTGGTACGCTCAAAGACCTTCAGGCCAACGCGCGTTTCAAAATCAGACAGATATTTGCTCACATTTGCCTGCGCCATCCCCAGCAGGGCGGCGGCATCACCAATGCTGTGCGTGGCGGCAATGACGGAAACAATTTTTAATTCACGCGGTTTAATTTGCAGCTTGTTCATTGCACACGCTCATCTATATGATTTTATATATAATATTATACAAATAACCGCGTTGCATTGCGAATTTTGTAACCATTATTATGCGCCGGGTCGTATGACATTTAATGGATTGCAAAAATAATGATGTTTAAAAAGAATGTACTCATCGCCGCCGCATTATTTACGGCGACTTCCGCAATGGCAGGGGACTTTTCAGTCGGCGCGGGTGCCGTGTTTAATGAATCGCCGTACAAAGGTTATAACGAGAATGTCTCTGCTGTTCCGTTAATTAGCTACGAAGGTGAGCATTTCTATGTGCGTCAGACCACCGCCGGGTGGGTGGTGTGGAAAGATGCGAAAAACGAATTCAGCCTGACGGCCTCCTGGATGCCGCTGCATTTTGACCCGGAAGACAATGACGACGCGGGCATGAGCCAGCTGGACGAGCGTAAATCGTCAGCCATGCTCGGGGGCGCATACTACCGCCACGAAAGCTGGGGTAGCCTGAAATTTGCCGTTGCCGCCGATGCAATGGATGAGAGCGGTGGCGTGGCGGGTGAGCTGTCTTACTTCCGTCCTGTCCGTATGGAACGCCTGACCCTGACCCCGTCGGTGGGCGTGCTCTTCTACGATGCAAGCTTCAACGATTATTACTACGGCGTGTCGGCGCAAGAGTCCCGCCGCAGCGGCCTGCAGCAGTACAGCGCAGATGAAAGCGTCACCCCTTACGTGGGCGTGGCGGCGAAGTATCAGCTGACACAGAACCTGTACCTGAATGCCAGCGCGGTCTATACCGTGCTGCCTGACGAAGTGAAGAACAGCCCGATGATCGACCGTGACGACAGCTTCGCGCTGATGACCGGCCTCTCCTGGACATTCTGAGTCACTAAAAAAGCGGTCCTCAGGGACGAGGGCCACCTCTGTTAACCCGGGCGGCGCTGCCCATACCTGGTCTGAATGACGGGGTATGTCCAGCGTCGCCCGGTATCCTTTTTAGGCTTTCGCCTCATCGACCCAGATCCGCATCTCCCCTTCGCCGCGGTTTGCCCAGCTAAACCACGGGATAAAGGTCAGGGTCTGGGACTGCTGCAAGGTTGGGGCGCGATCGTACTGCCACAGTGGCTGATGCCCTGCATCGGCCGCCTGTCGGCGGTTACCCTCGGCCTGAATCAGCATCTTGTGGGCAAAAATACCTTTGCCTTCAAAAACCTTAAAGTCGCTGTCTGCGGGCAGGGTCAGGTTATGCAGCCCAGCGCCGTTATCGGCTTCCTCCAGACAATAGACCAGCGGCCCGCGCTGAATCGCCACTTTCCCCGCCTGCTGGCGCACCAGCGGGTTGCCGTACACCCGGCGCACCGGCATCGGCAGGGTGAGCGCCAGGGTATCGCCCTCCTGCCAGCGGCGGGTCAGGTACAGATAGCCCTGACGCACTTCGCCGGTCACCGTGTCGCCATTCAGCGTCAGGTGCGGTGTGTCGCACCAGTCCGGCAGACGCAGGGCCAGAGTATGATCGATGGCGACCGGCGACGTGATTTCAATTTTCACCTGCTCCTGCCACGGATAATTTCCGCTGATCCGCAGCTGCAACTCCTGCTCGCCCACCGGGAAGGCCATGCTGTTGCCGATGTAGAGGTTGATAAACAGCGCGTCCTCGCGGGCGGTATAGATGTAGTGGCCTATCGAGGTCAGCACCCGGGCGATATTCGGCGGACAGCAGGCGCAGCCGAACCAGCGCTGGCGCACCGGCTTGACGTGATCGTAGATATGGTTAAATTTCAGCGTCTTCGGGTGTACTTCCAGCGGATTGACGTAGAAGAAATGCTTCCCGTCCAGCGCCATCCCGCCGAGCACGGTGTTGAACAGCGCGCGCTCCATCACGTCGGCGTACTGGCTGTTGGCTTCCATCTCCAGCATCCGGCGGGCAAACATCATCAGGCCGATGGAGGCGCAGCTTTCGGCATACACGGTGTCGTTCGGCAGATCGTAATCGCTGCTGAAGGCTTCGCCGCTGCTCTGGGAGCCGATCCCGCCGGTGATGTACAGCTGGCGCTGGGCCATGTTATCCCACAGACGCAGGCAGTCCTGGCGTTTGCCTTCATCCTGGCTCAGGCGAGCGAGGTGCGCGACGCCGGTCATCAGGTAGACGAAACGTACCGCGTGGCCGATGGCCGTCGGCTGTTCCGCCAGCGGCTGATGCGCCTGGCTGTAGGCTTTATCCTGCACCATCCACGCCGGTCCGTAGGTGTTCCAGTGGGAGGTCTTGCCGCGTTTTTCATATTCGATATCGTAGAAGTGCGGCTGCGTTCCGCGCGCCTCGACGAAGTATTTCACCAGCGCCAGATAGCGCGGCTGCTGGGTGACATCAAACAGGCGCATCAGCGCCAGCTCGATTTCCGGGTGGCCCGGATAGCCATGCAGCTGCTGCTCGCCCGGCCCAAAAACGCGGTCGATGTGGTCGGCCAGCTTGCAGACCACCTCCAGCAGACGCCGTTTTCCGGTGCCCTGGAAGTAGGCCACGCCCGCTTCAATCATATGCCCGGCGCAGTAAAGCTCATGGCATTCCGCCAGGTTCGTCCAGCGCTCGCCGGGAGCTTTTACCGTGAAGTAAGTGTTCAGATAACCATCGTCGCACTGGGCGGCGGCCACCAGCTCAATCACCTCGTCGGCGGTTTTCTCCAGTTCGGCATCGGGTTTCTGGCACAGGGACCAGGCCACCGCCTCCAGCCATTTTGCGACGTCGCTGTCCTGAAAGACCATCCCGTAGAATTCACCGCTCTCTCGCCCCGCCGCAATGCGGAAGTTGGTGATGGCGTGGCTCGGTTCGGCCTCGGCGATGCGGTCGTTCAGGGCATCCCACTGATAGGGGATCACCACATCGCGCACCAGCTGTTGATAGTGCCCCAGAAACGGGTCGCTGATTTTCAATTTATGCAGGTCGGGTTCCATTATGGACATCGTATTCTCCTCAGGACTGGGCGTGACGCTGGCGCAGGTCGGTGGCAATGCGCGCCATCATCGGGTTATTGAGTCTGCATTTGCGAATGGCAACCGCCAGCAGCAGATGGAAAAGGGCAGGGAGCAGGGTTTCCATGGTGGTGATGCCCTGCAGCGAGGCGGCCGTCTGGTTGCCTGCGCCTGGCTGGTAGGCGACAAAAATGAACACCACGCTGATGATCCCGGCGCTGGATGCCCACGCCAGCTTGATGAAAAACAGGTTAAAGGCGAAGTTCATCCCCGAGGAGCGCACGCCGGTTTTCCACTCGCCGTAGTCATCGGCGAAGGCCATCAACGAGAAGTGCAGCGGCAGGGTAAAGCCGAGGATCACCCCGTTGGCCAGAATGACCACCAACCACAGCGTTTGATTCGCCGGGCCGCTCGGCAGGAACCACATGCCCGCTGCCAGCACCGCCAGCACCAGGTTGGTGTAGTAGTAGAGTTTGACGGCGTCGTGACGGCGCGACAGCAGGTTAACCACTACCGCCCCCAGAATGGAGGCAAAGGTCACCATGGTGAAAAACAGCGAGGTGTAAGCGGTACTGCCTTCCAGCACATAAGTGATGAAATACATGTAGCCGCCGCCGCGAATGTTAAAGACGTTGATCAGCAGGAACGACATCACCAGCATCAGCAGCAGTTGGTCGTTGTTGCGCAGCCCGCCCAGGTGCTCTTTGAGGGTGAATTTGCCCATCAGCGCCAGCGGCACGCGCTCGCGGACCCAGAAGAAGCAGCACAGGAACATTACCACCGCAATGGCGCACAGCACCCCGACGCCCAGCTGATAGCCCTGCGCCACGTTGCCCTGCCCGAGCGCCGATACCAGCCACGGTAAGCCGACGGAGACCAGGAACCCGGCCACGCCGCACAGCACAAAACGCCAGGACTGACAGGAGAGCACTTCGCTGTGGCGGGTGGTCATGGTGTTGATCAGCGCGCAGTACGGCACGTTGATGGCGGTATAGCCTACCGAGAGCAGCAGATAGGTGCCGAAGGCCCAGGCGATTTTTACCCCCATTCCGGCATCCGGTACGGTGAAGGTCAGCACGCCAATAATGCCAATTGGCACGGCGACCCACAGCTGCCACGGACGAAAGCGTCCCCAGCGGCTTTGGGTGCGGTCGGCAATGATCCCCATCACCGGGTCGGAGATGGCATCGAATACGCGCAGGGCGATAAACAGCGTGCCGACCAGCGCCGGGGTTAAGCCAAAGATATCGGTATAGA
Organism: Leclercia sp.; assembly: GCA_049284415.1. GTDB lineage: Bacteria > Pseudomonadota > Gammaproteobacteria > Enterobacterales > Enterobacteriaceae > Enterobacter. The sequence continues at coordinate 192,403 of JBAPXW010000007.1, forward strand.
AAAAGGTCAGGAAGTTCATGATCAGACAGGTAATCACCGTCCCGCCAGCATCACCCAGGCCGTAGCCTATTTTTTCTCGCACCGTCAGGCGGTCGTCGACGGCCTGCTGAGCGATGTCTGTCTGCGTAATCGGAGTGGAAGTCATGAGGTAACTCCTCGGTTATTGAATTTTTTATGTTGTTTTGTCGGGTACCTGATTCATTCTGCACCGATTTCCGGCCTCAACAAGGGAAGGGAAAAGTATAAAAAGGTGAGGATTCCGACCGGGTGCGCAAAATGTGATTTCGATCGGGACGAATGCCCATTACCTGTTAATAATCAGTAATAAGGCGAATTTAATGCGGCATAAATAGCGGGAAAATGAATGACCACGCTCGAATTATCCATAACGCTTCCGATTAAGGTTCAGAATGGCGGTTATTTTATCTCCCGGGGCGTGGGACGGCATCCGGCGCGCAAGCTGGACTCCTGGGAAGTGATCCTGGTCGAAAAGGGGACATTAACGATTCAGGAGGATGGGACGGTTTTCGAGGTGCATCCCGGGGAGAGTTTGCTGCTGTGGCCCGATCGTCGGCACCGGGGGATCGAGGATTTTCCCGCCGATTTACGCTTTTACTGGCTGCACTTCGAGGTGCAGGAGCAAGCAATGACGCCGCCATTCAGTACGCTGCTGGCCGTGCCACAGCACGGAAAAAGCCACGATCCGCAGGCGATGATTACGCTGTTTCGCCAGTTTCTGACTGAACAAGAAAAGCTGCAGCGCAGCCCGGCACTGGAATTTATCCTGCTGCTGATCCTGCAGCAAATCGCCCTTACGGCCGGGCAGGTGCTGCTGCCGGATGAAGCGGGGGTGAGTCTTGCCTGGAAGGCGCGACAGCGCATCAGCACCCACTTTCATCTGCCGCTCTCGACCTCGCAGCTGGCAAAAGAGCTGCACTGTAATGCGGACTACCTCGGACGCGTGTTTCGGCGGGTGTTTCATTTAACCCTGACCGAGGCGATCCACCGTCAGCGGGTCAGGGCGGCTGAAAAACTGTTGCTCACCGATGCCGCCTCGCTGAAAGAGGTGGCTATCCGCTGCGGCTTTAACGACGCGGGTTATTTTCGTCAGATCTTTCGCAAGCATACGGGGTTAACGCCCGGGGTGTGGAAACGCCGCTACTGCAAGGAGCATATTAACTCCGCCTGACGCCTGGGCAGACGGCCAGTTTTCCCGGCAGACAGCACAAATCTGGCCTTTTCCCTTGTCGGATCAAAGCGCGTTACCAGGGCACTCTGGCAACCTGACTTTTTCAGCAAGGATGGAGCAGGCGATGAACCCGTTTATTGTGGCAGACCCGGCAAAATGTATTGGCTGTCGCACCTGCGAAGTGGCCTGCGTGGTATCGCATCAGGACGATCAGGATTGTTCGGCCGTGACGACCAGGACCTTTACTTCCCGCATTCGGGTGATGAAAGGCGGAACCTTTACCACGGCGGTCACCTGCCATCAGTGTGAAGATGCCCCGTGTGCCAACGTCTGCCCAACGCAGGCGATTGCGCGTCAGGCGGGGGTCTGGCTGGTAGATCAGTCGCGCTGTATCGGCTGTAAAAGCTGCATGATCGCCTGTCCGTTTGGTGCAATGCAGGTGACGGGCGAAGGGGAAGCGGTACAGGCGCTGAAATGTAACCGTTGTTCGCACCGCGAAGGTGGGCCTGCCTGTGTGGCGGCCTGCCCAACCGACGCGCTAACCTGCGTTGATCCCGCCCGACTTCGCGCAGACCGGCTGCGCTTTCGGGCGTAACACGCTACTGACCGTTCTCCTGCCAGGCGCGTTCCACCTCTTCGGCAAGGATCTTCACGCCGGCTTCGATTTTGTCCGGGTCCGGAACGTAGTTCATGCGCATGCACTGATGGGTGTGCGGCCACGGCTTATCCAGCCCCGGGAAGAAGTAATCCCCCGGTACCATCAGCACGCCGCGCTTTTTCAGACGCTGGTACAGCAGCTCGGTGGTGATCGGCAGATCTTTAAACCACAGCCAGAGGAAAATCGCCCCTTCCGGTTTGTGAATTAAGCAGCGATCTTCCGGTAAATAGCGACGAATCGTGGCAATCGTCTCCTGAACACGCTGGTAATAGAACGGTTTGATCACCTCATTCGACAGGCGCAGCAGATCGTTGCGCTTAATCATCTCGCACATCATGGCCGGGCCAATGCCGCCAGGCGACAGGCTGATAATGCCGTTCATGTTGGTAATGGCAGTGATGATTTTTTCATTGGCAATGATGATCCCGCAGCGGCTGCCCGGCAGTCCAAGCTTGGACAGGCTCATGCACAGCACGATGTTCGGGTTCCACAGCGGTCGCGCTTCGCTAAAGATAATGCCCGGGAACGGGACTCCGTAGGCGTTATCAATGACCAGCGGAATACCGTGCTGATTCGCCAGCGCATCCAGCTTCATCAGCTCTTCGTCGGTGATGACGTTGCCGGTGGGGTTGGTAGGCCGTGAGACGCAAATCATGCCGGTCTCTTCGCCAATATGCAGATGTTCAAAATCGACGTGATATTTGAACTGCCCCTCGGGCAACAGCTCGATGTTCGGGCGCGCCGAGACGAAAAGATCCTCCTCGAGGCCGGAGTCGGCATAGCCGATGTACTCAGGCGTGAGCGGGAACAGCACCTTTTTGCTGGTGCCGTCGGCGCATCGTCCGGCGAAGAGGTTAAATAAGTAGAAAAACGCGCTCTGACTGCCGTTAGTCAGTGCAATATTCTGTGGTTCGATCTCCCAGCCCAGGTTGTCGCGCAACATGCCTGCCAGGGCAGTGAGGAGCTCGGTTTTACCCTGGGGGCCGTCGTAATTGCACAGCGCATCCGCGGCTTTGCCGTTTTCCAGCATGTCCGCGAGGAGCGCCTGGAAATAATCGTTCATCTCAGGAATTTGTGCCGGGTTACCACCGCCGAGCATAATTGCGCCCGGTGTGCGCAGCCCGTCGTTGAGATCCTCCATCAGGCGGGTAATGCCTGAATGGCGGGTGAATTTGTCGCCGAAAAGTGAAAAGGTCATAGCAGGTGATCTATAGGGCTTGTTCTAAGTGTGGCTCACCTTAACGCTACAACTGCGCAGGTGCAAATCGGAGCGGAAGCAGGGGACTGTGCTTTTATGTTGTTAAATGTTAATTGGTTAGCGGATTGTGCTGTTGTTGCTGGCCCTCATCCCGACGAGAGAGGGCCGCTGGGTGTCAGGCAGATGCTATCGATTCCCCGCCCAGACCACCATCACCTTATCGCCCTTGTGCTCACGGACGAAACCGTAACCCTGAGCCATCGTCAGCGTGGTTTGCTTCCCTTCACCTACCGCCGGATGGCGGGCGCGGAACTGCCCGAGACGCTGCCAGTGGGCGACGGTCTGCGCCTGGGCGCCGCTCACCTCCTGCCAGTTCATCTCTGAGCGCGTCCCCTGCAGCGGATCCGACCCGGTCGGGCCAAACGGCCGCGCCGATTCATCGCCATAGAAAATCTGTACTGAACCCGGTGCCAGCAGGAGCAGCTCTGCCGCCCGCCGATCGCCTTCGCGGAACAGGCGCGTATCGTGAGAAGAGAGGTAGCTCAGAACGTTAAAGTCCTGCAACTTCTCCGCCATCTGCTGCCAGGTCAGATCGATGTTCGCCAGACAATCCACCGCTTTGGCCGCCTGCTCCTGATAATCAAAGTTGATCATCGCATCGAAGCCGTGGCGGTAGTAGTCGCTCTGCATCACGCCGTGACCCCAGGCTTCACCGGTCATCCAGAACGGTGCATCATCCAGCTTTTTATCTGGGTTCGCCTGTTTCCACGCCTTGAGCGCCTCACTGGCCTGCGCTTTCAGCTGCTGCCAGCCTGCCATTTCGACATGCTTGGCGGTATCAACGCGAAAACCGTCGATCCCGTATTCCCGTACCCACTGACTCAGCCAGTGGGTGAGATAGTCCCGCGGGGTATAACCGTCGATCGCCTGCGCGCGGGTGTCCGGTTTATGCCGATAGAAGTTCGGCAGGCCGGACGGGGTGGTGGATTCGGTTTTCAGATCCGGCAGGAACGCCAGCGACATGGTCAGGTCGTCAAAGCCGGGGTTGTCGTAATCACCAATATCGGTGCGGATCCACGGCTTGCCCCACCATTGTTCCCAGGCGGCTTTATCGCTGAAGTTAATGTAGTCGTTGAAGCTGTGCCAGCTTTGCCCGGCGGCGGGCTTCCAGTCGGTCCAGCGGTCGCCCAGCGTCTTCTTCAGCTCATCCCCTTTCAGATAGAGCGCACCAAACTGATACGTCTGCATATCCGCCAGCGTGGCGTAGCCGGTGTGGTTCATCACCACGTCAAACAGGATGCGGATGCCCCGGCGATGGGCTTCGTCCACCAGCTGGCGCAGATCGTCTTCGGTGCCCATGTTGGCATCGAGCCGGGTCCAGTCCTGAGTGTAATAGCCGTGATAGGCGTAATGCGGGAAGTCACCCTTCGTTCCGCCGCCGACCCAGCCGTGGATCTGTTCCAGCGGGGAGCTGATCCACAGGGCATTCACACCCAGCTGCTGCAGGTAATCCAGCTTGCCGGTGAGCCCCTTCAGATCGCCGCCGTGGAAGGTGCCAATCTCCTGCATCCCGTCTTTATGCCGCCCGTAGCTGTTGTCATTGGCCGGATCGCCATTTACGTAGCGGTCGGTCAGCACAAAATAGACGGTGGCGTTTTGCCAGCTGAAGGGCGCGGCTTTATCGGTTTCTGCCCGCTCCAGTAACAACAGACCATTGCTGCCTTCGGCGGGCTGCAGGGTGATTTTGCCCTGCTGCACGGTGGCGGTCTGTTTGCTGTAAAAATCACGCACTACGCTCCCTTCCGGGAAGGTGCCGCCGACTTCAATCGTGAGCGGTTTACCGTCCCATTTCGGACACTGACGAACCACGTTGGTCACCGCCTGCTCGGCTGCGGATTTAAGGGTCAACATCAGAGTCGGCGTGCCGGAGCGGGTATCGATCCGGGCCTGATAATCCCCGTCGCGGAAGACGCGCCAGGAAGCCGGATTGCCTTCGCACGGCTTGAGTGACAGCATCTCATTGAGTTTTATGGCATCTACGGGCTGCCAGCACGTCTTGTCAAGATTCAGAGTGAACGGATGAGTACCCTTCGTGAGCTTTGCCTGCGCCGTAAACACCCCGGAACCTTCGGCAGTAAAAGACGGAAAACCCGGGGCTGACCAGTCGGCGCTGGCCATGGCGGGCAAGAGGAGAAGAGCGAGAGCAGAGCGTTTCATTCCATTTTCCTGTCACGGCGTTTTGTTCAGTTTGCCATCACCTTTACGCTGCTGACTCCTCCCCAGGCGATAACGCGCAGGGATGAGCCCAGAGGGTGAGTGATCGCGCGCTAAGTATGCTATTTAACTGCGATATTGCGCACATTTCAGTGAAAATGACGCGTAAGTGAACAAAGACCAGGTGACAGGCTTTCGGATTTGGACTATTTCTTTGAGTGCTCTTCTCGACTATTTTTGCTAGGATCTGAGATTCACTTCTCATTTTGCGAATAAAATAAGGTGTTGGAATGCTTCAATCCGACCAGGAGATCTAATGATATCGAATCCCATACGACGATATGGGGCTGCGATACTCATGTTACTCACCATGGCTATTTCTGGTGAGGTGCTTGCAAAGACGCACGAAAAAACAGCGAGTTCAAAAGTCCCAGTAGTAAAGACGATTGTTAAAACCAAGGTAAGCAGTAAACAAGAGTATTCTCGCAATAGTGTAAAGAGTAGTCCACTTCCTGATTTGCGAAAATACCCTTCCGGAACACCGCGAAAAAAAGCGTTTCTTCGGACGGTAATGCCTTATATCAACAGTCAAAATGCAGCGATTACCGCGGATCGTAACTGGCTTATCTCTAAGCAATACGATAGCCGCTGGTCGCCTTCCGAGCGCACGCGCCTGAAAGCAATCGCCAAAAGCTATAAAGTGAGCTGGTCTGGCAACACGCGTCGTGTTCCGTGGAACACTCTGCTTGAGCGTGTGGATATCATCCCAGGCAGTATGGTTGCGACTATGGCCGCCGCCGAGAGCGGTTGGGGCACCTCGAAGCTGGCGCGTAACAACAACAACCTCTTCGGCATGAAATGTGTCAAAGGGCGTTGTAATAACGAACCAGGCAAGGTGAAAGGCTATTCCAACTTTGAATCGGTCAAAGATTCAGTGAATGCCTACGCGGTGAATCTGAACACGCATCCGGCCTATAAGTCATTCCGTAAGTCCCGCGCGCAGCTGCGTAAAGCGGACCAGGAAGTGACGGCGAGCACCATGATCCACAAGCTGAAAGGTTACTCAACCCAGGGCCAGAGCTATAACAATTATCTGTTTGCGATGTACCAGGATAACCAGCGCTTGATCGCCTCGCATATGTAATGGCAACAAAAATGCCTTCCATCCGGAAGGCATTTTTGTTTGTGAAACCGAATGATTAAATCAGCACTTCACTGTAGCGGTCGCGATACTCTTTCGGCGTGTTGTCATACTCTTTTTTGAACACCGAATAGAAATACTGCAGCGACGGATAGCCGCACATCTGCGAAATTTCATTGATAGAAAGCGACGTGGAGATCAGCAGGCTGCGGGCTTTTTCCAGCTTCTCCGCGTGAATCACCGCGTGAATCGTCTCTCCCACCTCTTCTTTAAAGCGCTTCTCCAGATTTGAGCGCGAGATCCCGACCGCATCCAGCACCTGATCCACTTTGATGCCTTTGCAGGCGTGATTGCGGATGTAGTGCATCGCCTGAATCACCGCCGGATCGTTCAACGAGCGGTAGTCCGTTGAACGCCGCTCCACGACGCGCACCGGCGGCACCAGCAAGCGTTGCAGAGGCAGGTTTTCATTATCCAGCAGACGATGCAGCAGCTTGGCGGCCTGATAGCCCATCTGACGGGTGCCCTGCGCCACGGACGACAGCGCCACCCGCGACAGGTAGCGCGTGAGCTCTTCGTTATCGATGCCAATGACACACAGCTTTTCCGGCACCGGGATGTGCAGATGTTCGCACACCTGCAGCACATGGCGAGCCCGGGCGTCGGTCACGGCGATAATCCCGGTTTGCGGCGGCAGGGTTTGCAGCCAGTCTGCGAGACGGTTCTGCGCGTGCTGCCAGTTCTCCGGCGCCGTTTCCAGCCCCTGATACACCACGCCGCGATATTTCTCCTTGGCCACCAGCTGGCAAAACGCATACTCGCGTTCCGCCGCCCAGCATTTGCCGCTGGAGGAGGGCAGGCCATAAAAGGCGAAGCGGTGAACCCCTTTTTCCTTCAGATGCAGGAACGCGCTTTCGACCAGCGCGTGGTTGTCGGTGGCGATATAGTGGACGGGAGGGTAATTTTCCGGCTTATGGTAGGAGCCGCCGACGCCGACGATGGGCACGCCAACATCGACCAGCAGTTGCTGGATCACGGCGTCGTCAAAATCAGCAATGACGCCGTCGCCCAGCCAGTCTTTGATGTTATCGATACGGGTGCGGAAATCTTCTTCAATGAAGATGTCCCACTCCGATTGCGACGCCTGCAAATATTCGCCAACGCCCTCCACCACCTGGCGGTCGTACGCTTTATTGGCATTAAATAACAACGTAATGCGGTGACGCTTCTCAAACATGACGCTCTTTTCCCAAAGTCAGTGACCGGCGATAGCAATGTCCTTATGCGCGCCGTTTGGTTGCGGAGTCCATCCAGACCGCCAGCAACAGAATGGCACCCTTAACGATATACTGCCAGAACGTCGGGACGTCCATCATACTCATTCCGTTATCCAGCGAGGCCATGATAAATGCGCCCATCACTGCGCCTGCGACGCTGCCGATCCCTCCGGCGAGGCTGGTACCGCCAATGACGCAGGCAGCGATGGCGTCGAGTTCCGCAATGTTACCGGCCGATGGCGAGCCCGCCCCCAGGCGTGAGCTTAAGATAAGCCCGGCGACGGCGACCATCAGGCCATTAATGGCAAACACGGCGAGTTTGGTACGTTCAACGTTAATGCCTGACAACCGTGCCGCTTCGAGGTTGCCGCCAATCGCATAGATACGGCGGCCAAAGGCGGTGCGGGTCGCCATAAACATCCCGCCCAGCATCAGCAGGACCAGCAGCAGTACCGGCGTCGGTACGCCGCGATAGTCGTTCAGCAGCCAGATTGCGCCGAGTACAATCACCGCCGTCAGCGCCTGACGCCCCACGGCAGACGTGGAAGGGGCGTTGGCCAAACCTAACGACTGACGGCGCATTCTGCCGCGCCACTGCCAGGCGACAAAGGCCATCAGGCCGATGGCGCCCAGGCTAAACCCGATCCCATCAGAGAGATAGCTTTGGCCAATCTGCGACATTGAGGCGCTGGTCGGCGACACGGTGGTGCCGTTTGTGATGCCAATCAGGATACCGCGGAAGGCCAGCATCCCCGCCAGGGTGACGATAAACGACGGGACCTTGCGGTAGGCGACCCACCAGCCGTTCCAGGTGCCGAGCAGTAAACCCAGCAGTAAGGTGACGACCACGGTGAGCGGCAGCGGCCAGCCCAGCCAGACGTCGAAAATAGCCGCCACGCCGCCCAGCAGCCCCATCATTGAGCCCACGGAGAGATCGATTTCCGCAGAGATGATCACGAACACCATCCCGACGGCCAGAATGCCGGTAATGGCGGTCTGACGCAGCAGGTTAGAGATGTTACGCGCGCTGAGATAGGAGCCGTCGGTCATCCAGGTGAAGAACAGCATAATCACCACGATGGCGGCAATCATCACAAATACCTGCAGATTCAGCGCTTTTAGCCCCGAAAATGCGCCCGGTGTGGGAACCGCAACTTTGACTTCAGATGGATTGCTCTTCGACATGGCGTTCGCTCCTTAATGCGGCTTCCATCACCTGTTCCTGCGTCAGGTTCTGGTTGTTCAGATTGGCTTTCAGTTTCCCTTCGTGCATCACCAGCACGCGGTCGCTCAGACCCAGCACCTCAGGCAGTTCCGATGAAATCACGATAACGGCAATGCCCTGCTGCACCAGCTGGTTGATAAGCTTATAGATTTCGTACTTCGCGCCGATATCGATCCCACGGGTGGGTTCGTCGAGGATTAAAATGCGCGGATTGAGCAGCAGGCAGCGGGCGAGGATCGCCTTCTGCTGATTGCCCCCGCTCAGCCGACCAATCGCCAGCTCGGGAGAGGACGTTTTGACCTTCAGGCGCTGTATGGACTGAAGAATGCAGTGCTGTTCGGCGGCGTCATCCATGCTGCTGAGCTTGCCGGTAAATTGATCCAGTGCGGCAAGGGTGATGTTTTTACCCACCGCCATCACCGGCACGATGCCGTCTTTTTTGCGATCTTCCGGCACCATCGCAATGCCGTGAGCAATCGCCTGCTGGCAGTTTTTAATGTCGACCTGCTGCCCGTCGATATAGATGCTGCCTTCCCAGCGCCCGGGCCAGACGCCGAAAAGACACTGAACGGCCTCGGTGCGTCCGGCCCCTACCAGCCCCGCGACGCCGAGGATTTCTCCCCGATGCAGGGAGAAGGAGATGTCATTCACCCGCTTGATGTGGCGATTGACCGGGTGCCATGCGGTCAGGTGTTCCACGCGCAAGATCTCTTCGCCCAGGGTATGCGGCTCATTGGGATACAGCGCGGTCAGCTCGCGACCGACCATCATGGTGATGATGTCATCTTCGCTCATCCCCTGCGCCTCACGGGTGCCGATATGCTGTCCGTCGCGAATAACGCAGACCGTGTCCGAAATCGCCTTCACTTCGTTAAGCTTGTGGGAGATATAAATGCAGGCAATCCCGTGGTTTTGCAGGTCACGAATGATGTCCAGCAATACCGCGGTTTCCTGTTCAGTCAGTGAGGCGGTGGGTTCATCGAGGATCAGCAGCCGCACCTGCTTGTTGAGCGCTTTCGCAATTTCGACCAGCTGCTGCTGCCCCAGACCGAGGTCACCCACCCGTGTATCGGGGGAGATCGCCAGGCTTACCTGCGCCAGCAGCTTTTCACAGCGCAAGGTCATGGTGTCGTAATCCAGGATGCCGTGACGGGTGATCTCGGCACCGAGGAAAATATTCTCCAGCACGGTCAGGTGCTTCACCAGCGCCAGCTCCTGGTGAATGATGGCGATGCCTTTGCGCTCGGTATCGCGGATATGCGTGGCCTGCAGCGTTTCGCCGGAAAAGACAATGTCGCCGTCATAGCTGCCGTGGGGATAAATGCCGCACAGCACCTTCATTAAGGTGGATTTACCCGAGCCATTTTCGCCGCAGAGCGACACGATCTCACCGGGATTGACGCGCAGGCTGACGTTATCGACAGCCTTCACTGCGCCGAACGCTTTGGTGATACTTTTCATTTCAAGTAAATAAGACATAACTGCTCCACATGACCCGAAGGAGAACAAAACCAGTCGATGCGCCCCCGCCAGGCAGGGGCGATGCGGAATTACAGTTCGCTCTTTTTATGGAAACCGTCTTTCACCACGGTGGCGTCAATATTCTCTTTATTGACTTCGATAGGGGTCAGCAGGCGGGAAGGGACATCTTTCAGGCCATTATTTAAGCTGGCATCTGCTTTGGGTTGCTGGCCATTTCCCAGCTCAACGGCAATTTCAGCTGCGGTGGTGGCAAGCTCGGTGATGGGCTTATATACCGTCATGGTTTGCGTGCCCGCAACAATACGTTTCACCCCGGCGAGATCCGCATCCTGCCCGGAGATTGCCACTTTTCCTGCCAGACCCTGGGCGCTCAACGCCTGGATCGCGCCACCGGCGGTTGCGTCGTTAGAGGCGACCACGGCATCGATTTTATTGTTGTTGGCAGTTAACGCGTTCTCCATGATTTTCAGCGCATTTTCCGGTAACCAACCGTCAGCCCACTGGTCGCCAACAACCTTAATTTTGCCCTGGTCAATGTAAGGTTTGAGCACCTTCATCTGCCCTGCGCGGAATAATTTGGCGTTGTTGTCCACCGGCGAGCCGCCCATCAGGAAATAGTTCCCTTCTGGCACTTTCGCCACCAGGCTTTGCGCCTGTAATTCACCGACCTTTTCATTGTCGAAAGAAATATAATAATCGATGTCGGCGTTATTTATCATGCGGTCATAGGCCAGCACTTTAATGCCTTCACGCTTGGCTTCTTTTACCACATTACTTAATACCTGACCGTTGTAAGGAATAATAACCAGTACGTCGACGCCGCGGTTAATCATATTTTCTATTTGCGACATCTGCGTTTCTTCGTTGCCATTAGCCGACTGGACAAACACTTTTGCCCCTAATGCTTCGGCTTTATTGACAAAAATATCGCGATCTTTTTGCCAGCGTTCGAGGCGAAGATCGTCAATCGCCATCCCGATTTTGACTTCTTTCGCATAACCCGCCGTGCTTGCCAGCAGCAGCGAAGCACAGAGAGTGAGGCACAGGTTCTTTATCTTCATAATTGTATTACCTTTTGTAGGGTTAGGTTGCTGAGATAAAAGAAACAAATGGTGCAAGAGACGTAGCAAATTCTTAACGGGGAACGGCAGGCTGGCAATTACAGATTTTTATCTTCTCGTTATGATATTTGGTTTATTTTCGAATTTATGACCGCGATCAGATTTTAAATAACATAACTTATTAATTACACGGGATTCTGGAATAAATGCCGAGGAAATGGTTTGCCTGCATATTAATTTTGCGAGCCAGAGCACATTTGTGCATTCTCTCAATAGCAGAGTGAAATAACGTAATTGAGCAACCGGCGATCACTATTCAGTATTAATACAGAAATTACTTTTCGCCGCACCCCTGATTATGGAGCTCAATATGCAAGCTTATTTTGATCAACTCGATCGCGTTCGTTACGAAGGCCCGAAATCTGCCAATCCTTTAGCGTTCCATCATTACAATCCGGACGAACTGGTGCTGGGTAAGCGCATGGAAGACCATCTGCGCTTTGCCGCATGCTACTGGCACACCTTCTGCTGGAACGGGGCTGATATGTTTGGCGTCGGATCGTTCGATCGCCCCTGGCAGCAGCCGGGCGACGCGCTGGCGCTGGCAAAACGCAAAGCGGACGTTGCATTTGAGTTCTTCCACAAGCTGAACGTACCGTATTACTGCTTCCACGACGTGGATGTGTCGCCTGAAGGCGCCTCGCTGAAAGAGTATCTGAACAACTTTGCCCAGATGGTCGACGTGCTGGGAGAAAAACAACAGCAGAGCGGCGTGAAGCTGCTGTGGGGAACCGCAAACTGCTTTACCAATCCGCGCTATGGCGCAGGCGCGGCCACCAACCCGGACCCTGAAGTGTTCAGCTGGGCGGCGACTCAGGTGGTGACGGCGATGAACGCCACCCATCAGCTGGGCGGCGAAAACTACGTGCTGTGGGGCGGACGTGAAGGCTACGAAACGCTGCTCAACACCGATTTACGCCAGGAGCGCGAACAGATTGGCCGCTTCATGCAGATGGTGGTGGAGCATAAGCACAAAATCGGTTTCCGCGGCACGCTGCTGATCGAACCAAAACCGCAGGAGCCGACTAAGCATCAGTACGATTACGACGTGGCGACCGTGTATGGCTTCCTGAAACAGTTCGGCCTGGAAAAAGAGATCAAAGTGAATATCGAGGCCAACCACGCGACGCTGGCTGGGCACTCGTTCCATCACGAGATCGCTTCCGCTATCGCGCTGGGTATCTTTGGTTCCGTCGATGCCAACCGTGGCGATCCGCAGCTCGGCTGGGATACCGACCAGTTCCCGGTCAGCGTGGAGGAGAATGCGCTGGTGATGTACGAAATCATCAAAGCAGGCGGGTTTACCACCGGCGGCCTGAACTTTGATGCCAAAGTGCGTCGTCAGAGCACCGATAAATACGATCTCTTCTATGGTCATATTGGGGCGATGGACACCATGGCGCTGTCGCTGAAAGTGGCGGCCCGAATGATTGAAGACGGCGAGCTGGATAAGCGCGTGGCAAAACGCTATGGCGGCTGGAACAGTGAGCTGGGTCAGCAAATTTTGAAAGGCCAGTTATCCCTGACTGACATCGCGAAGTACGCTGAACAGCATAACCTGGCGCCGCAGCACCAGAGTGGACATCAGGAGCTGCTGGAAAATCTGGTGAATCACTACCTGTTCGATAAGTAACAGATAGCAGAAGACAATGTAGGCCCGGTAAGCGCAGCGCCACCGGGCATTTCTGTTAAAGGAGTCTCCGCAATGTATATCGGGATCGATCTTGGCACATCGGGTGTGAAAGCCATTCTGTTGAATGAACAGGGCGACGTGCTGGCAACGCACACAGAAAAACTGCACGTTTCGCGGCCGCACCCGCTCTGGTCAGAGCAAGACCCCGAACAGTGGTGGCTGGCAACGGATCGCGCTCTGAGAGCGCTGGGCGAGCAGCATTCTCTGCGTGAAGTGAAAGCGTTGGGGATTGCCGGGCAGATGCACGGTGCCACGCTGCTGGACAAAGACAACCGTATTTTGCGCCCGGCCATTCTGTGGAACGACGGTCGCTGCGGCGAAGAGTGCGCGCTGCTCGAAGCGCGCGTACCGACCTCGCGCGCGATCACCGGTAACCTGATGATGCCCGGCTTTACCGCGCCGAAATTATTGTGGGTGCAGCGCCATGAGCCGGAAATTTTTAGCCAGGTGGCGAAGGTGCTGTTGCCAAAAGATTATCTGCGTCTGCGCATGACCGGCGAGTACGCCAGCGACATGTCAGATGCGGCAGGCACTATGTGGCTCGACGTGGCAAAACGTGACTGGAGCGAGCCGATGCTCGAAGCCTGTCATCTCACCCGGGATCATATGCCTGCACTGTTCGAAGGCTGCGAGCAAACTGGCACCCTGACGGCGTCGGTGGCAGAGCGGTGGAATATGCCCGCCGTGCCGGTGGTGGCGGGGGGCGGGGATAACGCTGCGGGCGCCGTTGGCGTGGGGATGGCCGATGCCGGGCAGGCGATGCTGTCGCTCGGCACCTCCGGGGTCTACTTTGCCGTGAGCGACGGCTATCGCAGCAACCCTGAGAGCGCGGTACACAGCTTCTGTCATGCGCTACCGGGCAAATGGCATCTGATGTCGGTGATGCTCAGTGCTGCATCCTGTCTGGACTGGGCGGCGAAGCTGACCGGGCTGGACAGCGTTCCGGCGCTGATTGATGCCGCCCAGCAGGCGGACGAAAGCACAGGTGCTGTCTGGTTCCTGCCGTATCTCTCTGGCGAACGAACCCCGCATAATAATCCGCAGGCGAAGGGGGTGTTTTTTGGTTTAACCCACCAGCACGGCCCTGCCGAACTGGCGCGCGCGGTACTGGAAGGGGTGGGCTACGCGCTGGCCGATGGGATGGATGTGGTGCATGACTGCGGGTTAAAACCGACCAGCATTACCCTGATTGGCGGCGGGGCACGAAGCAGCTACTGGCGACAGATGCTGGCGGATATCAGCGGCCATCAGCTGGATTACCGCACTGGCGGGGATGTGGGGCCCGCGTTGGGCGCCGCCCGGCTGGCGCAAATTGCCATGAACCCCGGTAAACCGCTGTCGACACTGCTGCCGCAGCTGGCGCTGGAGCAACAGCACATGCCGGATGCTGCCCGCCATGCACGCTACGCCGAACGTCGCGAAGTGTTCCGTAAAATTTATCAGCAGCTTCTGCCGCTGATGTCATAAGACTCTGCCTGGCGGCGCTGCGCCGCCCTTAACTGACAAACCTGCGTTTATCCACGCGCTGTAACAGCATCGATAGCAGCAGGCTGATGACCAGCGTGATCGAGAAAATCCACGCAATATCCAGCAGCGGCCAGCTTTTAAACTCCACGCCCCGGGTGCGCAGGGCGTGGATCACCAGCGCGTGAAAGCCATAAATCCCCAGCGAGTGACGTGAGATAAGCCCCAGCAGCGGCAACGGGCGGCTGTTGAGGGTGTTTTTCACCAGCGTAAAGAGCGCAACGGCACAGATAAATACCATCGGGCCACAGTAGAGATACCAGGTGTCGGCGAAGGTGCCGCGCCACTGCAGCTCGTGCAGCGTACCTCGGGAGATGATCGCCACGGCGGCGATAAACAGGGCCGCGCAAATCCCGTTCAGCCAGCGCTTGCGGGTATCCATCATGCCAATCGCCCGGCCCAGCATGCCGTACAGCACGTAATAGAACGTATCGCCGTTGATATACAGGTTGATGGGCAGCCATTCAAACCCGCCAATCTTTTGTGAAACGGTATTCGGGTTCGCCACCACGCCGAGCACCACCATCAGCGCCAGCAGCATTTTGCCGTTTGGGTTTTTCACCTGCAGCAGCGGGGAGAACAGATAAATCACGATAATGGCGAAGAAAAACCACAGATGGTAGAACACCGGCTTTTGCAGCAGGTATTTCAGCGACAGCTCGCTGTTGATTGAGGTAAACAGCACGATGTAGAGAAGCGACAGGGTGCTGTAAAACAGCAGGCACAGGCCGATGCGAACAAAATGACGCGGCTGCGCGCTGCGCTCGCCAAAGAAGAGATAGCCGGAGATCATGAAAAACAGCGGCACGCTCACGCGCGACGCGGAATTGAGAATATTGGCGATATCCCAGTTAACGAGGCTGATGCTCGGGGCATTAGTAATATACCAGGTGGTGGTATGGATCATCACCACCATTAAACAGGCAATGCCCCGCAGATTATCAATCCAGTTAATTTTTTCCTGCATCCGTTCCTCTGTTCAGGTATTAAATAGGGTCTGACGACCATTCTGCGCCAGACGCGCGCTGGAAAACTCTGAGTTTTCATTACTCTGCTTGTGCCTGGGGGGTGAGGCTCGCAGAATGCCGGACCATACTCTATAAAGTTTAGTGATTAAAAATAACAGCCACAGCACAGGGCGGTAATAAAAATGATGATGCGCGCGATATTGCTCACGATCCCTGTTTTATTAGGGGGTTGTGCGGCTCAGGACGCTCCGACGGCGCAAAAGGCGCAAAACAGCAAAGTTAGCCCGGCGCGTTCGCTGAATATGGAACAGCTTTGTAAGGATCAGGCTGCCCATCGCTATAACACCGGTGCTAAAAAAATAGACGTCACCGGCTTTGAACAGTTTCAGGGGAGCTATGAAATGCGTGGATTCACTGCGCGCAATGAGAGTTTCATCTGCTCTTTTGACGCAGAAGGCCATTTTTTACATCTTTCGATGCGCTAAGGTGGCCGTGTGATAAGGCTGGCGGCGTCCTGCGGGCGCTTTCAGCTATGCTTATTTCCCAAATTTCCCTAAACAGTCCCGTTTCGTACTGTATATCTTACGGTCAGCGGGTATACTGATCCCTTCCTTTAAAACCACACGTATCCAGCACGAAATCCTATGCAAAAGTTTGATACTAAGACCTTCCAGGGCCTGATCCTGACCTTACAGGATTACTGGGCTCGTCAGGGCTGCACCATCGTTCAACCATTGGACATGGAAGTTGGCGCCGGCACTTCACACCCGATGACCAGCCTGCGTGCGTTGGGGCCAGAACCGATGGCAACCGCCTATGTGCAGCCATCCCGCCGTCCAACTGACGGCCGCTATGGCGAAAACCCGAACCGCTTACAGCACTACTATCAGTTCCAGGTAGTGATTAAGCCTTCCCCGGACAATATTCAGGAGCTGTATCTGGGCTCGCTGAAAGAGCTGGGCATGGATCCGACCATCCACGACATTCGTTTCGTGGAAGATAACTGGGAAAACCCGACGCTGGGTGCCTGGGGTCTGGGCTGGGAAGTGTGGCTGAACGGCATGGAAGTGACGCAGTTCACCTACTTCCAGCAGGTTGGCGGTCTGGAGTGTAAGCCGATCACCGGTGAGATCACCTATGGCCTGGAACGTCTGGCGATGTACATTCAGGGCGTAGACAGCGTTTACGACCTGGTCTGGAGCGACGGCCCGCTGGGTAAAACCACCTACGGCGACGTGTTCCATCAGAACGAAGTGGAGCAATCCACCTATAACTTCGAATACGCTGACGTGGACTTCCTGTTCACCTGTTTCGAGCAGTACGAGAAAGAAGCCCAGCAGCTGCTGGCGCTGGAGACTCCGCTGCCGCTGCCAGCCTACGAACGTATTCTGAAAGCCGCCCACAGCTTCAACCTGCTGGACGCCCGTAAAGCGATCTCCGTGACTGAACGTCAGCGCTACATTTTGCGTATTCGCACGCTGACCAAAGCCGTTGCAGAAGCTTACTACGCGTCCCGTGAAGCCCTTGGCTTCCCGATGTGCAACCGAAACAAATAAGAGGCGGCCATGTCTGAGAAAACTTTCCTGGTGGAAATCGGCACTGAAGAGCTGCCACCAAAAGCCCTGCGTAGCCTGGCGGAATCCTTTGCTGCGAACGTGACGGCAGAGCTGGACAACGCTGGCCTCGCGCACGGCAAGGTTGAGTGGTTTGCTGCCCCGCGCCGTCTGGCGCTGAAAGTCGCAAATCTTGCGGCTGCACAGCCCGATCGCGAAGTTGAAAAGCGTGGCCCGGCAATCGCCCAGGCGTTTGACGTCGAAGGCAAAGCCAGCAAAGCGGCAGAAGGCTGGGCACGTGGCTGCGGTATCACCGTTGACCAGGCCGAGCGTCTGACCACCGACAAAGGCGAGTGGCTGCTGTATCGGGCGCATGTGAAAGGCGAAAGCGCAGAAGCGCTGCTGCCAAACATGATCGCCACGTCACTGGCAAAACTGCCGATCCCGAAACTGATGCGCTGGGGCGCAAGCGACGTTCACTTCGTGCGTCCGGTTCACACCGTGACCCTGCTGCTGGGCGATGCGCTGATCCCGGCCACCATTTTGGGTGTGGCCTCCGATCGCGTGATCCGCGGCCATCGCTTTATGGGCGAGCCTGAGTTCACCATCGATAACGCCGATCAGTATCCTGCGATCCTGCTGGAGCGCGGTAAAGTCATTGCCGACTACGAACTGCGTAAAGCCCGCATCAAAGCGGATGCTGAAGAAGCCGCGCGCCAGATTGGTGGCAACGCCGATCTGAGCGACAGCCTGCTGGAAGAAGTGACCTCTCTGGTTGAGTGGCCAGTGGTGCTGACCGCGAAGTTCGAAGAGAAATTCCTCGCGGTTCCGTCCGAAGCGCTGGTTCACACCATGAAGGGTGACCAGAAGTACTTCCCGGTCTACGCCAACGACGGCAAACTGCTGCCAAACTTTATCTTCGTGGCGAACATCGAATCGAAAGATCCGATTCAGATTATCTCCGGTAACGAGAAAGTGGTGCGTCCGCGTCTGGCGGATGCCGAGTTCTTCTTTAATACCGACCGTAAAAAGCGTCTGGAAGATCATCTCCCGCGTCTGCAAACCGTCCTGTTCCAGCAGCAGCTGGGTACGCTGCGCGACAAGACCGACCGTATCGCGGAGCTGTCCGGCTGGATCGCCCGTGAAATCGGCGCAGACGTTAACCATGCGACCCGCGCAGGTCTGCTGTCCAAATGCGACCTGATGACCAACATGGTGTTCGAATTTACCGACACCCAGGGCGTGATGGGCATGCACTACGCGCGCTTCGATGGTGAAGCGGAAGACGTGGCCGTGGCGTTGAACGAACAGTATCAGCCGCGCTTTGCTGGCGATGAACTGCCGTCTAACCCGGTAGCCTGTGCGGTAGCGATTGCCGATAAGATGGACACCCTCGCGGGTATCTTTGGCATCGGCCAGCATCCGAAGGGCGACAAAGATCCGTTTGCGCTGCGTCGTGCTGCGCTGGGCGTGCTGCGCATCATCGTTGAGAAGAACCTGTCGCTGGATCTGCAGACTCTCACCGAAGAAGCGGTGCGTCTGTACGGCGACAAGCTGACCAACGCGAAAGTGGTGGATGACGTAATCGACTTTATGCTGGGTCGCTTCCGCGCCTGGTATCAGGACGAAGGTTTCACCGTTGACACCATTCAGGCGGTGCTGGCACGTCGTCCAACCCGTCCGGCTGATTTCGATGCCCGCATGAAGGCGGTGTCGCACTTCCGTACCCTGGAAGCGGCATCTGCGCTGGCAGCGGCCAACAAGCGTGTTTCCAACATTCTGGCAAAATCCGACGATAAACTGAACGACCGCGTAAACGCTGCCGTGCTGAAAGAGCCAGAAGAAATTGCGCTGGCGCTGAAAGTAGTGGTGCTGCGCGACAAGCTGGAACCGCTGTTTGCAGAAGGTCGTTACCAGGAAGCGCTGGTGGAGCTGGCTGAATTGCGTGAACCGGTCGATGCGTTCTTCGAGAAAGTGATGGTCAACGTCGAGGACAAAGAACTGCGCGTTAACCGTCTGTCGATGCTTGAAAAACTGCGCGAGCTGTTCCTGCGCGTGGCGGATATTTCGCTGCTGCAGTAAAAGTGCTCCTGCCCGGGATTACCCGGGACGACAGCTGCTAAAACCCGCTTCGGCGGGTTTTTTATGCTTGAAACGCTCAATAAAAAACCGCTATGCTACCCCTCGTTAACTTTCCTCCCTGGAGCGCATCCCGAAAATGAACAACCACGACTGATGAATTTCACTCCTTGCTAAACGCTGTCGCGTCAGCAGGGGTTGTTTACATTTCATTCAGGAGTGCTTATGGCTCATTTTGCGCAATCCCCTTCTTTTATCTTGCATCAGGTTACCTGTCAGTTTGCGACGGGCGATATCCTTTTTGGTCCCCTGAATCTCTCGCTGGAGCCCGCACGGTGCGGCCTGGTGGGGCGCAACGGCAGCGGTAAAACCCGGCTGTTACGCCTGCTTGCGGGCCTTGATTCGCCCGCCAGCGGTCATATCGAACGCTTTGGCTCGTGGGCATACGTTGCGCAACAACACGCGGTTACTGCGCACACGACGCTTGCCCAACTGCTTGGATACGACGCGCTGTTTGCCGCCCGCCGACGTATCGACAGCGGCGATTACCAGCCTGAGGATCTGGAACGCCTCGATGGCCACTGGGATCTCAATGAACGCCTGAGGGACGCGTTTCAGGCGGCAGGCCTTCCGGTTTTTGATCCTGACAGGCGGGCCATCGAACTCAGCGGCGGCGAGCGCGTGCGTGCCCTGCTGTGCGGGGCCTTTAGCGCCGATGCCGACTCTCTGCTTCTCGACGAACCCACCAACCATCTCGACAGGCAGGGGCGGGAGTGGTTTTACGCCCAGCTTGCCCGGCAGCGCGGCGGGGTGCTGGTGGCGTCCCACGATCGCGAACTGCTGGCGCACATGCCGCGGATACTGGAACTCAGTGCTGCCGGCCTGCGCAGCTACGGCGGTAACTACGACAGCTATCAGCATCAGCGGGATACCGAGCAGCATGCGGCTCGCGCGGCACTGGAGCATGCGGCAACGGAGCGCCGCCGCACGCGCCAGCGAATGCAGAAAGAGCATGACGATGGCCAGCGGCGCTCGGCAAAAACATTGCGCACAGTGGACAGTCTGAATATCGCCTCGTTCGAACGGGTTAGTACAAGATGGCGGCCAAGGAGCGGCTGGGCACGTGGCAAAGGCAGCACCGAGAGCAAAATAATCTCCTGAACGCCGCCGTCAGCGAGGCGCGTGAAAGAGTCGAAGACGATAATCCGGTGATGTTCACCCTGCCGGGCAGCCAGATAGCGGAAGGCAAACAGGTGCTGGTGCTGGAGGATCTGCAGCTGGCGCACGTTAACCTCCCGCCGCTGAACTGGCGGATGGACGGGCCAATGCGCGTGGCGCTGTGCGGGCCTAACGGCTGCGGAAAATCGACGTTACTCAAAGCGATCCTCGGTGAGATTGCGCCTCTCGCCGGACGCTGCCGACTGGCCGTCAGGGCGGCGTATCTCGATCAGCATCTTTCTCAGTTGGATCTTACCCAATCCGTGCTTAGCCACCTGCATCTGCACGATACACCGCTGGAGGAGGGGATGTTGCGTAGCCGTCTGGCGCAGCTGCAGCTGGGCGCAGACAAAGTGATGCTGCCGCTGGCGGCGCTGAGCGGGGGGGAGCGTCTGAAAGCCGCGTTGGCCTGCGTGCTGTGGCGGGAGGAGGCGACGCAGCTACTCCTGCTGGATGAGCCAACTAACCATCTGGATCTGGCATCGGTGCAGGCTATCGAAGCGGCGCTGGCGGATTTTCCGGGGGCATTGCTGGTGGTGTCGCACGATAAAACGTTTCTCGATGGGCTAAAGCTGACGCATGAACTGGTGTGGCAGGCGGCGGGATGGCGCTGCGAGCAGCGCTAATAACACAAACCCCCGCACACGCGGGGGCGAAACACCTTCTATTCGGTCAACTGCTTGCTGAACGTTGGAGTTGCCTGAATCAGACTCATCAGCTTTAGCTCGGTCATGGAGGGACGTTCTCGTCTGGACTCCCACTCCTGAACCATTGCCACGCTGACCCCCATTGCTCGGGCGAAATCATCGGTCTTCATCCCTGTACCTTTACGTAATCGCTCATATTCCGTAAAGGGATTGGACTTTTGTTGCAGAACAATCGTCTGCGGTACATCTTTAAAAACAATCTGTTCCAGGCTACTTAGTAGATCGTACATAGGATCTTTAGATTCCATTGAGAACTCCTCTTAAATCACACTGCGGGATCGTGAACATAGAGAGCAATTTAAGAATAGTCGGTAAATCTGGCAGACGTTGACGACCGCCTTAACGCATTGTGCGCGAGACGTTTCGCTTGCTCATTTGCCGAGCGGATTAGCCTGCTAATGACTTGATAAATCAGCGCTGGTGTAGCATCAGATTAATTTTTGTAAATCGTAAGAATTTATATAGCAATAGCCGTTTAACATGAAAAGAGTATCTTGCCAGCCCCACCTGGACTATTCTTACCCGCGTCGGGCACGCGTGTGCCGGTGTGCGCTTTTTTGGGTGAAAGGAGTATTGAAAATGGTGACAGGAAAGCCCTGCTCTCGCTGGTTTGCGCCTCTTGCGGCGTTGTTAATGGTTGTGAGCCTGAGTGGGTGTTTCGATAAGGAGGGCGATCAGCGCAAAGCGTTTATCGACTTCTTGCAGAATACTGCGATGCGCAGTGGTGAGCATTTGCCAACGCTGACTGCGGATCAGAAAAAACAGTTTGGTCCGTTCGTCTCCGACTACGCCATTTTGTATGGTTATTCACAGCAGGTGAACCAGGCGATGGATGCAGGTCTGCGTCCGGTAGTGGATAGCGTGAATGCGATTCGTGTACCGCAGGATTATGTGACCCAGCGTGAACCGCTGAGTCAGTCAAACGGCGCGCTGGGCGTGCTGAGTCAGCAGCTTCAGAATGCCAAAATGCAGGCTGATGGCGCGCACTCTGCGTTGAAACAGGGCGACGAACTGAAGCCTGTTTTCGACAAAGTGTATGAAAAAGTGGTGACCAAACCTGCTGATGCGCTCCAGCCGCTCATTCCGGCTGCGCAAATTTTCACTCAGCAGCTGGTCCAGGTCGCTGATTATATCTCTCAGCAGGGGACGCAGGTGAGCTTTGTCTCAAACGGCATCCAGTTCCCGACCTCACAGCAGGCCAGCCAGTACAACACGCTGATTGGACCGCTGGCAGCCCAGCATCAGGCCTTTAGCCAGGCGTGGGGCGCGGCGATGGCCGCAACGGAATAACCCTGAAAACCCCACTGAGCAGTGGGGTTTTTTTTAATTACAAAAATAAAGCTTGTCTTTGGCTCAGGAACTATGTTTAATACTCCTCGTCGGTTTGTTACACAGACCTAAAGCAGTTTAGTTAAGCAGTCCAGATGCGTTATCTTTGATACCCTTCGTAGTGACCCTTCCTTCATCGCTTAGAAATCTGTAACACATTCCATCATTCTGCCGGAAGGCAAAACAAATTTTTAAAAAGGTAATTTCTATGTCTGGTAAAATGACTGGTCTGGTAAAATGGTTCAACGCTGATAAAGGTTTCGGCTTCATCACTCCTGACGATGGCTCTAAAGATGTATTCGTACACTTCTCTGCTATCCAGAACGAAGGCTACAAATCTCTGGACGAAGGTCAGAAAGTGTCCTTCACCATCGAAAGCGGCGCTAAAGGCCCAGCAGCTGGTAACGTTGTAAGCCTGTAAGCTTCCAACTCAGCTAAAAGAATTTAAAAACCCGCCTCTGGCGGGTTTTTTTCGTTCAGGCTTTTGCCTGCGGATTAACGCAGTTTTTATCGACCTTACCCGCTAAGGCATCGATCAGATTATCCACCGCACAGGCTGCCATGTTGTAGCGTGTCTCGTGGGTGGCCGAGCCGATGTGCGGCAGCGCAACCACGTTAGGCAGCTTAAGCAGCGCTGAGCTGGCAGGCAGCGGCTCCTGCTCGAAGACGTCCAGCCCCGCGGCGTAAATCTCCCCGTTTTGCAGCGCCTCGATCAGCGCATTTTCATCCACCACCGGACCACGGCCCGCATTGATAAAGATGGCGGACTTCTTCATCTTCTCAAACTGCAGTTTGCCTATCAGATGATGCGTCTCATCGGTCAGCGGCAGGATCAGACAGACGAAATCCGCTTCCTGCAGGACGGTATCCAGATCGCAGTGACGGGCTTTAAAGCGCTCTTCGGCTTCTTTATGCTGGCGGCGCGCATTGTACAGAATCGGCATGTTAAAACCGAAGTGCGCGCGCTGTGCCAGCGCCAGACCAATTCGGCCCATGCCGACGATGCCCAGCGTTTTGCCATGCACGTCGATACCAAACCAGTCCGGGCCGATGCTTTTGGTCCATTCACCCGCTTTCACGCGCTCGGCCACTTCGACCACGCGACGCGCGCTGCTGAGTACCAGTGCC
Source organism: Leclercia sp. (assembly GCA_049284415.1). GTDB lineage: Bacteria > Pseudomonadota > Gammaproteobacteria > Enterobacterales > Enterobacteriaceae > Enterobacter. Next base: position 216,107 of record JBAPXW010000007.1, read on the forward strand.
ATCAGCGTATCGGCGACGGTTTCGGTCAGGACGGTTGGGGTGTGCATCAGCAGCACGTTACGCGCATTCAGCGCATCGACGTCGAAGTTGTCATAGCCCACCGAAATGGTCGAGGTGGCCCGAAGGTTCGGCATCTTCTCCAGCAGCGCGGTATCCACCTTTTCACTGGAGCCCAGCAGCCCGACGGCGCTGGCGAAAGCGTCAGCATGCTGCTGTACGGTTTCCGGGCTGAGGTTGTTGACCCGGGTGACGGTAAAATGATCCTCAAGGCGCTGCTGCAGGGCATCTGGCAGGGCTTTGTACAAAATGACGGACGGCTTCATGCTAATCTCCGTTGATTTTTAAAGGGTTCAGGCGTGGCGTGCGCCGACGGGTAGGGTCTGATTATTAGCAGGCTTAACAATCAAAGTAAGCCACACTGAGGCGAAAAGCGCCACCCCCATAAAGATGTACGACGCCGACGGGCTGCCGGTTGCGCCGTTCAGGTATCCGACAAACCACGAGCCAAAGAATGAACCCAGCGCGCCCATGCTGTTGATCAGGGCCATTGCGCCACCCGCCACGTTACGCGGCAGCATTTCCGGAATGATGGCGAAGAACGGGCCATACGGGGCGTACATTGCCGCACCGGCGATCACCAGCAGCGTATACGAGGCCCAGAAGTTATTGGCCCCCACCGCCCACGAACCAATAAAGGCACAGGCAGCAATTAACAGCAGCGGCCAGACGAACAGCTTACGATTTTGCATTTTGTCCGACGCCCACGACGCCACAATCATCGCGATGGTCGCGGCCAGGTAAGGAACGGACGACAGCCAGCCCACTTCCACCATCCCAAGGTTATCGCCACCGCTACGGATGATTGACGGCAGCCACAGCACGAAACCGTACACGCCGATGCTCCAGGTGAAGTACTGCATGCACAGCAGCACCACGTTGCGCGAGCGGAAGGCTTCACCGTAGTTGCGTACCGCTTTCAGCCCCTGCTGCTCTTTATCCAGCTGCGTCTGCAGTGCGGCTTTTTCATCTTCAGACAGCCATTTCGCCTGCGCCGGTTTGTCCTTCACCAGCACCCACCAACAGAACGCCCAGATAACCGCCGGAACCCCTTCAATAATGAACATTTCACGCCAGCCGAACGACTGGATCAGATATCCGGAGACCACCGACATCCACAGCACGGTGACCGGGTTGCCGAGGATCAGGAAGGTATTGGCACGTGAACGTTCGGATTTGGTAAACCAGTTGCTGATGTAGATCAGCATCGCCGGCATCACCGCCGCTTCCACCACGCCGAGAATAAAGCGAATGGCCGCCAGCGCCGGGATGTTATTGACCATCCCGGTCAGTGACGCGCAGCCGCCCCAGAGGATCAGGCAGATAAAAATCAGTTTGCGGACGCTACGGCGTTCAGCGTAGATCGCCCCGGGGATCTGGAAAAAGAAGTAGCCAAGGAAGAACAGGGCACCCAGCAGCGAGGAGACGCCTTTGGTGATCCCGAGGTCTTCGGTGATGCCTGCGGCAGAAGCGAAACTGAAGTTTGCGCGATCGAGATACGCCAGGCTGTAGGTGATAAACACCACTGGCATGATGTACCACCAGCGTTTTACTGCGTTTGTTGAGCTTTTCATAGGCTTGCCTCTGTGGTTGAGGGGGTTACCGCCGCTGTCTGTAGGGTACAGGGTGGCTTAATCATTTTGCGGGGTTATTCCCCTAACTGCTTCCGGGTGGGTAGCCCTTCGCTGTCGCCCTGCACCTGGATCGCTAATGCACCGATGGTATTGCCTCGCGAGAGAGCCTGTGGCAGCGTTTTGCCCTCCAGCAGGGCGCTGATTACACCCACGGCAAAACCATCCCCCGCGCCGACCGTATCGACGACGTTTTCAACCTTCACCGCGGCGACGGCACCTTGCTCGCCTGTGGCCGTTTTATACCAGGCCCCGTCAGCGCCGGTTTTCAGGATCACCGCCTTCACGCCCCGGTTCAGGTAAAAATCGGCGATCCCTTCCGGGGTGTTTTCCCCGGTCAGGATGATGCCCTCTTTGACGCCAGGTAACACCCAGTCAGCCTGGAAGGCGAGATGGTTCAGCTTTTCCACCATTTCCGCTTCGCTTTTCCACAGCACCGGACGCAGATTCGGATCGAACGAGATCGTCTTGCCTGCGGCTTTCATCGCCCCGGCAGCGCGATCCAGCAGGGCGTAAGAGCTGGCGGACAGCGCCGCCGCGACGCCGCTCAGATGCAGGTGCCGTGCTGCGGTAAACCAGCCCGGCCTGAAGTCCTCCTCCGAAAGATGGCTGGCGGCAGAGCCTTTACGGAAATATTCGACAATGGGATCGGTTCCATCTTCGACTTTAGATTTGAGCTGAAAACCCGTAGCGTAACGGCCATCGAGGGTGACGCCTGAGGCATCAATGCCCTCTTTTTTCAGCGAGTCGAGCACAAACTGGCCGAAGCTGTCGGTCCCGACGCGGCTGACCCAGCCGACCTTCAGGCCAAGTCGTGCCAGTCCGGTGGCCACGTTCAGTTCGGCACCGGCCACGCGTTTGATAAAGCTATCGACGTCGCTGAGCTCGCCGGGGCGGGTGGCGACAAACATAGCCATTGCTTCGCCAATGGTGATGACATCCAGAGCGTGCGGCATAGGGTTACTCCTGGCGCAGTAAATTAACGTAGTGACGGGTGACCGCCGTCAGATCGGGCCCTTCCAGCGGAAACTCAATGCCGCGAGGGGCATCGGCAGGGAGCTTATCCAGCAGCGCCTGCCAGCGGGTGTCGTCATTATCCGGCGGCACGGCGCGATACTGTTGCTGATGGGGCACGGCTGCTTTGACGTGGATATAGCTCACGGCAGGTGCCAGATGACGCGCGGCCTCTTCCGGGGATTCGCCCACCCACAGCCAGTTGCCCATATCAAAGGTCAGGGTGACGGGCAGATTCATGACCAAACAGGCGGCCTTGAAGCGCTGCATCGGGGCCAGCTGGCCGTAGCGCGTCTGGTCGTTTTCCACCACCAGGGTCATGCCCGTTTCGTCGAGCAGCGCGCGCAAGGCATCGAGCTGCTGCTTATTGCTGAAGTGGCCGAGGGAGACTTTCAGCCACAGGGCGTTGAGCGTACTGGCTTCAGCAAGGTAGTGGGGCAGCAGGGGGTTGAGCTTGCCGTCCGGGGTAAACAGGGCATCGGGGGCGGAGTAGCAGGCCAGCAGGCCGAGCAGCTCGATGGATTGGGCGAGGGTCGGTAAGGCGTCCAGTTCGCCCTCGGTGAATAGTTCCCGGCGGATTTCGACGCCGTCGGCGCCCGCTCCGGCGATCACCGGCAGCATGGCGCGCTGGCCACCGGCTTCACGCACGTTGTCTGCGCCATATGCGGCGGTGACGACAATGATTTTTCTGGCCATTGTTGGCTCCATTACGTAGCTGATAGGCTTAACGCTAGATGGAACCGGTTCCAAAGAAAAGTTCAGGATGCTGGATTTATGATCGCCATCACGAAGGGGCGTTTATCGGGCCGTAGAACCTCGGACGATCAGCTCGCCAGAAAAGACCTGCTCGCGAACGGCGTCGTCGGTGCCGTTGATCCGGCGCACCACCTGCTCGACGGCGGCAAAACCAATCTGCCAGGTAGGCTGTTTGAGGGTGGTAATCCCCACACCGGCCAGCTCTGCCCACTCCAGCTCATCAAAGCCCAGCAGGCCAATGTCGCTGCCCCAGTGCAGGCCGATACGTTTGAGCGAGCGGGCCACCTGGAGGGTTAACGCGCCGTTGGCGGAGATCACCGCTTTGCGCATGCCGCGATGGCGGGTATGGAACTGGCGCAGGGCGTTATCCAGCAGGTCCGCTTCGTGCAGCGGGATTTCGACGTTTTCGGCGACCACGCCAGCATAGCGCGCCAGGGTGGAACGAAAGGCGCTCAGGCGCTCGCGGCGGGTATTGACCATCCCCAGCGGTTCGCTGATAAACAGGATCGCTTCAAACCCTTGTTCAATCAGGTGTTCGGTGGCGGTGGTGGCGGCCTGGGTGTTATCCAGCCCGACCACGTCGCAGGCAAAATCCGGGATCTTACGGTCAATCAACACCATCGGCAGGGCCGACTGCTGTAGGCGGTTGAGCCCCTCTTCACGCATGCCGACGGCGTTGACCACAATGCCTTCCACCTGATAGCTGCGCAGCAGATCGAGATAGTGCAGCTCCTGGTCAAGTTCGTTGTTGGTGTTACACACCAGCGGGGTAAAGCCTTTTTCCCGGCACGCGGCTTCGATGCCGCTCAGCACGTTAACCGAGTAGGGATTGGTAATATCGGCGATGATCAGCCCAATCAGGCGGGTTTTACCGTGTTTTAGCCCACGTGCCATCAGGCTTGGGCGATAGTCGAGGTCGGCAATGGCCTGTTCAATGCGGGCCAGCAGCGCGTCGGACAGCAGGTGTTTTTCGCCGTTGAGATAGCGAGAGATGCTGGTTTTACCGGTTTTTGCGGCTTTCGCCACATCGCTGATGGTGGGCCGTGTTGATTTGCTCATCGTAGGTTTCCTTGCCTGAGGTGCGCACACCTTAGCGCGAAAACGCCCGGTGGCGCTATGCTTACCGGGCTGATGACACGAGGATTTTACTGCGTTGGGCTGAGCGTGATCTCGACGCGGCGGTTCTGGGCTTTGCCTTCTGCCGTGCTGTTGCTGGCGATCGGGTTCGCCGGGCCCATTCCGCTGGCGCGGATGCGAGGTGCCGCTACGCCCTGAGTGATCAGCGAGCTGGCAACTGCGTCGGCGCGCTGCTGGGACAGACGCATATTCAGATCCTGGCTACCGGTGCTGTCGGTGTAGCCCATCACGTTCACCGCCGTTTTACCGTATTCCTTAAGCACCATCGCCACGCCGGTCAGCGTGTTGGCACCTGCCGGTTTCAGCGTTGAGCTGTTGCTGTCGAAGGTGACGTTGTTCGGCATGTTCAGGATGATGTTATCGCCGCTGCGGGTGACGCTCACGCCGGTGCCCTGCATTTTTTCGCGCAGCTTCGCTTCCTGCACATCCATGTAATAACCGGCCCCGCCGCCCAGTGCCGCACCGGCTGCTGCGCCAATCAGCGCGCCTTTGCCGCGGTCTTTTTTCGAGGAGGAGAGGGCGCCAACGCCTGCGCCTACCAGGGAGCCGATGCCCGCGCCAATGCCGGATTTACCCGCTTCACGTTCGCCGGTGTAAGGGTTGGTGGTGCAGCCTGAAACAACCAGTGCGCCGCTCACAACAGCGGCAATCATAAGTACGCTTTTTTTCATCTTCTTTCCTTAAGCTTTTTTATTCTTTGCCACGACGGGCGTGGCAGTTGATTATGACCCGCAGTTATGAAGAAAATTTTGGGGATAACTCTGAAATATGTATCAAATCATCAACAGCCTCGAAGAAGGCTATGAAACCTGCAACGGATAACCAGGAGCGCACGCCGTGACCACTTCAACAAAAACGATTCTGACCGCAGCCCACTGGGGGCCCATGCTGGTCGAGACGGATGGCGACGCGGTGTTGTCTTCCCGCGGGGCGTTACCCACCCAGCATCCAAACTCGCTGCAAACCGTGGTGCGCGATCAGGTCCACAGCAAAACGCGCGTGCGCTGGCCGATGGTGCGTAAGGGCTTTCTCGCCTCGCCGGATAAGCCGCAGGGCGTGCGCGGCCAGGATGAGTTTGTGCGCGTCAGCTGGGATCAGGCGCTGACGCTGATTGATGCCCAGCACCGCCGGATCCGCGACAGCCACGGCCCGGCGTCGATTTTTGCCGGATCCTATGGCTGGCGCTCAAACGGTGTGTTGCACAAGGCGGCGACGCTGCTTCAGCGCTATATGAGCCTGGCGGGCGGCTACACCGGTCATCTGGGCGATTACTCCACCGGTGCGGCGCAGGCCATCATGCCGTATGTGGTTGGCGGCAATGAGGTTTACCAGCAGCAGACCAGCTGGCCGCTGGTGCTGGAGCACAGCGATGTGGTGGTGCTGTGGAGCGCCAATCCGCTTAATACGCTCAAGATTGCGTGGAACGCCAGCGACGAGCAGGGTATCGGGTATTTTGATGCGCTGCGCAAAAGCGGTAAGCGTGTAATCTGCATCGACCCGATGCGCTCCGAAACCATGGATTTCTTCGGCGAGAGCGCCGAATGGATCGCCCCGCATATGGGCACCGACGTGGCGCTGATGCTCGGCATTGCTCATACGCTGGTTGAACACGGCTGGCAGGACGAGGATTTCCTCGCGCGCTGTACCAGCGGGTACGCCCTGTTTGCTGACTACCTGACCGGAGAGTCGGACGGGATCGCCAAAACGGCCGAGTGGGCTGCCGACATCTGTGGCGTTGAGGCGGCTAAAATCCGCGAACTGGCGGCTTTATTCCACGAAAATAACACGATGCTGATGTCCGGATGGGGCATGCAGCGCCAGCAGTTTGGCGAGCAAAAGCACTGGATGCTGGTCACGCTGGCGGCGATGCTCGGGCAGATTGGTACGCCGGGCGGCGGCTTTGGCCTGTCGTATCACTTTGCTAACGGCGGCAACCCGACGCGCCGGGCGGCGGTGCTGGCGTCGATGCAGGGATCGGTACAGGGCGGCGTTGACGCGGTCGATAAAATCCCGGTCGCCCGCATCGTCGAGGCGCTGGAGAACCCGGGCGGGTTTTATCAGCACAACGGCATGGATCGTCACTTCCCGGATATCCGCTTTGTCTGGTGGGCGGGCGGCGCCAACTTTACCCATCATCAGGACACCAACCGCCTGATCCGCGCCTGGCAAAAACCGGAGCTGGTGGTGATCTCGGAGTGCTTCTGGACCGCGGCGGCCAAGCATGCCGATATCGTGCTGCCTGCGACCACGTCCTTTGAACGTAACGACATGACGATGACCGGTGATTACAGCAACCAGCATATGGTGCCGATGAAGCGCGTTGTGCCGCCGCGCGACGAAGCGCGGGATGATTTTGACGTCTTTACCGCGCTGAGCGAACGCTGGGAGCAGGGCGGCGGTGAACGGTTTACGGAAGGCAAAACCGACCTCGACTGGCTGGAGACGTTCTATCAGATTGCCGGGCAGCGTGGCGCAGCGCAGGGCGTGACGCTGGCACCGTTCGTGCAGTTCTGGGCGGATAACGCCATCGTCGAAATGCCGGAGTCAGAGCAGAATGCGCAGTTTGTCCGCTTCGCCGACTTCCGCCGCGACCCGCAAAACCATCCGCTGAAAACCGAGAGCGGCAAAATTGTGATCCACTCAGAACGCATTGCCAGCTTCCAGTATGCCGATTGTCCGCCGCACCCAATGTGGCTGGCGCCGGACGAATGGCACGGCAATGCGCAGGCGAATCAGCTGCAGGTGCTCTCTGCCCACCCGGCCCACCGTCTGCACAGCCAGCTGAACTACTCCTCCCTGCGCGATCGGTACGCTGTCGGCGGGCGTGAGCCGGTGACCCTGCATCCGCAAGATGCCCGTGCGCGCGGCATTGCCGATGGCGACGTGGTGCGGGTCTGGAACGGGCGCGGGCAGGTGCTGGCGGGAGCGGTGGTCAGCGAGGGGATCAAGCCGGGGGTGATCTGTATTCATCAGGGCGCCTGGCCGGATCTGGATGCGGACAACGGCGGAATTTGTAAGAACGGCGCGGTCAACGTGTTGACCAAAGATCTCCCCAGCTCGAAGCTGGGGAACGGCTGTGCCGGGAATACGGCGCTGGCGTGGCTGGAAAAATATCAAGGTCCGACGCTTACGCTGACGGCATTTGATCCGCCTGCCAGCTCATAAGCCAGGTAGGGTGGTGGGTCTCTTCCTGCCAGGCGCTGTCTTCAATACGAAAGCCCTGCGCATGGTAGAAATTCACCGCCCGACTGTTCTTCTGATACACCTCAAGGCTCAATGACGGGTAGCGCTGCTGCACATGGTTGATCAGCGCATGTCCGATGCCCTGTCCGGCAAACGCCGGGTCGACAAACAGCGCACCGATAAACGTGGAATGCATCACGCTGATAAACCCGCGAAGCTGGCCTGCCTCCTCCCACACCCAGGTCTCTGCCGACGGCAGATAGACGTCTCGCACGATCGCCTCGCTCTCCTGCCAGTACTGCGCATCGATAAACGGATGGGCGAAAGTGGTGCTCTCCAGCCACAGTTCCAGCAAGGGCTCGAGGTCGTCATTGAGCCATTTGCGGATCATGCTGGCCTCCGGGGTGACAGAAGCAGGTTGTGACGTGATCGTTGACCAGCCCGCAGGCCTGCATAAAGGCGTAACAGATGGTGGAGCCGACGAACTTAAAGCCGCGCTTTTTCAGCGCTTTTGAGAGGGCATCGGAAGCGGGCGTTGAGGCGGCGATCTCGGCAAGCGTCGACGCCTGCGTTACCTGCGGGGTGTTATCGACGAACGACCAGACGAAATCACAGAACCGCTCGCCATTTTCTTCCATCGCCAGATAGGCCCGCGCGTTGCCGATAATGGCTTCGATTTTGCCACGGTGGCGAATAATCCCCGCGTCCAGCACCAGCCTCTCGACGTCGTCTGGCGTCATCGCGGCGACGCGAACCGGATCAAACTGATGAAAAGCCTGGCGATAGTTTTCCCGTTTTTTCAGCACCGTTATCCAGGATAATCCTGCCTGCTGGCCTTCAAGACAGATCATCTCAAACAGATTTTTACCGTCAGTTTCCGGCACTCCCCACTCTTTATCGTGATAGTCGATATAGAGCTGATCCTGGCTAACCCAACCACAACGTTGCATCAGTTTTCTCCTTTCCAGGTCTTGAAATCGAAAAATATCAACCGACCCGGCTTGACGTGTTATCTAAAGAGACAATAGTTAATACAGGTTGATACGCAACCACCTTCATGGTGCCACGCAGCCTTTATTAAACAATGACAAATATCGCCGAATTCGGCTCTCCCTGGAGTCGCTTTGATGATGATAAAAAAAATCAGTGGCCACCATGCCGTTACCGGTCTGGTGAGTTTATTTGCCTGCCTGCTATCGGGCCACACAGCATATGCCTGGCAACAGGAATATATCGTTTCAGATACAGAAAGTAATACGACAGAACGTTATACATGGGATGCCGATCACCGACCGCGTTACGAGGATATTCTTGAGGAACGGATCCGTTCTTCGCAGAATATGCCCGGTCTGGCGCTGAAAATGCCAGATGCCTCACCGATGGAAGCCACCGGTGCGATGAGCGTGGGCTGGAGTATTCCTATTGCCCGGCGCTTTACCACCGGGCCGGTTGCGGGCTGGCACTACGACGGCTCAACGCCCAATATGTATAACGAGTTTGGCGATAGCGTAAATACGCAATCGCTAATCGATCCGCTGTGGCATGCGAGCATCAGTACCCTCGGCTGGCGTGTCGACACCCGGGTGGGCGATGTGCGTCCGTGGGCGCAAATCAGCTATAACCAGCAGTTTGGTGAAAATCAGTGGAAAACGCAGTCCGGACTGGGGCGATTACCGTCGTCGACGCAGTACGGCAACTGGATGGATGTGACGGTAGGGGCCGATATGCTGATCAATCCGCATATGGCGGCGTATGCTTCTATGTCGCAGGCGGAAAATCTGACCACCGGCGAAGATTATCTTTATACCCTCGGCGTTAGCGCAAAGTTTTAAATGTATGCATTTGGTTAGCGTTGTTAACATCTTCGCCACACGAATGGCCTGCCCTGCATCGATAGTAATCACTAACTGGTGCCGGTATTGACGGCAGTCCAGGTCATTCATTCCCGGTTTTGGGCATTTCATTCCGACCTCTCTGCATTTCATGCCGTTTTACCCCAGCCGTGGCAGGGTTTTCGCTATTGTTGTCAGCAGTGAATTTCCCCTTTCTCCTGCAGGACAACTGCCATGAACACATCATCTTATAACCGCACCCGCTGGCTGACCCTTTTTGGCACCATCGTGACGCAATTTGCTCTGGGCTCGGTCTATACCTGGAGCCTGTTCAACAGCGCACTCTCCGATAAGCTCAATGAACCCGTCAGCCAGGTGGCTTTCTCCTTTGGCCTGCTGAGCCTGGGGCTGGCAATCTCTTCCTCTGTCGCCGGTAAATTACAGGAACGCTTTGGCGTGAAGCGCGTCACTATGGCCTCCGGTGTTCTGCTGGGTGTGGGCTTCTTCCTGACCGCACATTCCAACAACCTGATGATGCTCTGGCTGAGCGCCGGGGTACTGGTCGGGCTGGCGGACGGCGCGGGTTATCTGCTGACCCTGTCGAACTGTGTGAAATGGTTCCCGGAACGTAAAGGGCTGATCTCCGCCTTTGCGATTGGTTCTTATGGCCTCGGCAGCCTGGGCTTTAAGTTCATCGACAGCTACTTACTGTCGGCGGTAGGACTCGAAAAGACCTTTATGATCTGGGGCGCAATCGTGATGGTGATGATTCTGTTCGGTGCGACCCTGATGAAAGATGCGCCACAGCAGCAGGCGCAGTCCGTGAATGGCGTGGTTGAAAACGATTTTACGCTGGCCGAGTCCATGCGTAAGCCGCAGTACTGGATGCTGGCCGTGATGTTCCTGACCGCCTGCATGAGTGGCCTGTATGTGATTGGCGTAGCGAAAGATATCGCCCAAGGGCTGGTGAAACTGGATGCGGCGACCGCCGCCAATGCGGTGACCATTATCTCCATCGCCAACCTGTCGGGTCGTTTGGTGCTGGGTATCCTGTCCGATAAAATCGCCCGTATCCGTGTGATTACCATTGGTCAGGTTGTCTCGCTGGTGGGGATGGCTGCGCTGCTGTTTGCCCCGCTGAACGAAGTGACCTTCTTTGCCGCTATCGCCTGCGTCGCCTTTAACTTCGGCGGCACCATCACCGTCTTCCCGTCACTGGTGAGCGAGTTCTTCGGTCTGAATAATCTGGCGAAAAACTACGGCGTGATTTATTTAGGCTTCGGTATCGGCAGTATTTGCGGTTCGCTGATTGCGTCCCTGTTCGGCGGGTTCTATGTGACCTTCTGCGTCATCTTCGCTCTGCTGATTATTTCCCTCGCACTTTCCACGACAATTCGTCAGCCACGACCAGAAATATACCGCGAAGCACATGCTTAATTAGTACGCTAAGGGCCGGATATTCCGGCCTTTTTTCTGTCTGTAAAAGGTAAAGAACTCACCCTCTGTATGTCATCGGACTTGTTTTTTTGTAAATATTTGCACCGATCACATTCTCTGTTGCCACTTTTTCTTACCGCTGTGGTCTACTTATCGCGCTCAATGTTGTTCTCATAACGAATTCCTTAGCGAAGAACTATCCTGTTTACTTTTTGACCAAAAGTAATGCGGCTCTTTTTACCTTTTTTCCAGGTTGCATTAATGAAATATATCAAAGCGATGACGCAACAAAAGCTCAGTTTTATGCTGGCGTTGTACATCGGACTGTTTATGAATGTCGCGGTTTTTTTCCGTCGGTTTGACGGTTATGCGCAAGATTTTACCGCCTGGAAAGGGATTGCTGGGATTGTCGAACTGGTTGCCACCGTGCTGGTGACCTTCTTTTTACTGCGCCTGCTGTCGCTGTTTGGACGACGCATGTGGCGCGTCCTCGCCACGCTGGTGGTGTTGTTCTCGGCGGGTGCCAGCTATTACATGACCTTTATGAACGTGGTCATTGGCTACGGCATTATTGCGTCGGTAATGACCACGGATATCGATCTCTCGAAAGAAGTGGTCGGTCTGCACTTTATTATCTGGCTGGTTTCGGTCAGCGCGCTGCCGCTAATCTTTATCTGGAGCAACCGCTGCCGCTATACCCTGCTGCGCCAGCTGCGTACGCCTGGGCTGCGTGTCCGAAGCGTGCTGCTGGTTACCCTGGCGGGACTGATGGTATGGGGCCCGATTCGCCTGCTGGATGTTCAGCAGAAGAAGGTTGAGCGTAGCTCCGGAGTGGATCTGCCGAGCTACGGCGGCGTGGTGGCAAACTCGTATCTGCCTTCCAACTGGATCTCTGCGCTGGGGCTGTACGCCTGGGCGCAGGTGGATGAATCATCGGATAACAAATCGCTGATGAACCCGGCCAAAAAATTCACCTACCAGGCACCTGCCGATCTCGATGATACCTACGTGGTGTTTATCATTGGTGAAACGACGCGCTGGGATCATATGGGTATGCTGGGCTACGGGCGTGATACCACGCCGAAGCTGGCGCAGGAGAAAAACCTGGTCGCCTTCCGCGGATACTCGTGCGATACCGCCACCAAACTCTCCTTGCGCTGCATGTTTGTGCGTGAGGGAGGGGCAAGCGACAACCCGCAGCGGACGCTTAAAGAGCAAAACGTCTTCTCGGTGCTGCGCCAGCTGGGCTTTAGCACTGACCTCTACGCGATGCAGAGCGAGATATGGTTCTACAGCAACACGATGGCCAACAATATTGCCTATCGTGAGCAAATCGGCGCTGAGCCGCGTAACCGCGGTAAGAGCGTGGACGACATGCTGCTCGTTGAGGAGATGCAACGCTCGCTGCAGGGCAACCAGAAAGGTAAGCACATGATCATCCTGCATACCAAAGGGTCGCACTATAACTACACCCAACGTTATCCGCGCAGCTTTGCGAAATGGACGCCGGAGTGTAAGGGCGTGGATAAAGCCTGCACCAAAGAGGAGATGATCAACTCCTACGACAACTCGGTGACCTATGTGGATCACTTTATCGACAGCGTGATTGATCAGGTGCGCGATAAGAAGGCGATTGTCTTCTACGCTGCCGACCACGGTGAGTCGATTAACGAGAAAGAGCATCTGCACGGCACCCCGCGCAAGATGGCACCACCGGAGCAGTTCCGCGTGCCAATGATGGTGTGGATGTCGGACAAGTATCTGGAGAACCCGGATAAAGCCAAAATGTTCGCTCAGCTCAAACAGCAGGCGGATATGAAGGTTGCGCGTCGCCATGTGGAGCTGTACGACACCATTATGGGTTGCCTCGGTTACACCTCACCAGACGGTGGGATTAACGAGAATAACAACTGGTGTAAGGTTCCGGACGGTGCTGCGAAGGCCGCAAACTGAAGGCCTGGCGACTTTATCGCCAATCGAATGGCTTTTTTAGAATAAGGGATTGACGGGCGCACACCCCAGCAGTAAGATGCGCTCCGCATTCGGCGAGTAGCGCAGCTTGGTAGCGCAACTGGTTTGGGACCAGTGGGTCGGAGGTTCGAATCCTCTCTCGCCGACCACATTTAAAAAAGGGCTAACCGCAAGGTTGGCCCTTTTTGCATTTGTCGCCCACGTAAACACCCTGCTTCAACGGTTCACTTTTCACATAACGCGACAAAATACGGCCTACCTCTCGTTCCCCCTGCCTGTTAACGTTTTTGTGACATATTCCATTGTATTTTTTTATATATAGATTGATTTTTTCTGGCGTTACTTATAGATAACCCCAGCATTTTCCCCTGTGCGTTTTAACGTTCACGGCATTTAGTGCGCAGATAATCGCCATTCTGCAAGAAAATTTAAGCCGGTTGAATAAATGTTAATCACTGGTTGTAGCAGATTGTGTAGAGAGTTGTGCTGCATCATGGCGGGTAGCATAAATTTCCCTGCTGAAAATACCCCCCGCAAGTTTTTTTAATCTTTGTTTACGAATTCTCACACCTGGCGTAAATCCCCGTCACCTGTATTGACGTTTTCACATTCTGTTGACAGATTGTAGGGCACGAGGGGCACTTCAGGGAGGATCTGCGCTGCAACTCAGTCGCTCTTCTGAACGGAATCTCCATCCCTTATAACGCCTTAGGGCAGCACCGACCGGACCGGGTAAAAAACAAATTAAAGGTCAGGCGGAGTAACACAACAAACATCACAATGGAGCCGAATAATAATGAGTATTTCCTTGAAGAAGTCAGGGATGCTGAAGCTTGGTCTGAGCCTGGTGGCAATGACCGTGGCAGCAGGCGTACAGGCAAAAACCCTGGTCTACTGTTCTGAAGGCTCGCCGGAAGGCTTTAACCCACAGCTCTTTACCTCGGGTACAACGTACGACGCTAGCTCCGTACCTATCTATAACCGTCTGGTTGAATTCAAAATCGGTACCACGGAAGTCATTCCGGGTCTGGCGGAGAAGTGGGAAGTCAGCGAAGACGGCAAAACCTATACCTTCCACCTGCGTCAGGGCGTGAAGTGGCAGGACAGCAAAGATTTCAAACCTACGCGTGAGCTGACTGCTGACGACGTGGTGTTCTCCTTCGACCGTCAGAAAAATGCCCAGAACCCGTACCACAAAGTCTCCGGCGGCAGCTATGAGTACTTCGAAGGGATGGGCCTGCCCGATCTGATCAGCGAAGTGAAAAAAGTGGACGATAAAACCGTTCAGTTCGTGCTGAGCCGTCCGGAAGCACCATTCCTGGCTGACCTGGCCATGGACTTCGCCTCTATTCTGTCTAAAGAATATGCGGACAACATGCTGAAAGCCGGTACGCCGGAGAAAGTGGATCTGAACCCAATCGGTACCGGTCCATTCCAGCTGCAGCAGTACCAGAAAGACTCCCGTATTCTGTACAAAGCGTTCGAAGGTTACTGGGGCACCAAGCCGCAGATCGACCGTCTGGTCTTCTCCATCACGCCTGACGCATCCGTGCGTTACGCCAAGCTGCAGAAGAACGAATGCCAGGTGATGCCGTACCCGAACCCGGCTGACATCGCGCGTATGAAGCAAGACAAAAACATCACCCTGCACGAGCAGGCTGGTCTGAACGTCGGCTACCTCTCTTTCAACACCGAGAAAAAACCGTTTGATGATGTGAAAGTGCGTCAGGCGCTGACCTACGCGGTGAACAAAGACGCGATCATCAAAGCGGTTTATCAGGGCGCGGGCGTTGCGGCGAAAAACCTGATCCCACCAACCATGTGGGGCTATAACGACGACGTGAAGGATTACACCTACGACGTCGAGAAAGCGAAAGCACTGCTGAAAGAAGCGGGTCAGGATAAAGGCTTTACCGTTGAGCTGTGGGCGATGCCAGTACAGCGTCCGTACAACCCGAACGCTCGCCGTATGGCTGAGATGGTTCAGGCTGACTGGGCAAAAATTGGCGTTCAGGCCAAGATCGTCACTTACGAGTGGGGCGAGTACCTGAAGCGTGCTAAAGCCGGTGAGCACCAGGCTGTGATGATGGGCTGGACCGGGGACAATGGGGATCCGGACAACTTCTTCGCCACCCTGTTCAGCTGTGATGCAGCAAAACAAGGTTCTAACTACTCTCGCTGGTGCTACAAGCCGTTCGAAGATCTGATTCAGCCGGCACGTGCGACCGACGACCACAACAAACGTATCGAACTGTACAAACAGGCTCAGGTTGTGATGCATGACCAGGCGCCAGCGCTGATCGTGGCTCACTCCACCGTGTACGAGCCAGTGCGTAAAGAAGTTAAAGGCTACGTGGTTGATCCACTGGGCAAACACCACTTCGAAAACGTATCAATTGAATAATAAGTAGAGTGTTCTCCCTCTCCCTCCGGGAGAGGGCAGGGGTGAGGGTGGTGCACGCATTCCCTCACCCTAACCCTCTTCCAAAAGGAGAGGGAATTTACATTTGTGAGCAATAAAGACGTAACGCCTTACGGCGGAGCGTCATTAGAGAGAATCCGGGTTATGTTGCAGTTCATCCTCCGACGTCTGGGGTTAGTTATCCCCACGTTTATCGGTATCACCCTTCTCACCTTTGCCTTCGTCCATATGATCCCCGGTGACCCGGTAATGATTATGGCAGGCGAGCGTGGAATTTCGCCTGAGCGTCATGCGCAACTGTTGGCCGAACTGGGTCTGGATAAGCCCATGTGGCAACAGTATCTCCACTATATCTGGGGCGTGCTGCATGGTGATTTGGGTATTTCGCTGAAAAGCCGTCTTCCGGTGTGGGAAGAGTTCGTGCCGCGCTTTAAAGCGACGCTGGAACTCGGTGTCTGCGCCATGATGTTTGCCGTCGCCGTTGGTATTCCGGTAGGCGTGCTGGCTGCGGTAAAACGCGGCTCTATCTTCGACCACACTGCGGTGGGTCTGGCTCTGACCGGCTACTCCATGCCTATCTTCTGGTGGGGCATGATGCTGATTATGCTGGTGTCGGTGCAATGGAACCTGACGCCGGTCTCCGGGCGCGTCAGCGACATGGTGTTCCTTGACGATACCAATCCGCTGACCGGATTTATGCTGATCGATACGGCTATCTGGGGCGAAGAGGGCAACTTTATTGATGCCCTGGCGCATATGGTGTTGCCTGCCATGGTGCTGGGTACCATCCCGCTGGCGGTGATTGTGCGTATGACCCGCTCGTCGATGCTGGAAGTGCTGGGTGAGGATTATATCCGTACCGCCCGCGCCAAAGGGCTGACCCGTATGCGCGTGATTATCGTGCATGCGCTGCGTAACGCCATGCTGCCGGTTGTGACCGTTATCGGTTTGCAGGTGGGTACGCTGCTGGCGGGTGCGATCCTGACGGAAACCATCTTCTCCTGGCCGGGTCTGGGCCGCTGGCTGATTGACGCATTGCAACGCCGTGATTACCCGGTAGTGCAGGGCGGTGTACTGCTGGTGGCGACGATGATTATTCTCGTCAACCTGCTGGTCGATTTGCTGTACGGCGTGGTGAACCCGCGTATTCGTCATAAGAAGTAAGGGGCCGTCATGTCACAAGTTTCTGGAAATAAAGTGGTCGCTGCACCGGTGCCAATGACGCCGCTGCAGGAGTTCTGGCACTACTTCAAACGTAATAAAGGCGCGGTTGTCGGTCTGGTGTATGTCACCATCATGATCATCATCGCGGTCTTTGCCAACGTCCTTGCACCCTATAACCCGGCGGATCAGTTCCGCGACATGCTGCTGGCACCGCCGGCCTGGCAGGAGGGTGGGACCTTTGCTCACCTTCTGGGTACCGACGATGTGGGCCGCGATGTGCTGTCCCGTCTGATGTACGGTGCGCGTCTGTCGCTGCTGGTCGGTTGTCTGGTGGTGGTGCTCTCGCTGATTCTGGGCGTGGTTCTCGGACTGGTTGCGGGCTACTTCGGTGGCCTGGTCGACAACATCATTATGCGTGTCGTCGACATCATGCTGGCGCTGCCAAGCCTGCTGCTGGCGCTGGTGCTGGTGGCAGTCTTCGGTCCGTCTATCGGTAACGCCGCATTGGCCCTGACGTTCGTGGCACTCCCCCACTATGTGCGCTTAACGCGCGCGGCGGTGCTGGTGGAAGTGCATCGCGACTATGTCACCGCGTCGCGCGTGGCGGGTGCAGGCGCAATGCGCCAGATGTTCGTCAACATTCTTCCAAACTGCCTTGCGCCGCTGATTGTTCAGGCATCGCTCGGCTTCTCTAACGCCATTCTCGATATGGCTGCTCTTGGCTTCCTTGGCATGGGTGCGCAACCGCCAACACCGGAGTGGGGCACCATGCTCGCCGACGTGTTGCAGTTCGCGCAAAGCGCCTGGTGGGTCGTCACCTTCCCGGGTGTCGCGATCCTGCTGACGGTGCTGGCATTTAACCTGATGGGTGATGGTCTGCGTGATGCACTTGATCCCAAACTGAAGCAGTAAGAGGCACGAGATGGCGTTATTAAATGTAGATAAATTATCGGTGCACTTCGGTGACGTGGGCTCCGAGTTTCGCGCCGTAGATCGGGTTAGCTACAGCGTAAATCAGGGTGAAGTGGTCGGCATTGTCGGTGAGTCCGGTTCCGGTAAGTCGGTGAGCTCGCTGGCGATCATGGGATTGATTGATTATCCTGGCCGCGTCATGGCGGAAAGCCTTGAGTTTAACGGTCAGGATCTGAAGCGCATTTCGGAAAAAGAGCGCCGCCAGCTGGTGGGTGCCGAAGTGGCGATGATTTTCCAGGATCCGATGACCAGCCTTAACCCATGCTACACCGTCGGTTTCCAGATTATGGAAGCCATCAAGGTGCATCAGGGCGGTAACAAGAAAACCCGACGTCAGCGGGCGATTGACCTGCTGACCCAGGTCGGGATCCCCGATCCGGGCTCACGTCTGGATGTTTATCCGCACCAGCTTTCCGGTGGGATGAGCCAGCGCGTGATGATCGCGATGGCGATTGCCTGTCGTCCGAAGCTGCTGATCGCCGATGAACCGACGACCGCGCTGGACGTGACCATTCAGGCGCAGATCATCGAGCTGCTGCTGGAGTTGCAGCAGAAAGAGAACATGGCGCTGATCCTGATCACCCATGACCTGGCGTTAGTGGCCGAAGCGGCGCATAAAATTATCGTGATGTATGCAGGGCAGGTGGTCGAAACCGGCAAGGCGACGGATATCTTCCGCGCGCCGCGCCACCCGTACACCCAGGCTCTGCTGCGTGCACTGCCGGAGTTTGCGCAGGATAAAGCGCGTCTGGCCTCGCTGCCGGGCGTGGTGCCGGGCAAGTACGACCGTCCGATGGGCTGTCTGCTGAACCCGCGCTGTCCGTATGCGACCGACAAATGCCGTACCGATGAGCCAGAGCTGTATACCCTCAACGACGGTCGCCAGTCAAAATGCCACTATCCACTCGATGATGCCGGGAGGCCTACACTATGAGTAAGCAAGAGGCCACCCTGCAACAGCCGCTGCTGCAGGCGATCGATCTGAAAAAACACTATCCGGTGAAGAAGGGGTTGTTTGCCCCGGAACGTCTGGTCAAAGCGCTGGATGGTGTCTCCTTTACTCTGGAGCGCGGTAAAACGCTGGCGGTGGTGGGGGAGTCCGGCTGTGGAAAATCCACGCTGGGTCGCCTGCTGACCATGATTGAAATTCCGACCGGGGGCGAGCTCTACTATCAGGGGCAGGATCTGCTTAAGCACGATCCCCAGGCACAGAAGCTGCGTCGGCAGAAAATCCAGATTGTGTTCCAGAACCCGTATGGTTCTCTGAACCCGCGTAAGAAAGTGGGACAGATTCTGGAAGAGCCGCTGCAGATCAACACCGAGTTGAGTAAAGAGCAGCGCCGCGAGAAAGCGCTGGCGATGATGGCGAAAGTGGGGCTCAAGACCGAGCACTATGATCGCTACCCGCATATGTTTTCCGGCGGCCAGCGTCAGCGTATTGCTATCGCCCGCGGTCTGATGCTTGACCCGGACGTGGTGATTGCCGATGAACCGGTTTCTGCACTCGACGTTTCCGTGCGTGCGCAGGTACTGAACCTGATGATGGATCTGCAGCAGGATTTAGGCCTGTCGTATGTCTTTATCTCTCACGACCTGTCCGTGGTGGAGCACATCGCCGATGAAGTGATGGTGATGTATCTGGGGCGCTGCGTGGAGAAGGGGACAAAAGATCAGATCTTTAATAATCCGCGTCATCCTTATACCCAGGCGTTGCTCTCAGCTACCCCGCGTCTCAACCCGGATGAACGCCGCGAGCGCATTAAACTGACCGGTGAGCTGCCAAGCCCGCTTAATCCGCCACCGGGATGCGCCTTCAATGCGCGTTGCCGTCGTCGTTTTGGGCCCTGCACCCAACTGCAGCCGCAGTTAAAGGACTACGGTGGACAGCTGGTGGCCTGCTTTGCCGTCGATCAGGATGAGAACGGTGAAAAGCCTCAGGCGTAAGCAATAAAAAAACCGGCGATTATCGCCGGTTTTTTTATGTCTGCTTAACGACTATTTCCGCAGGCGGATCTGGTCGACAGCGTGCTTCTCACTCTTGGTGAGGATCAGGCTGGCGCGTTCACGCGTCGGCAGGATGTTCTCTTTCAGGTTCACGTAGTTGATCTCATTCCACAGCGACGTTGCCACGTTGACGGCCTCTTCTTCAGAGAGCTGGGCGTAGTTATGGAAGTAGGAATCAGGATCCGTGAAAGCCCCTTCGCGGAACTTGAGGAAACGGTTGATATACCAGTTTTGCAGCAGGTCTTCTGGCGCATCGACATAAATAGAGAAATCGACAAAGTCAGAAACAAACACATGATGTGGGTCATGCGGATAATCCATCCCGCTCTGCAGGACGTTTAACCCTTCCAGAATCAGAATATCCGGCTGAACCACCGTTTTGTCACCGTCCGGAATGCGGTCATAAATCAGGTGCGAATAAACCGGGGCGGTCACATTCGGTACACCAGACTTCAGATCCGAGACGAATTTCACCAGACGGTGCATATCGTAAGAGAGCGGGAAGCCCTTCTTCTTCATCAGACCGCGTTCTTTTAATACTTCGTTCGGGTGCAGGAAGCCGTCGGTGGTGATTAACTCGACGCTGCGGTGTTCCGGCCAGCGGCTCAGCAGTGCCTGGAGTACGCGCGCGGTGGTGCTCTTGCCCACGGCTACGCTGCCGGCAATGCTGATGATATAAGGAATGCGCTGCCCGTTTGTGCCGAGGAACTGCTCCAGTACGGCCTGACGGCGAAGGTTGGAGCTTATATAGAAATTCAGCAAACGCGATAAAGGCAGGTATATTTCGGCCACTTCTTCCAGTGACAGGTCTTCGTTTATCCCTTTTAACCGCGCGATTTCGCCTTCCGTCAGGGTCATCGGCACGGAATCACGCAGAGCAGCCCACTGGCTGCGGCTAAACTGGAGATAAGGCGTCATTAACGTTTGCTCTTTTTTGCTCATAAGCATGCTTCAGTGAGCCATCACTTCCCACAGTAGAGGCTAGCCAGGCGGGGGATGACACATCTAGTAGTTAATTTTGGACAATGCGCAGGAGGGTAACACCAGATGACAGGAATAATAAGAAAAAAAGTCGCTAACTGATGCGTAACGCAGTAATCCTCCGACCCCGGTTTAGGCCCTTTTCAGGGGGTAAATGACGAATATTTGTCCTCTTCTGCCTGGAATTACAGCGTTTACCCCTCTCTTCGCATAAAATGTGAGCGAACGAACGAATTATGCGATTTTTTAGTTGCATGAATCTGCGGGTCTCCCTAAAATGCGCGCTACTTGATGCCGACTTAGCTCAGTAGGTAGAGCAACTGACTTGTAATCAGTAGGTCACCAGTTCGATTCCGGTAGTCGGCACCATCAAGTCCGGTGGGGTTCCCGAGCGGCCAAAGGGAGCAGACTGTAAATCTGCCGTCACAGACTTCGAAGGTTCGAATCCTTCCCCCACCACCACTTTCTGGCAGCGTTAACGCCGCCGGAGCTGGTTGAAAAAATTAGCCAGCTCGAACTTAAAAAGAGAGAAATCTCTTTTTTTGTTACAGAAAGAACTGGGTAGCCGAGTTTCAGGATGCGGGCATCGTATAATGGCTATTACCTCAGCCTTCCAAGCTGATGATGCGGGTTCGATTCCCGCTGCCCGCTCCAATACGTGCTGATATGGCTCAGTTGGTAGAGCGCACCCTTGGTAAGGGTGAGGTCCCCAGTTCGACTCTGGGTATCAGCACCACTTCACTTCTCCCTCCCGTTTCTCTCTGTTTCAATTTAAATGAATTCAACAGTTCAGGCATATTGCCTGGTTGATGTGGTGATATCACCGATTTATCCGTGTCTTAGAGGGACAATCGATGTCTAAAGAAAAGTTTGAACGTACAAAACCGCACGTTAACGTCGGTACTATCGGCCACGTTGACCATGGTAAAACAACGCTGACCGCTGCAATCACTACCGTACTGGCTAAAACCTACGGTGGTTCTGCTCGTGCATTCGACCAGATCGATAACGCACCAGAAGAAAAAGCTCGTGGTATCACCATCAACACTTCCCACGTTGAATATGACACCCCGACTCGCCACTACGCACACGTAGACTGCCCAGGCCACGCCGACTATGTTAAAAACATGATCACCGGTGCTGCGCAGATGGACGGCGCGATCCTGGTTGTTGCTGCGA